>JBKBQA010000028.1:0-505 GCA_046292765.1 Alcanivoracaceae bacterium | reverse complement strand
AAACGTGATCACCCACGCATACGCGCCCTGCAGCACCGGTCAGCAGTAGCACACGGCATTTCGCGGCGCCACGCGGCGCCACGCGGCACCACGCGCACGTGACGCACCTGCGCGTCCGGGCCCACGCGCCGCGCCGCCACCGGCACCGCCCCTCTGCCCAGTGCCCGCACGGCCGCCAGCACCTCCTTCTCGCTGGCATCGTGGCGCAGCGGGTCGGAGGCAGCGTCACCAAACGCCAGTCGGAAGGTGCCGCTGGTCAGGTCGTGGCCTACATCCACGCGCACGCGCACTGACTGCACCGCTGCATGCGGCCGGCCACGCGCGGCCACGGGGGCGGCCACATGCAGCCACACCACGTCACCCTGTCGGCGGTGCTGCAGCTCATAGCGCGTGGAGGCGTGCACGGCCACGCCTGCCGCCTGCGCGGGCGGGCCCCAGCGCACCAGCAGCGAGTCATGCGTGGCCATCCGCGCGTCCACGTGCGGGGCAGCGGGTGCCGCCGGCC
>JBKBQA010000027.1:0-506 GCA_046292765.1 Alcanivoracaceae bacterium | reverse complement strand
CAGCACACGAGACGAGCCGCTGCGGAACTCGCGCATAATAATGTCGCGCTCGCGCTGGTCCATGTCACCGTGCATGCACGACACGGTGAAGTCCTTGGCCTGCATGCGCTCCATCAGCCAGTCCACCTTCCTTCGCGTGTTGCAGTAGATGATGGCTTGCGTGATGGTCAGCGTCTCGTAGAGGTCGCACAGCGTGTCGAACTTCCACTCCTCCTTCTCCACCGACACGTAGAACTGCTTGATGCCCTCCAGGGTCAGCTCGTCGCGCTTGACCAGGATGCGGATGGGCTCGCGCATGAAGCGGCGCGTCACGTCCAGCACGTCGGACGGCATGGTGGCGGAGAACAGCGCCACCTGCACCTTCTCGGGCAGGAACTTGAACACGTCATAGATCTGATCCTTGAAGCCTCGAGACAGCATCTCGTCCGCCTCGTCCAGGCAGAACAGCGCCGTGTTGTCCAGCTTCAGCGCGCCGCGGTTGATCATGTCGAACACGCGGCCCGGGG
>JBKBQA010000026.1:0-523 GCA_046292765.1 Alcanivoracaceae bacterium | reverse complement strand
GAGGCGGAGGGCACCGGCGCTGCAGTGGCCGCTGGCACCGCTGGCACCGCTGGCGCCACCTTGGCAGCAGCGGCAGAGGGGGCGGCTGCCCGCACAACTGCGCCGGTCGACGCAGAGGCGGTGGTGGCAGCGGTGGCGACGGTGGCGGTGGTGGCGGCAGCAGCAGCGGTGGCAGCGGTGGCAGAGGTGGCAGCGGTGGCAGTGGTGGCAGCGGTGGCGACGGCAGCGGTGGTGGCAGCAGCAGCGGTGGTGGTGGCAGCGTCTGGGGTAGGCTTGGGCGCGCCGTGCGTGCGCGCGGGCGAGCGGCCCCGCGCGCGTGACGACTGCGCAACAGCGGCAGGCTTGGCGGCAGCTGCTGCCGTTGCAGGCGCGGGCGGCTTCGCTTTGGCAGCGGCTTTCGCCGGCACCGCCGACGCTGCAGCAACTGGCGGCGCCGCTAGCGACGAAACCTGAACATCACTCGACGCAGCTGCCACAGGCTCAGCAAGAGGCTGCCGTGGTGAGGCGGCAGCGGCAGGAGCCA
>JBKBQA010000025.1:0-538 GCA_046292765.1 Alcanivoracaceae bacterium | reverse complement strand
GGCGAGGCCCGCCAGTTGCGCGAGCAGAAGGCGGGCAAGGAGGCCCGCAAGCGGATACGGCAATTGGAGAAAGAGCTGAACCGGAAGGACAAGGCACTGGCGGAGACAGCAGCCTTGCTTGCCCTGCGAAAAAAGCTCAATGCCCTCTGGGACAACAACGAGGAAGACTGATCCCACACCCGGAGCGGCAGCAGATTGTGACGTGGGTTAATGAAGCGGTAACAGCCGGCGCGCGCAAATGGCGCGCCTGCGAGGAGGCGGGTATCAGTGTACGCACCCATCAACGCTGGCTGGAGGATGGCGACGTGAAAGTCGATGGACGTCCGGGCGCCGAGCGCCCGGTACCGAGTCAGGCGCTGACGCCCGAGGAGCGTCAGCGGATCCTGTCGGTCTGCAACAGCGGCCCCTTTGGCAGCCTGCCACCGAGCCAGATCGTGCCCCGGCTGGCAGATCAGGGTATTTATCTGGCTTCGGAGTCGAGCTTTTACCGAGTCCTTGGAGACGCGGCACAACAGCAGCACCGGGGCCGCGCCAAGCA
>JBKBQA010000024.1:0-540 GCA_046292765.1 Alcanivoracaceae bacterium | reverse complement strand
TGCAGCAGAAGACCTGCCTCACACAGAAGGAGCTCGCGCGGCGCTGGACAATCTCGCACCGCACGCTCGAGCGCTGGCGATGGGCCGGGGAAGGCCCCGCCTACATGAAACTCGGCGGCCGGGTGGTCTACCGGCTCGAGGACATCCTCGCCTTCGAGAAGGACCAACTCACGCACACCGCCGACAGCGTTCGGGGGGCGGCATGATGGAGCGCCGTTCCACCATCCACGGCAGCCGGGTCGTGTCGATCTTCGGGGCCGCTGGTCCCGCGCTCGACGAGGTGGGGCTGTCCGCCTGGATCGCGCAGGCCGCCCCGGGCGAGGCGCTGGTCTATCACCGCGGGTTCCTCGCCGTCGACGCCACCGGGGCCGTCTCGAACCTCACGCCCGAGCGCCAGCGCACCCTGCGAGGGGTCGCGGCCGCCGCCTTGCGCGCCGCCGAGCAGCGGCTCGTCCACCTCGTGCAGGCCCGGCTCGGGCCCGACCACTTCGCCTACATCGCCGTCGCTCGGCCCAAGCCTGCTCCCGCCGGCGCCGCCCT
>JBKBQA010000023.1:0-552 GCA_046292765.1 Alcanivoracaceae bacterium | reverse complement strand
GTGACAGCACCGACCTATACCGTGAATGGCACAGACGTGAACAACGTAGGTGCTGCGATCAGTGAATTAGACAAAGGTTGGAACTTAGCCAGCAATGGTGCCAATGCAGGTGCGATCAAAGCGGGAGATACGGTCGATATCGGCACAGCAGCAGGCGAAACGAACTTACAAGTTGCGAAGAGTGGCAACACCATTCAATACAGCCTAAGCCGTGACCTTGACCTAGATAGCGTGACCGCAGGTAACAGCAAATTAAACAACAGTGGCTTAACCATCACAGGTGGACCAAGCATCACCACAGCGGGCATTGATGCTGCGAACACCAACATCAGCAATGTTGCAGATGCGACCACAGCAGACCAAGCGGTGAACAAAGGCCAATTGGATGCAGCGACCGCCGCAGCGGATAACAAGACTGATGCATTGGGCAACAGCACAGCCAACAACTTAGGTGGTGGTGCAACCTATGACAGTACGACAGGTGCAGTGACAGCACCGACCTATACCGTGAATGGCACAGACGTGAACAACGTAGGTGCTGCGATCAGTGAA
>JBKBQA010000022.1:310-553 GCA_046292765.1 Alcanivoracaceae bacterium | reverse complement strand
GCATGGCTGAGGATAAAGCCGACGGTGGCGACAGCGGCGACTTCGCCCGTCAGGCCGATCAGCATCACCAGAATGCCGAGCGAGGCAACGGTGGACTGGGCGAGAACCGCCTTAAAGCCTTCGGCACGCAGCGCCTGCAGGGCGGCAATGATCATGGTCAGAGATCCGAAGACCACCAGCGTGTGTCCGAAGCCCGGCATGCCGGCAAACACTCCGTCGAAGCGGGCGAGCAGAAAGACGCCG
>JBKBQA010000022.1:0-300 GCA_046292765.1 Alcanivoracaceae bacterium | reverse complement strand
CGCCGAATGCAGATAGGCGGAGGCGGGCGTCGGCGCGGCCATGGCATTGGGCAGCCAGAAATGGAACGGGAACTGCGCGCTCTTGGTGAACGCCCCGATCATGATGAGGATTGCGATCGGGATGGCCCAGGTGCTGGCGACCAGCTCGTTCGACCGTGCCAGCACTTCCGTGAAGGAGAATGTGCCGAGCGTCATGCCGATGAGAAGGATGCCGGCAAACAGCGCGAGACCGCCGCCACCGGTGACGATCAGCGACTGTAGAGCCGACTTGCGCGCCGCTTCCTTGTGACCGTCGAAGCC
>JBKBQA010000021.1:0-563 GCA_046292765.1 Alcanivoracaceae bacterium | reverse complement strand
ACGAGATGGATGATATTCTCGGTCAGGTCATGCTCACCGGCGGAGATGAAGATCTTGGAGCCGGTGACCTTGTAGCTGCCATCGCCCTGCGGGACCGCGCGGCTGCGCAGGAGCCCGAGATCGGTACCGCAATGAGGCTCGGTCAGGCACATCGTGCCGGACCACTGGCCGCTCACCATCTTGGGCAGGTAGGCCTGCTTGAGCGCGTCACTGCCATGGCCCTCGATCGCAGTGGTGGCACCATGGGTGAGGCCCGGGTAGAGGCCGAAGGAGAGGTTGGACGAGCAGATCATCTCCTCGACCAGCTTGTTGACCGCTTCCGGCAGCCCCTGCCCACCCCATTCCGGATCGGATGCGAGCGCGGTCCAGCCACCTTCGGCGAACTGCTTATAGGCTTCGGGGAACCCCGCCGGCGTCCGCACGACGCCGTTTTCCAGATGACACCCCTCCTCGTCGCCCGACCGGTTGATCGGCAACAGGACGTCGCGACAGAAGCGCGCCGCCTCCTCGAGGATCGCATCGGTGAGATCCGGTGTGAACTCCGACAGCGCGGGAATATCCCC
>JBKBQA010000020.1:0-569 GCA_046292765.1 Alcanivoracaceae bacterium | reverse complement strand
AGCGGCGTCGCATAACCCATGATGGCGATCGGAACGGCGATGATGTTGTAACCGATCGCCAGCGCGAAGTTCTGCCGGATCAGTCGGCCGGCGCGGCGCGACGTGTCGATCGCCATCGGCACGGCGTCGAGACCTTGGTGCAGGAAGACGAACTCCGCGGCCTGCCGGCCGACATCGGCAGCCGTTGCCGGCGCCATAGACACATGAGCGGCGCGCAGTGCCGGCGCATCATTGATGCCGTCGCCGACCATCAGCACCCGGTGGCCGCCTTCGGCTGCAGCCGCGCATTCCTCGACCTTGCCGCGCGGCGACAGTTCCGAACGCCAGCTGATAATACCCAGCCTGCGGGCAAGCGCCGCGACAACAGGTTCACGGTCACCGGAGAGAACGCCGGTCGCAAACCCCAGGCGGGTCAGCTTGTCGACGCTCTCACGCGCCAGTGGCCGCAGCCGGTCTTCGAAGCGGAAGCAGGCAAGCTCGCGTCTGTCGAGCGACAGGATCACCTCCGACTGGCCGCTCGCCTCGCCGGCGTCGCCGCAGGCAAAGGCGCGACTGCCGAGGCGATAGAG
>JBKBQA010000019.1:0-584 GCA_046292765.1 Alcanivoracaceae bacterium | reverse complement strand
GGTCCACCGTGGCCAGCACGGGGCGCCACTTGGGGCGGGCTTCGTCGATGCGGAGCAGGAAGGCATGGGCCGAGGGCGCGGCGAGGGGCGAGGCGGAGGCGGCGCCGCCAAACATGAGCAGCGCGTGGCGGCCGAAGCGAGTCAGGGAGTGGTCCACGCGCCCGGTGGCCTGCCAGTGCCGTCCGCGCGCGGGCAGACGGCGCCACGCGCCCGTAGCAAGCTCCAGCACCAGCGACTCTGCCAGCGGCTGCACAACCTCGCTGCCGCCGGCAGTGCCGTGGCTGCCGCCAACCCGGCCCGCGCCCGCACCCGCACCCGCACCCGCACCCGCACCGTCAGCGTGCGGCACCGGCACGCCGCCCACCACCACCATCACACGCTGGCCGTCAGTGTCGCGCGCCATGGCCGCAGCCGCGCGCACGCGGGGAGCTGGCACCTCCCACTGCCCCTCCTCTTCCCAGCACGTGGGCACGTGCTGCCAGCGCAGTTGCCGCGGCTCCAGCTGCCACACCTCGCCATCGCCGCCGCCAAGGCTGTCAGCGCCGAAGCAGTGCAGCACAGTGTCATCGCCAGCGTGCGCCACC
>JBKBQA010000018.1:0-592 GCA_046292765.1 Alcanivoracaceae bacterium | reverse complement strand
CGAGAACGTAGATCAGTGGGGGCATGCTGGTCAGAGTGTAATCCTTTTGGCCACGCTTTACCGGAAAAGTGGGCGCAATGACGCCGCTGACAAGCAAACAAATCGCATTCTCAAAAACGATATCGTCGTTGGTAATAAGGCGGATGATCTAGCATATAGGTTGTCCGACCACGAAGGTGAGATGGAGTACGCCGCAACTCAGACAAAAAAATATTGTTGTGAGATGATCTCTCAGGAGATACTACGATTTCTATATTACCTAGAGATGTGGCCGCAGTTTGAAGCCGGCGTGCATCAGTCTGAAAAAACAATTGTTGAGAATTTGGTTCAGGATTCCTACAGGAAGCTTAGAGAAGCTATATGTAATTGAGGGAAAATTATCCAGTTTGTTTGAGAGGATATTTGCACCGCGAGCCGGTGGATTTCCGCAAGGCGATCAACGGCCTGAGCGTGATCGTGCAGGAGGCCTTGGAGCGCTCGCCGTTTGATCCTGCGCTGTTCGTGTTCTGCAACCAGCGGTGTTTTTCAAGATAGTTGTCGCGTTTAACCGTTAAGCTGCTTTGCGCTTTTCTTCCTCCGATACCGGGTTCAA
>JBKBQA010000017.1:0-605 GCA_046292765.1 Alcanivoracaceae bacterium | reverse complement strand
CGAAAAAGCTCCGTGACAACTGGACCGAATTTCTAGCCCAGAACAATCATGAAACCAACCCGCTCCTTGCGGATCGGTTCTCCTACACTGTGCTGTCCCATACGGACCTGACGCGCATTTCCGGCAAGGTCGGCGATATCAATTTAGGTTCGTTCAATTGGGGCAATTATGATCTCGTCGTCATCGACGAGTCCCACAATTTCCGGACGGCATCGCGCGGCAAATCGATTGGCGACGGCTCGGAGTATCGACCGAGCCGATACGAAAAGCTGATGAATGATGTCATCAGCTCTGGCATCAGGACCAAGGTGCTGATGTTGTCGGCAACGCCGGTCAACAATGATCTGTCGGATTTGAAGGGGCAGCTTGATCTTGTTCTGGCTAGCAAGCCCGACGCGTTCCTCGACCTTGGAATTTCCAACCTGGCGGGCGTTATCGGTGACGCACGCCGCAAGTTCAAAGACTGGATGAAGGCCGGCGGAAAAGATCGCGATGGGTTGATCGCGCGGTTGCCGCCGTCTCTCTTTAGCCTGCTCGATGGGGTAACCATTGCCCGGTCACGTCGGCATGTGGAGCGGCATTACGCTTCCGCGATGGCGGCAATC
>JBKBQA010000016.1:0-613 GCA_046292765.1 Alcanivoracaceae bacterium | reverse complement strand
GTGATCTCCAACATTCGAGAGCACCATGCAGGGCCCGCTTCAGCAGCGGCAGTAGCACCAAGCTTGACGGAGCCGCGCGGCTTCCCTGCACCATTTACTGCGGGCCGTACGGGCGAAGGGCGGGGGGGCGCGGCGGCAGGTGGATCGCAGCGTGCAGCGCGTCCATCGCGGTTTCGTATGGAGATGGAGCGACGCAAAAAAGATGGGGCAGACAGTGTCGGTGAGTCGGCAGCACCGGTGATAGCAGCGGCAGAAGCGGCAGCAGCGACAGAAGCGACAGCAGCGACAGCAGAGACAGAAGCGACAGCAGCGACAACAGAGACAGCAGAGACAGCAGCTTGCTCTTCGATGGTAGCCACCGACTCGGGGACAGCCGCGCCATTGCCATCGATGCCGGCGCCATCCACCACCGCCGCCGCTGCGCGCACGCTTGTGCACAAGGGTGATGCTGAAGAGGTGGAGGCTGCCAAGGAGGCGGACCGCATGCTTGCGGCGATGAGCCGCGAAGACATTGAGCGCAGCGCACGCGAGCTGCAGGAGACGCTCAGCCCTGCCCTCCTGCGCCGAATGCGCAAGCGTGCCGCGGACCAGCGGGAGCAAGCGCAGCGACAGA
>JBKBQA010000015.1:0-798 GCA_046292765.1 Alcanivoracaceae bacterium | reverse complement strand
CATTGTCACCAACTGCTGGCTTGCCCTGCGGCTCGAGTTTGCGGGCTCGTGCATCGTGGCCATTGCTGCGCTGCTGGCAGTGCTGGAGCACTCGCCCAGCATGGACCCCTCGTTCCCGGGGCTGGCTGGCTTGGCCATCTCCTTCGCGCTGGCGGTGACGCAGTCGCTGAACTGGACGGTGCGCATGGCGTCGGAGAGCGAGACGCAGTGCGTGGCGGTGGAGCGCGTGCTGCAGTACTGCGACATGCCAGTGGAGGTGCGCCCCACAGCGCTGCCGCGCCATTGCTGCCGCTGCCGCGATATGGCTGCCGCCGCCGCGATATTGCTGCCGCCGCCGCGATATTGCTGCCACCGCCGCGATATTGCTGCCGCCGCCGCGCCATCGCCATCGCCATCGCCATCGCCATCGCCACTAACGCTCGCAAGGCAGGCGCCCAGCGTTATCGAAGCCAGCCGCCCGCCCGAGAGCTGGCCCGCCCTGGGCCGGCTGGAGTTCAAAGACGTTGTCATGCGCTACCGGCCGGAGCTGCCCCCCGCGCTGCGCGGCGTGTCGTTTGTGGTGCAGCCCGGCGAGAAGGTGGGCGTGGTGGGCCGCACCGGCTCCGGCAAGTACGCACCGCGCTGCGCCGCTGCCCAACTCGGCGCCAGCTCGCGTTCACCAACGCCCACCCCGCTCAGGTCCACCACGGTGCTCGCGCTCATGCGGCTGGTGGAGCTGCACGAGGGGCGCATACTGCGGGACGATGTGGACATTGCCACCAACGGGCTGCATGACTTGCGCTCTCGCATCGCCGTCAT
>JBKBQA010000014.1:0-979 GCA_046292765.1 Alcanivoracaceae bacterium | reverse complement strand
CGGCGAGGACCTTTCCCCCAAACGACTGCACTTTCTCGACCGTATAAACCGCCACATTGCCAGATCCTGACACGACAACCTTCTGTCCCTCGAAGCTCTTTCCTCTCGTGGCAAGCATCGACTGGACAAAATAAGTGTTGCCATAGCCGGTGGCTTCTGTACGGGCACGCGAACCACCATAAAACAGCGCCTTGCCAGTTAGCACCCCTGCCTCGTAGCGGTTCGTTAGCCGCTTATATTGCCCAAACATGTATCCGATCTCGCGTCCACCGACACCGATATCTCCAGCGGGGACGTCAGTATACTCGCCAATATGGCGATGCAGCTCGGTCATGAACGACTGGCAAAAACGCATAATCTCACTGTCCGATCGACCTCGTGGGTCAAAATCAGAGCCACCCTTGCCGCCGCCAATCGGCAAGCCCGTCAGCGCATTTTTGAAAGTCTGCTCAAAGCCCAGGAATTTGACGATGCCTACGTTGACGGTGGGATGAAAGCGGATGCCGCCCTTGTACGGCCCCAATGCCGAATTGAACTGTACACGAAAGCCGCGATTGATCTGGACATTTCCACGATCGTCAGTCCACGGCACCCGGAATATGATCTGACGCTCCGGCTCACATATGCGCTCAATGAGCGCGTTTTCGAGGTAGCGCGGGTGCTTGGCGATTACTCGCCCGAGGCTCTCCAGCACCTCCCTTACTGCTTGATGGAATTCCCGTTCCCCAGCATTTCGGCTCAAAACCTGTTGCAGTACCGGCTCTAGTTTCTCATCAATGTTCGCCATCATTGCATCTCCTTTGGGCAGTTGCACAATTAAAAGCCCATTGCGGAGTGGATTAGCGATCTCCACCAAAAAGTCGAGGCCGGAGTGACCCAGCGGGGGATTGCCTCGTATTTGGTCGGCTACTGCAAGATCGGCGTCTCGCCGGAACGCTCGCCGAGGATCGAATTGTACGGTAGGCGAGAGCAGGCAAAA
>JBKBQA010000013.1:0-1023 GCA_046292765.1 Alcanivoracaceae bacterium | reverse complement strand
CGGCCGTGGAATCCGAGCGCAGGACCGGCGAGCTCCAGCCGCTGGACATCTCCGCCCGCGCCAAAGGATATCAAGGCATGTGGAAGCGCGTTCCG
Organism: Alcanivoracaceae bacterium; assembly: GCA_046292765.1. GTDB lineage: Bacteria > Pseudomonadota > Gammaproteobacteria > Pseudomonadales > Alcanivoracaceae > PGZG01. Next base: position 928 of record JBKBQA010000013.1, on the reverse strand, counting down.
ATCGGCCCCTGCTCCTTCATCTCACCGTTCAACTTCCCTCTGAACCTTGCGGCGCACAAGATCGCCCCGGCGCTGGCCGTCGGCTGCCCCTTCGTGATGAAACCTGCGTCGAGGACGCCGCTGGGCGCCTTGATCATCGGCGAGGTGCTGGCCGAGACCGACCTTCCCAAAGGCGCTTTCTCCATCCTGCCGGCGACCCGCGACGGCGCGGATCTATTCACCACCGACGACCGGTTGAAGCTGCTTTCGTTCACGGGCTCGCCCGAGGTGGGCTGGGCCCTCAAGGCCAGATCCGGCAAGAAGAAGGTGGTGCTGGAGCTCGGCGGCAATGCTGCGGTGATCGTCGATCGCGATACCGATCTGGCGGACGCCACGGACCGGATCATCTTCGGGGCCTTTTACCAGTCGGGGCAGTCGTGCATCGGCGTGCAGCGCATCCTGATCCACGAGGACATCTACGAGGCCTTGCGGGACATGCTGGTCACCAAGGTCCGCGCGCTCGTCTCTGGCGATCCTCTGGACGAGAACGTCTTCATCGGCCCCATGATTGACGAGGGGGAGGCGCGCCGGCTTGAGAGCTGGATCGCCGAGGCTACCGCTGCGGGCGCGACCCTACTGTGCGGCGGCGGCCGTCAGGGCGCGATGTTGGAAGCGACGCTGCTGGAGGGCGTAGGTCGGGGCCTGAAGATCCGCGACGAGGAGGCGTTCGGGCCGGTCGCGATCCTGTCCCGTTTCTCCGATTTCGAGGTTGCGCTGGAAGAGGTCAACGACAGCCGGTTCGGCCTGCAGGCCGGTATCTTCACTCGCGACATCCACAAGGCGATGCGGGCCTGGGAGGTGCTGGAGGTCGGCGGCGTGCTCATCGGCGACGTTCCCAGCTATCGCGTGGACAACATGCCGTATGGCGGGGTCAAGGATTCAGGGCTGG
>JBKBQA010000012.1:0-1327 GCA_046292765.1 Alcanivoracaceae bacterium | reverse complement strand
CGGGAAACCAAGCCCGAAGGCTCGGTGCTTGAGTACACCTACGACCTGAACGGCAACAAGACCTCGGTGGCGGTAACCCCAGCCGGCGGCAGCCCAAGAACGGTTAACTACAGCTACGACGCCCTGAACCGGCTGGCAACCGCTACCGACGAGCACGGCACCACGACGTACACCTACACCCCCGCCGGCAGCCGCGCCAGCGTCACCCAGGCGAACGGCGTCACGACGAGCTACAGCTACGACAGCCTGAACCGCCTGACGCAGCTCACCAGTCGTGCAAGCAACGGCACTGTGCTGCAGCAGTTCGACTACACGCTCGATGCCACCGGCCACCGAACACTGATTGAAGAACATAACGGACGGACCAGTGCATATGTTTACGATGACCTCTACCGCCTGACGGAAGAAACCATCACGGATCCGGTAAACGGGAATCACAGCGCTCGATACAGCTACGACACCGTTGGCAATCGACTGGAGTCCACCGTCAATGGCGGGATCACCAGCTACAGCTATGACGCCAATGACCGAATCCTGAGTCAGGGCGGCATCAGCTACAGCTATGACGCTAACGGCAATACGCTGACCGAATCGAGCAGCAGCGGCACCACAACCTACAGCTGGGATGCCCGAAATCGCTTGATCGAAGCCTCCACCCCGAATGGCACCTTGTTGTTCGGCTATGACATCAATGGCATCCGCACCAGTCGCAGCGAGAACGGCATCACCACCAACTTTGTGGTCGACCACAACCAGCAGTATGCGCAGGTGTTGGCTGAGATCGAGAACGGCTTCACCACAAAGCAGTACACCTATGGCGATGACCTATTGAGCCAGACAGACGGAGCAGGGCAGGAGCGGTTCTTCCTGTATGACGGGCTGGGGACGACGAGGGCTTTGGCCGATGGTGCTGGGGGAGTCACCGACACTTATTCGTATGAGGCCTTCGGGGAGCTTCTGGCGAGCACCGGCAGCTCAGACAATGCCTACCGATACACTGGTGAGCAGTTTGATAGTGGATTAAACCAGTATTATTTGCGTGCAAGGTACTATCGACAGGAGAGCGGAACATTCCATTCCATGGATACGTGGATGGGGAATGATTACAATCCGGTGACATTGCACAAGTATTTATATGCCAATGCTGATCCCGCCAACTGGACTGATCCAACAGGAAATTTCTCGTTGGGTAGCTTAAGCATCGGGATGAACAGCACTGTACAGCTTGGTGGTCGAGCAGTAGGGTCTGCCCCTGTGTGCCAACCTGAACCCATACACCTTGTGTATGAGATAACATAGATTTCAGGGCTGATACTCAGGAGCCAGA
>JBKBQA010000011.1:0-2035 GCA_046292765.1 Alcanivoracaceae bacterium | reverse complement strand
CCAACGCGCCGGCCTAGTCCGCCCCACCGTACTGGCAGCCCCCCCCCCCCCCGGAAACATCTACAACCGACAGGTTGAACCGCTGGATGAGCAACGTTAGCGATGGTAGACACTCATCAATTCATGCGTGTCCCGTGTTGTTGTTGTTGCCCCTCCCGTGTTGTTGCCCCGAGGCTCTGGAAGTCGCCGTTGGCGTTGTAGCCATAGGTGTAGGTGATGCCTTACCCTTCCGGATAACCGCCCAACACGGCGACGAGGCACGGCCATGAGACTGACGCAATACCAGAAAGACGAAGTCCGACGAGCAGTTCAGGAGCTGGCCGGCACACAGGCTCGTGTCCGTTTGTTCGGTTCGAGGCTCGACGATAGCGCCCGCGGTGGCGACATTGATCTCCTTGTCGAGCTACCGGACGAGGTCAGCGACAAAATTTCCCTGGCCTGCCAGATCGCGGGCCGTATCAGTCACAGACTGGGTGGGCAGAAAGTTGATGTATTGATCGCTGCCGCCAACAGTCGCCTTGCTCCAGTGCATCGGGTCGCCCGCAGTGAAGGAGTCATTCTGTGAGCCTGCCTGCCCACCATAAGCAGAGACTTCAGTTTTTGGTCAGAGTGACCGAGAAGGAAGGGTAATCCCTCCAATTTTAACTGTCTTCGATCAAAGGCCCGCCAATACACTGCTCGAAGACCTGCACCAATCCGGCATAGTCACAAGTCACCGCATCGATGTTTGCCTTTAGCCACTCTTCTTCCGTGACCGGCCCCCAGTTAATCTGATAGCCCGCATTGATAATCAAGTGCTCAAACATAAGCCGCTGCGCGCGCCCATTGCCGTCGCGGAATGGATGAACCATGTTCAAATCACCGTAATATTCGGCAACCGCGTTGATCAGATCGTGTCTGGACGTCCCCTCCAGCCAATCAACGTTGGCCAGGCGGCTGAAAACCCAGTCCGCCTCGGGCGCAATACGATCAACTATGCAAAACCGGGTGTTGCCCTTTGAAATATCGATAACCCGCAGCTCTCCGGCCCAGCCGTAAACATCCCGGAACAGATGACGATGAAGGTTTTGTAAATACTGAAGGTCGTACGGAGGGGAAGAGAACTCGATTTCACTGGCCGCGATGCTGGTCAGCTGACGCTCGGCGTCCGCCAGGCTCTGATCGTCCTGAATATCCAACAGGTTTCTGAGGACCGTTGTGCCCTGGTAGCAATAGGGATCTTACCCTGTACCGTACTTGTCGACGCTCAGGATTTCACCTGCTTGCGATAGGACTGAATAACCGCTGCGCGCGATGCGACAGGCTTGGTCGCGGCCGACGGATCCGCCGGGAAACCTTCAAGGCGAAGGCTGGCTTCGTAATTACTGCGGCGTACTTTCGCGTAATAAGCCTGTTTCGCCTGCAAACTCACCGTCTTGGTCGCCATTGGATATATCCTCATTCCAGCGCGCATTATAGCAGCATCGCAAAGATAGAACAGTCGGAAAATGGATTTTTTATATTTTAAATCAATATGTTATGCACGATCAGCGCTTGCGCCTCGCGGACCAGCAAAAGTGCTGAGGTCAACCTGAATAGTCCCGCACCACACTGGCCGGCTCAGGCCGGAATGACAACACCCCGGAAACATCCACTACCGGCAGGTTGTAGGGCCCCGGGGAGATTCCTGCTCGCCCCATGCGTTCATGCAGATTTTCCTTAACTCGCTTTCATCCACAACGCGGTACTCGAACGGCACGCCGCGCTCGGTCAGATAGCGGCGCAGCTTGGTGGTGTAGGCACAACCGTCACGGCCGTAAACCACCAAGCCCAACACGGGACACGCATGGATCCCTCCAATTCATGCGTGTCCCGTATATACCTTTCCTCGTGTCCCTTTGTTTCTTTCCTGCCCCCTCTCCGGCTGGATCATCCCCAATAAGCGGAGTATATTGTCCTACCAAGTAGTGTAAATAGCCCATATTGTGAGGCAGCCACCATGGCCATGGTGAAAAAGAGCATTACGGTCACGGACCAGCAAGACAGCTGGATCAAA
>JBKBQA010000010.1:0-5546 GCA_046292765.1 Alcanivoracaceae bacterium | reverse complement strand
GCCCAGCAAGCTCTGTTTAACGAAGCGGAAGAGATCGACGCTGAAGAAAACACAGCAGGCAACGATGGTGCAGTCGAGAAGATTACGGTTGCCACGCATCAGCGCAAGGCTCGCTCCCGCGTCAGCCTGCCTGAGCACCTTCCCCGTGAAGAGGTGATCCATGACCTGCCGGAGGCCGAGAACAAGGACAACACGGGACACGCATGAATTGATGAGGAACATCAACACGGGACACGCATGAATTGAAGTGATTCATGCGTGTCCTGACTTGGATGCGCCCTACACCCTTGATGAGCTGTACTGCCTGACGGTGGCTGCCAGTAGCAACACGGGACACGCATGAATTGAAACGGAACAACACGGGACACGCATGAATGGAAGTGATTCATGCGCTACCAGCAATACCTCTACTACTACCGCAAAAGCGACGGCCACCCCTGTCCATGGGCAGCCAGAACGTGATGCTGACACCGCTGCGAAGCTTCTTCAGATGGCTGACCCGCGAGAATTACCCGCTCTACAACCCGGCCAGGTTGGAGGGCAAGGCGGCACTGTTGTCTTCCTTGGCCGCCGAAAACGAGAGTGACAAGCCCTGACAGCAGGCCTATAATGCAACGCAATGCAGTGCATTATACGAGGTGAATCTTATGGGCATGACCAGCGTGAGAATGCCGGACGAGCTGCTGGATCAGCTGGAGAAAACGGCGGAAAAGCTTAGACGATCCAGGGGCTGGATCATCAATGACGCGGTGAAAGAGTATCTGAGCCGTGAAGAGCGTAAAGCCCAAATGTTGGAAGAAACCCGCCAAGCGCTGGCCGACATCAAAGCTGGCCGCGTGGTGGATGGTAAAGAGGTTATGGACTGGCTGGAAAGCTGGGGGGCTGAATCAGAGAAGGCACCACCGAAACTATGATCTTGCAGTTCACGCACAGTGCGCAAAGGGATCTGTGTCGCTTGCGCGACTTTATCGCTGAAAAGAACCCCGACGCTGCCGAACGCATCAGCTTACGGCTCAGAAAATCCATACAGCGACTGGTGGATCTGCCGGATGTGGGTGTCAATGTGGCCGAACTGCCGGGTGTGCAGGACCTGATTAGCGGCGACTACATCGTCCGCTATACCGTCTTGGAAGACACGACTTACATCCTGCGCATCTGGCACGGGAAAGAAGATCGGTAGCGTAAAGCCTGTGGCTGCTGATCCCTGGATCTTGATTTGGTATAGAGAAAAATGAACTTTCTTAATGATTTTTTTCATGGGGCAAACAATGGGGCAAACAACGCGGGACACGCATGAGTTGAACTGATTCATGCGTGTCCTGACTTCGATGCGAACAGCATGGGAACAGCATGGGAACAGCATGAGGTACGCATAAGTTGAAGTGATTCATGCGACGGCCTGCTGCGCCCGAGCCAGACCAGCCTGCTCGACCCCGGCAGCAATCCGCACGCCAGCCGGCTTTATATCTACAACGCCGAGAATCACATCACCGGTATCCACACCGAAGAGGGCGTGCATCACTACACGCTTGATGAGCTGCACCGCCTCACCGCCGCTGCCTACCAGTACAACGAGCAGCTTCAGCAGCAAGCCCAGTTGTTGCTAGACGAGCACTACAGCTACGACGGCGTTGGCAACCGCCTGACGGACAGCACCGACGCGCATGGCGGCAGCTGGCAATATAACGTCAACCACCAGCTCACCGAGCGCCCGGAGTACGTCTATACCTATGACGCTAACGGCCACACCCTGAGCAAGACAGAAACCGGCACCGGGATCGTCACCCAGTTCCAGTACGACATCACCGAACGGCTAACAGCGGTCAGCAAAACGGACCAGAACGGCACAACCCCACTGGGGCAGTACCGCTACGACCCGTTCGGCCGCCGGGTGCGCAAAGTCAGCCAGAGCGAAACCCTGTACTTCCATTATGATGACACTGGCCTGCTGGCCGAGTATGACGCCCAGGGCAATCTGGTGCGCGAATACCAGTACACCCCGGGCAGCACCTGGATGACCAAGCCGCTATTCCTGCGTGATGTGCAGACCGGCAAGGTGCATTATTACTACAACAGCCATCTCGGGCAGCCGCTGAAGCTGTTTGATCGGCAGGGCCGGACGACGTGGGAGGCGCGGAGTCAGGCGTTTGGTGAGTTGCTTGTTGTGGTTGAGGAAGTTGAGAACCGGTTGCGGTTTCCGGGGCAGTATTTTGATGGGGAGACGGGGCTTTATCATAACTACCATCGGGACTATGGCGCTGGGACTGGGCGGTATTTTCAAAGAGACCCGCTCGGAATTTACGGAGAATTCAGTTTTTTCAACTATGCACGATCAAATCCTTTAACTTACGTTGACTGGTTGGGGCTTCGAGCGAAAGGGCCAGGGTCTAAGGGGGTTGGTCATCTGCCGGTTGGTGAGTGTGATTATGATGTATGTATGACGACGTGCCTTTCTCAATATGTCCACACATCGCATTGTCAGATAAAGTGTGTTGATAAACTGACTTGCCATCCAGATGAGCCAGACCTTCCCAGGAATCCTGACGATGGCAGGAAGAATGATGATCCTATTTGTGATCCACGTTGGACGCAGTGTAAGTGCGAACAGTTTAAGCGCTGGAGGAAGGGGGATGTCGATCAAGACGAGCCAACTTGTGGGTGCAGAAAATCCGAATTGGAGCCGTCGAGACGACTGGCGTAATGATCTGTGGCAGTGGATCTTCCAAGTCACTATGTGCTGCTTTTGGTGATGCTTATCCTTATTTACGGCTTTATAGGATTTGATGCTGAGGAATTATGAAAGCTCTCGTTGGTTTTTTTATCTTCATTATCTTTGGGTTTTTATGTTTTTCTGTTGGAGTTTTAGTTGGGGGGAAAGCTATGTATGAAGCCGACTCTCTTTCTAGAGCTGCTGTGTTGTCCCTTCAGGTAGAAATGTTGATGGATGACGATATTGATAAGCTGAAGATGATGCTCTGCGTGACTTATAAGATTGAGATGGATAGAGCCAGAGAGTTTGATCGTCATCGTATGCTTATGATTGTCTCGGATGCCTACTTTCCTGAGTTCGGAGAGATTAGAGACGCAGCGTATAAGATTGCTTTTGGGGGCCGAAAAAATTGTTCTGAACAACAACACGGAAAACAACACGAGACACGCATGAATTGAATGAAGCGAGCAATGCGTGTGCCTGAAGCATCAATACAGGACACGCATGAATGAAATGAGAAAACGAAAACAACACGGGACACGTATGAATCGGCAGGGCGTAATCTGGAGCGAGGAGGCCCTGTGTGCCAACCTGAACCCATACACCTTGTGTATGAGATAACATAGATTTCAGGGCTGATACTCAGGAGCCAGAACCATGCCAAAGCAACCGTCCGACCTGCCTGATGGCCAGGTCACCCCAAACCTTGTGCTCGAAAAACGCACCCGACGTGCATTTTCGACTGCCTACAAGCTTCGCATTATTGCCCAGGCCGATGCCTGTCGTCATGGCGAGCTTGGCACCTTGCTGCGCCGGGAGAAGCTGTACAGCAATCAGCTCAGACAGTGGCGTAAAGAATTGCAGACTGGCGGTACAGAAGGGCTAGCGAAGACGAAGCCAGGCCCCAAGGCCAGCAAGACCGCAGACCAGCGCCGGATTGAACAGCTCGAGAAAGAGAACGCTCGTCTGTCAAACAACACGGGACAAACAACACGGGACACCCATAAATTGAAGTGATTCATGCGTGTCCTGACTTGGAGTGACAACAACTCGGGCAACAACTCGGGACACGCATGAAAAACACAGGAGAACAACAAAGGAGAACAACACAGGAGAACAACACAGGAGAACAACACAGGACACGCATGAATTGGCAAAACAACAAGGAAAACAACACGGGACACGCATGAACTGGCGGGAACAACACGGCGGGAACAACACGGGACACGCATGAACTGGTGACTTTCAGGTAACAAGCAACAAGCAGTACGGGACACGCATGAATTGAAGAGTGTCAATCCATGCGTGTCCCGTGCTGCGTTGGTCACCGACCCCCAGGGCAGCACCACCACCTTCGCCTACGATGCCGCCGACCGCCTGATCAGCGAAACCTATCCCGGTGGCCAGCTGCGCAGCTACAGCTACCACGCCAACGGCCTGCGCCAGCTGGAAACCAACCCCAAGGGTGAAATCACCCGCTATCACTACGATGATGCCGGCCAGCTGACCAGCCTGGAATACTTCGCCAGCGCCACAGCCCTGCAGAACAACCAGCCCGGTAAAACCGTCGGCTTCCAGCAGCAACACAGGACACGCATGAATGAAATGAGAAAACGAAAACAACACGGGACACGTATGAATCGGCAGGGCGTAATCTGGAGCGAGGAGGCGCCCTGGGCAACAGGCTATGGGTTAAGCGCCAAGCAGGCGGCGAGCAAGTACGGACTGCATGTCACGGTGGCCGTCTGCAATCAGATAAACGATGACCTGGCTGCCTGAAACACGGTAGATCACGCGGTATGGTTTGAAGAAAGCTTGGCGGTATTCCTTGATTCCAAGGGAGGCCAGCTCTTTGGGATAGCTGCCGCGTTGCGGGAATCTCGATAGCTTTTCCACAACGTTCAACAACTCATCCAGCACATAGTTGGCAGCGGCTACGCTGTCGAATTCGGAGATGTAGTCGTGGATGGCCTCCAGGTCTTGTTCTGCACCTTCGGTGAGCAGGACCTCGAATCTGGCAGATGTATCTGTCATCAGACCGAGTCACGTTTGGCGCGGAGACGGGCGACAACGTCGGCCACGGGCTTGATCTTGCCCGCACCCACATCCTGATTGCCGAGCGCAAGGATTTTCAGCAGGGCAAGTGTTTCCTGTGTTTCTTCGAACGAGGCAACGTCCTGCAGAACAGCCTTGGCCTCTCCGTTTTGGGTGATGACCATAGGCTCACGCCGCTCAGCAAGGTGCGTGAGGACCTCGGCGGCGTTGGCTTTGAGATAACTGATTGGCTTGATTTGTGATGAGTAGCGCATCGCTGTCCTCCAGAGTGGCCGAGGACTTAATTTAGTTCTTTTATAGTCTTGCTGCAAGTATAGCAAGTATATACGGGACACGCATGAATTGATGAGTGTCCACTATCGCTAACGTTGTTCATCCATCGGTTCAACCTGCCGCTATTGGATGTTTCCGGGGGGGGGCTACCATTCCGGTCGGCCTGAATCGGCCTGCGCGTTGCGGGGATGTTCAGGATGCGCCCGCCAGGCTACAGGCTTCCCGGAACATCCTGTCGGCCAAGAATGCGCATGATCTCAATAATCTCGTTTTCTACGCGATAGTAGATGGTGTCCACGCCGCAGACAGACCGTCGGTAGCCTTCACGAATATGGTCAACAGCCGGATACTTGTGAGGGGCTTCGCTGATTTCGTCAAAACGCCGGATCAGAGCGTCAACGTACTGATCAGCCTGCGAAATGCCAAATCTCTCCACGCCGTGCCAGTAAATGCGAGCCAGATCTGTTTTGGCTTCATTGCTGAGCTTATAACGTCTCACGCCCCAGCC
>JBKBQA010000009.1:0-118271 GCA_046292765.1 Alcanivoracaceae bacterium | reverse complement strand
TCCACGCCGTGCCAGTAAATGCGAGCCAGATCTGTTTTGGCTTCATTGCTGAGCTTATAACGTCTCACGCCCCAGCCTGCTTTTTATCTCACTCAGAATTTCTGCGGTGCTTTGTTCGGTGAAGCCACTTTGTTCGGCTTTGATGAGCTTTTCCCGGATGGCTTCGATGGTGTAGCTGGCTTCCTGCTCGCGCAACTGGCGTTCACGTATCAGCTCGCGCAGGACCTCGCTCTCATTGCCGTAGTGGCCGCTTTCAATCTTGGCTTTGATCCAGCTGTCTTGCTGGTCCGTGACCGTAATGCTCTTTTTCACCATGGCCATGGTGGCTGCCTCACAATATGAGCTTTTTATACTACCTAGTGGGATAATATACTCCACTTATTAAGGGTGATCCAGATCAGGAAATAGAGAAATACGGGACACGCATGAATTTGGCAATGTCCCCAACGACTGCAGGCTGATCACTTACATCCGTCGCCCCCGGGCCTGAGTAGCATAGCTGTCACCATTGTTGCCACGACAAGGAGACGTCCGATGACTCAGGCGCGCGCCACTCAGGTTTCTCTTGACGATACCCCCTATTACCACTGCATCTGTCGCTGTGTGCGACGGGCATTTCTGTGTGGGCGCGATCAGTATTCCGGTCAGGATTATGAGCATCGTCGCCAGTGGGTGGTCGACAGGCTGGCAACGCTGGTCGAGGCGTTCAGTGTCGACGTCTGTGCGTACGCGGTGATGTCCAATCATTATCATCTGGTGTTACGCATTGATCGTGATCGAGCCCGTGCCTGGTCCGCGGAGCAGGTGGTCGAGCGCTGGCTCCGGTTGTTCTCCGGGCATTCACTGGTGCAGCGCTGGCGCCGGGGTGAAACCGGCGAAGCGGAGACTTTGGCGGCATTGGCGATTGTCGAGAGTTGGCGACAGCGGTTGTACGATCTGGGCTGGTTTATGAAATGCCTCAATGAGTATCTCGCCCGGCGGGCCAATGAGGAGGACGGCTGCAAGGGGCGCTTTTGGGAGAGCCGCTACAAGAGTCAGGCGCTGCTGGATGAAAAGGCCCTGTTGAGTTGCATGGCCTATGTGGATCTCAATCCGGTGCGCGCGGGTATGGCTGTGACGCCGGAGACGTCTGACTATACCTCCATACAGCAGCGTATCCAGAGGGCGACGACAGGGGCGGCTGGCGAGCAAGCTGGGCCGAAGCGGCCGCGTCTGGTTCCGTTTGTCGATGCCGAACATATTGAGACAGATATCGAGCCGACTCTGTGTCGTTTTCGGCTAACAGATTATCTGCAATTGGTCGATGCCTCCGGCCGGGCGGTAAGGTCGGACAAGCGGGGCGCCATCGCAGGGCAGACGCCAGCTATTCTTGATCGACTTGAGATCAGCGAAGAGGACTGGCTACGGCAGATGGTGCCTAGGCGGCAGCGTATCCCCCAGGCGATCGGTTCGCTCGCCAGATTAAAGGCATTTGCGGCCTCTACCGGCCGTCGCTGGGTATCGGGGCAGCGGGCGGCGTCAGCCTTGGGGTGAGGTGGAAATGCGCAGAAAAGGGGAAAGAACAGGACACGCATAAACTGTAAACTGGGCCAAATAATGCGTGTCCCGAACTAAGAGATGTCCCGAACTAAGAGATGCGTGTCCCGAACTAAGGAGTAGCCCATGCCCGCCTGGATCCCCGCTCTGAAGGTTATTCTTCCGTATGTCACTACCGTGGCGACCGCTGCGATTCCGGCCTTTACCCAGTGGCGAGACGGCGAGAAATCAAGTGAGTTGGTGGCTCAGCAGATTGGCGAGTTGCAGCAGGCGGCTGGGCAGAATGCTGAGTCGGTGCGGTTGCTGGCGGAGCAGATGCAGCAGGCGCTCAAGGTGATTGAGCAGGCCAGCGAGGATAACGCCAAGCGGTTACGGCGCACTCAGTGGCTGGCAGTGGCGGCATGTGCGTTGTCAGTGGTGGCGGTGCTGATGGCGGTACTGCGCTAGCGCGACGAGGAAGTCCCGGGCAGGCCGCGCTGCATCTGCCCGGGGTGATCTCGCTTACTCGGCGATTTCGTCTTCTACTGCTGCCTCGTCCTGAGCTACTTCGTCTTCGGCCACTTCTTCCAGAGCGGCAACGTCTTCAGCAACAAATTCTGCTTCAGCTGCAACTTCAACCACTTCCTCTGCCACCGGGCCAACCGGCGCAGCGGCCTGGGTGTCAGCGGAATCGCTGCAGCCAGCAATACCAAGGGCAAGCAACAGGACGGCAGGGATAGCGAGGTGACGCATAGATTTCTCCAGAGTGAGGGGGGTAACCGGCGCGCATCATACGCTTGTCACAGTGGTGGGGGAACGGGGCTATCAGTCCTGTCCGACAGCGGCTGCGGGCAGCCGGGACATCACCGAGCCGGCCAGCCAGGCGCCGTGATAGCCTGATCGCAGGCCGATCCGGTGCAGCGCTTCGGCGGTCCAGTGGTTGCAGTTATAGAAAAGATGGTAGCGGGGCCGAGCGGGGTAGTAGTGGATGTCCGGGGTGGCTTTGCGCAGGGGCAGGAGCACCTGATCGCCTTGCTCGAAGGTGTCGAGTATGAACCGCGTCAGCGTCTGGAACTTGTCGAGGCTGACACTGAGGGCATGGCTGTCCCGATAGGTGCTGCGCGGACCGCTCAGGCGCGCCACTTCCATCACCGAAGGCGAGCGCCAGAACAGCGCCCGCAGGGTGGTGCCACTGGTGCGTTCGTCCTGACCGAAGTATCCGGCTTCGCCCCAGCCGAATCGCAGCCAGTGATGGTCCGGTGTGGCGAAGGCAGCAAGCGCCGGCTGGTGCTGTTCCAGTGTCGCTACAGGCAGTACCAGCGCGGTATGCAGGCGGTCGCGCTCTACGTAGATCAGGACGTCGGCGTGCGCCGCAGGGGCAGCGGAGAGAGCCAGCAGTAGAAGCACCGTCAGGATGCGCACCTTACCTCCTGTTGACTGTCAGGGTGCCGAGTTGCGCCACCCAATCATCAATGCAGGCCACCATGGCGTCGGGCTGTCGAGTGGGAATCCAGTGGTCAGCGTCCAGCTCGCAGATTTCGAGCGAGTTCAGCCGCGACAGTTCCTCGCGGGTGCGCTCCGGGTCGGTCATCCGCCGCCCCGTGGGCAGGATGGCAAGTGTCGGACAGCGTACACGGGCAAGCGGCGGTGACTGCATCACCGCAAGCAGGTTGCCGAGGTACTGGCCGGTCGGCACGGCCTTCAGGTCATGCCAGGGGGAGCCGTACCGGTCGGCCATGTCGTTGGCCACATCCGAGGACTGGTTGGCGGTGTGCCAGTCGCGATCCAGCTGCTTCAGGTCGACCCGCCGCAAGCGGCGACGGTACACCCCGAGCCGGTTAACCAGCCGTGTCAGCACCACCAGCATGGAAAGCAGTGGAGCAAAATGCTCGAGCCGGGCCAGCGTGCCTCGCAGGGCCGGGCGCAGCATGGGTTCGATTAGCACCAGTCCGGCGCAGCGCTCTGGAAAGCGGGCAGCGAAATGGATCGCCAGGTTGGCGCCTAGGCAGTGGCCGATCAGGATTGCGCTCTGGAGCTTTTGCTGGTCGAGTAGCTGGGCGAGATCGCGGCACCAGTGATCCAGTGTCGCCGGTCCGCGCCAGATCGAATCGCCGTGGCCGCGCAGGTCCGGGCAGAGCAGGCGATGGTGTTGGCCCAGCTGGCTGTGGCGGTTGAAATGCCACCAGCGGGTGTGATTGCTGGCGGCACCGTGAAGCAGGATCAGAGCGGCGCCCTGTTCCCGCTCCGGGCGCTGAAGATGGACCGTGAGGATGGCGCCGTCGGCGGTGTGCAGCGTCACCTGCTCATGCACGCGCCTGCTCCTGTGCGGGTTCTTCTGCGGCAGCTTCGCCGCGGGCCTGATTGACGCGCAGGCTTATCAGCCAGGCGACAAAAAACAGCACTACGCACCAGAGGATGGCAGTGCGCAGGCCGAACAGCAATTGCAGCAGGCCAATGATCAGCAGGCCAGAGGCACCGGCCAGTTTCATGGTCAGGCCCCAGAAACCGAAAAATTCTGCCGAGCGCGATAGCGGCGAGAACAGCCCCACCAGCGTGCGGGTGGCGGACTGGCAGGAGCCCAGACTCAAACCGGCGGCGATGCCGACGATCAGGAATACCTGCTGCGGTTGCCAGTCTATGCCCATTCCCTGCAGCAGGGTGCTGAGAGTGGGGGTCAGGAAAATCAGTGCCACCGCCAGCATCCACATCCACAGCGTAATGCGGTAGGTGCGCATGGCGCCGATGCGGTCCTGTATCCAGCCAAAGCCGAGTGCGCCAGCGGCTGCGGTAATTTGTACCACGATAAACATGATGGTGCGGGTGGACTCGTCCCACATTACCACCTGAGCGCCGTAGATAAAGGCGTAGGTGATGATGATGTAGATACCATTCATGGCAAAGAAGGTGGAGCCCAGCATCACCGCCAGATCACGGTGGGCCTGGATATGTGTCACGGTCTCGCGCACCCGCTTCAGGCCCATGCGCAGATATTCGCGCCGGGGCAGCGCAGCGCGTGCCACACCGCGCTCTTTCAGCCAGATAAAGGTGGGAATGGCCGTGACAAGAAAGAACGCCCCGGCCAACGGCCCCACCCAGCGGATGCGGTCGAAGTTTTCGAGACTGACTTCGCCCAGCAGCAGCAACGCGAAAACCGCCGATATCAGTCCGCCGATGTAACCCAGTGCCCAGCCAAAGCCGGAGATTTTGCCGAGCGAACGCGGCGGACCCAACTCTGGCAGGAAGCTGGCGATAAAGGCTTCACCAATCGAGTAGGCGAAGTTGGAGAGGATCAGCAGAGCGACGCCGAGCGCCGCATAGCCGGGAGCAACAAAGTAGAGGAGGCAGGTGGTGACAACGGTGAGCAGGTAGCTGGCGAACAGAAAGCGCTTTTTGCTGGCGGTGGCATCCATGATCGCCCCGGCCACGGGCGCGCAGGCCACCACCAGCAGGTAACTGGTGGCGAGCGCGAGGCTCCAGAGCAGGTTGCCGAGGCGATAGTCCGGCGCATCGCCAACCACCACCCGGGTAAACAAGTCGCCGAAAATCACCGTGATGATCAGCAGGGTGTAGGCCTGATTGGCGAAGTCGAACATCGCCCAGCCGAAGATCTCCCTGCGCGGTGCCAGTGTTCTTGCTGTCATCCCCGTGCCCTTGGTTTGAAGAAGGCTCTGCCCCAGTCTACGAAATTCAGAAATTCAGGACACGCATGAAGTGGCATAACACATGCGTGTCCCAGACTAGGCCTTGTCCCAGACTAGGCCTCCAGACTAGGCCTCCTCCCCCGACTGGACCATCTCCCAGACTAGCCTCCGACTAAATACATGCGTGTCCCCGACTGGGGAGGGGCTGTCCCTTCACCTTCGCGTCACGGATGCACCGATAGGGTGCGCTACCTGCTCCGGGAGATCAGAATAATGTATCAGATCGTCTATGTTTCCACGGCAACTCGGGAATACGGCAAGGACGAGCTGACACGGATTCTGGCGGCATCTCGACGTAATAATAGCCGGGATGGTGTCACCGGCATGCTCTGTTATCACGGCGGCACCTTCTTCCAGATGCTGGAAGGGGAGCGTAGCCGGGTCGAGGCGGTGATGGCGCGGGTGGAAAAGGACCCCCGCCACCATGGTGTGATGGTGCTGCTGGAGCAGGACGTCACCGAGCGTGAGCTGCCGGACTGGTCAATGGCCTTCACCCAGGTATCCGGTCGCGATGCCGATCTGCTGGAAGGATTCAGCCAGCTGCTGAAGACCGGCCGGGACCAGCGAATTGACGCGCCAGAGGCCGCTGCCAGCGATGCGCTGGATCTGATCAGCGGCTTCCGTGACACAGTCACCGGCCGCGTCGTTTCCTGACAGGTGTTCAACCGCCCTCCGGCGCGGCACACTTGGGGTGACCGTATCGGAGGTAGTTTGATGTTCGAATCCGCAGAGTTGGGCCACACCCTCGACAAGGACACCTGGAAGGCGAGGGTGCCGGAGTTGCGCGAGGCGTTACTGGAAGCGCAGCTGGATCTGCTGGAAAAAGCCAATACGGCCGTCGTGCTGGTGATTGGCGGTATTGAGGGGGCGGGCAAAGGTGAAACCGTCAATGTGCTCAATGAGTGGATGGACCCGCGGCATATCGTTACGGAAGCCTTTGCCGAATTGAGCGAGGAAGAGCGGCAGCGCCCTTTTATGTGGCGTTACTGGCGGGCGTTGCCACCCAAGGGCAAGATCGGGGTGCTGTTCGGCTCCTGGTATACCGGTGTTGTTGTCGACCGGGTGCTGGGCCACTCCAGTGCGGCGGATCTGGATCAGCAGATCCAGCGGATCCGTCACTTTGAGCGCATGCTGGCGCGCGAGAACGTACTGCTGATCAAGCTCTGGTTTCACTTGTCGAAAAAGCGCCAGAAGAGGCGTCTCACCGAGCTGGAAAAAAATCCCGATACCGCCTGGCGCGTCAGCGAAAAGGACTGGAAGTTCTTTCGCCATTTCGATCGCTTTGCCGCAGTCAGCGAGACGGTGCTGCGGGAAACCAGCACCGGCGATGCGCCCTGGGTGGTGATTGACGGCACCGAACACCGTTATCGGAGCCTCACTGCCGGTGAGCTGCTGCTTGAGTCCATTCGCAAGAAGCTCGATCAGACTGCCCCGGTGGCGTTACCAGCGCCTGCGCCGTTACTGGAGCGTGCCGCACTCGACGAACGCAATGTCATCAATCAGCTCGACTATGGCCTGTCGCTGAAAAAGAAACCGTACAAGGATGAACTGGCCCGTTGGCAGCGGGAGCTGAGCCTGATCAGTCGCGATAGCCGTTTTCGCAAGCGCAATGCAGTCTGTGTGTTCGAGGGCAACGATGCGGCCGGCAAGGGTGGCGCGATTCGTCGCATTACCCAGGCGCTGGATGCGCGTTTTTATCGCGTCATTCCGATTGCCGCACCCACCGATGAGGAGCGCGCCCAACCCTATCTGTGGCGGTTCTGGCGTCATCTGCCCCGGCATGGCCGTTTTGCCCTGTTTGATCGCAGCTGGTATGGCCGGGTGCTGGTCGAACGGGTCGAGGGCCTGTGTTCTGAGCATGACTGGATGCGTGCCTACTCCGAGATTAACGAGTTCGAAGAGCAACTGGTGGAGCATGGCACCATTGTTACCAAGTTCTGGCTGGCGATTACCCCGGATGAGCAACTGAAACGCTTTCAGGCTCGCGAGCAGACCGGCTACAAGCGTTTCAAGATCACCGACGAGGACTGGCGCAACCGTGACCGCTGGCCGGACTACGAGCGGGCAGTGTGTGACATGGTGGATCGCACCAGCACCGAGTACGCGCCCTGGACGCTGGTGGAAGCAAACGACAAGCGCCATGCCCGCATTCGCGTGTTGCAAACCCTTTGCGAAACCTTCGAGGCCCGCTTGTAGGCATCAACCCCGAAAGGCGAGACACGTCAGGCCGGAATGGCGTTACCCGCCGCTGCGATCTTCTGTGCCGGTTTGTGTAACCGGAAACAATCATCCAGCGCCATGACGTAATACTCCATGCCATGCTGCGCCGCATGGCGGGCTCCTTCGCGGGAGACGTCGTCGTGGCAAAGCCGCTTGATCAGTTCCATGGCTTCGTGCGGGTGCATGTCGTCGTAATGGGCGTGGGCACGCAGCCAGGCCATGGTGCGTCGATCAATCACGGCAGCGCCGGACTTGGCATACTCGCGCATGCCATGCACCACCTTGCGACTCCATTCGCCGGTGGCCCATTCAATGGCAAGGTTGGTGGCGGCGATGGCTTCTGCTACCGGCGCATGCTGGCTCATGTGCCAGAGATAATGGTTCACAGCATCCATGGCCGGCGGCGGCCGCACGTTATCCAGATCTGCGTCGGTAATACCAAAGCCTTTGGCCCAGTCGCGGTACCAGTACAGATGGCGCTGCTCAATGCGGATGTTGCCGATCAGCCAGTCGCGCGCTTCCAGCATGCCCGGCAGGCGCATGTCCACGGCCCGCGACAGGGTCAGCCCCATGTAATGGGGGAAGTTGGCCACCAGCGGGTAGAAATTCAGCAGCGCATGGCGGAAGCAGTCCACATGCAGGGTGCCGGCCGCCATTTCATTGAAAAAGGGATGGTTGGCAACCTTGCCCTTGAACGGCTCCAGCGAGTCCCAGAACGTCTGCGCCCAGGGCGGGTGCTCGGTCAGGGTCAGGGTGTCGTAGTCTTTTTGTTGTTTTTTCACGGCAACTCCGGTGCGGTTCGGGTGTGCTCAGAGGGATACGGTTATCGTCATTCTATGCACTATCGTTCAGGAAGCGCTTTGCAGATAGTACCCATCTGCGGTAAATATGAATCTACGGATTATGTCGTAGAAAAAGGCTTCATTTTGATATCACGGAAGGCGGTCAACCAGGGAGAGACCTGATGAGCCGGATTGGCGAGGAATGCCAGTTCACCCCTCGTATTGCCGAAGCGGAGCGGACGCTGCGCGAGGGTTTCTTGTGGCTGACGTTTCCGCAGGAGCTGGAGCGTCGGTATCGCGACCAGTATCGCCATGAGGCGGCAAACGCTTTCCGATATCGGTCTCTGTTTATCCTGTTTCTGTACATTTTGCTGAGCTCCGGCATTTACGCCCTGATGCCTGAATCCGAGCGGCTGCACTGGGCGAGCTGGTATGGCTGGGTTGGCGTGATCATCGTCGGCGCCGGCGTGCTATCTCGTATCACCGCACTGGATCGCTGGTTTCTCTGGTACGCAGGGCTGGGCAGTATGCTGGCGGTGGCCCTGTCGGTGGCCATTACCGGCATCATGCACCATGAGGTGGCCAGCCAGCTCACCCATGCAGCGATCATGTATGCCGTGGTCATCATCTATAGCATTGTCGGCTTGAACCTGCGCACCGCCGTGATCGCCGGCTGGCTGGGCGGCGCGCTCGGCATGCTGATGGCGGACATGATGGGCGGCGCTGTCGACTGGAATGTGGCCCATCGCACCTACACCGGCAGCAGCCTGATGGGCATGCTGATCTGTTATCTGATTGAGCACGGTCACCGTCGCGCTTATCTGCAATCACAATTGCTGACCCTGGCCCAGCAGCGCACCGAGCAGTACGCGGCGCAGGTGGCGCACCTTTCCCGTACCGATCCCCTGACCGGTCTGTCGAACCGCCGTCATCTCGATGATTGTCTCGACGTGCTCTGGCGCCGTGCCCGGCGGGAACGATTCCCGATAGCCGCATTGATGATTGATGTCGATTATTTCAAACCCTACAACGACCATTTCGGTCATCTGGCCGGAGATCAGTGCCTGCGGCAGGTGGCCGGTGCCATTGCCAGCTTTGCCGGCCGCGCCGACGATCTGGCGGTGCGTTATGGTGGTGAGGAGTTTTTGCTGGTGCTCAGTGGCAACGATCTGGTTTCTGGCACTCGGGTGGCAGAGCGGGTGCTGGAAGCGGTGCGCAACTTGTCGTTGCCCATGCCGGACGGCACACGCCATATCACCGTCAGTGTCGGCGTAGCGTCGCTGGTGCCTGGCCTTGAGGGCGATTTTGACCTGCTGCTGCAGCGCGCGGACGCCGCATTGTATCGCGCCAAACAGCAGGGTCGGGATCAGGTTGTGCAGGCGTTGGATGCCACCCTGCTGGCTGTCGAAGGATGATCAGCGCCGCCCCTGTTGCCGATAGTGCGCGGGGCTGATGCCGGTAATCTTGCGAAACAGCCGGGAGAAATAATAGGGGTCGTCGAAGCCGAATTGACTGGCCACCTCGGCCACCGGCAGGTCA
This sequence comes from Alcanivoracaceae bacterium, assembly GCA_046292765.1. Taxonomy (GTDB): domain Bacteria; phylum Pseudomonadota; class Gammaproteobacteria; order Pseudomonadales; family Alcanivoracaceae; genus PGZG01. Next base: position 108,514 of record JBKBQA010000009.1, on the reverse strand, counting down.
CTCACTTCCAGCAGATAACAGGCACGGGCGATCTTGCGATGCAAGAATGCCTGCATTGGCGTTTGCCCGGTGGCAGCGCGATAGCGGCGGATAAATTGCCAGGGTGACGACTCGCCGGCAGCACGGGCCAGCTCCGCCAGCGTCAGGCGCTGGTCCAGGCGTTGCTGCATCAGTTGATGCACGGCATCGACATCGAGCGTTTCGCGATGTGCGGCAGGGCGGCTGGCGAGCATGGCGACGTAGGTCAGCATGGCGCGGCTCAGGCTGCCCGCGTGCATCAGGGTGGCCGGAGTGGATCCGCCGGCGAGCAGGTTAAGCAGGGATCGCCAATCAGTGATGAGGGGTTCGTGCAGGCCGATCGGTATGACCCGGCTCGACGACGGGTCCAGTAGCCTGAACAGACCGGCCAGGTCATCGCCGTCCAGATGCATCCAGTACAGGGTCCAGGGCTGCTCCGGATCGGCCTGATAGCGATGGGGCTGGTGCGGCGGCAATAGCAGCAGGTCGCCGCGAGTCACCAGCCGGGGGCTGTCGTCGATCTCCAGCGTGGCGGCGCCATCGACGCAATATATCACCAGATAATCCTGTGGTTGGGGGCGTGACATCTGGTGCCCCCGGGCACTGGGGTAATAGCCCACCGCCAGCGGATAGCAGGCGCTGCATAGGGTATTTCCAGCCATTTCCTGTACCGGTAACGCTGGTAGCAGGATCCGCTCGCCACTTTCCGGCAATGGCCAGTTCGAGGTTTGGCTCACGCAATTTTGTCCATCTTGTGCAATCGGAGCCATCTTATCCCGCGCTCGCCCGTGCTACAAAGTGGCATCGATCCTGTTTGCGGAGTAATGCCATGACTGTCCGGGTGCCCCATCTGATCAACGGCGAGTGGCGCCATGACGCCGGTCGCGAGCCTTTCCCGGTGACCGATCCGACCACCAATCAGCCGCTCTGGGAGGTGGCCAGCGCCACAGCGGAGGACATCGAGGCTGCGGTGGTGTCGGCGAAACGGGCCTTTGCAGTATGGAAGGAAGTGCCGACCCCGGAACGCGCCCGGCTGATGCTGCGTTACCAGCACTTGCTCAAGGCACACCACGACGAGCTCGGCGAACTGGTGGCGCGGGAGACCGGCAAGACAATCGCCGATGCCAAGGGCGACGTCTGGCGCGGCATCGAGGTGGCTGAGCAAGCCGCCAATGTAGCTGCGCTGATGATGGGAGAAACCGTCGAGAATGTGGCCCGCGGCGTCGACACCCATTCCTGGGTGCAGCCGCTGGGTGTCTGTGTTGGCATTACTCCGTTTAACTTCCCGGCCATGATTCCGTTGTGGATGTTCCCGATGGCGTTGGCCTGCGGTAACAGCTTTATCCTGAAGCCGTCCGAGCAGGATCCCATGACGGCGGTACGTCTGGGTGAGTTGCTGCTGGAAGCCGGGGCACCGAAGGATATCTTGCAGATCGTTCATGGCCGCAAGGAGCAGGTCGATCAACTGATTACCCATGCTGATGTCAGGGCCGTGTCTTTTGTCGGTTCCGTGCCAGTGGGCCAGCACATCTACCGCACCGCCACCGATCACATGAAGAGAGCGCAATGTTTTGCCGGCGCCAAGAATCATATGGTGATCATGCCGGATGCCAATCCGCAGCAGGTGGTCAGCCAGCTGGTGGGTGCCAGCGTCGGTGCCGCCGGGCAGCGTTGCATGGCCATCAGCGTGGCCGTGTTTGTCGGCGGTGCCCGTGACATGATCCCGGCGTTGTGCGATGAGTTGGCCCGAGTGCAGCCGGGTCATTACAGTGATGCGGCTTCTGCCTACGGTCCGCTGATCAGTCCGCAGGCGAAAGCACGGGTGCTGAAACTGATCGAGACCGGCAAGCAGGAGGCTGACTGTCTGCTGGATGGCAGTGAATGCACGGTAGCGGGCTACCCGGACGGTAACTGGGTGGGGCCGACCCTGTTCCGCGGGGTGACCCCCGACATGACTATTTACCGGGAAGAAATTTTTGGACCGGTACTGTGCTGTGTCGAGGTGGCGTCGCTAGACGAAGCGCTGGCCCTCGTTAATGCCAATCCTTACGGCAATGGCACCTCGATCTTTACGAAAAGTGGCGCCGCTGCGCGCAAGTATCAGCATGAAGTGGAAGTCGGGCAGGTGGGTATCAATATCCCCATTCCGGTGCCACTGCCGTTCTTCTCCTTTACTGGCTGGAAGGGCTCGTTCTACGGCGATCTCCATGCTTACGGCAAGCAGGGCGTACGCTTCTACACCGAGACCAAGACGGTAACCTCGCGCTGGCCGGAAGATGAGATTGCGGAAACCAATATGACCATTACCCTGAAATAAGGTCCGATGCAAAAGGGTAGGGCGTTATGGAGCGACAATCAGGGCATGCCCGAGATCAAGTGAGAGAGTGTCGATGGACTTTTCACTGAGTGAAGAACAGCAAGCCTACTGCGACACTGCTCGTCAGTTCATGCAGAACGAGCTGGCGCCCCATGCAGCGGACTGGGATGCCAACAGCCATTTCCCGATAGAGACCCTGCGCGCGGCGGGGCAGCTCGGCTTTATGAGCCTCTACACCGATGAGGTGCAGGGTGGCATGGGCTTGTCACGACTGGATGCCTCACTGATTTTCGAGGTGCTGTCCGAGGGCTGCACCTCCACCGCGGCTTACATCACCATTCATAACATGGCCACCTGGATGCTGGCGCAATTTGGTAACGACGCGGTACGGGCCGAGTGGTGCCCGGGGCTGACCCGGGGAGAGCAACTGGCGTCCTACTGCCTGACTGAACCGAATGCGGGATCGGACGCGGCGTCGCTGCGTGCCAGTGCGCGCCATGATGGCGATGACTATCTGTTGAGCGGCACCAAGACCTTTATTTCCGGGGCGGGCGCGACCGATGCGCTGGTGCTGATGGCGCGCACCGGTGATGGCGGAGCGAACGGAATCTCCTGTTTTCTGGTGCCGGCCAATGCGCCGGGCATCAGCTACGGGCGCAACGAGGACAAGATGGGTTGGAAGTCCCAGCCCACGCGCCAAGTGCAGCTCGACAATGTGCGTGTCCCGAGTCGTTACCGGCTCGGCGACGAAGGCGATGGGTTTCGCATTGCCATGGCGGGTCTTGATGGCGGGCGCATCAATATCGCCAGTTGCTCACTCGGCACCGCTCGTGCTGCGCTCGATCAGTCGCTCGGCTATGTCCGTGAGCGTCAGCAGTTCGGTCAGGCGTTAGCGGAGTTCCAGTCGGTACAGTTCCGTCTCGCCGATATGGCCACCGAGTTGATGGCAGCCCAGCAGATGGTGCGTCTGGCAGCGTGGAAGCTTGACCAGCGCCATGAGGATCGCACCATGGTATGTGCCATGGCCAAGCGCCTTGCCACGGACCTGTGCTTCAATGTCTGTAATGAGGCGCTGCAACTGCATGGTGGCTACGGCTATATCCGCGAATACCCTCTGGAGCGCTACCTGCGGGACACCCGGGTTCACCAGATTCTGGAGGGAACCAATGAAATCATGCGGGTCATCATCGCGCGCCGCCTGCTGATGTAGAAATTCATGGCAGCGAGGCACAGATGCAGAAGCGCCAGGCCTGAGGGACACCACAGGAGTTTCACGAATGAATGATTCGGTACGGTTCCGGACCGATAAAACAGCGTCAGGCCAGCTTGTCGGCGTGGCCACGCTGAATGTGCCCAAATCGCTCAATTCCCTGTCGCTTGAAATGATCGACTTGCTCGCGGCCCAGCTGCGCAGCTGGCAACAGGATGATCAGGTCGCGGCCGTGTGGCTGGACGCCGAGGGCGACAAGGCCTTTTGTGCCGGTGGCGATATCGTGCGCCTCTACCAGAGCATGGTGGACACGCCGAAAGGCGAACGTAACCTGTATGCAGAAGATTTCTTTGCCCGCGAGTATCGACTCGATTATCTGCTGCACAGTTACCGCAAGCCGGTGATTTGCTGGGGCCATGGCATTGTCATGGGGGGAGGGCTGGGCCTGATGTCCGGTTGTTCCCATCGAGTGGTGACCGAGAAGAGCCGGATCGCCATGCCGGAAATTACCATTGGCTTGCACCCCGATGTCGGTGGCAGCTGGTTTCTCAATCGCATGCCGGGGCACACCGGGTTGTTTCTCGGCCTGACCGGCGCCCAGATCAATGCCACGGATGCATTGTTTGTCGGGCTTGCGGATCGCGCCATTGCACACGAACGTAAAGCAGAAGTGATGCAGGCCCTGCTGGCCATGATAGCAATTGATCACGGCGCAGTTTCTGCGTTGTTGCGTCGTCATGCCCTGGCGGCAGAGCAGTTGCCAGTCAGCAATGTGCGTGTGCATCTGGATCAGATCAACGCCCTCTGCGATGCGGATTCGCTGGCGGCGCTGTTTCATCAGATTACCGGCTATCAAGGCGATGATCTCTGGCTGCAGAAAGCGGCCGCGACACTGGCGAAGGGCTGCGTCCAGACCGCCTGGCTGGTGTGGGCATCGCAGCAGCGTGTCCGCCACCTGTCGCTGGCGCAGGCATTCCGGATGGAGTGGACCCTGTCGGTGCAGTGCGCCCTGCATGATGATTTTCGTGAAGGGGTGCGAGCGCTGCTGATCGACAAGGATGGCAAGCCCGCGTTTCGCTACGCCCGTATCGATGATTTTCCCGCCGATGTGCTTGAAGAGTTTTTTCTCAGCCCGGTTACCCCTCACCCGCTGGAGGCACTATGAATATTGCATTCTTTGGTCTTGGTCATATGGGCGGTCCGATGGCCACCAATCTGCTCAAGGCGGGCCACGCACTGACGGTATTTGATCTGCAGCCAGCACTGGTAGAGGCACTCGCCGCAGCAGGGGCGATGGCGGTGCAGTCGCCCGGCGACGCGGTGGCGGATGCCGACATTGTTATCAGCATGCTGCCGTCCGGGCAGGCAGTGTCGTCGCTGTATCTGGGTGAGCAGGGCATTCTCGATCGGATTCCCGCGGCGGCGTTGATTATTGATTGCTCTACCATTGATGCCGCTACCGCAAAAAAAGTTGCTGCTGCGGCAGCGGCGAGCGGCCGATGCATGATTGATGCGCCGGTGTCCGGCGGTGTTGCCGGCGCAGCAGCAGCGACGCTGACCTTTATCTGTGGTGGCCCGGCAGACGATGTGGCCCGGGCCGAGCCGGTGCTGTTGCAGATGGGCAAGAAGGTGTTCCGCGCCGGTGATCATGGTGCCGGTCAGACCGCCAAACTGTGCAACAACATGCTGCTGGCGATTCACATGATCGGCACCTGTGAGGCATTGCAGCTCGGCGCCGATCATGGTCTGGATCCGGCGGTGCTGTCCGACATCATGCTGGCCAGTTCGGGCCGCAATTGGTCGCTGGAGCTCTACAACCCCTGGCCCGGGGTCATGGAAAATGTACCGGCGTCACGGCAGTACGCTGGAGGTTTTGCGGTAAACCTGATGAACAAGGATCTGGGGCTGGCGTTGGAGGCCGCGCTCGCCAGTGGCTCGAGCACGCCGATGGGCAGTCTGGCGAAAAGCCTGTATTCCGTGCATGGCAGCAAGGGCAACGGTCAGCTTGATTTCTCCAGTATCCAGACGTTGTTCGCTCGCTCACAGGAGCGCCAGTCCTGACGTGATAGGGTGCAGGGCAATTATGTGGGCAGAGAGTAGGGCAGAGTCCCGGCTTGCCAATCCAGCGCCACCCCATTGAGCATGAGTGGCCCCTGATGATCCAGTCGCAGCACCACCAGCGCATCGGTGGTCTCGCCGTTGCTAACGGCGACCACCAGTTCGCCGGCGGCGTGACCTTCGGTATCCCGTAGCAAACTGCCAGCGGGCGCAACATGGGCTCCCTGCCAGTGCAGTCGCTGCATTCGCAGTTTCATCCTGCCTTTGAAATGCATGCGGGCGACCACTTCCTGACCGAGGTAGCAACCCTTGCGGAAGTTCACCCCGTCGAGCACATCGTAGTTCAGTGCCTGCGGTAGCCACAGGCCGCCACCTCCCTGACGGATATGGCCGATGCCGGCGCCAATCTCGTGGCGCAGCCAGTCATCACTACCGCCCAGTTCGGCCACGGTGTAGTGGTTCAGCAGCTGGCGGGCACCCTGTACACCGGTGACCAGCAACAGTGTGGACACGTCGAGCCGGGCCAGCGTGCTGTGAGGCCCCTGCGTTGCTTCACCAATCTGTGTCGGCAAAGTGATACTGCTCATGGCCTCGTCGGCCGGTGGCTCGCGCAACATCAGGGCACGACGGTCGTCATCGCGAGTCAGGGTAACCTTGCTGAACATCGCGTACTTTTTCAGCGCCGCGAGGGCGTCGTCAGCGCTGGCTCGGCATGTCAGCAGATCGACACCGTCCGCCGCCGGCAGCGCCACATAGCTGTGCTGACCACGGCCCTTGAGGTCAAGGTGCATGGCCAGTCGCCAGTGTCCGCCGATCACAGCGTTGACGTCGCAGGTCAGCTGCCCCTGCAGGAATTTCTCTGTCTCCGGCCCGCGTACCGCAATGACGGCAAGGTGATCACCGATTATCAGCACGGGTTGGCCGCTGCCGGGAAAATGGCTGACCTCGCCAAGCGCATTACGACTGGCGCCAAGGTGGTCGAGAAGCTGGGACCAGGACATGGACAAATCCGAACTGCCGAAAGGAAGTCTGATGATAGATAATGTCCAGCTTCGATGTCAGTGGCCAGAGTTATGTCCGAGTCCGAGTTGAAACGTCGTTATCGCTGGCAGTGTCGTCGTGGCCTGCTGGAGGTGGATGTGGTGCTGAATGACTACATGGAGCGGGTCTTCGATGACGAAACCGAGGCGCACCAGCTGCTGTTCGGTCGTTTGCTGGCATCGCAGGACGCCGACCTGTTCGAGTGGTTCACCCGTCGCTCCGCGCCCGAGGATCAGGAGTTAAGTGAGTATGTCGAGCATATCCTCACCCGTCTTCGGCAGCTCGGTCGCCCTGACTGATCTGCCGGTTTCCCGTTACCCGCTATTGCTGTGGGGGCTGGCATTGCTGCTGGCAGCCCTGGCCATCGCCCGGGCGGATATTGCTCTGCCGTGGGTTCTGTTGGCAGCGATCTTCACGCTGGCCACGGCGTATCTTGAATGGCGCCGTCAAGACCGGGTCAGTGCCTTCTGGTTCGACTCGGACAAGGTGGTGTGCCAGCTAGCGAATGGCAGTTTGCTGGAGGCGCCATGGCCACTGTCGGTGGTGCTGGCACCCTGGTGGATCAGCATCGGCTTTCCCGGTCGCTGGCGGCGGCGCTGGATCGCAGTGTATCGGGATCAGCTTGACGCCGACGGGTTTCGCCGCCTTCGGGTATTGGCACGCAATCCGTGACGAAACATCCTGCGTCGCCAGTGGCGTCGCGGCAGGATTGGCGCTCCTTACAGGGCGCTGTTGTCCGGGGTCAGGATGGTGTCGACCGGATTGGCGGCGGGTTCGGGAAAATCCAGCATGTAGTGCAGGCCGCGGGATTCCTTTCTCGCCAGCGCCGAACGGATGATCAGTTCGGCAATGACCACCAGATTGCGCAGTTCCAGCAAATCGTTGCTGATCTGGTAGTTGGAATAAAACTCGGCAATTTCTTTCTTCAGCACATCCACCCGATGGCTGGCACGCTGCAGGCGTTTGATGGTGCGGACAATGCCGACGTAGTCCCACATGAAGCGGCGCAATTCGTCCCAGTTGTGGGCAATCACCACATCTTCGTCCGCTTCGGTGACCTTCGACTCGTCCCATTCCGGCACCGCCGCTGGCGCGGCCACCTGATCCATGTTCGTGCTGATATGGTCGCTGGCCGCCCGGCCGAAAACGAAACATTCCAGCAGCGAATTGCTGGCCATGCGGTTGGCGCCATGCAGGCCGGTGAACGAGGTCTCGCCGATGGCATACAGGCCGGGCACATCGGTCTGGCCATCAAGACCGGTGATCACGCCGCCACAGGTGTAATGGGCGGCCGGGACTACCGGGATCGGGTCGCGGGTGATGTCGATGCCAAGTTGCAGACACTTCGCATACACGGTTGGAAAATGATGAATGATGAAGTCCGCCGGCCGGTGGCTGATATCCAGATACAGGCAGTCGGCACCGAGCCGTTTCATCTCGTGGTCGATGGCGCGGGCGACGATGTCCCGGGGGGCCAGCTCGCCGCGCGGATCGAAGCGATCCATGAAACGCTCGCCGTCCGGGAGCAGCAGGCGGCCACCTTCGCCACGGATGGCCTCGGTAACGAGAAAGGATTTTGCCTTCGGGTGATACAGGCAGGTCGGGTGGAACTGCATGAACTCCATGTTGGCGACCCGGCAGCCGGCGCGCCAGGCCATGGCAATGCCGTCGCCGGTGGCAATGTCCGGGTTGGAGGTGTAGAGGTAGACCTTGCTGGCCCCGCCGGTGGCGAGCACCACAAAGCGGGCCAGAAACACATCAGTCTGGCCAGTCTGGATGTTGTGGATATAGGCACCGTCACAGCGACGGTCCTTGCCGTCGCCACTGAGGATCAGGTCCACCGCCACCCGGTGTTCGAAGCGCTCGACATTGTCGCGCCGCTCCACCTGACGGATCAGGGCGCTGGAAATGGCGACCCCGGTGGCATCGGCAGCATGGATAATGCGGCGATGGCTGTGGCCGCCCTCGCGGGTCAGATGGTATTCCTGGGTGCCACCATCACCGCTGTCAAAACGGGTGAAATCGACGCCTTGTTCAATCAGCCAGCGGATAGCTTCCGGGCCGTTCTCCACGGTTTTCCGCACCGCGTCGTCGTGGCACAGCCCGGCGCCAGCCACATGGGTGTCGGCGACATGGGATTCCATTGAGTCGGTTTCGTCCAGCACCGCCGCGATGCCGCCCTGCGCATACCAGGTGCTGGCGCTGGTCAGCTGGCCCTTGGACAGCAGCGCCACTCGGGTTGATGCAGGCAGGTTGAGGGCAACGGTCAGTCCGGCGGCGCCGCTGCCAATGATCAATACATCGTGACGGTAGGTGGCCATGGCCCCTCTCAGGAATCGAATTGTGCAGATTCTAGCAAAGCCATCGGCTGCCTTTGCTACAATTCGGCATCCGCCGGGGAACCGGCAGCCATTTTTGACGTCTCAGCCCGGCATGGGGTGAGCAGGGGGAGTCCCGGGTGACCGATGAAGAACTGGTCAAACGCGCCAGTAAAGGCGATCAGCGCGCGTTTGATCTGCTGGTGCGCAAGTACCAGCACCGCATTTTTGCCCTGATCGGCCGCTATGTGCGCGATCATGATGAGGTACAGGACGTAGCCCAGGAAGCCTTCATCAAGGCCTGGCGGGCGTTGCCCCGTTTTCGTGGCGACAGCCAGTTCTATACCTGGCTGTATCGTATTGCCGTGAACACGGCCAAGAACCATCTGGTGTCCCGTGGCCGCCGGCCGCCGGGATCAGACATCGATGCCGAGGAAGCGGAGCAGTATGCTGGTGCCGACGGTCTTCGCGACGCCGGAACTCCGGAATCGATTCTGATGTCGCAGGAGTTAGCTGAGGTGATCACTCGGGCCATCGAGGCCCTGCCGCAGGAACTCAAGACCGCAGTGACGCTCAGAGAGTTTGATGGCCTCAGCTATGAGGATATCGCTGCCATTATGGAGTGTCCGGTCGGTACCGTACGGTCAAGGATCTTCCGCGCCCGTGAAGCGATCGAACAGGCCATGCGGCCGGCCATGGATCAGGACAGTGTTATTCGTTAATTCAATCAGGCAAGCCCACAGCGAACAGGTGGCATCATGAAACAGGCACAGCATGCAATACCGCAGGACGAACTCCTGTCAGCCCTGCTCGACAACGAAACCAGCGAACTGGAATCCCGCCGTTTGCTGCGTGACATGACGGATGCAGATGCCGCCCTGCTGGGCCGCTGGCAGCTTGCCCGGGATGTGCTGCAGCGCCATGCGGTGGCACCGGTTGCTGCCGACTTCAATGGCCGCCTGAGCGCCGCGCTGGCGGAAGAGCAGCAGTCGAAGCACTGGGCGTTGCCTCTGGCGCGGGTGGCGGTTGCTGCCTCCGTTGCATTGGCCACGGTGGTGGGCTGGCAGTACTGGGAGACCGGCACCGGCGCGGCGACGCAGACCGTTGCCTCGGCTAGCCAGCGTCCGTTGCTGCTCGGTGAGCGGGAGCTGGTGTCCCAGAGCCTGCGCGAGCAGGCCCAGCCAGCCACCCTGACTCGCGAGCAGGAACGGATGGACGACATGCTGGTGCGCCACAGTGATCTGGCCGCGCGTCATGCGACGCAGGGTGTGGCACCCTACGCCCGTTTTATCAGTCTGGAAGCACAGAAGGAACAGAAGTGATGTGGCTTCGGTGTCTGATGGTTGTACTGGCAAGCCTGGCATTTCAGGCCAAAGCAGAACAGGTATCGGCACCGCTTCTGCTGCAGCAAATGACCGAGGCGGCCCGGGGTCTGGAGTATCGGGGCCGACTTCTGTACATGCACGGCAGTGCGCTGACCACGCTTGAGCTGCTCCATGCCCGCTTCGATAATCGCGAGCATGAGAGATTGACGCAGCTGGACGGACAGCTAGCCGAGGTGATCCGCCGCGGCGACCATGTCGTCTGTGTCCACGCCGACCAGACCATCACCCGGTTGGTCAATCGAAATTCCGTCAGCCCACTGGGTCTCAATGACCGTCTCAACAACACTGTGCCGGTGCAGTACCAGTTACTGCTGGACGGCGATGATCGCGTTGCCGGTCGGGCGGTGTATCGGATGAGATTGCTGCCGATGGATCAGTTCCGCTATGGCTATCGTTTGTGGATCGATCAGGAAAGTCGGCTGCTGCTCAAATCCGAGCTGGTCGACGCTGCCGGTTTGGCACTGGAGCGGCTGGAATTTGTCAGTCTGGAGCTGGCGCCTGGTCTGTCGGTATCAGATTTCGATATCCCTCCTGCCCTGAAGGAGCGCGCCCTGGATCCGCTTGATGCCAGTCAGCATCCGCATGGACGTGTGCGATTGAAGGCCGCTTGGGTGCCAGAAGGATTTGCCGAGGTAGATCGTGATCTGCGCCTGACTGGTGGAGAGCGCCAGCCGGTGGTGGCAACCACTTACAGTGACGGGCTGGCTGCTTTCACCCTGTTTGTTGAACCGGCAACGGAATCTCCCGCTGAGGGAGTCAGTCGCATGGGGCCGACTCTGGCGATCAGCCGGGTGCTCGATCAGGGTCAATGGCTGGTGACGCTGGTGGGCGAGGTGCCTGAGCTCACCGGCGAGCGAGTGCTCTCCGGGCTGTCATTCGAGAACCGGCAGTGATTGAAGAGACTGGCCGGGTTGTCGCTGTCGAGCCTGGTGCCGTCTGGGTGGAAACCGTCCGCTACACCGCCTGCCAGAGCTGCTCCGTCAGCAAGGGTTGTGGTCATGCCTTGCTGGACAGCCAGCGCGCCGGCAGCCGTGCCCGCATTCGCGCGCTCTGTGACACGGCCCTTCGGGTCGACGATCAGGTGGTGCTTGGCATTCCCGAAGGTCTGTTGATGCGCGGTGCGCTGCTGGTTTATCTGCTGCCCCTGTTGTTGATGTTGATCGGTGCCCTGATTGGTCAGCGGTTCACCAGTGCTGCACTTGATACCGCCGCACTCGGTGGCATCATCGGTCTGGGGGGCGGCTTTCTTGTCAATCGCTGGTACAGTGTCCGTCATCGCCGTGATCCGGCCATGCATCCTCAGGTGATGCGACGTCTTCCCGCTGCTTCCGTCGCCTGTTTGCAAGTCCGCGATCCGGCTTGATCCGTTTTACGGAGGAGTCCTGATGCGCGTTGTTCTTTTTGTTCTGCTGTACTTTGTTGCCGGCTGCCAGCCGCAGGCCAGCACGTTGCCTGATTTTACCCGTCTGGTGGAACAGAATGCGCCGGCGGTGGTGAACATCAGCACCGAACAGAAGCGCCCCAGTCGTTCACAGCCGTTACCGGAAATGTTCCGGCGTTTTTTCGAGGGCATGGAAGAGGACTTCCAGGCACCCCGTCCTGATGGTGAATCACTCGGTTCCGGCTTCGTGATTTCCGCAGATGGCTTTATCCTGACCAATCATCATGTGGTGGCCGATGCGACTCGCATTATCGTTCGCATGCAGGATGGCAGTGAAAAAGACGCCGAGCTTGTAGGCAGTGATCCGCGCAGTGATCTGGCGCTGTTGCGCATCGACGGTAAAAACCTGCCCAAGGTAAAGATTGGGTCGTCGGAGAAGCTGAAGGTCGGCGAGTGGGTGTTGGCGATCGGCGCTCCCTTCGGCTTCGATAGCACCGTCACGGCGGGCATTGTCAGTGCCAAGGGCCGCAGTCTGCCGAGCGAGAACTATGTGCCCTTTATCCAGACCGATGTGGCCATCAATCCGGGCAACAGTGGTGGCCCGCTTTTCAACCTGAAGGGCGAGGTGGTCGGCATCAACTCCCAGATCATTAGCCGTAGCGGCGGTTTTATGGGGCTGTCGTTCGCCATCCCGATTGATCTGGCCATGGATGTGGTCGCGCAGCTGAAGGACAAGGGGCGGGTCAGCCGGGGTTGGCTGGGCGTGCTGATTCAGCCGGTGGATCGTGAGCTGGCCCAGTCCTTCGGGCTCGACAAGCCGGCGGGTGCGCTGGTCAGTCAGGTGATGCCGGGTTCGCCGGCGGAGCAGGCGGGTTTTCAGGTCGGTGATGTTGTGGTGCGTTTCAATGGCCGGGATATCGCCAGCTCCGGGCAATTGCCGCAGGTGGTTGGCCTGCTGTCCCCGGGGGCTCGGGCTGATGCGGTGGTAGTGAGGGACGGTAAACGACAGACGCTCAAGGTCGTTGTTGGCGAGCTGCCGGACGATCTTGAGGCGCCGACCGGGCGCGCCCAGCCGGACACGGCCCCCGGCTCGCGGCTTGGCCTGCGGGTGGAAGCCATGCCCGCCGAGGAGCTTGCCGCCCTGAAGCTGGAGTACGGTGTCCGGGTGGTCGAGGTCAGTGATGGCCCGGCCGGGCGAGCCGGGGTTCGCCGCGGCGATATTCTGGTCAGTCTGAACAATCAACCGGTGAAAGATACGGATGCCTTCAGGTCGCTGGTCGCGGAGCTGGCGGATGACGCCGTGGTGCCGGTGCTGATCCACCGTGACGGCAGCCCGCGGTTCCTCGCGCTGCGCCTTGGCAAGTAGCCTGTTTCATCTCGCCCCCGGCCGGCCGGTTAATCCGCCCGGCGGGGGTGTCACAGGGCGACAGGTGCCGCTGCAATCCGCTAGAATCGGCACCCTCATTCCTCGGGTACTTCTTTGTTGTGACTGACATCAGCCATATCCGCAACTTTTCCATCATCGCCCACATCGATCACGGCAAATCCACCCTTGCCGACCGGTTCATTCAGCTCTGCGGCGGCCTCAGCAAGCGCGAGATGGCCGAGCAGGTACTGGATTCCATGGACATCGAGCGCGAGCGCGGCATCACCATCAAGGCGCAGAGTGTGACCCTGATGTACAAGGCCCGTAATGGCGAGGAGTACCAGCTCAACTTTATCGACACCCCGGGACATGTGGATTTTTCCTACGAGGTATCCCGCTCCCTGTCCGCCTGTGAAGGGGCGTTGCTGGTGGTCGATGCCGCTCAGGGCGTGGAAGCCCAGTCAGTGGCCAACTGCTACACCGCCATCGAGCAGAATCTCGAAGTGTTGCCGGTGCTCAACAAGATCGATCTGCCACAGGCCGAGCCAGAGCGGGTGGTTGACGAAATCGAGGAAATCATCGGTCTTGATGCCCATGATGCCTGTCAGGTCAGCGCCAAGACCGGGATCGGTATTGAGGATCTGCTTGAGCAGCTGGTTGAACGTATCCCGGCGCCCAAAGGGGATCGCGAGGGCAAGTTTCAGGCTCTGATCATCGATTCCTGGTTTGATAACTATCTGGGCGTAGTGTCGTTGGTGCGGGTCATGGAAGGGCGCCTCAAGAAGGGTGAAAAAATTCTGGTCAAGTCGACCGGGCATACCCATATCGTTGATGCACTCGGTGTGTTCACTCCCAAGCGCACCGAACGTCCGGTGCTGGAAGCCGGTGAAGTGGGCTGGATTTCGGCCAGCATCAAGGACATTCATGGCGCCCCGGTGGGTGATACCCTGACGCATGCGAAAACCCCGGATGTACCGGCGTTGCCTGGCTTCAAGAAGGTCAAACCGCAGGTGTACGCCGGCATGTTTCCGGTCAATGCGGATGTCTACGAGGATTTCCGTGATGCGCTTGCCAAGCTCTCGCTCAATGATGCCTCCTTGTTCTACGAGCCGGAAACCTCCGATGCGCTCGGTTTCGGCTTCCGTGTCGGTTTCCTTGGCATGCTGCACATGGAGATCATTCAGGAGCGTCTGGAGCGGGAATACGATCTCGATCTGATCACCACGGCGCCTACGGTAGTTTACGAGCTGCAGCTCAACGATGGCTCGCTGCTGTATGTGGATAATCCGTCCAAGCTGCCGGCGACCAACAAGGTTGCCGAGTTCCGTGAACCCGTTGCTCGGGTGAACATTCTTGTGCCGCAGGACTACCTCGGCAATGTCATCACGCTTTGCATTGAGCGTCGTGGTGTGCAGAAGAACATGCAGTACATGGGCAAGCAGGTGCAGCTTACCTATGACATCCCGCTGGCCGAGGTGGTGCTGGATTTCTTTGATCGGTTGAAATCCTGCAGCCGTGGCTACGCTTCCCTGGATTATGCGTTCGACCGCTTTGAGCCCTCCCGTCTGGTGCGTGTCGATGTCCTGATCAACGGTGACAAGGTCGACGCACTGGCAATTATCTGTCACGCCGATCAGGCCATGTACCGTGGCCGGGTGCTGACCGAGAAAATGAAAGAGCTGGTGCCACGGCAGATGTTCGATGTTGCTATTCAGGCAAGTATTGGCAGCAAGATCATTGCTCGCCAGACCGTCAAGGCGCTGCGAAAGAATGTGCTTGCCAAGTGCTACGGCGGCGACGTGAGTCGCAAAAAGAAGCTGCTGGAAAAGCAGAAAGAGGGCAAGAAGCGCATGAAGCAGGTGGGTAACGTGGAAATTCCCCAGTCCGCCTTCCTTGCAGTGCTGAAGGTGGACTGAGTATGGATATTGATATTGGTTTCTGGCTAACCCTGACGGTGTTGGTTGGTGGGGTCATCTGGGTGGCCGATCGGGTGTTGAAGATCAGCCCGGCGTCGGCAGTGGTTGCCGATGCGGACCAGAGCGCGAGCAAGGGTAAGCCAGCGCCGTCGTCTTACCCCCATGTGGTGGTCGAAGTGGTGGAGTTCTCCAACTCCATCCTGCCGGTGGTGCTGATCGTGCTGGTGGTGCGCTCGTTCCTGTTCGAGCCCTTTACCATCCCGTCCGGCTCGATGCTGCCGACCCTCGAAGTGCATGACTTCATTCTGGTAAACAAGTTTGCCTATGGTGTGCGTCTTCCGGTCACCCATACCAAGGTGTTCGACACGGGTTCCCCGGAACGTGGCGAGGTAATGGTATTCCGTTACCCGGAGGACCCCTCGAAGAACTACATCAAGCGGGTGGTGGGGCTGCCGGGCGATACCGTCCGCATCGCCGGTACCGAGCTGTATGTTAATGGTGAGAAGGCGGGGCGCCAGCTGGTGTCACGGGCGTCGAATCAGATGGCCCGTGAGGCGGTGTTCGTTGAAACGCTGGATGGCCGTGATTACACGGTTCGTCAGGAGTGGCTGGTCAACCCCTACACCGGGCAACTGGTCAACCGGACGCCGGAGGGAGATTGGCATGTTCCGCAGGACAGTTATTTCGTGATAGGTGATAATCGCGATAACAGCAAGGACAGTCGCTTCTGGGGTGTGGTGCCGGAGAGCCATGTTGCCGGTAAGGCCGTGGTGATCTGGATGCACTGGAAGTCCCTGTTTTCGCTGCCCGATTTTTCCCGTAATGGTGCAATCGACAAGGTGGAGGCGACACAATGAAAACAATAGCCCTTCGGTCACGGATGCGCGGAGTATCAATGCTTGGCTGGATGGTCATTGGTGTGGTGGTGGTGGTGTTTGCCTCGGCAGCGATCAAAACGATTCCGGCGTACATTGAATTCAATACCATCAAAGGTGCCGTTAACAGCGTGTTGCAGGATTCCAAAGTCGGTCTCAAGTCGGAGAATGAAATCCGCAGTGATATCGACAAGCGCTTCGTCATCAATAATGTCAAAGCCATTTCGGCCCAGAACCTTGGTGTGTTAATCGAAGGTGGCAGGGTAACGGTTACGGTGGATTACGAGGTGAGGGAAAATCTGTTCGGCAATCTGGATCTGGCGATGACGTTCTCCGAGGACTTCAGGAAAGACGGCCGCCAGTGAGTCCAGACCTGTCACGACTGGAGAGCCGGCTGGGCTATCACTTTGTTTCGCAGGAACTGCTCAGCCAAGCCCTCACCCATCGCAGTGCCAGTCGCCGGCAAAACAATGAGCGGCTGGAATTTCTTGGTGATTCCCTGCTTAGCCAGATCATTTCTCTGGCCTTGTTCCGTGCCCACCCGACCGCCGCTGAAGGCCAGTTAACCCGAATGCGCGCCTCGCTAGTGCGGGGTCAGACGCTGGCGGAAATCGGTCGGGAACTGGGTATCGGTGATTATCTTTCCCTCGGCGGAGGTGAGCTCAAAAGTGGCGGGTTTCGAAGAGAGTCTATTCTGGCGGACGCCGTCGAGGCATTGATCGGTGCGTTGTATATGGATGGCGGCCAGGCGGTGTGCGAGCAGCGTGTTCTGGCCTGGTACGAAGGGCGGCTTGATGAGGTGTCTCCGCTGTCGGTAGACAAGGATCCGAAGACCGCTCTACAAGAATGGTTACAGGGTCGGCAGCAGGTGCTACCGGACTATGAGGTGGTGGCGGTACATGGCCAGGCACCTAAACAGCAGTTCGATGTCAGTTGTCGACTGGCGCACGTAGACAGGATTTTCGCCGCCTCCGGCGCCAGTCGGCGAAAGGCCGAGCAGGCGGCGGCGCGGGCCGCGTTGACATGGCTGGAGCAACAGCATGAGCGATGACAGTAATCAGCGTTGCGGCATGGTCGCGATTGTCGGCAGGCCGAATGTGGGTAAATCGACCCTGATGAATCATCTGCTGGGTCAGAAGGTCAGCATCACCTCGCGCAAGCCGCAAACTACCCGCCATCGCATTCACGGCATCCTGACCCGTGACCATTACCAGATTGTGTTTGCCGATACACCGGGTATTCACAGTGGTGAAGATCGAGCGCTCAATCGCTACATGAATCAGGCGGCGCTGTCGGCGCTGGGCGGCGTGGATGTCGTTTGTTTTATGGTCGACGGCCTGAAGTGGACGGATGCGGACGAGCATGTGCTGAGGCTGCTTCCCACAGATGGTACCCCGGTCTTGTTGCTTATCAACAAGGTCGACAAGGTGGACGACAAGGACGACCTGTTGCCTCATATCCAGCAGCTCTGCGAACGCCGACAGTTTGACGAGGTCATTCCGGTCTCCGCCCTGCAAGGCCACAATCTGGACCGGCTGGAGCAAGCTCTGGTGAGCCGGCTGCCGGAATCTGCGTTCTGGTTTGACGAAGATCAGATCACTGATCGCAGTGTTCGCTTTATGGTGGCGGAAATCATCCGCGAGAAGGTCATGCGCCAGCTTGGCGACGAAGTGCCACATCAGGTCACGGTGGAAATCGAACTGTGGAATGACGGCCCGAAGCTGACCGAGATCGCGGCTTGTATTCTGGTAGAGCGTCCCGGTCAAAAGCGCATTCTGATTGGCGCCGGCGGCGATAGAATTAAAAGCATCGGCACCCAGGCCCGTCTCGATATTGAGCGCCTGCTTGAGCGCAAGGTGATGCTTAACCTCTGGGTCAAGGTTCGTTCCGGCTGGTCTGATGACGTGCGGGCGTTGCGATCGCTCGGTTATGGCGACCACTGACAACCACCGCTTCATTCGCGCCTGGTTATTGCACCGGCGGCCGTACCGGAATACCAGTCTGATCCTTGATCTGCTGACGGCCGACGGCGGCAGGGTTGCCGCTGTGGCGCGGTCCGGGCAACGCAATCCATTGTTGCAGTCGTTTCGGCCGCTGTCCGTTCATCTGCGAGGTCAAGGCGAGCTGCGTGCGCTGGTGGCGGTGGAGCCGGATGGTTCGCCGTTGGCCCTGCAGGGCGAGCGGCTCTACTGCGGCCTTTACATGAACGAGCTGCTTGAGCGGCTGTTGCACCGGGATGATCCGCACCCGGGTCTGGCGGATGCCTATGACACCACGCTGACCTTGCTGGCAGGCAATGAGGCACCGGCGGATGTGCTGTTGCGCCACTTCGAGTTTGGCCTGCTGGATGCGCTCGGTTATGGATTCGCTCTGGATCGGGACCTGAATGGGCTCCCTGTGGTGGCAGAGCAGCAGTATCGTCTGGTGCCAGATCAGGGGCTGTTGATGGATAGTCGTGGTCCTTATGTCGGTCGGACTCTGGGCGACATCGCTGCCGGGCGCTGGCATGATGATACCCGCCGGATGGCCCGCGATCTGATGCGCGAGGCGCTGGCACCCCATCTTGGCAATCGCCCGCTGACAAGCCGTACCCTGTTTCGCCATACCGGCAGAGGAGAAAACTGATGCAACGCGTGTACCTCGGCGTCAACATTGATCATGTCGCCACCCTGAGGCAGGCCCGCGGCAGCCGCTATCCGGAGCCGGTACAGGCTGCCCTGCTGGCAGAGCAGGCGGGCGCTGACGGTATTACTGTGCATCTACGCGAGGATCGCCGTCACATTCAGGATCGTGATGTTGAGTTGCTGATGCAGACCTGCCAGACGCGGGTCAATCTGGAAATGGCAGCCACTGCCGAAATGATCGCCATCGCCACCCGACTGAAACCACCGCATTGCTGTCTGGTGCCGGAAAAGCGCGCCGAGCTGACCACCGAAGGTGGCCTGGATGTGGTGGCCAATGAGTCGCTGCTCAGAGACGCCTGTGCCCGTCTTGCTGAGGCGGGCATTGAAGTATCGCTGTTCATCGACGCCGACGGCCGGCAGATTGAGGCCGCGCAGCGCTGTGGCGCCGCCGCTATCGAGATTCACACCGGTCATTATGCCGAGGCTGAGAGCCTGACAGCCCAACAGCGTGAGTTGCAGCGGATTCGTCGCGGCGTCGAGCAAGGGCGCGCCGCCGGCTTGATTGTCAATGCCGGTCACGGGTTGCACTACCACAATACCGTGGAGGTGGCAGCAATTGCCGGCATCCATGAGCTGAACATCGGCCACAGTATTATCGCCCGCGCCGTGCTGACCGGTCTGGACGAGGCCGTTCGGACCATGCGTGTGCTGATTGATCAGGGGGCGGCGTTGGCGAAGTGATTACCGGTATCGGCACTGACATCATCGAAATTGATCGAATGCGTGCCGCGTGGGCTCGTCGCGGGATGGGGCTTGCCCGCCGCCTGCTGTCAGCGTCCGAGCTGACAGCCCTGCTGGATCAAGCTGATCCGGCTCGTTTTCTGGCCAAGAGGTTCGCGGCAAAAGAGGCTTTACTGAAAGCCCTCGGCACCGGCTTGCGGCGAGGCTTGCGCTGGACTGACATGGGCGTCGTTAATGATACGGACGGCAAACCACTCCTGCAGCTTGCGGGCGAGGCGGCGCGGCTGGTGGGTGACCGTCATTGCCACCTTTCGTTAACGGATGAGCGGCACTACGCCGTGGCTTTCGTAATTATCGAAAGCGCATCCTGACTGAGCAGTGTGGTTATCTCTTTGAGCAGCTCATCCGTAGCTACGTTGATGGCCTCGTCCCTTGCACTCTGCTTGAGCAAAGTTTCCAGATTTCCGGCGCAGTGCTCCAGTCTTGGTGTGCCGCAGTAACGTGTTGCGCCATGCAGGCGGTGGACACGTTCGAGTAACCCTTCTTTATCACCCTGTTCGCGCAGCTGCTTCAGTGTTTCCGCGTCTTCGGGCAGCTGCCGGAACAGGCTGCGATGCATATCCGCAACCAGATCCGCTTTGCCTGCGCACCGTGACAGGGCCAGTGACGCGTCAAGACTTTGATGGCTTTGCTTGCTGCCACTGTTGGTGGCGTCCGGTGCGGGCGGGTCGACCGCAACAATGTTCTTGTTGCGGGCCCAGCGTTCCAGTACATGGGTCAGCTGCTTTTCATTGACGGGCTTGGTCAGATAGTCGTCCATCCCGGCGCTCAAAAGTTGCTGTCGCTCACTGGCCAGCGCATGCGCTGTCAGGGCAACAATTGGCACCCGCTGGCCCTCGCTTTCCATTTCCCGCAGACGGAGAGTGGTCTCAATGCCATCCATGCCCGGCATCTGAATATCCATAAAGATGAGATCGAAGCGACGGCGTGGGAACATCTGTACCGCCTCCATGCCGCTCCGGCAGGTATGTACGGATACACCGAGTTCAGACAGAAAAACCTCGGCAAGACGCAGGTTGCCGGCATGGTCATCCACCACCATCACATTGAGGTCATTGAACCGCTGCGAGGACATCTGGGAGTCCCGGTGTTCCGCCTGATCGCCGCTTGCTTCCAGCAGCGCATCATAAAGACGCAGTCGGGTGGCAGGCTTGCCCAGCAACCGGTATTGCCCCGGCAGATCGGCCAGTTGGCGCTGCAGGCGCTCTACCTGTGCGGTGGTGATGACCAGTCTGGCTTTCAGTCGCAACTGCTTTTCGATCAGGGCGATATCACTGTCGTCGGCACTGCGATCAGCCGGCAGTCCGATCACCATTAGCATATCTTCCACCGGTATGGCGGCAAGCTCCGACAGTGTGTTCGCTTCCGAGACTTCCATGCCCCAGTTCGACAGCATGTGATAGAGGCCGAGGCGGACATGTTCATCGGCCTCTATCAGCACCACCCGCTGACCGCGGAAGGCACGAAACGAATCAGTGTTATCGTTTTCGTCGGTCTCCACTTTAAGGGTGAACCAGAAGGTGGAGCCTTTACCCCACGCCGACTCGACTCCGATTTCACCGCCCATTTCCTCCGCCAGCCGTTTGGAAATGGCGAGCCCGAGGCCGGTGCCGCCGGCGCGGCGAGAGACGCTCTGGTCTGCCTGGGTAAAGGCATTGAACAGGTCACGCTGCATCGCTTCGGTCATACCCGAGCCGGTGTCCGTCACGGTGATTTTGATAGTGGCAATATCGTTGCGCTCTTCTTCCAGCATGGCGCGTACCACCACCGAGCCGTGATCGGTGAATTTGATGGCGTTATTGATCAGGTTGATCAGTATCTGACGAATACGCAGGGCATCGCCGAGCACCCGCTTCGGCAAGTCGGAGTAGATGATGGCAGCCTGTTCGAGGCCCTTTTCCTGAGCCATGGGCGCCAGCATGGTCTGCACATCCTCGATCAGGTCATGCAGGCTCAAAGGAGCTTCTTCCAGACTCAGCTTGCCAGCCTCGATCTTGGAGAAATCGAGAATGTCGTTAATGATCGCCAGCAGCGATTCCGATGATTTGCGAATGGTGTTCATGTAGTCGCGCTGCCTGGGTGTCAGTCCGGAGCGCAGCAACAGACGGGTGAAGCCGATAATGCCGTTGAGGGGGGTGCGGATTTCATGGCTCATGTTGGCCAGAAACTCCGATTTGATCTGGCTCGCCTTGAGTGCTTCCTTGCGGGCCATGTCCAGTTCGATATTCTGGATTTCGATGGTTTCCAGTGTTTCGCGCAGATCCTCGGTGGCTTGATCGACGTTTTCCTGCAGATCGGTCTGGGCTTCTTCCAGTGCCTTGGCCATGGCATTGATGGCATCACGTAGTTCGCCGAGCTCACCCGGCGCGGGGGCCTGAATACGGGTGTCGAGGCGGCCGTCGCGAATGCGATGAATGCCATGGATCAGCTCTTGCAACGGCTCGGCCAGTGAACGGCTCAGCCGGGCGGTCAGCAACAGCGCCGCCACGACAATGACGACCGCGCCGAACAACAGGCCAAGCAGGGTTTGCAGCACTTCGACTTGCTGGCGTTGGGAGGAGAACTCGATCTCCAGCAGCAGGCCGTCGTCACCCACCGGGACCAGCCAGCGCCAGCCCTCGCCGGTGGCACGCACCAGATCAAGCACCGAGGTATCCGGGGCAATCGGCCGCATTCGCGGGCCGACGTGGATGGACCATTGCTGCCTCGGGTGCCAGAGCGTGGCGGCGCGGACATCCGGCTCGTCGAGGATGGCCCGCATCAGTCGCTCCTGATGCGGGTGCTGGTCTTCCGCTACCGCACCGAGCTGGGCCAGATAGCTGTCGACCACCAGTCGCTGCAGGCTGCGACCATGATTGTCGATATCGGCCATGCGCCCGGCCAGCATGTAGCTGCCCAGTGCCATCACTGCCAGCAAGGCGGGCAGGGCGGCCATGATCTGGATGCGGCTGCGCAGGCTCTGTTGCACCGGTATTCCTTCGACAACTTTTAAGGGGGCATTATGCGGCGGCCATAGACCCGGTGCCAGTGACCGTCGGTAGGGGTACAATCCGCCGCCATGAGCATACTCAATATCGAAGATACCGTTGGCAACACCCCGCTGGTGCGCCTCAAGCACCTGCCCGGGGACACCACCAATACCATTCTGGTCAAGCTGGAGGGCAACAACCCCGCCGGCTCGGTCAAGGATCGTCCGGCCCTGAACATGATTCGCAAGGCCGAGGCCCGGGGTGAGATTCGTCCCGGTGATGTGCTGATCGAGGCCACCAGCGGCAATACCGGCATCGCCCTCGCCATGGCCGCCGCCATGCGAGGCTATCGCATGAAGCTGATCATGCCGGCCAACCAGAGTCAGGAACGCAAGGACGCCATGCGAGCCTACGGTGCCGAGCTGATTGAAGTCAGCAGGGAGCAGGGAATGGAAGGCGCCCGTGATCTGGCCATGGCCATGCAGGCGCGCGGTGAGGGTCGGGTGCTGGATCAGTTCGCCAACCCCGACAATCCGCTGGCCCACTATGAAACCACCGGTCCGGAGATCTGGCGCGACACCGAGGGCCGGATCAGCCACTTTGTCAGCTCCATGGGCACCACTGGCACCATCATGGGGGTGTCGAAGTTTCTCAAGGAGAAGAATCCGGCCATCCGTATTGTCGGTTTGCAGCCCACCGATGGTTCCCAGATTCCCGGTATTCGCCGTTGGCCGAAGGAGTATCTGCCATCGATTTTTGATGCCAGTCGCGTTGATCAGGTGATTGACATGGATCAGGCCACCGCCGAGCAGACCATGCGGCGTTTGGCTCGCGAAGAGGGTATCTTCTGTGGCGTGTCGTCCGGTGGCTCGGTGGCCGGCGCCCTGCGTCTGAGTGCCACGCTTGAGCATGCAGTGATCGTCGCGATTGTGTGTGATCGCGGTGATCGCTACCTGTCCACCGGCGTGTTCAACGCCTGATCTGATTGCCGGCGGCCGTTTGGCAGCCGGCGTCTTCTGGAGACCTCATGAACGTACTGGTATTCGATATCGAAACCATCCCGGACCTGGAGGGTGGTCGCCGCATCTATGATCTTGATGGTCTTGATGACAAGGACACCGCCAGCGCGCTTTTTAATATCCGTCGGCAGGAAACCGGCAGCGAATTCCTGCGGCTCCATCTGCAAAAAATTGTTGCGATTTCGGTGGTGCTACGCTCCGCCAAGGGAATCAAGGTCTGGTCTCTCGGTGATGAATCCAGCGACGAAAAGGAGTTGATTGAGCGTTTCTTCGAAGGGATGGAACGGTTTTCACCCCAGCTGGTGAGCTGGAACGGCGGTGGCTTTGACCTGCCGGTATTGCACTACCGCGCCCTGCGCCACGGTGTCAGTGCGCCGCGCTACTGGGAGACCGGCGATAACGATTCCAGCTTCCGCTACAACAACTACCTGAGCCGCTATCACACCCGTCACCTCGATTTGATGGACATGCTGGCGCTTTACAATGCCCGCGCCAATGCACCTCTCGATCAGATTGCCACCTTGCTCGGTTTCCCCGGCAAGATGGGCATGAGTGGTGGCAAGGTATTCGATGAGTTTCAGGCCGGTAATCTGAAGGGCATCCGTGATTACTGTGAAACCGATGTGCTTAACACCTGGCTGGTCTTTCTGCGCTTCCAGCTGATGCGTGGTCATCTGGATGCCAGCGGTTATGCTGCCGAAACTGCGTTGCTGCGCGACTGGTTGAAAGGCGAAAAGCAGCCTCATTTCGACGAGTTTCTGGCAGCCTGGCCGGAGGGGGTTTGATGGCGCGTCGGAAACCCTTGCCGCCAGCCCGTGAGCTGATGGTGGAAACGCTCAGTCATGACGGCCGGGGAATTGCCCGGCCGGATGGCAAAACCACCTTCGTTGACGGCGCCTTGCCCGCCGAAACGGTGTTGGTGAAGTACACCCAGACCCATGGCAAGTTTGACGAGGCGCGGACGATGGAAGTGCGGGCACCGTCACCGGATCGTGTTACGCCGCCCTGCGCCCACGCTGATCGCTGCGGTGGTTGCAGCCTGCAGCATCTGGGCAGTGACGCTCAGGTGGCGTTGAAGCAGCGCATGCTTGAAGAACAGTTGCGTCACTTCGGCGGCCTGACGCCGGCCCGCTGGCTGCCGCCATTGCGTGGGGCGGTGACCGGCTATCGCAGCAAGGCCCGGCTCGGCGTCAAGTATGTCGAGGCTCGCGAAGAGGTGCTGGTGGGGTTCCGGGAGAAGCGCAATCATTTTATTGCTGCACTGGACAGTTGCGAGGTGCTGGTGCCGGCAGTGGGGTTGGCCTTGTCGGCGTTGGCGACCCTGATCGCCTCGCTGGACAGCAAGCGACGCATTGCCCAGATCGAAGTGGCCGCCGGCGACGAAGACATTGCCCTGATCTTTCGTCATCTGGATCCGCTGTCTGCTGCCGATCAGGGGGCGCTGGTGGCGTTCTGCCGCGAGCGTGGCTGGCATTGTTATCTGCAGCCGGGCAATGAGTCGTCTGTCCACCGGGTCTGGCCGGTAGAGGGCGAGCAACGGCTCAGTTATCGGCATCCCTCCGCCGACCTGACACTGGCGTTTCATCCGACCGATTTCACCCAGGTCAACGGCGCCATCAACCGCGAAATGGTGCCGTTGGCACTGGAATTGCTTGATGTTCAGGCAAGCCATCGGGTACTGGACCTGTTTTGCGGATTGGGTAACTTTACCTTGCCGCTGGCCCGCCGGGCGGGCCATGTGGTCGGGGTGGAGGGCAGTCAGGCCATGGTTGAACGGGGCTATGAGAATGCCCGCCGCAACGACCTCGACAACGTCGAGTTCCATGCCTTTGATCTGACGCAGGATGTCGCCGGCCAACCCTGGGCACAGGGCAGGTACGATCGAGTGCTGGTGGACCCGCCACGCACTGGCGCACTGGAAATGATGCCGCTGCTGGCCAAAACCGGCGCGGCAAGGATTGTGTATGTATCCTGCAACCCCGCGACCTTGGCGCGTGATGCCGGAGAGCTGGTGAAGCGGGGGTATCGGCTGGTGGCAGCGGGGGTTATGGACATGTTTCCCCATACCACTCATGTGGAATCGATAGCGGTGTTTGAGCGCTGATGGTAACGGTAAGACGCCAGCAACAGGCCCACGAGGGCGACCGGGACGGCAGCTTCGACAATTGGCTGGTCCGGGTCAGTGAGCAATGCCATGTGCCAGACCGGGAGCTGTTTGCCCGGGCCTGCGAGCGTGCCCGCCAATGTGAGGATGCCGGCGAACGGGCCGGACGTATCTGGCCCTACATTATCGGCTGCTACCGGATCGGCCTGCAGATGGTCGATATCCTTGCCGAGCTGCGCGCCGACGGCGCCATGCTGCCGGCGGCGGTGCTGTACCGGTCGGTGCGTGAAGGGCACCTTTCGTTGCTGGAGGTGGAGCGGGAATTCGGTGAGGAAACCGCCGGGCTGATCGAAGGCGTGCTACGCATGGCGGCCATCGGCGCGGTGCTGAATCCCACTCGCAAGGCAGTGCTCGGCCAGCATGATGGTCAGCTCGACAACGTCCGCAAGATGCTGGTGGCGATGGTGGACGACGTTCGGGTGGCTCTGCTCAAGCTGGCCGAACGGACGGTTATTATCCGTGCGGTCAAAGATGCGGAAGAAGAGCGACGTCAGAAAGTGGCCCGCGAAGTCTTCGATATCTACGCCCCACTGGCGCATCGCCTTGGTGTTGGCCAGCTCAAGTGGGAGCTGGAGGATCTGTCGTTCCGCTATCTGCAGCCGGGTGCCTACAAGAAAATTGCCAAGCTGTTGGATGAAAAGCGCATTGATCGCGAATCCTGGATTGAGAACGT
This sequence comes from Alcanivoracaceae bacterium, assembly GCA_046292765.1. Lineage (GTDB taxonomy): Bacteria > Pseudomonadota > Gammaproteobacteria > Pseudomonadales > Alcanivoracaceae > PGZG01. The sequence goes on along the minus strand of JBKBQA010000009.1, from coordinate 82,379 downwards.
TATCAGTCAGGTAAAAGTACAGCTGGAAAAATTTGGCATTCATCACGCCGAGGTCCAGGGCCGGGCCAAGCACATCTACAGCATCTGGCGAAAGATGCAGAAAAAGCATCTGGATTTTTACGAAGTCTATGATGTTCGAGCGGTGCGGATTCTGGTGCAAGACCTGCGTGACTGTTACGCCGCCCTCGGGGTAGTGCATTCCCTCTGGCAGCATGTCCCCAAGGAATTCGACGACTACATCGCCAACCCGAAGGAAAACGGTTATCAGAGTCTGCATACCGCGGTGGTGGGGCCGGACCGGAAGATGCTGGAGGTGCAGATTCGCACCGTCGACATGCACGAGGATGCCGAGCTCGGTGTCTGCGCCCACTGGCGCTACAAAGAAGGTAGCAAGCGCGACAAGCGCGGCGCTGATTATGAACACAAGATCGCCTGGCTCCGGCAGGTACTGGAGTGGCACGACGAGCTCGGCGAATCCGGTCTCGACACCATGGTCGCAGACTTGCGTGGCAATGAGGGTGGTCAGCGAATCTATGTGTTTACCCCGGAGGGACATGTGCTCGACATGGAGGCCGGCTCCACTCCGGTTGATTTCGCTTATCAGATTCACACCGAGGTCGGCCATCGCTGCCGAGGCGCCAAGGTCAACGGCCACATCGTGCCGCTCAACTATGAACTGAAAACCGGCGAACAGATCGAGATCCTGACAGCGAAGGAAGGCGCACCCAGTCGTGACTGGCTGACGCCGTCTCTGGGCTATGTAAAGACCGCTTCTGCCCGTGCCCGTATCCATCACTGGTTCAAGCGTCAGAGCCGCGCTGCTCATATTGCCCAGGGCAAGCAGATTCTCGACAAGGAGCTGACAAGGCTGGCCCTCGACAAGGTCGATCTGGACAAGCTTGCGCCGGACCTGAACCTGAGAACCGGGGAGGATGTGCTGGCTGCGCTGGGCGCCGGTGACCTGCGTATTTCCCAGGTGGTGAATCAGGCCCAGGAGCTGCTCAGTCCCGATCAGCGTCAGCAGGAGCTGGCCTTCGTGCCAGCCAAACCTAAGGTCTCCGGCAGCGCCGACATCACCATCCAGGGCGTGGGCAATCTGATGACCCATATTGCCGCCTGTTGCCAGCCGATCCCCGGCGATCCGGTAATGGGTTACATCACTCATGGTCGCGGCGTCACCGTCCATCGGGCCAATTGCCCGAATCTGCTGGCGATGCAAGCAGATGATCCGGAGCGGGTGATTGAAGTGAGCTGGGGTCATGCCGATCGCATTGCCTACCCGGTCGATATTTTTATCCGCGCCTGGGATCGACAGGGGCTGCTGCGTGATTTGTTGTCCGTGCTGGCCAACGAGCGCGTTAATGTCACTGCGGCACATACCGAATCGCACCCGCATGACAACACCGCGACCATGTTGCTGACCATCGAGATTTCGACGCTTGGCAATCTGGGTAAGGTGTTGGCGAAGATGGATCAGTTGCCGGGGGTGTTGGAAGTGCGGCGCTACAAAAAGTAAATTTCAAGGCCTTTGGGCAGTGGAATCCCGGCCACAGCGATGGCAGAGACCTGCCGGGACACGCCGTGAACCCATCCCTGGGGGCTTGCGTTCGGCATCCATGCCTCACACAGTCCCGGCAGGTCTCTGCCATCGCTGCGGCCTCGCATTGTGCCACTTGTCTGTGGCGGTCTCTGTCTCTGTCTTCAGGAGTTCTCATGTCCTCAATCGATGAACTGCTCACCATCATGGCCACGCTGCGTGATCCCGAGTGCGGTTGTGCCTGGGATCTGAAGCAGACCTTCGACACCATTGCGCCTTACACCATAGAGGAAGCCTTCGAAGTGGCCGAAGCCATTGCCGAGCGTGATTGGCCGGAGCTGAAGGAAGAACTCGGCGATCTGCTGTTGCAGGTGGTGTTCCATGCCCGCATGGCGGAAGAGCGGCAGTTGTTTCGCTTTGCGGATGTGGTTGAGACGCTGAACAGCAAGCTGGTGCGCCGTCACCCGCATGTGTTCGGCGAGCAGGGCACCACGGATGTGGCCGAGATCAAGCGGGTTTGGGAGCAGATCAAGCGCGATGAGCGGGCAGACAAGGGCAGGGCCCATGGCAGCGCCCTGGATGGCGTGCCCGCTGGTCTTCCGGCCCTGCAGCGAGCCACCAAAGTGCAGAAAAAGGCCGCCACCGTGGGTTTTGACTGGCCGGACGCGATGGTAGTGCTGCCTCAGGTGCAATCCGAACTGGACGAGCTCTCCGCCGCCATGGCGGGCGGCGACCGGAATGCCATCGAAGAGGAGCTCGGGGACCTGCTGTTCAGTGTGGTCAATCTGGCCCGTCAGCTGAAGATGGACCCGGACATGGCCCTGCGCCGTGCCACCGACAAGTTCAGCCGCCGCTTCCGCCATATGGAGCAGCAGGCCGATTTGGCCGGCCTCGACAGCGACGCCCTTGAGGCGCTGTGGCGCAACGCCAAGCAAGCCGGGCTGTAGGGTGCTCAAGGGGCGGCAACACTGCCGCCGATGAGCTTGCCGGCAGCGTTGCCCCCGCATGGCGCACGCCGTTAGTTCCCCTGTCACACAAACTTCATCTTTGTGAAACCTGAGCGTCATTCACCCTCCCCATACTCCGCCTCAGCAGTCGGGAACACGGTTCCTTAACCGCTGTGATTCGCACACAACATTGCCTGAATTGAGGAGAGGTTCGAATGAACAAGAAGCTGCTTGCCATCGCCGTTGCTGCCGTGGTTGCCATGCCGGCCGCTGCGCTGGCTAATGTGACCGTTTACGGTCGCGCCCACGTGTCCGTCGATATGCTTGATGATGGTGCGGATTACAACGAGCTGAATTTGTCCAGCAACTCCTCGCGCCTGGGTTTCAAGGCCGAGAAGAAAGCTGAAAACATCACCGGTTTTGTCCAGATTGAGCAGCAGGTTGACTTCGACGACGGCGTGGCCTTCTCCTCGGCACGTGACACCTTTGTCGGCGTCAAAGGCGACTGGGGCATGGTCCGCATCGGTCAGTTCGATTCACCGTTCAAGTCTGCCCGCGGTCCGGCCAACCTGTTTGGCGATCAAGTTGGTGACATGCGCAACCTGACCCGTATCGACGGCGAGAATGTTGGTTCGGGCGCGATTAACAATAACCGCCGAGCTCGCTTCGACGAACGCAATCCCAACACCATCCATTTCCAGACAAAGGACTTCAGTGGTCTGCGCTTCAACCTGGCTTACTCAATCCACGATGAAGCCAGCGAAGATAAACTGGATGGCGAGAAAGACGAGGCCATCAGCCTGTCCGTGACCTACAAGAAAGATGCTCTGGATCTGGCGCTGGGTTATGAAACTTACGGCGAAGACCAGAACCGTGGTGAGCGTAATGCCATCCGACTGGCAGGTGCCTATAGCCTGTCCGGTGATCTGAAACTGGTTGGCTTCTTCCAGACCGTAGACTACAAAGGCAGCAACGCTGCTGGTAATGATGCTTTGACCAGTGACGTGTTGGGTCTGGGTGCAGAGTACAAGGTCACCAAGGCCACCGCCGTCAAAGGCATGGTCATGACCCGCTCTGCTGACGCCGATGACAGTGACTCCACCATGATTGCGCTGGGTGTGGAGCACCGTCTCGACAGCTCCCTGCGGGTGTATGCTAACTACGCCATGGTGCAGAACGATGACACCGTCCGCCTGACCCCGTGGAACCAGGGTCGCACATCTGGCGTGTTGGGTGCCTTTGGTGAGGACGCCAGCGCCTTGTCCCTCGGTCTGCGCTTCGACTTCTGATTTGACAGTGACAATGGCGACAGGATGTCGCCCCGCCTGACAGGGATGTCAGGCAAACTCCGGGCCCGCGCAAGCGGGCTTTTCTTTTATCTGGTTCCCAAAATGGGGCGAACAGCTGTCCACAATGGTGCGATTGGTTAAAAATGCACCAGATCAGGGCTTTTCACCGTCATTATATCGTCATATAGTCGGAGCACTGCTGCCCACAAAGCGGTAGTGCGAACGTTCGACGACAATAATGGAACAGGGAGATCTCAAAATGAAAAAGACTTACCTTGCTGCTGCTGTGGCTGCTGTTTTTTCGGTTGGCGCTGTGCATGCTCAGGATTACCAGATGGAAGCCGGCCTGTCCTATGGCGATGATGGCAACTTCAGCTCCATCGGGCTGGACTTTACTTATCACATCAATACCGTGACCACTGCGGACCGTCCGTTGGCAGAGGCTGCTTTCCTGGGGCGCAACAGCAATATCAGCGCTTTCTACGTTAATCCTGATGACAGCGCATTCGAAGATACTCTGGGACTCGGCGTGGAATGGTGGTTCGAAGACATCTATGTTTCGGCTGACTTTATCGACAATGATGGCGACAATGATCTGACCCTGCGCGTCGGTTATATGCTGGACGATGGCTTCCTGGTCTATGCCGGCTACAATGACGATGAGTTCGCCGATCTGAGCACCATTCTGTTGGGTGCCAAATACGTGGCCAATAACATCAATCTGGAGGTCGAAGCCGGCCGCTCGGACGATGCCAACGATACTGCGTCTATCAGCGTGTCTGGTGACTACTACATCAACAACGGCTTCAGCGTAGGTGCTTCGGTATCGAAAGAGGAGCGTGGTCTGGCCGCCTTTGGTGTTCAGTCCCGTTACTTCTTCACTCCGGTGCTGAGTGGTGAGGTGTTTGTTGAGAAGACCGAGAGCCTGGACGACGAGTTCTACGGCGCTCGTGTTGCCTTCCGGTTCTGATACCGTTGCAGCAAACAAAAAGGCCCGCGCAAGCGGGCTTTTTTGTTTTTGGTCGACTTTGCTCGGTATCGCGTTACTCGGTATAGCGCCGCAAAATCAGCGTGGCATTGGTGCCACCAAAGCCAAAGCTGTTCGACATCACCGTATTCAGGGTGGCATCGCGGCTCACCGTGACAACAGGGCAACCTTCCGCTTCCGGATCGAGCTCGCTGATATTAGCGGAGCCGGCAATAAAGCCCTGCTGCATCATCAGCAGCGAATAAATCGCTTCCTGTACCCCGGCGGCGCCCAGCGAGTGGCCAGACAGGGATTTGGTCGAGCTGATCGGTGGGATCTTGTTGCCAAAGACTTCGCGAATGGCGCGTAGCTCGGCGACATCGCCCACCGGTGTACTGGTGCCATGGGTGTTGATGTAATCAATCGGGGTATCCACCGTGGCCATGGCCTGACGCATGCAGCGGGCGGCGCCTTCACCACTCGGTGCAACCATGTCGTGACCGTCGGAGGTGGCGCCATAGCCGACCACCTCGGCGAGGATGTTGGCGCCGCGGGCCTTGGCGTGTTCGAGTGCTTCCAGTACCACCATGCCGCCGCCGCCGGCGATGACGAAACCATCGCGGTTGGCATCGTAGGCTCGGGAGGCAGATTCCGGTGTTTCATTGTATTTGCTGGACAGGGCGCCCATGGCGTCGAACAGGATGCTGAGGGTCCAGTGTTCTTCCTCGCCGCCGCCGGCAAATACTACATCCTGCTTGCCAAGCTGAATCAGCTCCATGGCGTTGCCGATACAGTGGGCGCTGGTAGCGCAGGCAGAGGCAATAGAGTAGTTCACCCCCTTTATCTTGAACGGCGTGGCCAGACAAGCTGAGACGGTGCTGGCCATCACTCGCGGCACCATATAAGGGCCGACCCGCTTGACGCCTTTCTCGCGGGCAATGTCGGCTGCGTCCACCTGATTCATGGAGGAGTGACCACCGGAGCCGGCGATCAGGCCGGTGCGTTCATGGCTGACCTGATCCGGTTCAAGGCCGGCATGGCGAATGGCATCGTCCATGGCGATGTAGGCGTAGGCTGCCGAGTCACCCATGAAGCGGCGCGCCTTGCGGTCGATGCGTTCGTCGAGATCAATGGTGGGGATACCCGCCACCTGACTGCGCATGCCGATTTCGTTGTACGCCTCGCGGAAGCGAATGCCGGAACGGCTTTCGCGCAGTGACCGCGTTACGCTATCAGCGTCGTTGCCAAGGCAGGAGACAATGCCATAGCCGGTGATCACTACTCTGCGCATGAAGGCTCTCCGTTAAAATCCGTCGGTGGAGGAAAACAGGCCGACGCGCAGGTCGTCGGCGGCATAGATTTCGCGGCCGTCGACACTGACTCGACCATCAGCAATGCCGAGTATCAGTCCGCGGGCGACGATGCGCTTGATATCGAGCTGGTAGGTCAGCTTCTTTGCCGTGGGTAGCACCTGACCGCTGAACTTGACGTTGCCCACGCCGAGCGCCCGGCCACGGCCCGGGTGGCCAAGCCAGCCGAGGTGGAATCCTACCAGCTGCCACAGGGCATCGAGACCCAGACAGCCCGGCATGACCGGGTCTGTCTCGAAGTGACAAGCAAAAAACCAGAGATCCGGGTGGATATCCAGTTCGGCAATGATTTCTCCCTTGTTATAGCTACCGCCGCTGTCGCTGATGCGGGTGATGCGGTCCATCATCAGCATATTGGGCAAGGGCAGCCGGGCATTGCCGGGGCCGAACAGCTCGCCGTGGCCACAGGCCAGCAGCTCGTCTTTTTGGTATTGGGATTGTCGGTTACTGGTCACACTGCCATCCAGGTCATCAAATTCGGTCGCCATCATAACAAAGCCCGGTGTGAACGCAGCCACCGCAGGCATTACCAATTGTGACAATCTTGCCACTGTCATCAGGAGGTCACGACAGTCTCGGCCGGATTGTCGCGGATGATCGTGACACCGGGATGACCGGTGCGTCGCGGGCGGGCTTGCATTGCGGGCGTCGCTTGACCATCCTAAGGCCCCCTCGGTAAGCCCGGAGAGTCCCTTGGTCGCAGAATTGGGCCACTTCTGTCTCTGGCTGGCGTTGGCGCTGGCTATTCTTCAATCCTCGCTGCCTATATATGGATATGTGTCTGGCAAGCCCTGGTTATTGGCGGTGGCGCGGCCGGCCGCCATTTTGCAGTGGCTTTTCCTGACCGTTAGCCTGTTGGCGCTGGCGTGGGCCTTCTATACCCATGACTTCTCAATCGCCTATGTGGCCGGTCATTCCAACAGCAAGCTGCCGGTTGGCTACCGGATCTCGGCGATCTGGGGTGGCCATGAGGGCTCCTTGTTGTTGTGGGTCTGGATTCTGGCGCTGTGGGGACTGCTGGTAGCGTGGCTGCGTGGCCGGGTGCCAGCGGATGTGCATGCGCTGGTGCTGTCGGTAATGGGCATGGTCGGCATTGGCTTCCTGCTGTTTATGCTGCTGACCTCAAATCCGTTCGATCGCAATCTGCCCTGGTTTCCGCTCGATGGTGGGGACCTGAACCCGTTGTTGCAGGACCCTGGGCTGATTATTCATCCGCCCATGCTGTACACCGGTTATGTTGGCTTTTCGGTGGCGTTTGCCTTTGCCATTGCCGGTTTGATTGCCGGACGACTGGATCCGGTGTGGGCGCGCTGGGCGCGGCCCTGGACCACAGTGGCCTGGGCCTTCCTGACGCTGGGTATTGCCCTCGGTTCCTGGTGGGCTTACTACGAACTCGGTTGGGGCGGCTGGTGGTTCTGGGATCCGGTGGAGAATGCATCGCTGATGCCGTGGTTGTGCGGCACCGCGCTGATTCATTCGCTCGCAGTAACCGAAAAGCGCGGACTGTTCCGGGCCTGGACGGTTCTGCTGGCCCTGATGGCGTTCTCGCTCTGTCTGCTCGGGACGTTTCTGGTGCGCTCGGGTGTGCTGACCTCGGTGCATTCGTTTGCTAACGATCCGGCTCGCGGCGCCTTTATTCTCGCCTTCCTGTCGGTGGTGGTGGGCGGTTCTCTGGTGTTGTTTGCCGTGCGCGGACCGGTGTTGCGTCATCGCGCCGGGTTCGAGTTCGTGTCCCGCGACAGTTTTCTGCTCGGCAATAACCTGATCCTGATGGTGGCCACCTTCGTGGTGCTGATGGGCACGTTGTTCCCACTGCTGGGAGAGGCGCTGGATATCAAGATTTCAGTACGTTCACCGTACTTCAATGCGTTCTTTGTGCCGTTGACGCTGGTGCTGATGCTATTGATGGTGCCGGGCATGCTCAGCAACTGGAAAAAGCAGGACGGCAGGGTGTTGCTGCGAAGCCTGATGTGGCTGGCACCGGTGAGCGTGGTACTGGGCACGGCGCTGGTGGTGATCAGCGGCGGCGAAATGCCGTTTGTGGCGGTGCTGGCGGTGATTCTGGTGGTGTATGTGATCATGGCGCAGCTTTATGACTGGGGCCGTAAGGCGCTGGCGTTCCGGGTCGGCCTCTGGCGTGGCGCCCGACGCCTGTCTCGGGCCTATCACGGCATGATTCTCGGCCACATAGGCCTCGCCATTCTGGTTGCCGGCGTTACCCAGGTCAGTTTTCGCGAAATTGAACGCGATGTGCGCATGTCGCCAGGCGACACCGCGATCGTGGCCGGTTACGAATTCACCTTTGCCGAAGTGACAGATCGTGCTGGTCCCAACTTTGATGCAATCCGCGCAATAGTGCCGGTGACCCGTGACGGCAAACCGGTTACCACCTTGACGCCTGAAAAGCGAACCTATCGTGTCAGTGGTCAGGTGATGACGGAGGCTTCGATTCAGGCCAATTTGTGGCGTGATCTTTACGTTGCCCTCGGCGAACCGCTCGGCGGCGAAGCCTGGGCGGTTCGGATCTACTACAAGCCGGGTATCGGCTGGTTGTGGATCGGCTCGCTGTTGCTTGGCATCGGTGGTTTTGTTGCTGCGTCCGATCGTCGTTATCGCTCTCGTCAGGGCGAGGAGGAAGCCGATGCGAGCGCGTAACAGCTGGTGGTTGTTTCTGCCATTGGTGGCGTTTATCGGTCTTGCCATTCTGCTGGCCTCTGGCCTTGGCCGTGATACCGAGGAGTTGCCCACGGCGCTGGCGGGAAAGTCCCTGCCAGTGATGCAATTGCCGTCGCTGATGCGTAGTGGTACTGAGGTCAGCAACGAGTTGTTTTTCGGTCACTGGACGCTGCTGAACGTCTGGGCCACCTGGTGCCCGACCTGCTACGTCGAGCATCCGTACCTGATGGCGCTGGCGGAACGCGGGGTACGTATCGTGGGCCTCAATTACAAGGATGACCCGACCAAGGCACGCGATTATCTCGCCCGTTACGGCAATCCTTTTATCGAAGTGCCGATGGATGAGAGCGGCCGCTACGGCTTCGATCTGGGTGTCTATGGTGCGCCGGAAACCTTTGTGATCAATCCGCGTGGTGAAGTGGTGCTGCGCTATGTCGGTGAGGTCAACGACCGATCATGGCAGCAACGTTTTGCGCCGGTGTGGGAGCAGGAGGAGCTTCGATGAAACGCGTACTATTGGCTTTGCTGGTGTGTCTGCCGCTCGGGGTGTTTGCCGCAGAGGACATTTATCAGTTTGAGTCGGCGGCCGATGAACGTCGCTTCCGTGAGTTGCTGGTGCAGTTGCGTTGCCCCAAGTGCCAGAATCAGGCCATTGCCGACTCGGATGCCCCGATCTCCCTTGATATGCGTGAGCAGGTTGCCGAGATGATTCGAGCCGGCCGCAGCAATGACGAGATCGTCGATTACTTTGTCCAGCGATATGGCGATTTCGTCAGCTACCATCCGCCGCTAACCCCCCAGACCATGATTCTTTGGGTGGCGCCGCTCGGCGCCATGCTGGGCGGTGGTTTGCTGGTATTCTTTCAGATGCGACGCGCCCGCCGCATCGCCCGCGGCGAGGATATTGTCTGATGTTTATCGTCTCCATCGCGCTGGTTTGCCTGATCGCTGCCGGCCTGTTGTGGTGGCTGTGGCGACGAGAGGCGAGTCGTTACGGGGTCCGTCTGTCGCTCCTGAGTCTGCCGGTGATTGCTGTGCTGCTGCTGACGTCAGTGCTGCTTTATATAAACCGTGGCCTGCATCCCGACACCGGCCGCTGGCTGGCCGATTGGCAGGAGTATCAGGAGTTTGCCCGTCAGGTTGTGGCGGGGAGCCCTGATCCGGTACTGGCGGAACAGGTGCCGCTGCAATCGCTGGCGCGGGTGTTGCAGCGCCAACTTCATCTGACACCGTCCGCAGAAGGCTGGTATGTGCTGGCACTGGTATATAGCGAGCTGGAAGCTCCCCGGGTTGCAGTCACTGCAGCTCGACGGGCGGTGGAGAAGAGTGACGGTGCACTGGAGCCCCGCCTTCTGCTGGCGCGCAGTCTGATTGAAGAGCGTCAGGGACAGCTGTCAGAAGAATCGGCAGCGCTACTGGAGGCGATTATTGAGGAGGTGCCCCGGCATGACGGTGCATTGACCCTGATGGCGTCGGCGGCCATGCAGAGCCGGGATTTCGCCCGGGCGCTGCCGGCCTGGGAGGCCTTGCTGGCTCGTCACGGCGAGGGAGAGGCCAGACCGCTGCTGGAGAACATGGTTGAGGGCGCTCGACGTCAACTCGGTGCCCAACAGCACTACACTGACCTGATGGTGACGGTTGAGGCTGCTGCGGATGTGGAGCCCGGTGGCACCCTGTTTGTGTTCCTGCGTCGGCCTGGAGATGCTGGCCAGCCACTGGCGGCGGTGCGGGTGCTGGCGGATCGTTTTCCGATGGCAGTGACTGTCCGGCCGGAGAACTGGCTGCAGGATATGCCGGAGCCGGGCACCGCTCTGGTGGCTGGCGCCCGCTATAATCCCGGCATTACCCGCGGCATCGAGGATGCTCTGGAGTCGGCCCGGTTGGTGCCGCTGCAGGGCCGGGCAGGGGAGCTTTCAGCCACGCTGGTGCTGCCCGGCCCGGCAGTGAATCGGTAAAATCGCTTGCCCGGCACGGACCGCCTTGTTCGGCGGCCGGTGTCACGGTAGAGTTTCCCCCCTTTTTCGGGGGCAACCCGGCGCCACTCGGCGGCCGGATTCAAGTCGGAGTCATCTATGCGAGTCATCCTGCTCGGCGCCCCGGGTGCCGGTAAAGGTACCCAAGCCCAGCTTATCATGAAGGAATTCGGTATCCCGCAGATATCCACTGGAGACATGCTGCGCGCCGCTGTTAAAGCCGGGACACAGCTGGGTATTGCGGCAAAGAAAGTCATGGATGCCGGTGGTCTGGTGTCGGATGACATCATCATCGGTCTGGTGAAGGAACGCATCACCGCCGCTGACTGTGCCAACGGATTCCTGTTTGACGGCTTCCCGCGCACCATTCCCCAGGCGCAGGCGCTGGTCGAAGCCGGCATCGATATCGATTTTGTGGTCGAGCTTGACGTGAATGACGAGGAAATCATCGAGCGTCTCTCTGGCCGTCGTGTGCACCCCGCCTCGGGACGCGTCTATCACATCAAATACAACCCGCCGAAGCAGGCTGGCAAGGACGACCTGAGCGGCGAGGATCTGGTGCTGCGCGATGACGATCGCGAAGAAACCGTGCGCAAGCGCCTTGAGGTGTACCAGCAACAGACCCGTCCGCTGGTGGATTTCTATCAGGGGTTGGCCGCCAAGGGCGGAGAAAATTCGCCGCACTATGTCTGTGTTCCGGGTATTGGCTCCATGGAGCAGATCCGCGACAAGGTGCTGGCTGCCCTGCGCGGCTGATATTCGCACCCTGAACGGCATAAAAAAGGAGGCTTCGGCCTCCTTTTTTATGCCGTTCAATCTGGCGCAGAGCTGCTCCGAGGGACAATTTTCTCCTCCAGACTGCTGCGTGATTCCCCTCCAAAAAGTGTTACGGAGGTAACACTTTTACGGTGTCGGCATTACCGGACCCCGTTTCTGCTCCGTTTGAAGCAGGTGATGAGGACTTTTTTTTCGTCCGCTCGTTGCGCCCCTGAACCCGTTCAAATGTCGTCTCATGACATTGTCGCTGGCACGTGGTCAGCGTCGACAATTCCCGACGAAGTGCATTTTTCTCGCGGAAAAATTGCCAATCGCATTTTTTGGCGCTTGCCGAGCACAGGTTTTCGCGGTGTCAGCGCATCCGTTTTGAAATTGTTTTTCCGGGGGGAGAGCGGGGTTGCGAGAAAGGGGGGTGAACAAATTATGTACCACCTGATTTTTTTTTATGCTATTTTTTCCTCGGTCGCAGTAAAAACAACGCTATAGCTTAGGAGATCAGTCATGGCTCGAGCCAAAAAGAAAGCCGCACCGAAACGGAAAGCAGCCGCCAAACCGGCAGTAAAGGTTGCTGCTGATAACAAGGTCAAACTGAAAGAGCAGGCCGCCGCCGCCGCCCACAAGGCAGTCGCTGCTGTCGAAGCCAAACTGGATGTGCAAGCCAAGAAGGTTGCCGCCGCCACCGCCAAGCTGAAAGCTCAGCGTGACTCTGCCAAAGGCAAGGTTACCGCCGCCGCCAAGGCTCGTATCGCCACCATGCGCCAGCAGCTGAAGTCGCTGCGTGACGCCGTGGGCGATCTGCGCAAGGAGCTGCGTGCTGCCAAGGCCGCTGCCAGCCGTGAAGCCAAGCGCCTGAAGGCCGCGCACCGTGCTGCGGATCGCAAGGCCAAAGCCGCTGCCAAGAAAGCCGCTGCCAAGGCGAAAGTAGCTGCTCGCAAGACCGCTACCAAGCAGAAGTCTGCTGCCAGGAAAGCCGCTGCCAAAGCGAAAGTAGCTGCCCGTAAGGCGGCCGCCAAGCAGAAAGCTGCTGCCAAAAAGGCCGCTGCCAAGGCCAAGGCTGCTGCTCGCAAGGCCGCTGTCCGAGAGAAAGCTGCTGCCAAGAAAGCCGCTGCCAAAGCCAAGAAGGCTGCAGGCAAAGGCAAGGTAAAAGCCAAGCGCGTAGCGAAGAAGGCACCGGCTCGCAAGGCCGCTGCCAAGAAAGCTCCGCGTAAAGCTGCTGCCAAGAAGGCTCCGCGCAAGGCCGCTGCCAAGAAAAAGGCAGTCCGCAAGGCGCCTGCCAAGAAGAAAGCAGTCCGTCGCGCCAAGAAGTAATTCTTCTCTGCGCTAACCAGAAGGCCCCGCTACGCGGGGCCTTCTGCATTCTGGGGCAGTCGCGGATAACTGCCATGGCCCGGCGGTGCTCTCTGATGGTCTCCACGATGGCCGGTTGGTATGCTCTGCGCCAGTCATGGAGGTCCACAATTGAGTCGTGTTGAACGTGTGCTGTGCGATGACGAGCGCTTCGCCAGTCTGATTCCCGGTTTTGCCCCTCGAGCACCGCAGTTGGCGATGGCCAGAGCGGTGGAGAAGGCCCTTGAGCAGCACTCTGCGCTGGTGGTGGAGGCTGAAACGGGGACCGGCAAGACCCTTGCCTATCTCGTCCCTGCGTTGCTTGCCGACGGACCGACCATCATCTCTACCGGCACCAAGAGCCTGCAGGAGCAGCTGTTCTTTCGTGATCTGCCGGTGGTTCTGAAGGCGTTGGGGGTTCATCGGCGGGTGGCGTTACTCAAGGGGCGCGCCAACTACCTCTGTCCCTACCGGATGAAACTGCATCTGGAAGAGGCCCGTTTCCAGACTCGCGACACTGCGCTGCAGATGCAGGTGGTGGCGCGTTGGGCCGCACGTACGTCCACCGGTGATGTGGCGGAGTTGAGAGAGATTCCCGAGGACGCGCCGGTGTGGCCCTGGGTGACCAGCTCGGCGGAGAACTGTCTTGGTCAGGATTGTCCCGAGATTGGTAGCTGTCCGGTCATGCGAGCCCGTCAGGAGGCGCAGGAGGCGGATCTGGTGGTGGTCAATCATCATCTCTTTTTTGCCAACGCGGCACTGCGGGGGGAAGGCGTCACCGAGTTGCTGCCCAGTGCCAACACGGTAATTTTTGATGAGGCGCATCAGCTGCCGGATGTGGCGGCGGCGTTTTTTGGTTCGACCCTGAGCTCGCGACAACTGCAGGAACTGTGCCGGGATGCGCTAAGTGAGGCCGCTCACAGTGCCGTTAATGTGCCGCAGCTCTCTGATCATTGCAGTGCGCTTGAGCGCGCTGTGGCAGATCTGCGAATAGCTCTCGGTGCCGAAGGGCGCAAGGATCCCTGGTCGGCCGCAGCCGGTGACAAGGCAGTTATCGACGCCATGGACAGCCTCGAATCCAGTCTGACGGCACTGGAAGCCTTTCTGGAGCCGCACGGTCGTGGCAGTCGCGGCATGGAGTCCTGTCACCGCCGGGCGGCCGATCAGCGCGCCGCGTTGGCGCGGTTCCAGTCCGGGCACGATGACAATCTGGTGTTCTGGTTCGAGACCTTCAAGCGTGCCTTCAACCTGCATGCAACGCCGCTCTCTGTGGCGGACATGTTTGATGCCCATCGCGCTCGACAGCGCTGCAGCTGGGTATTTACCTCGGCGACCCTGTCGGTGGCGGGCGATTTTCGTCATTTTGTCGAGCGCCTCGGTATCAGTGATGCGGAGACACTGCGACTGGAAAGCCCGTTCGATTTCCGCCGTCAGGCGGTGTTGTACGTGCCTGAGGATTTACCGACCCCGGACATGCCGGATTACACCCGCCGACTGGTGGACAACATGGTCCCGGTCATTGAGTCCGCCCGCGGACGCACCTTTTTTCTGTTTACCAGTCACCGGGCTTTGCGCGAAGCGGCGGAGCTGTTGCGCGGCCGGATCAATTATCCGCTGTTGGTTCAGGGAGAGGCAGGGCGGCGCCAGTTGCTGGAGGACTTTCGGGAGCGGGGTAACGCGGTGCTACTTGGCACCAGCAGCTTCTGGGAAGGTATCGATGTGCGGGGTGAGGCGTTGAGCTGTGTCATAATCGACCGGCTGCCGTTTGCGTCACCCGGTGATCCGGTGGCAGCCGCTCGCATTGAGCGGATCAGGCGCGATCGCGGCAATCCGTTCCGTGATTACCAGTTACCGCAGGCGGTGTTGACGTTACGGCAGGGTGCCGGCAGGTTGATTCGTGACGTGCAGGACCACGGAGTGCTGGTGATTGCCGATCCGCGTCTGATCGACAAGAGTTACGGCAAGCTGTTTCTGGACAGCCTGCCTGGCATGACACGAACTCGCAAAGCCGACGTGGTGGAGCGGTTTTTTCGCTATATCGAGAATCGGGGCACGATTGAAACTGCTGGCGATTGAGACTGCCACCGACAGCTGTTCGGTGGCACTGTGGGATAACGGCGCCGTGCTGGAGCGCTTCGAGGCTGCTCAGCGTCGGCAGACCGAGCGAGTGCTGCCGATGGTCGAGGAGCTGCTGGCCGAGAGTGGTCGGCGGTTACGGGAGCTGGATGCCATTGCCTTCGGGCGGGGGCCGGGTGCGTTCACCGGCGTGCGTGTGGCCGTGTCGGTGGCTCAGGGCCTTGGCTTTGCCGCAGATCTGCCGCTGATCGGTGTCTCGACACTGGCGGCCTGTGCTCATGGCGCGGCCCTGCTTCATGGTGACGGTGATTGGCTGATTGCCTTCGATGCTCGCATGGCAGAGCTCTATGTGGGTGGCTACAGGGTTGCTAATGGCGTTGTCGAGGGACTATTGCGGGACTGCGTGGTGGCGCCGTCTGTCTTGCCCGCCCTGCCTCAGGGGGCGTGGCGTGGTGCAGGCAGCGGTGTGGTCCATCTGCAGGCGCTACGCGCCGGTTGGCCTGAACTCGGTGACTGGGATGCCAACCTGTTGCCTCGCGCCAGCTCAGTGGCGGCATTGGCGGTTGAGGAACATCGCGCTGGTCGGGCGGTCCCTGCAGAGCAGGCGCGTCCGGTGTACTTGCGCGATCAGGTGATTCAGGGAGCTATACGATGAGCAAGCCGTCCGAATGGGATCTGCCCACCCCCCATATCCTCACCATGACGGTGCCGGCCTCGGCCATTGATGTCATGGGCCATGCCAATAACGTCGAATACTTGCGCTGGCTGGAACAGATTGCCTGGGATCATACCCGGGCACTGGGGCTGGGTTGGGAAGCCTATCAGGCGCTCAATCGCGGCATGGTCGCGCGGCATACGGAACTTGAGTATCTGTCACCGGCTTTCGAGGACGACGCGCTGGAAATCGGTACCTGGATTGTCGCGAACGATGAACGTATCAGCATGGTGCGGCGTTATCAGATCCGCCGTCCCGCCGATGGCGTCACCCTGCTGCGTGGACGTACCCGCTGGGTGTGCGTGGCGATTGATTCTGGCAAGCCCCGTCGCATGCCGCCGGAGTTTATTGATGGTTACGCCATTACCGGCCGGGAAGACGATTGAATGGAGTGGCTGCAGCTGCTGTTGCTGGCGCTGATTCAGGGCTTGACCGAGTTTTTGCCGGTATCCAGCTCTGCCCACCTGATCCTGCCCGCGCAGCTGCTGGGATGGGATGATCAGGGGCTGGCGTTTGACGTGGCGGTGCATGTTGGCACCTTGCTGGCTGTGTTGTGGTACTACCGTCGGCATCTTGCCAGTATGACTGCTGGCGCCTGGCGCGGCGTGCATAGCCGCGAATTGAACGACGACCTGCGTCTCGGATTGCTGTTGGTGTGGGCGACGTTGCCAGTGGTGGTGTGCGGATTTCTGTTCAAGGATATGATCGCTGATCAGACTCGATCGGTGGCGGTGATTGCCAGTGCCACCCTCCTGTTCGGCGGCCTGTTATGGTTCGCGGATGCGCGCGGCACCCACCGCTTGCCACTGGTGGCGGTGGGCTTCGGTATTGCCACGCTGATTGGTCTGGCGCAGGCGCTGGCACTGATTCCCGGTACCTCGCGGAGCGGCATTACCATCACCGCTGCGCTGCTGCTCGGACTACGTCGTGAAGACGCGGCCAATTTTTCCTTTCTGCTCTCGATTCCGGTGATTCTCGGGGCGGTGGTGCTAATGCTGCCTGACGTGGCGGAAGCGGATCAGATTTACACCCTGACCCAGTTGCTGATGGCCTGTGTGGTGTCCGGGGTCGTCGCTTACCTCACCATCGCCTTCTTTGTCCGACTGGTCAGCCGGGTTGGCATGTTGCCATTCGTGCTGTACCGGCTTGCGCTTGGCACGGTGCTGGTGTTGTTCTTCCTGTGAAACTCGTAGCCCTCCCTGATACCCCTGACGTTGGCGCCCTGCGCGTGGGGGATGAGGACGCTGCCCGCGCTTGTGGCGCCGAACTGATTCTTGGCAGGGCCGCCGGGCAGTTGTCGCTATGGCGCCCAGGCGGGCACGAGACGCCGCTCAGCGTTGATTTTGACCATGGTGCGCTCGGCTATCGACTTGCAGTGGATCGCGTCCGTCATGAGCGTCTGGTGCGGGCTGTGGGCAAATGCATGGATAACGGTGTGGTGGTGGACGCCACTGCGGGGCTGGGGCGCGATTCTGCACTGCTGGCACAGGCAGGTTGGCGGGTTGTCATGCTGGAGCGTCAGCCAGTACTGCAGGCGTTGCTGGCGGACGGGCTGGCGCGCTCGCCGGAAATGGCCGGGCAAATGTCGCTGGAGGCGGTGGACAGTGTTGCCTGGTTGCTGGCTCATCCCGATAGCGCAGAGGTGGTGTATCTTGATCCGATGTTCCCGGAGCGGGAAAAATCTGCCGCGATCAGGAAGGAGTTGCTCTGGTTGCAGTGGTTGTGTGGGATGGATTCCGCTGCCGGCGAGCAGGCACTGCTGAATGCGGCGCTCGGTACCGCTCGCCGGCGTGTGGTGGTTAAACGTCCACTGCGGGCACCTGATCTCGCCGGCCGTAAGCCGGCCTCATCGCTCGCGGGCAAAACGGTGCGTTTCGATATCTATCCCGTGAAGCATTGATTCCCCGTCACAATCTGCCAGAGGGAGCGGCGATCTCGCAGCGAAGCCCGCCCACCGCAGGGCGACGGTCCGAAATAGCACGGCAGTGAACCCCCGGCCTGAGAGGTGGGCAGCGCCTCCCGGGACACGCCGTGAATCCATCCCTGGAGGCTTGCGTTCGGCATCCATGCCTCACACAGTCCCGGGAGGCGCTACCCACCTCTCAGTCCTCACGTTCGCGATACTTTCCAGAATCCGCAAAACGGGAAAATGCAGGGCCGCCCCGTTGGCCGGCCTGTGCGCAAGATCGCCCCGCCACAGCTAACTGGCGGGTTCAGGCGGCTGCGGCTACCGGCAGACGGGTGATGCGCAGGATCGCCTGATTGATTTCCACGCTGAGGATACGGCTGGCTTCCTCGTCCAGCGCCTGCAGGCGATCATCGAACACCAGCTTGCCGTCTTCCTCGGCAGATACCAGACCGTGATGGCGCAGCTGGGTGATAAAGTTGCGCAACACGTTACGGTCGAAAAACTCCGGTGAATTGAATTCGTGCAGCAGTGATAGCCGCTGTGCGGTTTGATGGGCCAGCTCTTCCAGCCGTTCGTTGTCGAGAATCCCACTGCCATGCTGTACCAGCACTCGAATGGTGAGGGAAAAGCGCTCCAGCGCCTGCAGGACCGTCTGGCCAAGATGATCCAGCAGGTCTGCTTCTATTGAGTGCAGCGGTGCGCCACTCAGCCAATCGCCGTCGCGACTCACCAGACCCTGTTCCACCAGCACGGCAATGGTGCTGTCGGTCATGGCGTCCAGTTGCTCGCCGGCCTGCCATGGCAGGAAATACTCCGTGCGGAAAAACGGGTAAAGCAGGTTCACCAGTCGATAGAGCTGGGCGAGCTCGATACGTCTGGCACTGTCGAACAGCACACTGATAAGCCCGGGCAGAATAAACAGATGCAGACTGTTGTTGCGGATGTAGGTCATCTGCAGCGCCGTGATCGGGTCAGTGGCCACCAGCGAGCCGAGCGGATGTTCGATACGACGAATAAACTCATGCTCAATGCCGTAGCGGATGATGGCCTCCGGCTCATGCTCGGCGATGGCAGTATCTGGCGCAAAGCGGGCATCCTGCAGCAGGGTGAGATACAGCGCCAGCTGGCGGCGTAACTGCTCTTCATCCATGGTGTGTTTGGGGGTGGCAAGCACCGCGAGACTCAGCAGGTTGACCGGGTTGGCGACGGCGGCACTGTTGATGCGGGTCACCACCTCGTCACCGAGTCGGCTCACGGATTGCTTGAACCACTCGGGCGAGCTATCACCGATATCGCCGTCCTGACGCCAGCCAGGATGCTGCTGGTCGAGGAAGTCAGACAGCGCCAGCGGCTCGCCGAAGTTGACATGCACTTCACCGAAATGGCTGCGCAGCAGGGATACCGATGAGGTAATCAGGCCGAACAGGGACTCCTTCTTTTTCTGGGCGCCGTGCATCTCGCCGATGTAGGAACGCGCCTCGATCACTTTCTCGTAACCGATATAGACCGGCACAAAGGCCACCGGTTTGTTGGCATCGCGCAGGAACGAGCGCATGGTCATTGCCAGCATCCCGGTTTTGGGCTGCAGCATACGCCCGGAGCGACTGCGGCCGCCTTCAACAAAGTACTCGATGGAGAAGCCCTTGGTGATGATGGTGTGCAAGTACTCGTTGAAGACTGCCGCATACAGGGGGTTGCCCTTGAAGCTGCGGCGCATGAAAAAGGCACCTCCCCGGCGCAGGACGCTGCCTACTACCGGCATGTTCAGGTTGATGCCGGCGGCGATATGTGGCGGCACCAGATTATTGCGATAGACCACGAACGACAGCAGCAGATAGTCGATATGACTGCGATGGCATGGCACGTAAACCACCTCGTGGTCCCGGGCCACCTGCCGCAGCTTGTCGATATTGTAGAGACGAATGCCGGCATACAGGCGGTTCCAGACCCAGTTCAGCAACACCTCGAGAAAACGGATCACCGTATAGGAGTAGTCGGCGGCAATTTCGCGGGCGTAGTTGCGCGCCCGGGCACGGATCTTGTCCTCGCTGGTATTTTCTTCCCGGGCGGTGCTTTCAACGGCTGCACGCACCTGGGCGCTGTCTACCAGACTGTTGACCAGCGTGCGGCGGTGCGAAAGGTCAGGGCCGATAATCGCTTCCTGCTGGCGACGGAAGTGAACCCGGAGGATGCGTTGGGCTTTGCGAGAGACACGCTGGTTGTCGTCGCTTTCATCCACCAGCTGGCGCAGCGACATCGGCTGGCTGAACTGGATCAGCAGCTGGCGACCCTGCGTCAACACAATAATCATTTTTTTCAGAAAGCCGGGGGAGGACCAGTTGTCGGAAAAAACGATTTTCCAGAGGGAATTTTCCTTTTCCGGCCGCCGTCCCCAGAAAACAGACACCGGCACCAGTTGGACATCCAGAGTCGGGTCCGTGCGTAGCGCGGCAACCAGATTTTCAAGACGTTGCGGGCTGGCGCTGACCCGCTCCCGACCGAAGACAGGCCGGCGGTAGATGGCGAAGCTGCGTCGGCGCAGGTGCTGGTTGCCGAAGTCTACTGCAGCCAGTGGTGACGGCAGCTTCATTCGCTGGGTCTCCCGCTCCACCACCAGCATGTCGCTCATGGCCGCGTCCCGCAGCACGTAGACCACCGGACTGTTGGCATGAATACCGAGGTCGCTAAGGTCGTCGAGTTGTTCGGTGGCGCGGGTGTAAAGATTGAGGATCAGACGGGCGATGGCGAAAACCAGTTTGTCCAGACCAAGCCAAGGGCTCATGAGTTCTCGTTATTCAGTGAAATCAGGGTGAAAGTGTAAACAACGGCGGCGAACTTAAACAGAAAGAGACATGCCGGGGTCGGACAGGGTGGGGCGTGAAACCTGTTTCAAGATGTTACCTGACTGAAATGTCGATGCCGCTGGTCATCCCTGTCCTTGTCCACTGGCGCGGCTGTCGCATTATGGCGGGCCCGTTCATCAGGAGACAGCAATCATGCGCAAGGCAGAACTTACCCGGTTCGGGCTCGACGGTATCAGTGTCCGCGAGGTGGCCGAGAGCGCGCCCGGGCCGGGTGAAGTTGCAGTGCGCATGCAGGCGGCGTCGCTCAACTACCATGATTTGGCCACCGCGCTGGGCTTCGCCAACCCGAAGATGCCGTTACCACAGGTGCCGCTATCCGATGGTGCCGGCGAGGTGGTGGCGCTCGGCGAGGGAGTGGCGTCGCTGGCAGTGGGCGACCGGGTAACGACGCTGTTCTTCCCCGACTGGCAGGCGGGGCGCCCATCCCTGCCAGTGCTGCGGCGGGTCACCGGCGAAACCATTGCCGGCGCCCTGCAGGATTATCTGCTGGTGCCGGCGAGTGCAATGATTCCCGCACCGGCCAATCTCAGCCACATTGAAGCCGCGACCTTGCCCTGCGCCGCCCTGACAGCGTGGCGGGCAGTTGTGACCGAAGGGCAGGTGAAGGCGGGCCACCGGGTGCTGATTCAGGGCACCGGCGGGGTCAGCCTGTTCGCCCTGCAGTTCGCCCGCTTGCTGGGGGCGGAAACCTTCGTCATCTCATCCTCCGATGTCAAGCTGGGGAGAGCCCGGGAGCTGGGGGCAGACCATCTGATCAATTACCGTAACGAGCCGCGCTGGGGGCGGATGGTGCGCGAGATCAGCGGTGAGGGTGTTGATCTGGTCGTTGAAGTCGGTGGCGCCGGCACCCTTGCCGAGTCGCTGGAGGCGGTGCGTATTGGCGGCCATATTTCCATGATCGGTGTGCTGACCGGGCTGGCCAGCCAGATCAGTACGGCCCGGATCATGGCCATGAATGTCACTGTTCGCGGGATCACTGTCGGCAACCGTGAGCAATTTGCTGAAATGAATCGGGCCATTGCCCTGCATCGTCTGCAACCGGTGATTGGCGAGGTGTTTGGCTTTCATGATTTGCCGTTGGCGCTGAAGACGCTGCAGGGTGCCGGGCATATCGGGAAATTGTGTTTTGATTTTTCGCGCTGAAGCCGGGTCAGGGCCGCGCAGGCAGCTCCAGCATCAGCAGCAGCCGCTGGCGAAACTGTCCGCGCAGGTCGGCCAATGAGAACAGCCGGGGCGAGAACAGCCAGCTCTGGGTGATGCCCATCAGGAAGGTATAGCAGAGCAGGCCATGGGATTGTGGCTCCAGTCGCGGGTTCAGCTCATGGGCCCGGCGGCCCAGCACCGAGATGATGTTGCGAGTCAGTTGCCGTTCGCGTTTGATGGTGCGTGACAGGGCGTCAGTCATTTCGGTTTTGTTGAGCAGGATCTCAAATGACTGCCGGTACCAGCGGTCCTCGATCAGCAGGCGAAACCACTCATCGATGAAGGCCTCAAGCGCATTCAGCGGATCTGCGCTCTGATCAGCTTGTTCGACCAGCGTCTGGAGCGGTGACTGTGAGTAGCTCAATACTGCTTCGTACAGCTCATCCTTGTTGCGAAAGTGCCAATAGATTGGCCCGCGGCTGTAGCCGGCGTCCTCGGCGATCATCGCCAGCGTGGTCTGCGAATAGCCATTGCGGCTGAACAGCTTGAGCGCGGCCTCAATGACTTTCTGTCGGGTCTGTTCGGCTTCTTCTTTGGTTCGGCGCATGATGAAAAACGGGGGCTTGCGCCCCCGTTCCGTTGGCTGAGGGAGAGTGGACTCAGAGCTTACCTGCTGCAGCCATTTCCATATAGCTGGTATCGAAGCGGAACTTGATGTTGCTCTTGTCACCAAGCACCTTGCCATCGGGGAAGGCAATGCCGACGAAATCAGCATTTTGGGCGCCTTCGCCGAGCAGCCCGTGCAGGAAGGAGAACTGGCGAACCGAATCCATGGCGCTGAAGGCCTGCTCACTCTTGGTAAAGGCCACGGCATCAGCAGGTTTCCAGAACATTTTCATGCCCTCAAGCTGAGATTCGTAACCGGCCTGATCGGTACCGGCCGCTTCGCCGAGGAAGGCGCGCATTTTTTTGCCTTCGTCGCTATCGCTTTCCATGATGGCCATCATCTCAAACCAGGCGCCCACCAGTGCCTTGCCCAGCTTCGGGTTGGCCTTCAGGGTATTGGTGTTGACCACGGTCAGATCCTTGATGTGGCCGGGAATCTGGCTGGAGTCATACAGCCGTGTGCTGCCCGGCAGGGCTGCCACTTCATCCAGCAGCGGGTTCCAGGTCACGACGGTATTGACGCTGCGGGTCTGGAAGGCGGCGACGATGTCCGCATCCGAGGTGTTAACCAGAGTGACATCGCGCTCGCGCAGTCCAACGCTCTCCAGCGCACGAGCCACCAGGTAGTGGGATACGGACAGTTCGACCAGATTGATCCGTGAGCCTTTCAGGTCCTTGATCGATTTGGCTTTCTTGGAAACGATGCCATCGTTGCCATTGGAGTAGTCACCCACAATCAGGGCAGTGGTATCAACGCCACTGGCTGCCGGGATCGACAGCGCATCCATGCTGGTGCTGACCACACCGTCGAACTGGCCGGCGGTGAACTGGTTGATGGACTCGATATAGTCGTTGATCTGGACAATCTCGACCTCAATGCCGTACTTGTCGGCCCACTTTTTCATGATGCCGTACTTGTCGGCATACTCCCACGGCATCCAGCCGGCGTAGATGGTCCAGGCGATCTTGAACTTGCTCTTCTCCGCGGCCAGCGCCGCCGGCGCTGCGATTAGCAGCAGGCCGGCCATCAGGGCGCCGGTAATACGGGTCAGGATGGTATGTTTCATGGTGAGCCTCCAACGTGATGACAGTGTTTTGCTAGCAAGTTACGCGCCAGTATTCAGAACATTTTCAGGTAGCGGTCGATTTCCCAGGCCGAGACGGTGTTGTGGTAGCTGCGCCACTCGGCCCGCTTGAACTCGATAAAGCTCGTAAACATGCGCTCACCGAACACTTCCCGCGACAGCGGGTCGGCTTCAAAGGCATCAATGGCCTCTTCCAGACTCTGCGGCAGGAACTGGATATTCTGGGCGGCGATTTCGGCATCGCTGTAGTTGTACATATTCTCGCGGTGTGGTTTGCCTGGGTCTAGCTGCTCACGAATGCCCTCCAGGCCGGCAGCCAGAATCATGGCTGCACCAAGATAGGGATTGCAGCTGATGTCCGCGGCGCGGCACTCGACCCGTCCGCCGGCACTGGGGATGCGGATCATGTTGGTGCGATTGTTGCTGCCATAGCAGCAGAACACCGGCGCCCAGGTGGAGCCGGACATGGAGCCTTGCCGCACCAGCCGCTTGTAGCTGTTGACGGTGGGGGCGATCACTGCACAGATGGCGCGGGCATGTTTCAGTACGCCAGCAATGAAGTGGTAGGCGAGGGCGGAGACGCCAACCTCATGGTTGTCATCGCCATTGGCGACAAACAGATTTTTGCCGGTTCCGATGTCTGCCAGTGACATATTGTAGTGAGCGCCACTGCCGGTACGATCAACGTAGGGCTTGGGCATAAAGCTGGCGAAAGCGCCGTGTTTACGAGCAATTTCGTTAGCCATCATGCGGAAGAACACAAACCGATCGGCCATGTTCAGGGCATCGGTATAGGTGAAGTCGGTTTCGAACTGACCGATGGCATCTTCGTGGTCGAAGGAGTAGACATCCCAGCCGAGGCTGTTCATCGCGGTCACCAGCTCGTCGATGATCGGCAGGTTATCCATCAGCGCGCACGGGTCGTAGCAGGGCTTGCCGAGATTGTCGCGGTCACTAATCGGGCCGAACTTGCCGTTGCCAAGATCGCGGAACAGGAAGAATTCGGTTTCGATGCCAAGGTTGAACAGGTAGCCCATCTTCGCTGCCGCTTCGGTCTGACGCTTGAGGATCACCCGTGAGCAGGCCTCGAATGGCGCACCGTCCAGATACAGGTCGCTGGCAAACCAGGCCAGCTCCGAATTCCACGGGCACTGGGTGGCAGTGGCCGGGTCCGGCATGGCGGCCACTTCGTTATCACTGATGTCCTGCGGTACGCCGTCCAGTGCCGCGCCGGTGTAGAGCTCGGATCCGGCGAGCATGTTGTCGAGGTGATTGAGCGGCACCAGCTTGCCCTTGATGCGGCCGTGAATATCGACATAGCTGGCCATGGCGTACTTGACGCCGGCCTGCTCCAGACGGGTGGCAAGACTGTGGTTGCTGTTAGCCGATGACATGATCAGTTTCTCCGGAGTGTTGAATGAAAGCGGGTTTGCCGCTGGCACGAAACTTTCATTCAATATACATGCCAGTGTGTATGTATAAGTGCAAAAGGGGGCTTTGCCACAGGGTGCGCGAGGAGATTAAAAATGTATTCTGAACAATGGGTTGAAAACAAAATCGGGCTGGGGGATTTGGCCCTGCAAAGCGGCGAGATTCTGCGGGATGTCACGCTTTGCTACCTGCAAAGGGGGCAGCCGAATGCACCAAAAGACAACATCGTGCTGCTGCCGACGTATTACGGTGGTGCAATGGCAGGCAATCGGCCGCTGGCGGATGACGACAGTCCGCTGGCAGACCCGCGCTGGTGTCTGATTATTCCCGCCATGCTCGGTGGGGGAGAATCCACCTCGCCGTCCAATGCCCATCCGGATCAGCGCGGCGCGCACTTTCCGGCGTTGCATCTGGCCGATCAGGTGGAAGCCCAGCGTCGCATGCTGGCGCTGTTGTGGGGCGAGGTATCACTGGCGCTGGTGGCCGGCTGGTCGCTGGGGGGGATGCAGAGCTTGCAGTGGGGCGCCCTTTATCCGAATCAGGTGAAACGGCTTGCGGCCTGGTGTTCCGGGGTGCGCTGCTATCCCCATAACCGTTTGTTCCTGATCGGCTTGCGGGCGGCGCTGGAGGCGGATGCGCGCTACGCCCAGGGGGGCACGCCGGAGGCGGGACTGCGCGCTTTCGCCCGAGTCTATGCCAGCCGCGCCTACGGTCCGGGGTTTCTGCGTCGGCAGGATTATCGGCGACTCGGTTTCGACAGCATCGATGCGCTGCTGGCGTGGTGGGAGCAGGATCATCTGGCCATGAATCACCATGATCTGCTGTGTGTTCTGGATATGTGGGCGCGGGCGGATATTGCCGATAACACCCGTTTTGCCGCCGGCGCTGGTGCGGCACTGTCCCGGTTGACGATGCCGGTGCTGATGATGCCCTCGGCGACGGACCAGTACTTTCTTGTGGAAGAGGCGCAGCAGGACGCCGAGCAGATGCCCGTGGTGGATTTCCGGGTGCTGCATAGCGACTGGGGGCATTGCGCCGGTGGGCCGGGGCGCGAGCCGGAGGCCATGATCCAGCTGTGGCAAGCGCTGCAGGCTTTGCTCGCCCGCTAATGGG
Organism: Alcanivoracaceae bacterium; assembly: GCA_046292765.1. Lineage (GTDB taxonomy): Bacteria > Pseudomonadota > Gammaproteobacteria > Pseudomonadales > Alcanivoracaceae > PGZG01. The sequence goes on along the minus strand of JBKBQA010000009.1, from coordinate 56,515 downwards.
GCATGCGCCCTGCTTTGGTGCGCAGATTGCGTTGCGTATCACGGGCAGTGGGGCAAATCGATGCGAATCCGGGCATGGGTGGGTGGCACGGATTCTGCAATTCCCTGAATGGAAACGCGGCGCGGAGCAATCCTGCCGGGTGATGCACAGAGCAACTAGGGTTCCGGTCGCGGCGCGATGTCTGGTCCGAGAGTTGCCGGCCTTTCCTGCGGAGAGGTTACACGGCGGGATAAAAGCCCGGGAGACCAGCATCACCGAGACGTTCCGGTCATCCGTGTAACCGGCGCTTGCGCTGCAGGAGGAGAACCATGCCCGAAAAGTATCGCATCCATTTCGGCCTGAATGCCGCTGCCCATCGGGAGCGCGACGCATGAGGCTGATTAATCTGAAACCCTCCCGCCCATTGGCCTTTGCCTTGGCTGTGGTGCCGTTTCTGCTGCTGGTGATGATCTATATCAGCGCCTCCAACACGCGTCTTGCCGAGAACCCCAACGACAAACTGCTGCCGGGGTTAAACAGCATGGTGGACTCCGTCCATCGACTTGCCTTTACCGAGGATGTGCGTAGCGGTGAGTACATCTTGTGGATGGACACTCGCGCCAGTCTCGACCGGCTGCTGAAGGGGTTGGCGGTATCCGCATCGCTGGCACTGCTGGTCGGCATCCTGCTCGGGACACTACCGTTTTTCCGCGCCCTGATGGGGCCATTGGTGGCGGCGATTTCGATGGTGCCACCAATGGCGATACTGCCGATCCTGTTTATTGTTTTCGGTCTGGGGGAGCTATCCAAAGTGGTGCTGATCGTGATCGGCACGGCCCCGGTAATGATTCGCGATATGGCCCAGCGGGTGCTGGATATGCCGCGCGAGCAGTTCATCAAGCTGCAAACCCTCGGTGGTAACAGCTGGCACCTGATGATTCGGGTGGTGTTGCCGCAGCTACTGCCGCGCTTGTTGGCATCATTGCGGTTGTCGCTGGGCGCAGCCTGGCTGTTCCTGATCGCAGCTGAAGCCATTGCCTCCACCGACGGGCTTGGCTATCGCATCTTCCTGGTGCGCCGTTATCTGGCCATGGATGTGATTCTGCCCTATGTGCTCTGGATTGCCTTGTTGGCCTACTTTATGGATCTCAGCCTGCGGCTGCTTTCCCGCCGGATGTTCCCCTGGTTTCACCGCCAGCAGGAGGGTGAAGCATGAAGCTGATCGAAGTGAAACAGGTGAGCAAACAGTATGGCGACACCGTGGTGCTGGAAAAGCTCAACTTCAGTGTCAACGCCGGTGAATTTTGCACGCTGGTGGGCACCTCCGGTTGTGGTAAAACCACCTTCCTGCGCATGTTGCTGGGCGAAGAAAAACCCAGTAAGGGCGAGATACTGATGGACGGCAATCCGCTGCCGGCTGAACCCGGAGAGGATCGCGGTGTGGTGTTCCAGCGCTACTCGGTGATGCCGCATCTGACCGTGCTGGCCAATGTCATGCTCGGCCCGGAGCTGAAGCTGGGCGGGGTGCTTGGTCGCGCTTTCGGCGCCCGTCGTGCTGCGATCCGCTTAGAGGCGGAGACACTGCTCAATGCCGTGGGCCTGAGCCATGCGCTGAAGCGCTATCCATCTGAGCTGTCCGGCGGCATGCAGCAGCGCCTGGCGATTGCCCAGGCGCTGATCATGAAGCCGCGCATCCTGCTGCTGGACGAACCCTTTGGTGCGCTTGATCCAGGTATTCGTGCCGATATGCATGAGCTGGTGCTGCGTTTGTGGCGAGAAACGGGTGTCACCGTGTTTATGGTGACCCACGACATCAAGGAAGGTTTCTCACTCGGCACTCGACTGATGGTGTTCGACAAGGTACGTCGTGACGTTCAGGCCCCGAATGCCTATGGCGCCACCATCACCTACGATCTGCCGCTGAAGCAGGCCGACAAGTCGACCCGGGACACTATCGCCAACGAGGTGGCGCAAACGCGCCATTTGCTGGCAGGAGCACACCAATGAACAGCGATTTGCTTGATGAAGACGTGATCCCCGGCGGTTGCCACTGGTCATTTCGTATCGCGCGCGGTCAGGTGTTGCGTCTGATTGATGAGGAGGGCGGTGCCAACGTCGGCATGCTGATGTACAACCCGGAGCAGTTGCTGGAGCGTATTAACATCCCCGATACGCTGAAATGTCAGCACACCTTCCGCCTCACCACTGGGCACTGCATCTACACGGATATGGGCCGGGTGTTGTGCTCTATCATTGAAGATACTGCCGGCTGGCATGATGCTGTCTGCGGCACCTGCGATGCGGAGCTGGTGGCGTCGCGCTGGGGCAGCAAGAACTATCAGGAGGCGCGCAATGCCATGCATCGCAACGGCCGTGACAGCTTTCTGATCGAGCTGGCCAAACATGGTCTTGGCCGACGAGACATCGTTGCCAACCTGAATCTGTTCAGCAAGGTCTTGGCCGACACGGATGGCAATTTGACCTTGGTGGAACCGGCTGCGGCGGGTGCCCATATTGACCTTCGCTTCGAGATGGACACGCTGGTAGTGCTCCACACCTGCCCGCATCCGCTCAATTTTGCCCCCGAGTGGCCGGCACGCCGAGTGCGGTATCAGCTGTACCAAGCCGCGCCACTGGGCGATAGCGATCCTTGCCGTGACAGCTGCGATGAAAACCGGCGCGGCTTCCTCAATAACCTCCACTACCACCATGGTAGTTGCCATCACCGTGGAGGGCACTGCTGATGATCCGCGAAAGTGCATTGAAGCCGGAGTCGGCCAGTTACCGGGAAGTGGTGTTGGCAGGGGATTACTGGATGCAGGTGGTCAAGGCTGGCCAGACCTTCCGAATTCTTGATCTGGAAGGGAATCAGGCCGCCGATACCCTTTTCTACAGTGCTGCTGATCCCGCCGAGCGCTACAGCGCCATGGATACCGTTCGCCATCAGGGCAATCTGTATCTTGGCGCGGGCACCCGGTTGATGTCCTCTGAAGGGCGGGAAATGCTGGAAATCACCGCCGACACCTGTGGCCGCCATGACACGCTTGGCGGCGCCTGTGCCACCGAAAGCAACACGGTGCGTTATGCGCTGGAGAAAAAGTGCATGCATGCCTGTCGCGATAGCTACCTGCTGGCGCTGATGCAAAATCCGCAGTACGGCATGGATAAGCGCGACATTACCCACAACATCAATTTCTTCATGAATGTGCCAGTGACGCCCGAGGGCGGACTGACCTTTGCCGACGGCATCAGTGCGCCAGGTAAGTATGTTGAGATGGTGGCGAAGATGGATGTGATTGTGCTGATCTCCAATTGCCCGCAGCTGAATAATCCCTGCAATGCCTACAACCCGACGCCGATTGAAGTGTTGATCTGGGATTGACGCGAATACTCCCGGGACGACCCGGCGAGCAGAACAATAACGGCGGGACGGCCTGCCGGCGAACAGGAAAGTGACCATGTTCGGAAAAGTGCTGATTGCCAATCGTGGCGCCATTAGCGTCCGCATCCAGCGTACCCTGAAGAAAATGGGGGTTGCATCGGTGGCTGTGTACAGTCGCGCCGATGCCGGTTCGCTCCATGTGCAGCAGGCCGATGAGGCGATCTGCCTCGGTGAGGCGCTGGCGGTGGACACCTACCTGTCATTTGACAAGGTGATCGCTGCGGCGAGGCAAAGCGGTGCCGGGGCGATTCATCCCGGCTACGGCTTTCTCAGTGAGAACCTGGACTTTGCTGCAGCCTGTGAGCAGGCGGGGATTGTCTTTATTGGCCCCCTGGCCGAGCAGATATCTGCTTTTGGCCTCAAGCATACCGCGCGCGCGTTGGCCCAGCAGAGTGGTGTGCCATTGCTGCCCGGTTCCGGGCTATTGATTGATGTCGAGGATGCTGTTGCCCGCGCCGCTGTGATTGGCTTTCCGGTAATGCTGAAGAGCACTGCCGGCGGAGGCGGTATCGGCATGCAGCGCTGCTATGACGCCGCCCAGCTGCGTGATGCGTTTTCCTCGGTGCAGCGTCTGAGCCGCAATAACTTCAGTAATGACGGGCTGTTTCTGGAAAAATTTGTCGAGCGCGCCCGCCATATCGAGGTGCAGATTTTCGGCGATGGTGAGGGGCGGGTGGTCAGTCTCGGTGAGCGTGACTGCTCGCTGCAGCGTCGTAACCAGAAGGTTGTGGAGGAAACGCCGGCGCCGAATCTTCCCGAGTCGGTACGTCAGGCCATGTGTGCGACCGCGGTGCGGCTTGGCGAAGCGGTAAGCTACCGTAACGCTGGAACCGTGGAGTTTATCTACGACGATACCGACGAAAAATTCTATTTTCTCGAGGTAAACACCCGGCTGCAGGTGGAGCATGGGGTTACCGAGATGGTCAGTGGTGTGGATCTGGTCGAATGGATGGTGCGGCTTGCGGCCGGGGACAGCAGTTTCCTTGATGGTTTCGTTTATCGCCCGACCGGTCATGCGATTCAGGTCCGATTGTATGCCGAAGATCCGGGCAAACAGTTTCAGCCAGCGGCGGGCTTGCTGACCGAGGTGCAATTTCCCGACCATATTCGCGTGGATACCTGGGCCACGGCCGGGCTTGAGGTGCCGGCATTTTATGATCCGATGCTGGCCAAGCTGATTGTTCATGAGCGGGACCGTAGCCGCGCCCTTGCGGCCATTAGTCAGGTGGTCAATGACAGCCGTATAAGTGGTATCGAAACCAATCTGGCCTGGCTGCGTCAGGTGGTGGTCAGCGATAGCTTTGTGAATGGTCAACAGACCACTGCCTTTCTGAATGACTTTCCGTTTCTGTCCCGCGCCATTGAGGTGCTGGATGGCGGCACCCTGACCACGGTGCAGGACTGGCCCGGTCGGGTCGGCTACTGGGATGTGGGTGTGCCGCCCTCTGGTCCCTGCGATGCCCTGAGTTTGCGACTGGGAAACCGCTTGTTGGGCAATGATGAACAGGCCGCCGGGCTGGAAATGACCCTGACCGGCGCCCGGTTGCGTTTTCGTCATGCCACCCGAATCGCCATCACCGGTGCTGACATGCAGGCCCGCTGCAATGGTGCGGCGCTGGCCAACGGCCAGGTGCACCAGATTCCTGCCGGTGCCGAGGTAAACTTTGCCACGGTTAAAGGGGCGGGCAGTCGCACCTATCTCTGTGTTGCCGGCGGCATCGATGTGCCTGCCTATCTCGGTTCGCGCAGCACCTTTACCCTCGGCAAGTTTGGCGGCCATGGAGGTCGGGCCTTGCGGGCCGGTGATGTGCTGCATCCCGGTGAAATATCATCTGTGCTGGCGTCCGATTTGCCGGGAAATCTGGCGGAGAACCTCAAGCCGACGCTGACCGACCACTGGACCCTGCGGGTGATCTATGGCCCGCACGGCGCGCCGGATTTTTTCACCGAAGAGGATATCGACACCTTCTTTGCCACCGACTGGGAGGTGCATTACAACTCCAGTCGCACCGGCATCCGCCTGATTGGTCCGAAGCCGGACTGGGCGCGTCGTGATGGCGGTGAGGCCGGCCTTCATCCGTCCAACATTCACGACAATGCTTACGCTATTGGCGCGGTGGATTTTACCGGTGATATGCCAGTGATCCTTGGCCCGGACGGCCCGAGCCTGGGGGGCTTTGTCTGCCCGGTCACCATCATCAAGGCGGATCTGTGGGTGCTGGGCCAGTTGCGTGCCGGCGACCGGATCCGTTTTGTGCCGGTGGATCAGGCCAGTGCCGAGGCACTGGAGCGCCAGCAGCATGAGTCCATCGCGGCGCTGAGCGAGCCTGAGCCGGTGGAGATCTGCGTTGGTCGTACTTCACCGGTGCTGGCTTCCCGTGCGGACGGTGAAGTCGCGGTGGTTTACCGCGCCTCCGGCGATGACAACATTCTGGTCGAGTACGGGCCACAGATGCTCGATCTGAATCTGCGCTTTCGTGTCCATGCCTTGATGGAATGGCTGCAGCGGGCGGATATCGACGGCATTGTCCAGCTCACCCCCGGCATACGCTCGTTGCAGGTGAACTACGACAACCTGACTTTGGCGCAGGCGAGATTGCTTGATCTTCTGCAGCAGGCGGAAGGCGCGCTGCCCGCCATCGAAGACATGGAAGTGCCATCGCGCATTGTTCACCTGCCGATTTCGTGGGATGACGAACAGTGCAGGCTGGCGATCGAAAAGTATATGCAGTCTGTGCGCAAGGATGCGCCCTGGTGTCCGAGCAATCTCGAGTTTATCCGGCGCATCAATGGTCTGAATGATATCGAGGCAGTGAAGAAGATTTTTTTTCAGGCCAGCTACATGGTGATGGGGCTGGGGGATGTCTATCTTGGTGCGCCGGTGGCGACCCCGGTGGATCCCCGTCATCGTCTGGTCACCACCAAGTACAATCCTGCCCGAACCTGGACGCCGGAAAATGCGGTCGGCATTGGTGGCGCCTACCTGTGCGTGTACGGTATGGAGGGGCCAGGTGGCTACCAATTTGTTGGTCGCACCATCCAGATGTGGAACAGCTGGCATCAAACCGCCGAGTTCAGCAAGGACGCGCCCTGGTTGCTGCGCTTTTTTGACCAGCTGCGTTTCTATCCGGTGTCCCACGAAGAGCTGATGCAGTGGCGCGAGGATTTCCCCCGAGGCCGGGCGTCACTGAAGATCGAGGACAGCCGCTTCAGTTTGCGCGAGTACAACGCCTTTCTGGCGCGTGAGGAGGACAGCATCAGTACTTTCAAGACCCGTCAGCAGGCTGCCTTTGACGCCGAGCGCGAACGCTGGGCGGCGGCCGGTCAGGATGTGGTCAGCATTGAAGAAGTGGGCGCCAGTGTCGAAGACACGCAACTCGGCGACAACGAGCATGCGGTCAGCAGCAGTGTGCCAGGCAGTCTCTGGCAGGTGCCGGTGGCCGTCGGTCAACGGGTGGCGCAAGGTGACACCATCGCCATTATCGAGTCGATGAAGATGGAAATTCCGGTGCACAGTCATATCAGCGGTGAAGTCGTGCGGGTACTGTGCGAACCCGGCACGCCCCTTGCACCGGGACAGGTGTTACTGGTAATCAGGGAGGAGTGAGTATGAAGATGTCGATTACGGACCTGCATCAATTGTATCGGCAGGGTACCTTGACGCCGCGGGCACTGGTGGATCAACTGCAGCTGCGTATCAAGGCCCATGCCGAGCACCATGGTTGGATCACGGTGCTCGATAATCGGGCATTGAAGCCGATACTGGATCGTCTTGATGGCCATTCGCCGGACACGCTGCCGCTGTTTGGTATCCCGTTTGCGATCAAGGACAACATTGATCTGGCCGGGGTGCCAACCACCGCTGCCTGCAAGGGCTTTGCCTACACTCCATCGCATACTGCCACCATCGTTGCCACGCTGATCGAGGCTGGCGCCATTCCGCTGGGTAAAACCAACATGGATCAGTTTGCCACCGGGCTGGTCGGCACCCGTTCACCCTATGGTGTTACCCGCAATGCCTTTGATCCGGCCATGATCAGCGGTGGGTCCAGCTCCGGTTCGGCGGTGGCGGTGGCGCTGGGGGAGGTCACCTTTGCGCTCGGCACCGATACCGCAGGCAGCGGCCGGGTGCCTGCGGCGTTCAACAATATTATTGGTATCAAACCGACTCGGGGACGCTGGTCCTGTCACGGCATTGTGCCGGCCTGTCGTACGCTGGATTGTCCGTCACTGTTTGTGATTGATCCTCAGGATGCCGCCATCATCAGTGCATTGCTGCAGGGACAGGATGCGGACGATGACTACAGCCGTGCCGATGTACCGCGAACGGTTGATATACGCCAGCCCCGTATTGCGGTGCCCATGCAAAGCCAACTGGCTTTTTTTGGCGATGCCGAGTATCCACAGCTGTTTGCCAGTGCGCTGGCGCGCTGGAAGTCACTCGGCGCCAGTGTGACGGAAGTGGATTTCTCCCCATTTATCGAGGCGGCGGCGCTGCTCTATCAAGGGCCCTGGGTGACGGAGCGCTGGCTCACCGCTGAAGCAACGCTGCGTGATGCACCGGAGACGGTGCTGCCGGTGATCCGCGATATTATTGGAACGGGTGGCGAGCCGCTGGCTGCGGATTATTTTCGTCATGAGTATCGGCTGATGGCGTTGCGGGCACAGGCTCGCGCCGTGCTCGCGGAGTTTGACCTGCTGCTGACACCGACGGCGGGCCGCCACTTTCGCATTCAGGAGGTCATGACTGCACCGATTGAGCGCAACAGTGAGCTGGGCTATTACACCAATTTTATGAATTTGCTGGATATGTGTGCGCTGGCGGTGCCTGCCGGCATGACATCCGCAGGCCTGCCGTTTGGCGTTACGCTGGCGGCGCCAGCATTTACCGACGAGGCATTGCTGGCGTTAGCGCAACGCTGGCTGCTGGCGCTTGATCAGCCCCTCGGTGCCTGCGGGCATCGGTTGCGTCCACAGGCTCCGCTTTCGTTGCCAGCACGAGTGGAAGTGGCGGTGTGTGGCGCCCACCTTTCCGGCATGCCGCTCAATCATCAACTTGTTTCCCGGTTCGGCTGGCTGGTGACTGCCACGCGCAGTGCGCCCTGTTACCGCCTTTATGCCTTGCCCGGTGGTCCGCCTTTTCGTCCGGCAATGGTGCGTGATGCGGGTGGTGCAGCAATCGAGGTCGAGGTTTGGTCTCTGCCCGAAGCGCAGCTCGGCAGCTTTGTTGCCGGCATTCCCTCTCCACTCGGGATTGGCAAGGTGCTGCTGGAGGATGGGCGCGAGGTGACGGGATTTATCTGTGAGCAGGGCGGAGTACAAGGTGCCGAGGACATTACGGCATTCGGTGGCTGGCGCGCCTATATGGCCGCGAAAAAGCGCGCTTAACAACTCGCGCTATCCATGGAGAGGCGGTGTCAGCGTGCCTGGTTGGCGGCCAGTTGCATCGGGGTGTAGGGACGAGCGGTCTCCCGTTCATTGAGCAGCGCCAACAGCGGTTGATCCGGTTGATGACGCGACAGGATCACCCGGTAGGCCAGCACCGCTTGAACATACTCGCGGGTCTCATGGAATGGAATTGACTCGATGAACACATCGTACGGGGTGTGGCTCTCATCCAGCCAGCGATCCACTCGATGCGGGCCGGCGTTGTAGGCGGCCAGTGCCAGTACACGATTGCCGCCGTAACGCTGCATCATTCTGGCCATATAGCGACTGCCCAGCTCAATGTTGACGGCCGGGTCAAACACCGAGTCGTTGTTACGCAGTGCAACGCCCGCCTGACGCGCCATGTCCCGCGCTGTGCCGGGCATCAGTTGCATCAGACCCATGGCACCGGCGTGGGAACGGGCCTGCGGGTTGAAGGCGCTTTCGCGGCGGGCGATAGCCATCAGCAACCAGCTGTCGACACCGTATTTTGCCGAGGCTGCTTCAAACGCCTGCTGCTGTGCCAGCGGGAAGCGCCAGTCGAGAACGTCATGACGCCCGGTGTGCAGTGCAGTCTCGATGGCCAGATGCGGCCAGCCGCGCTCTATCGCAATGCGTGCCAGTGCATCTTGCTGGCTGCTGTCATCGAGGTGACGCAACAGGAACAGCCATTCTTCACGGGCGTGACCGGCCTCGCCGATGGCGAGCAGCATATCGACCCGTGTCAGCACCCGTTCGGCGCGTTCACTCAGGGTAATGTCTTCTTCCAGCGCAGGGCGCAGGTTCAGGGCTGGTGGCAGGCCCAGCCGGTCGGCAGCGAGGAATCCCCAGAATGAGCGACCACTGGCGGCGAGGCGGTAATATCGCTGGGCCATCTCGTCATTGTCGCGGGCCTCATAGGCGCGGGCCAGCCAGTAACGCCAGCGTGGACTGGTGCGGTCGCGAGCGGGCAGGCGATTGACCCAGCGCTCGAGGCCATCCCAATCCTGTTCGATCACGGCGCGCCGGGCGCGTTGCTCCAGTGTGCGAAGCTCGCCATGCTCGGCCAGATATTGATCCAGCCAGGCACGGTTCTCTGGCAGGTCGCGAATGGTTGAGAACCAGGCAATACGCTCGCTGATCTGCAGTTGCTGTGGCTCGCTGAGTTCATGCCGCTTCGCCAGCATGGGCAACACCCGGCGCGCCTCCTCCGGTTGCCGCTCAGCCAGTCGATCGAGAATCACGGCGACGATATCGCCGTGATGAGCGCCCACATCCAGATGCCGAATCTGTTCCGGGTGTTGCAGGTACCGGAACACACTATCCGTGCGAGCGCGCCACGCAGGATCGCGCAGCTCGCTACGGAGGAACCGCATCAGGCCATCATTGTTGCTTCGGGCGGCGAGCAGAAACCGTTGCCAGAGCAGTTCGTCGCTGAGTTCGCCGCTCGCTTTCAAGGCATCAAACAGCGGATCGCAGGCGGTCGGACGGGTCTGGCCACTCAGCCACAACTGGTGCGCGTCTTCCAGCGCCCGCTCGCGCTCTTCGGCGAGCATGGCCTGATAGTAATAGCAGCGCAGCGCCAGCGGGCCCGGGACGCCGGCGCTGACTGCCTGCAGTGATGCCCACTGCTTGCGCTGACCATAATGATCCATGGCGACACGACGCATGCTGTCGGCCAGCGGTGAGTCGTCGTACTTGCGCAGGTAGCCGAGCACCTCTTCCAGCGAGGCACTGTGGAGGCGGGCACGCAGGCGATGAAAATCAAGATACCCCTGCAGGGCAACGTCGTCACCGAGGGCTTTCTGGTGGCGATCAAGCTGTGCCCACTGGCTTTGACGGGCAGCCTCGAGTGCAAGCCCGAACTGTCTCGCCCGATCATCCGCTGTTGCCGCAGAAATACCGGGCAGCAGGGCGGCACAGAGCACAAGGCATCGGCGCATCATTGGGGCGAACATGGGGCAAACTCCCGCAGCTAAAAGTGTGAACCAACAGAAATCATCATAACGCCGGTAAAACGCCGGCGTCCCGTGATATTTCGTAACTTTTACCGACGGAACAGCGCGTCCGGTAGCTGCGGGTCATCAAAGTGTCGCTTGCCGACAAAGGCAACAGCATGTCGGCCGGGCTGGCGCATCGCGCCGGCGGAGGGCACGCCGAGGGGCCAAAGCAGCAAGCGCTCCGGTCGGCGCGATGCCGGAACCAGTCCACGGTGGTCGTAGAGGCTGCCAAAACCACCCTGGCGATCATCGAGCTGGCGTAGCCGGTCCGCGTCGAGACTCTGGTAGCGATGTAGCTCGCCCTCCGGGCGGAATGCAGCCACTCGCACCAGATAGTGAGTATCCGGTTCCAGCAGCAGGCTGATCCGCTCTCTGGCCGCGTCGGGCGCCAGTTCCGGGTAGTAGACCGGGCGGTCACCGCCAGCGGATGCCGGATAGAGCCCTCGGGCAACCGGGAACACCTTGTGATAACAGCCGCAGGAGTGAATGGAGTCGTAGTACAGCACGTTGCCGTCCGGCTTCAGGGTGACGCGCCAGATTACCCCGTCGAGCTCGCCGGCGTAGATGTCGAAGCGGCCTTTGGCCGGTCTTCGGCTGAACCAGAACTGGTAGTTCAGCTGGAGCAGATTGTGGCCGCGGTAGCGGGTCCAGCTGAGCCACTGGTAGGCCACCGCGTGCTCGCTGTCGATGCCGGGGACGCCGCCCTCGAGATAGACGGTGCCAGGGCGATTTACTTCTTTGGGATCGGCGATGCTCAATACCGGGGCATAGTGAGCCAGCATGGCGTCGCGAGTGGCACCGCGAGGAATGGGCAGGTCGAGGGCATTGGGGGCCAACTCACCCGGGGTGGGTACATTGCCTTTGAAAGGCTCCGGCAGGTAGTGGTGTAACGGCAGCCGGACCGGACGGTGGAAGCGCTCCGTCATGTCACGTTGATAGCGACGCAGGGAGGGGCTGGCTGCGATCTTTGCCAGCGGATAGACCCCGAGTACCCGTTGCCATGTCGCATAGCTGTCTGGTACCGATGGCGCTGAAACGCCGTAGAAGCTGGTATGGCGCGTCATCGAGTGGCTGCAGAGCGCGAGCCGGTCTTCCCAGTCGCCGCCGCCGCCATGCAGGCGTCGGAGTTCGGCCTGCCAGGCCCGCAGGCCTTCGGCGGCGGCAAGATTCAGCCAGACTTGCTCGGCCGCCGGCGTTTTGACTTCACCATGCAGGAATGCCAACCAGCGATCGACCCGCAGATGCGGATGACCTTCGACGGGAACACTGCCGGCATCAAGGATGTCGGCAGCATCGAGTTGTGTCCGCTGCTGCTCCAGCCAGCTCCGGCACTCCAGACTGTCGGCCGCTGCCAGCGGGCTAATCAACACAAGCGCCAGTACAGGTGCCGATACAAGCACCAAAACAAGCAATAACGGCAGGCAGGAGGGCTGGGCGGCTCGGATCATGAACGGGGCTCAGGCTGGAATGGCACTGAGTGTAGGGTGTTGCGCTGTGGTCTGCGACCTCCGGGGTTATACTGCCGCCTGTTTAACTAGGCCGGACCCCTGTCATGGAGAACACCACCCGTCTGTTGCAGCGCCACGAGGCGACGCTTGCCCAGCATCGAGTCCTGATTGTGGATGCCGATGATCCGGCAGTGGCGCAGCTGCCGACTCGTACGCTGGCGCTGCACAGTGACGACAGCAGTTTGCCTGGCCGGCAGCCTGACTGGTTGCCCGTGCTGCCGGAGGGAACGGACCTCGCCATCGTTATCCTGCCAAAATCGCGGGAGCGGCTACGATTGCTGCTGGCCTCTCTGGCGGGTCAGATTCGGGCGCCGCTAACGGTCTGGCTGGTGGGGGCGGCCAAAGGCGGCATCCGCGGAGGTGCCTCCGATTTGGCCGATTATGCGGATACGGTGGTGGCCGAGGACAGCGCCCGGCATTGTAAGCTTTTCAGTGCACGGCTACGTCCGGCGCCATTCACGCTTGACGAGTTTCGCCGCCATTGGCAGTACGACAACCTGCGTGTGGAAAGCCTGCCCGGCGTATTCAGCCATGGGCGCCTGGATGACGGGACCGCGCTGTTGCTGGACACACTGTTACTGGACAAGTTGTTCCTGAACAAGCTGGCCATGCCTTCAGCCGGCAGCTGCGTACTGGATATCGGTTGTGGTGCCGGCATTATCAGTTCAGTACTGGCACGCGCCGGAATATCGGTGACCGCGGTGGACCTCAGTGCCACGGCAGCGGCGGCCACCCGGGCGACGCTGGCTGCGAATGGTCTCAGCGCTACGGTGCTGGCTGGCGATCTCTATGCGCCAATAAGTGGGCGTTTTGATCTGATCATCACGAATCCGCCCTTTCATGACGGTATGCACCGGACCACAGCCGTCAGCCAGCAGTTGATTCTCGACGCACCACGTTATCTGCGTGAGCAGGGTCGTCTGATACTGGTTGCCAATCAGGGGCTGCCCTACGGCGAATGGTTGCAGCAGGCCTTTCGGCAGGTATCCGTGCTAGCGGAGAACCGTCGTTTTCGGGTCTGGCAAGCGGTGCGCTAGACGTCATCACGCCGCCGCGCCTGCAACAGCAGATTGCGGGGTGTGAGTGAGGGAGCACAGAACGGCCGGATATCTACTGCATAGCCGTGTTCGACCAGATACCAGCCGAGATCCAGTACTAGCCACCATTCCAGCAAGCGACGGAACTGCCTCCTTACCAGCTCCAGCCGACGCACGCACCGATGCCGCTGTTCGCCTTGACGCAGCCAATGTTCAAAATCGATGTCAGCGCTCAGGGACACGCCATGATGGCGGGCGCAGTGATGACAGAAGTCGGCGAACTGTCCCTGCCAAAGCTCCCCGGGCCAGGATGGCATCGGACGATAATGGTTATCGCCAGTGACATGTCGACGCATCAATTCGTAGCCGAGTCGCCACTGGCTGCTTTTTTCCGCACGCCGTTGACGATTGCCATGGCCGATGCTGGTGTCCTGCACGGCCAGATGACGGTCGATGCTGGCGGCATCGAGTCGTGCCTGTTGTGCCTTCTGTGACAGGGCGTGGCGTTCGCCGAGATGGAAACAGCAGGGCGACAGCGCGATATCCCGTGGTTGTGCGATAACGGTTTGCCTCACCAGTGCCTGATGCAAATGGCCGCAGGCATGGAGCGCCAGCACCGAATAGGCCGGGGTGAGTGCCGCACCACCTTCAAGTACGTCGCCGCAATAGAGTCGGGCTCGGGTGCCGACGTGCTGAAGTCGCAGGTTGCCCTGCGCACATAGTCGCGGTTGCCACTCGACACCTTCCAGAACTCGCGCCGGGTAGCGCCGCGCCAGTCCCTCCAGCAGCCATCCCTGACCAGCGCACCATTCCAGCAAGTGAGAGCCTGCTGGCGCTGTGGCAGCGACAAACGCGCTTACCTGACCCTGCTTGCGTCCGGGTACGCTGGCACTCAGCGGCAGGGGCAGTGCCGGCTCAGGTTCTTGTTCCAGACGCGAGGATGACAGTTCGCCCAGCGCTGGCAGCAGGGTCGTCAGCCATCTCAGGCAGGCCGCCTCGTCGGCGACAAGATGCTGGTAGTGGGCGTCACCAAGCGACAGCAGGCTGTCATACAGGAGTGGATGCTTGCGCGCCCACTCTGGTGCGAGATCGATAAAGGGTGCCGGTTGCCACAGGTACTGCCAGCGGCTCAGCAATTCATCAAGGTGATCGAAACAGAATCGGGCAACCGGGCCGGCTGTCATGGTGGTCCGTCAGGGGCAATGATGATCAGCGAGCGGCCAGCAGGCCTTCGCTACGCATCCAGTCGATGCATTCGCGCAGCATGATATCGAGCGGCACCTGATCGTTGAAGCCCAGTTCGCGCACGGCACGGCTGCCATCTGCAGCCACCCGGTTGGTAACAAGCGCCACTTTTTCCGGCGTCAGGTCCGGTTCCTTGCCAGTCACCAGTGAGGCGAGCGGGTAGAGATGACCGGCAATACGTAACACAGCTTTGGGGATGGCATGACGGGGTGCCCGGCGTTCGAGCAGGTGGGCGATGGTACGCGCCAGCTCAAGAAAGCTCGCCTCAACGCCGGCCAGGATGTAGTTGGCGCCGCGCTCGCCGCGGTCCCAGGCTGAAAGATGCGCCATGGCAACTTCCCGCACATCGCAAAAATTGCCGCTGCCCGGTGGCACACCCGGCAGCTTGCCCTGATCAATCAGACCGATCATCTGCGACCAGTTGTGCCGGTCGCCGGCGCCGATGATGCCGCAGGGGTTCAGGATCACGGCGTCAAGTCCCTGGCGGATGGCAGCACGTACTTCTTGCTCGGCCAGGTACTTGGTGCGGTTGTAGTTGATCCAGTCGTGGGTGGCATTTGATGGTGTCGACTCATCAATCCGTTGCGACTGGATGCCCCAAGCCGAAATTGACGAAGTATGGATAAAGCGGTGGGCATTCTTGCGCATGGCGGTGTTGACCATATTGCGGGTGCCGACCACGTTATCGCGTGTTTGGGCGTCGTTCTGGCGACGCCACATGGAGGTATTGGCAGCTGTATGAAATACCGCATCCGCCATTTCCGGCACGGCCGCAAGGAGGCTGGCGGCATCATCAAGGCGCCCGGGTACCGGTTCAGCGCCCAGTCGTTTCAGCGGGGAGGGATCCGTTTCCGGGCGGTGCAGTGCGACCACACGCCAGCCGTCACGTTTCAGCTGGCCGATAATGTGGCCGCCAAGAAAGCCGGTGCCACCAGTAACGAACGCGGTGCGTGCCATGCGGGTTCCTGCCTGTTGATCAAGTCCGTGAGAATAGCGCCCTTGCTGATTGACCGGTACTGCGGGCTGTTTCACAATCGCGCTCCGACGCGGGTGTAGTTCAATGGTAGAACGGCAGCTTCCCAAGCTGCATACGAGGGTTCGATTCCCTTCACCCGCTCCAGACTAAAAAGGCTGCCGACGGCAGCCTTTTTCTATTTCCCGGCTCAGTGATGGTGACCGCCAACCCCATGGGCGTGACCGTGGGCCTTCTCCTCGGCGCTGGCGTCACGGATATCGACGATGTCGACGACAAAGCGCAATGTCTCGCCGGCCAGCGGGTGATTGCCATCGACATCCACGGCCTTCAGGCCAACCTTGATGACTGTGACCAGGCGCTGGCCCTGATCGGTGTTTACCTGCACGCGCATACCGGGCTTCAATTTGCCTGCGTGCTTCAGGTATTTTGCCGGCACCCGCTGGATACGGTTCTCCTCACGCAGCCCATAAGCATCCTGCGGGGCGATGGTGACGTCGACATGGTCGCCGCTCTGGCGGCCGGCCAGGGCCTTCTCCAGACCGCTGATGATATTGCCGGCACCGTGCAGGTAGGCCATCGGATCACTGTCGCGGGAGCTCTCGATTCTGTCGTCGTTGATGTAGAGGTCGTAGTGGAACTGGACAACCTTGCCGGCTTCGATGGTCATGGGGGTCTCCGCTGATTCGGCCGGCATTATCGGGGTGGCCGGATCGGCGGGCAAGTGTTGAGCGGGGGATCATTTCTCCCGACGCTGGTCGGTGCTGACCAGCTGCAAGCGCTTTTCCAGGCCCAGTTCGGACAGCAGCTTTTGTACCGCATCCTTGCGCACCGGCTTGCTCAGAAACTGGTCCATGCCGGCTTTCTGCATCCGGTCGCGCTGTTCTTGCAGGACGTGGGCGGTAAGCGCGACCACTGGCGTGCGCGGCAGGTTGGCCCGTTTTTCGATTTCCCGTATCCGTTCAGTGGCAGTGATGCCGTCCATTACTGGCATCTCGCAGTCCATCAGCACCAGATCAAAGGCGCCGCCGGCGGCCCGGTAAGCGGCGGTGGCTTCTTCGCCGTTACGGCATAGCACTGGCTGGATACGCAGGGCGCCCAGAATAGCCCGGATCACGTCGCGATTGACGTCGTTGTCTTCTGCCACCAGCACACTCAAGTGATCGAAGCGGCTGTGTTCGCTGATCTGGCTGGCCGGCAGTCCCTGCGCGGCCATCTGCTGTTGATCGAGCAGACCGCCCAGTGCGGACGGGGTGACTGGCCTGTTGAGCAGTGGGTAGCCATCAATATTCTGATCGATGTTGGCCATCACCACGATCCGGTCGCGCCAGCGCTTCAGGCGTTGCCGGGTTTGCGGGTCGGCCTGCTGCAACAGGCTGGCATCCACCAGCACCTGATCGAAGCGATCGGCCATTTCCATATGGGACAGGTCGCTGCCACAGGTGACCGTGGCGCCGGCATGTTCAAGCATGTGGCGCAGGGCGCGCTGCTCTGCTTCCGAGCGCAGCAACAACAGCAGGTTGCGTGCGGTTGGTGGGCGCGGGTCGACAGCGACCTGGCTGTAGGTGGGTAACGGCAGTTCGAGCCAGAAGCAGGAGCCCTCGCCGGGGGTGCTGACGACGCCGATCTCGCCGGACATCAGTTCGGTCAGGCGGCGGCAAACGGCCAGGCCGAGACCGGTGCCGCCGAAGCGTCTTGAGGTGCTTTGGTCTGCCTGAGTGAAGACATCAAAAATGCGCTGCTGCTGGTCGGCGGCAATGCCAACGCCGGTGTCCTGGACTTCGATATGGAGACCGCGCTGACCGCTATTCAGCAGCTGTTCGGTGACACGAACGAGCACGTGTCCTTCGCGGGTAAACTTGACGGCATTGTTGATCAGATTTAACAGGATCTGACGGAGCCGGACCGGGTCACCGTAGACCCAGCGGAACTCCTTCACAGTCACATCCATGATCAGTTCCAGCGACTGCTGACGGGCCACACCGGCAAAGGCACTGACGGCATCCTCGGTCAGCGATTGCACGTCCACCGGGGTCGATTCGAGCTCCAGTTGGCCAGCCTCGATCTTGGAAAAGTCGAGTATGTCGTTGAGCACGGCAATGAGGTTGTCACCGGAATGCTGCATCAGCTCGACGTAGTGGCGCTGCTTTTCGGTGAGATTACTGTTGGCCAGTAAATCCAGCACGCCAATGATGCCGTTCATGGGCGTGCGGATCTCGTGGCTCATCGTGGCGAGGAATTCGCTCTTGGCCTGGCTGGCGCTTTCGGCACGGACGCGCTGGAATTCGTTCTCCTCACGCTGCTGGCGCTCCACCTCAAGAGCCTCCTCAGCCTGCTCGCGACGGACAATGTCGCTGCGCAGACTTTCCCGCATTTCATTCATCGCATCGGCGATGTCTTGCAGCTCGTCCCGCTGCACGTTCTGACGCGGCAGTCGCAGCGGGTGATGGAGGCGGGCGATAGACAGCTCACGCGCATAGCCGGCGATTGCGCGTAGATGGCGACCGAGCATGTGGCGCATCAGCAACATAATCACAATGGCGATGACCAGCGTCTTTAAGGTCTGAAACAGGATAATAAACAGGGCGTGCTGGCCGACCCGCTGGTACAACGCGTCCCGGCTTAACTGGATATGCAGTTCGCCCAGAGGTTCGGCACTGCCATCGCGCCGGCGGTAGATGATGGGATAACTGTTTGAACGCTGGCTCTCGGCGCTGTGGCGGGGATTGCCTACCAGCAGGCTGCGGGTCTGGCCATTCCAGTCCTGCCATTGCACTTCCGCGCCGGTGACTTCGGGCAGTCGCAACAGGGCCTCCAATTGCACCCGGAGTTGCTCTTCATCGAAGTTCCAGAGGCTGCGGGTGATACCCGGCAGGGCGGTGAGTTCGACTTGCTCAAGGTTGCGCTCCATGTCCGACAGCCCCTTGTCGAACTCGCGGGCCAGCAAAAGCAGAATCGCCACCAGCGTGATAACCGAGCTGATTAAAAGAATGGCCCCCATCAGCCGGAAGGCCAGGGGGTTATCAGCGTGGTAGCGTTTCAGTCTGGCGAGCATGCTTCAGGACCCTCCATGGGCCTGTCTGGATACACAATCCCTGCTGGCGAGATCGAAGCCAGCCACCTGGTAATCACCGCCGCCGGTCCGGCCAGGTTGCAAAAGAAGCAGGGGCTTGGGGACAGGGTCGTTGCCGCGGGGAGAGTATAACAAACCACCGGGGGGCGGCAGTCTATTCATGGCCCCTATTGAAATCCGTGTCGTTGTGCACATTCCTTGCACGGGAAGCCTCCTGCCTAGGACGATATTCGTATCCTAGGCAGGAGATTGCCCCCAGACAACCCTGAAACAGGGGAGCAGCCGACGGGCGGTATACGTTTGGGCGTCCGCTGGTTACCCTTCCTTGCGGATCAGTCGCAGGTGACGCAATTTTTCGGTTTCCAGTCGGTCGAGTCGCTGCAGGCAACTGCGGAAGGTGCAGCTGATACTGGTGGTGTTGCGGACCAGCTCAATCTTCGGCCAAGTGGTGCGTTCGCCGTTGCGAATGAAGTCGCGCACGTCTTCCACCGTCGGGTTGCTCAGCACCTTGAGCACATTCATCGGCCGCCGTGGCGGGATGAGGTTGATGTCGCCGAAGTACTTCTGCTTGAGGATTGATTCGGCCTTGTCGAGGATCAGGCCGACGTCGTTCGACTGCACCTGCCGCTGGGCCAGATTGAGCACGAAGCGGGCATTCATGGTGATATTGCGCAGTGCCAGATTGCCGAGTGCCGGCAGCATCCGGCCGCCGCCCTTGCGGGCCAGAAACGGCACCACGTGAGGATTGGTCTGGCTGACGATGGAGTGGTTAACGCCGTACAGACGGGCCAGACGGTGGATCGGCAGGTCATCCTTGATGGACCCGTCTACCCACTTGCGGCTGGGGATATAGGGCACCTTCTCGCCATCAATGTTTTTCGCCCACAGGGTCACCGGTGGATAGATGCCGGGGATTGCACAGGAGGCCAGCGAAGCCTTGCGGATCAGCACGTTCGGAGAAGTGCGCCAGTTTAGCAAGCGGGCGTGCTGGTGGCGGTCGTAGGGACTGACGGTTATGTTGATTTCTCGGCCGGTCTTGCGGTAGGCCTCCTCAAACGTCAGGTCGAGGATGTTTTCCTCCAGGCAGGCTTCCAGATAATTACCATCCAGCACCGGCTTGCCGCGCAGTGTGCCCTTCCAGCCTACGACCTTGAAGGCTTCCAGATAGATGTTCTCCGGCTCGAGTTTGGTCAGCAGCTCCGAATCGTCGTGAGTGCCCACCACCGAGGCGATGATGGAGCCGGCACTGGAGCCGGAGATTACAGGTGGCAGCAGACCCTGTTCCCACAGCGCTTTGGCCACGCCGATGTGAAACAGGCCGAGGGCGGCGCCGCCGGACAGCATCAGGCAGCTCTGGCCGAAGGCCTGACCGGTGGTCTGAAAGAAATCCAGCTTTTCCTTGAAAGGGAAGCCTTCGAATTCGTTGTCGCAGAGGTAATCGAGGGCGGCGGTGACCTCGGCCAGATAGCGCTCGATCAGATGTTTGGTGCCGACCCGGGCGTAGCTGTAGAGGGCCGGATTGGAAATCTTGCCGAGATTGCCGTGCAGGCCCTCGTGCAAGTGGAATACCAGTTTGTTGACGTCGTTACGCTCCCGAGCCTGACGGATCTGGGCAAGGCGATTGCGGATCAGTTCGTAGTCGTAATGCGGGGAGCGATCAATGTCCTTCCAGGCATCGGCACCGGAAAGACGGTCATGTTCCAGACTGGCTTCACGCCACTCTTCGTAGGTTGTGGCGTGATCAATGGCTTTCTCGAGCTGTTTCAGGGCGCGTTTCATTCAGACACCTGTGAATGCGACAGTGCCCGGAGTATAGCGCTTTGCCATCGACCCCCCTGTACTTCTGTCCGACAAATGGGGTCAATTTTGTGATGATTTGTTCGTATCCCGGTACTCGCCCGGCGTACTGCCATTGTGGCGCTTGAAGCTGCGCTGGAAGGAGCGGATGTCCGAATAGCCGAGCCGCTCGGCGATCTCCATCTGGGTCAGGGGGGTGTCGCGGAGGTAGCTGCGCGACAGCTCCTGGCGCAGGTCATCGAGGATGTCCTGCCAGCTGGTGTGCTCTTCCTGAAGTCTCCGATGCAGGGTGCGGACGTTGATGCCAAGATCCTCCGCCACCTGTTCCTTGCGCGGCAGGCGCTCATTCAGGGAGGACAGGATTCGGTTGCGGACTTTCTGCGCCAGCGTTGTTTCGATCCCGAGGGCCTGCAGTTTTCTGGCGGCGTGCGCTTCCAGGGTGGAGTGCAGTTGCGGGTCCGGTTGCCGTAATCGGTGCTGGAGCATGTCCGGATGTGACACCACCGCCGAGTAGGGTTGGTTGAAGCGCACTTCGCATCCGAAGATGCGCCGGTAGTCTTCCAGCAGGCGACGGTTCTCCGGTGCCGGGTGTTCGAACAGCATCAGCTCCGGCGACAGCGAAGGATTGCCGGCCAGCCAACGGGAGTACAGCACCCAGGAGCCGAGTACGTTCTCGATCAGGTGTCTACGGGCAGGCTGCTTCTGGTGACGGCAGATCCAGCGTACCTCGATCAGTCCGTCACGCATCACGGTTTCGGTTACGCCCATGTCGCCGACCAGCTTTTCGTAGAGCGCGACCTTCGACAGCGCCTCGAACAGGGTGGCGGCGCTCATGGCGATGTAGCCCATTACCGAATAAGAGCCAGGCTGAACAAACTGGGAGGTGTGCAGCCCGAACAACGGGTCCCCGGAGGTCTCGATAAGCCACAACAACAGATTTTCGAACTGGATGCCGGGAATGCGGGCTTCCGGGTCCTCTGCCAGCGCCGGGTCGATGCCCGCGTGAACCATCCCCGTCGCCGGGTCGACCCCGGCGGCACGGGCACTGACCAGATACTGGTTCAGTGCCGCGCCGGAAATGGTCCCGAGGTCAACGGTCATGGTTCAGTCCAACCGGAAACGCACTTGCACCTGACTGCGCACGGTGGTTTCACCGGCGCTGTAAGCGCTCTTGTCGGCGGCGGCCTCCATGGCCATGGCACGCATGGGCATCGGACCGGGCAGCTGGGTGCCCTGTTCAATAATCACCATGGCGGGGCCAAGTTCCCGCCCGGCGGCGCCAGCAAGCAGAGCAGCCCGGTGGCGGGCATTGGCCACTGCCTGTTTCAGAACCTGATCCTCAAGTGCCGCCAGATCCCGGACTTCAGCGCTGGCCTGATGCAGCTCGCTAACGCCGAGGGCGGCGAGCCGGTCGAGCAGGGCCACATACAGATCAAGGCCATCTACCGTGATCTGAAGGTCGCGCGATACCCGCTGGCCGATAAGCTTCCGCTCCGGTTGCCATTGCCATTCCGGCTGGACGGAGAGCGAGGAGGCTCGCACTTTACTATCGTCGATGCCGAGCGCCTTGGCCGCAGCGAGGGCATCCGCCATCTGACTGTCGAGCCTGGACTTCATGGCACCCACATCCTCACCAAGCTCGCTGAACGCCGCCCGTACCTGGAACCGGTCCGGCGTCGCCATGACTTCCGCCGTGCCCTGCACTTCGACGAAGGGCAGCTGAGATTCCAGCAGGGTGGTATTGCCGGTGGTCTGGTTATCGCAGCCCGACATGGCGAGTACGGCGGCCGCCACGACGAACAGATGAGTGCGCTTCATAGGTTGAACTCCCGATCAATGGTTTGATTGTGCAGAAAACCGGTGGTTGATGAACAGTGCTGATTTGCTGCCCGCGCGCCGATGACGGCGCTGTCGCCAACGCCTATGATGGCGCCGGTCTGGAGCGGGAGTGGTCATGGCAGTCAACGAGCAGGTGCTGAGACAGGTGTTGGCCGGAATCGTGCCGGACGAGATGGGAGTGGATCTGATCAGCGCCGGCTGCATCCGCGCGCTGCAGGTGCTGGACGATGCGGTGCGACTGGAGGTCCGGCTGGGCTACCCCTGCGCTGGCGTGCAGGCAGAGCGGGAGGCAGAGATCCGCATGGCGCTGGCACCGGTGCTGGAGGGCGTTGCATTGCATTTGCGGCTGGATTGGCAGGTGCAACCGCATCGCCCCCAGCAGGCGCTAACGGCGATGGATCAGGTCAGCAACATCATCGCCGTTTCGTCCGGCAAGGGCGGCGTTGGCAAGTCCACCACGGCAGTCAATCTGGCGTTGGCGTTGCAGGCGGAGGGCGCCCGGGTCGGGGTGCTGGATGCGGACGTCTTTGGTCCCAGTCTGCCGTTGATGCTTGGCGTGCCGGATGGCACTCGCCCTGGCGTCAGGGACGGTCGGTTGTTCATTCCGGTGCCTGCCCATGGCCTGCAGACCATGTCGATGGGTTATCTGGTCGACGAGGGAACACCGGTGGTGTTTCGTGGCCCGAAGGCAAGCGGGGCACTGCTGCAATTAGTCGAGCAGACGCTCTGGGACCAGCTCGACTATCTGATCGTCGACATGCCGCCGGGCACCGGTGATATTCAGTTGACGCTGGCCCAGCGCGTGCCGGTGGCTGGAGCGGTGGTGGTCACTACTCCCCAGGACATCGCCTTGCTTGATGCTATCAAGGGCATTGAGATGTTTCGCAAGACCGGTATTCGTGTGCTTGGCATCGTCGAGAACATGGCCATGCATGTGTGCAGCCAGTGTGGCCATATCGAGCACATCTTTGGTGAAGGCGGTGGTGAGCGGATTGCCGCTCGATATGACACGAGCCTGCTCGGCAGCCTGCCTTTGTCTCGTGCGATACGGGAACAGGCCGACAGCGGTCGGCCGACCGTGATCGCGGATCCGGCCGGCGCAGAGGCCGTCGCCTATCGGCAGGTGGCTCGCCGGATGGCAGCGCGTCTGTCGCTGACCGGCGCGGGGCAGCGGGCGTTTCCCCGGATCCATACAGAACACTGACAGTCAGGGCGTGTCTCGCTACACTGCGCGCTCCGCAGGGCGACACAGAATAGGGGAGTCATCATGAGCATCAAGTCGGATCGCTGGATCAAGCGTATGGCCGAACAGCACGGCATGATCGAGCCATTTGAGCCCAGACAGGTGCGCAACGGGGAAGGCGGCAAGGTGATTTCCTACGGGGTGTCGAGCTACGGCTACGACGTGCGCTGCGCGGATGAATTCAAGGTGTTTACCAACATTCATTCCGCCACGGTGGACCCGAAGCATTTTGACGAAAGAAGCTTTGTCGATGTGCGCGGCGAATACTGCATCATTCCGCCGAACTCTTTCGCGCTGGCTCGCACGGTGGAGTATTTCCGTATCCCTCGCAATGTGCTGACTATCTGCCTCGGCAAGTCCACCTATGCGCGTTGCGGCATTATCGTCAACGTGACGCCGCTGGAGCCGGAGTGGGAAGGGCATGTCACCCTCGAGTTTTCCAACACCACCACGTTGCCGGCAAAAATCTATGCTAACGAGGGCGTGGCGCAGATGCTGTTTCTCGAATCAGATGAGGCCTGCGAAGTGTCGTACCGGGATCGCGGCGGCAAGTATCAGGGTCAGCTCGGCGTAACGTTGCCGAAGGCCTGATTAGTCCGGCTCGCCGAGCTGGACTCGCTCGCCATTTGGTGCCGGGCCGCTGTAACTTCGCATCACCAACTCCCCGAACAGGGCCCGGCTTTCAACGTGGCGGGCCTTGACCAGCATGTATTGCAGTGATGGCGCCACCCAGAAAATCGTGCGTCGGTCGCTGTCCTTGCGGCGACGTTTTTCCACCACCAGCGTATTGATGCGACCGGCGGGAGTGTCGAGCTCCTCTTCCCCGGTAATGACGAAGGTATGGTCGCGCAGCCGATCACCGTAAGCGGCGTTCAGGCTGAATTCGGAAAGCCCCTCTGCAAACAGACACTGGGCCTTGAGCAGCATGGTGAGTTCGTCAAGGGTGTCTTCTTCAATCGGATAGCGGCCTTCGCCGTCACTGTCGTTATAGATGATTTCCTGCGCGTCCCAGTCGAACACCATGCTGTGCTGGCGGCGGATGCCAAATCCTCGAAACTGGTGCTCGTATTTTTCACTGCGCGGGGCGCAGTCGTTCCAGACGAATTCGCTTTGCTCTCGGTTGCGCACCATCATTGAGCGGCTTTCCATGCTCATGCGGTAGTGGCCCGGTTGGCCGTTCTCCTCAAGGGTCAGGGTCGCCTTGATAGTGGTGGGTATGCGGCTGACGTGCAGACGAAACTCGGCCTGAAAAGGCTGCAGGGTCTGGCTCTCGACGGCGCTGGAGAGCAGCAGGAAAAGGGGCAGGAGCAGTCGCATCACAGGGACCGGATAACCATCTCGTGGCGCTGATTCTGTTCCTCCTGAACCAGTTTCACCAGTGCGAAATTGTGATCGACGGCAAACCACAACGAGGTCTGGCGCTCGTCATGAGGATCACGGTCGCGGATCACCCGCACGGTTCGCAGGGATCCGGCCGGGGTCTGGAGCCATTCCTCACCCTGATTCAGGTAGCGCTGCTGTTCCCGGCCCCTTTCGTCGGCCACGTCCATCACCAGCTCAGTGTCACCGCGCTGGAGCTTGCATTGCAGGGCCAGCGTCTGTGACAGCTTGTCGGTGGTGTCATGGTCGATCGGATACTGACGCGCACTGCCATTGCGGATGACATCGGCCACGCCCTTGTCCCGGTCGAGCACCATGGAAGCCTCCCGCTTCTGGCCGAGGCCTTGACGCAGGTAGCTGTAGTAGGTGGTCAGCGGAGTGCAGTCTTGCCACTCGAAGCGGGTCACTTCGCGGATCCGGCCGATCAGGTTCTTCGCCTCGACTTCCATTTGCCAGGTGCTGTCGTCGAGCTGGCGCAAGCGCCGCTCGGCGTTGATGGAGACGGGGACGCCGGAGCTGGAGACACGGAACTCCTGACGGAACGGTTGGCCGTCAGGCGAGGCGCTGGCTGCCATCGGCAGCAGCAGGCCGAGCATCAGGGTGCTGGTCGATATCAATACCGGTTTCAGGAATGCGTATGCCATCGAGCAGGACTCCCTCAGAACCCAGTTGCAGGCGGCCTTGGGCTCGCCATTCCAGTACCCGGGGATAGAGCTGGTGCTCCCGGGCCTGTACGCGATTGGACAGAGATTCCTCACTATCGTTCGCCAGCACCGGCACCCGTGCCTGAGCGATAACCGGCCCGCCATCAAGCTCCTCGGTGACGAAATGTACCGAGCAGCCGTGTTCCCGATCGCCGGCTTCCAAGGCCCGCCGATGGGTGTGCAAGCCTTTGTGCCGGGGTAACAGCGAGGGATGGATGTTGATCAGCCGGCCATGGAAATGGCGGACGAAGTGCGCCGTCAGGATACGCATAAAGCCTGCCAGTACCACGGTCTCTGGCTGGAAGCGGTCCAGTTCGGCGATCATGGCGTGATCGAAGTCTTCGCGGCTGCTGTACTGGCGGTGATCCAGCGTGATGGTGGCGACGCCGGCAGCGACCGCGCGATCAAGGCCTGCAGCGGTGGTTATATTGCTGAGCACCACGCTGACCTCGGCGGCCAGTGTTCCCTCGGTAATAGCGTCCAGAACCGCCTGCAGATTGGTGCCGCTGCCACTAATCAAAACCGCGAGGCGGTGGCTCACCCGTTGACTCCGCTCAGAATGACCTCAGGGGCGCCGTCACCAGAACGAATCTCACCGAGTAGCCAGGCCTTCTCGCCGCTGGCTTCGAGCAGTGCCAGTGCCTGATCCAGCTGGGTATCCGGTACTACCACCACCATGCCAACACCACAGTTGAAGGTGCGGTACATCTCGAACGGCTCGACCTGACCTTCCTGCTGCAGCCACTGGAACAGCTCCGGTAATGTCCAGCTGGCGGTATCAACCCAGGCGGTGACCCCGTCAGGCAGTACCCTTGGCAGGTTTTCCGGCAGGCCTCCGCCAGTAATGTGGGCCATGGCGCGGACATCCACCTGTTCGATCAGTGACAGCAGGGACTTGACATAAATGCGGGTCGGTTCCAGCAGAGCATCCATCAGCGGGCGGCCATTGACGGTCACGCCGTCGTGGCCGCTGCGGGCCAGAATCTGTCGGATCAGGGAGTAACCGTTGGAGTGAGCGCCGGAGGAGGCGAGGGCAATCAGCTTGTCGCCGGCCTGAACGCGCCGGCCATCAATGATGGCGTCTTCTTCCACCACGCCGACACAGAAACCGGCCAGATCGTAGTCCTCGCCCTCATACATGCCGGGCATTTCTGCGGTTTCGCCGCCCACCAGTGCGCAGCCGGCCTGCTCGCAGCCAAGACCGATGCCGGTCACCACCCGGGCAGCGATATCCACATCGAGCTTGCCGGTGGCGTAATAGTCGAGGAAGAACAACGGCTCCGCGCCCCCGACTACCAGATCATTGACGCACATGGCGACCAGATCGACGCCAATGAAGTCGTGGCGGTTGTGTTCAAGCGCCAGTCGCAGCTTGGTGCCGACGCCGTCGGTGCCGGACACCAGCACCGGGTTGCGGTACTTCGAGGGAATCCGGCACATGGCGCCGAATCCCCCCAGACCGCCCATGACCTCGGGTCGGCTGGTACGCTTCGCCACCGGGGCAATGCGCTTGACGAGGGCATTGCCCGCGTCGATATCGACTCCGGCATCACGGTAGCTGAGGGGGGTCTTGGCGTCTGACATGCTGGGCTCCGGGTTGGCGAGGGCGGCTATTCTAGCAGCGCGGGGCCGGATTTCAGCCATGTCGTGCAGCTAATTTGAACCATCGCCCCCGGTTTTGCCTCTCAGCACCCAGACTCTGCATCGGACCGGCTGCACAGCTGGGCCCGGTTGTGGATAATGACGCGCTTTCCTGTACCGGACGAAGGATTCATGAGAACTCTGCTCGCTGTCATCCTGCTGCTGTGCTGTGTCCCGGGGCTCCATGCCTCGCCCCTCGGGGAAGTCCGGGTGGCGGTGGCCGATCGCAGCACCGAAGCGCGCCAGAAGGCGCTGTCAGAGGGGTTGCGGCAGGTGTTGGTACGCCTCACCGGAGACCGGGCCAGTGCCAGTGACGCCTCGCTGGCGCCGTTGTTGGCCGACGCCTCCCGCTGGGCACAGCAGTTTTCCTACGATGCTTCAGCTGACGAGTTGTTGCTGACCATCCGCTTTGATGTGCCGGTGCTGATGCGACAGCTGGAACAGCGTGGCTCCCCGGTATGGACCCTGAGCCGGCCCGACACCCTGTTCTGGCTGGTTATCCAGCGTTCTGTCAGTGGCGAGATACTGTCTCGTCAGAGCAGTGACCCGGCGGCCCGCGTCCTCGCCGACGCCGCCGCTGCCCGCGGTCTGCCGCTGGTGATGCCAGCGATGGACGCGGAGGATTTGGCGGCGGTTCAGGCAGCGGATATCCGCGGGCATTTTGATCAGGTGCTGATGCGGGGCTCTGATCGCTATCGGGCCCCCTTTGTCGTTGCCGCAGTGCTTTACCCCGGAGCCGCTCCCCAGCTGCGCTGGCGCATGCTGCATCAGCAGCGGGTCGAGGAGAGCGGGCAAATCGATGCCGCCGATGAGCAGGAGGCGATCAGGTTGCTGGTGGACCGCGTCACCGGCTTGATCGCCCCGCGCTACGTTGTCCGTCCCGGAGAGGCCATCGCCCAGCGGCTGGTGGTTGACGGGATCGGCTCGCTGGACGACTGGCGAGCAGTTACCCAGCACGTGCAGTCGCTGGCCGGGGTCAAGGATTTTCAGGTTGCCTCGATCGACCGTAGCCGGCTGATACTGGATCTGACCTTCAGTGGCCACCCGGAGCAACTGGGAGCGCTGCTGTCTCTGGATGCACGCCTTGGCCCTTGCTCTCACACTGCCGCTTCCGCTGACGCCGGGGCCCCGTCAGTACAGCTCTGCTGGCGCGAGACCGTGCGCCCATGAGCCGCTCCCCTCAACTGGCACTGGCGCTGCGGCTGCGTGGAGCAAGCAGTCTCGATTCCTTCATTGCCGGCGACAACGGGTTGCTGCTGGCGGCGCTTGCCGAGCTGGCCGAGTGCGCCCAGGGCCAGCTGTTTTTGTGGGGTGAAGCCGGCACTGGCCGCAGCCACTTGCTGGAAGGCGCGGTGCGCGAGCGAGGCGAGACGGGGTGTTTTCTCTCAGGCAGAGAGCTTCGGTCGCTGTCACCGGCGGTACTGGAGGGGCTGGAGCGGTTTGATCTGGTCGCGGTGGATGATGTCGATCTGCTGGCGGCGCGTCCGGAGTGGGAAGAAGCCCTGTTTCATCTGTACAACAGTGTGCGTGATCGGGGCGGGGCCATGGTGTTCGCCGCCAGAGCTGCGCCGGCCGGGTGCGGCTTCGCCTTGCCGGATCTGGCCTCGCGAT
The DNA here is from genome assembly GCA_046292765.1 of Alcanivoracaceae bacterium. GTDB lineage: Bacteria > Pseudomonadota > Gammaproteobacteria > Pseudomonadales > Alcanivoracaceae > PGZG01. Next base: position 27,637 of record JBKBQA010000009.1, on the reverse strand, counting down.
TGGCCGCTGGCCCGGTCTGGCAGCTGCGACCACTGGGCGATGAGGGGCTGGTGGCGCTGATCAGGCAGCGAGGGGTTGCTGCGGGGCTGGATATCAGTGATGAGGCGGCCCGCTACCTGATGGCCCGCACCGCCCGCAATGCCGCAGCCATCTGCGCTGAAGTGGACCGGCTGGATGGCCTCGCAATGGCTCACCAGCGGCGCCTGACGATTCCGTTTATCCGGGCAGTGGAGCCGGCGCCCGGCGGCATCAGCCTTACAAAACTATAACAGCCGGCTCCCGGGAGGGCGGGATACACTCGGTGCGCTAACTCTGTGTGCCATAAGGCTTTATAGTCGCGCGTCTTACAATAACAACCAGAACAGGCCGGTAACGGCCGGAGTCACAGCATGTTCCACCGTAGTTCAATTTTGGTCGCTACACTTGTCCTCTCTGTGTTGTCCGTGAGCGCATGGGCGACCAACTATTCGATCAGCACCAGAGATGATGTCATTGCAGAAGATGGCTTCTGCTCTCTCCGCGAGGCGTTGCTGGCCATAAATACGCAGCGAGGGCATATCGGCGGACATTTCACTGATGTCCTCGGTGTGGAGCTGAGCCATTCCGGTGGCAATCTGGCGTTTACCAAAAGCGTTATTAATGTATCTCGCGGCAGTCAGCTCGTTACCGCAGGTGAGAGGCTTGTTGCGCGACGAGGTGACACCATCGAGTATCGGATTACGGTGAGAGCGAGGGTTGGGTTCGGTGATGCGGAAGGGGTTACTATCGGCTACCTGTTCCCTGATCAGAACCCGTTGTTTCCAGACTTTAAAGGTTACAAGTCCACTTATTTGTCCGGGTCAACGACGCTGAATGGAAGTGCAGTAGAGGATCTTCCCGGGCTGTTGTTCCCTCTCTCCGGGGCGGGTTTGGAGATAAACAGTCCCAAGGGTCTCGCAGAAGATAGTCCTGATGCTGTGCCTGGTTTGATTCGTGAGGGCGCCTCGGCGCAAGTCGTCTTTCAGATTCAGGTCCAGAAGGGTGACAATGAGGTCACGTCTGAAGACGTGCCTCCTCCCGCGAACGAGAGTGATATAGAGTACTTTGTTGAGGCGGAGTGCCCTGCTGGATCCCTGTCAAACTCTATTTTTCTCAAATCTTTTCCCCTGAGCTCTGATGAGTCTGCGGTTGAGTACATTCTTGTCGATGGAGAGCTTTCTGTTGGAGGAGGGCTAAATCTTGCGGGCAATAGTGTAAGCCCCGTGGTGCGGATTGAGCCGAGAAAAGAAACGCCATTTGATAACGCCGCCAAGAAAAATGTCGAGATTATTGCATCGACGGGAAGCAGGGTATTCCGTGTATTCCCTGGTGCCAGTTTGCTCGTATACAACACTTCCATGGTGGGAAATCCGGACGACAATGATATTGGACCTCAGGATGGAGGGCTTGTATTTACTGAAGGGGCGCTAGAGGTTGGTAGAGGCGCAATTCTTTCAGGGGGGCGGGCCAGATCTGGCGGCGCCATCTATGCGGGTGGGAACAGAAATGTTTCATTCGAGGTGGCCAGATTCGAGAATAATGAGGCGAGTGAAGATGGGGGTGCCATAGCAACATCTCCGGACTTTGAAGGCTCAGTAAGCGGTGCACGTTTTCACTTCTACCGGAATGTCGCGGGATCCGGTGCGGGTGGAGCGATTCATCTGGCCGACACTCCGAATCGTATAGCGCTGCTTCTGGTCAACGGAACATTCTATGGAAACCAAGCCGTTGACGGGTCTGCAATGCGGGTTGGAGCAAGCGCGCGCGTGACGCGTCTGAACAATATCACTATTGCAGGAAATGACGGTGGAGTGGCTCTTTCCTATGGCATAACAACCGCCATGTCAGACTCACTGGATCAGATACTTAACAGTGTAATTCTTGGAAATGAGGGTGGTGACTGCGCTGCAGATGATGGCCCAGCTATGATTAATGACGGTAGCACTCTTGATGTCGCTCAGATCGAGTATGTTGTAAGTGCGGGAGCATCATGTGGCCCCCTTGACGAACAGTTTGCGTCTGATGACCCGCTGGAGACTATTGATTACGCTTTTGCTGACTACAGTCTGCTTGTCGGAGTCGATCCCGCTAGCCCAGGGAGTGTCGGGAAATTTGTCTGTGATCCGTCATTGCCCGGGTCGGTAGGTTGCCTGCCTCGAGTGTTCGAGGGCGGGTTTATCGGTTTTCTTCCAAACAATGCACCGAGAGCATTTGGTGCGCCTTCGGTATTTGGCTTTGGTAGTCCCGAAGATGCAGTGGGACCCAATGTATGTGAAAGTCGCGATCAACGGGACCTTGATCGGGAGCCAAGATGCGATGCGGGGGCAATTGAGCTTCAGATTGCCGCCGGTGTGCGTGATGAGTTTGTGGTCGTTCAGGGGGTTCGTAGCGTAGTGGATGTCGCCAAGAACGACATTGGAGATCTGGATATAGATTGCGGCAGGCTTGCTTTCGTAGATCCCGCCGATGGTGGGCCTTTCAATCCAGAGGTTGATTGTGTTGTCTTTCCATTGATGCCCTCCCGGGGGGTGCTGGAAGTTCTGGTCGGTGACGGCGTGATGTTGTCTGCTGATGGTGAGGTGGTGCCGTTAGGGTACCCCATGGTGCATTACACTTCGGTTCCCGCATTTCATGGCGTAGATCAGTTCCGTTATACGATTAACCGATTCGCAGTGATAGGGGATACCTACGCAGGGGTCGGGCCTTCAGCAAACGTTAATCTGGTTGTTCAGCCCGCCTCGGGTCTCACCAGTAAAGAAAATATCTCAACGTTGTCAGGCGCAGGCGGGTTTGGTCTGATATTTGGAGTGGCAATGATGATCCTGCGTTGGCGGCAATGGTTTGGCAGGCAGTTTGTCTTGGCGGCCGTTTCTTTGCTGGCAATTGGTGCGGTGGGGGCTGCTGAGATCAGGGTGAATAGCCTTGCAGACAATGATGATATTGATGGCTTTTGCACCCTCAGGGAAGCGTTGAGGGCCAGCATTGATCGATCGCCCTTCTTTGTCCCTGATTGTATGCCGGGTGCGACGGGCAGGGATCGGATTGTCATCGAGGTGGAAGGTACTATTCAGCTTGATGCCCAACTAGTGGTTGAGAACTCATTGGTTGATATCGAGGGGTTGGGGCCCGAGAAGACAACTATTTCTGGCAACGGTCTTGATAGGCTCATTCTGGCCAGCTCAGGCATGACTCTTCGTAATTTAACTTTGGAAGGCGGTGCTTCTGCTGGCAACGGTGGTGCTATCTTTACTAATGCCAGCTTGACTCTCGATAACGTTGTCGTGCGTGATAGCGCGGCTGCTGGATCGGGCGGGGCAATTTATCTTAATTACAATTCGGATCTTCGCAGATCGGTTCTGCTTCGACGCAGTCATTTTGTAGGCAACAGTGCTGGATCGAATGGTGGCGTGTTGTCAATGGTTGGTCAGAACCAGCGGCATGATATTCGTATCGAGTCCTCAACGTTCGAAACCAACTCGGCTGCACAAGCTGGCGGCGCTCTTGATATCAACCTTCCCAAAGGGGGTAGCTTGAGAGTCATCAATAGCACCTTTTCCGGCAACAGCGCGGCGGAAGGTGCGGCGATGGATCTCCAGCAACTGGATAGTTCCGTCACGGCATACATTCTGAATTCTACGATCCTCAATGATCCTGGCGCTGCCGCAGGGGCAATCGAGCTTGGCGACACACTCGGCAATGTACAGATGTCAAACTCGGTTTATGCCGGGTCTGGAGATTGTTCTTCTGGTAGCGCTCTATTGAAAGAGAGTTATTACAATCTGTTCGACTCTGTTATCCCTCTTGGTTGTATCCCGGCGGTGCCTGCGGCGAGTCAGAGCAACGACGTTGCTGCACTTTCTGATATTGAGGCGGTGCTTAATGGCGCGGTGCTATCAGGCTACTCATACTCTGCTGACGGCGCGTTCATTCCTCCCCATTTTCCCGTCTTGATTCTAGAGTCTGGCAATCCGGCTTTCCCGCTTTTGGTGGATGCCGGAAACAGTAATCTCGATCTGGCTGCCGGCGATGGCACCCCTCGAGCTTGTCGTTCTTTGGACCTCCGTGGGCAGTCTCGACTTTCGGGCGGGGTTTGTGATCGTGGCGCTTACGAGCTGCAGGTGCCAACGGCCATTGATGATCAGGGTGGGAATCAGATTCGATTTGATCGCAGAGCGAGAGTCAATGTACTTGCCAATGATCTGGTCGGCGATGGCGTGCCGGATGGAGCCGGGGGCACTGCTGCCAACATTATGCTGAGAGGGGCGATTGACCTCGATCCAGATACGGTCGCGACAACGGGGCTGGCTACTTTTCCAAGATCCAATGGCACCGGAAATTTTACCGTGAAGCGTGTGCCGAACGGCACCTGGAGCTTTGATCACTCTGCTGTGTTGCTGTCTGAAGGGGAGTACGACCTTGTCGCATTGCTGCGTGATCGCAGCGGAAGGGCAGTGGCTAGTGCGAGACAAACAGTTTATGTCCGGTCTAGCGCGGTGCCGTTGGAGTCAGATAGACCGTCGGTTGTTTCATCTTCCCTCCTCAGTATCGACGGGCTTCAGGACGATGACGGTCCTGATTCCAATGATTTCATCACCACTAATGGTGCTCTCAGGATATTTGGGACATCAGATGCGGAGAATGGCGTTGAAATTGAGCTCTTTATCGACGAGCAAAGTATCGGTAGGACCCTGCTCACTGCAAGCGAATCTGCATGTGGCGGCGAGCCAGGCTCTCCGCAGAACAGTGAGGATTGTATTGTTCTTTTTGACCCGGGTCCTCTCACATGTGAGGAGCTAAAGGCCGGAGTGCAGGAAACGTTTAGTTACAGGTTTCACTCCTTTAATGATGTGTCGGGTTTGACTGTTTCAGAGCCGGCCGAGGTTTCCGTTCGAATTGTTAATGTGCCGCCGCAGTTCAAGTCGAGGACTGTGAACTCTCGAGCTGGCGAGTCGGTGGTTTTTGATCTTGATGCTATTGACCCGGATGGCGACCTTGCCTTTCCAGAGGGACTGCCTTTGGATTTAACCTCCATTACTATGCGCGAGGCACCGAAGTTTGCAGCTGTGAGTCGTCGCGTGGTTCAGATTGAGGGAGTGGATGAGGAGAGGTTTCTGGTATTCGGGGTCGAGGGGGTTGGTGCGATTGACTCTTCTGCGGATGGCCCCGTGCCCGGGCTGGAGGGCCTCGGGCTGATTGTGGATCCTGTCGCTAGAACTGTCACTTATACTCCGCGAACATTCGAAACCGAGTTTAATGATCGCTTTGTGCTGTCGATAGCTGACGAGTGTGGGTCTGAAACGGCGGCAGAATTTCGTGTCGTTTATCCGAACAGAAACAAGCTGGCGGGGGGCGTGACATTCTGGGCTCTCTTATTTTCCGGTCTGCTACTGATCAGGCGTCGTAGCTAATGCTCAGGGCGCGTCAGCGGTAGTTGCCTTCAGGGTTAGTGTTCGCCATGATCTGCTGCAGATCCGGAGTCTAGCGGGGTTGTCTTGGATATTTCTGGCGGTTGGGATCTGGTTGTCATCGGCACTGGTCCTGCTGGAGAGGCCGCCGCCATGCGCGCGGTCAAGAGCGGCTTTCGGGTGGCGGTGGTGGAGGATCAGCCCCGGGTCGGTGGTAGCTGCACACATCTCGGCACCATTCCTTCGAAAGCACTACGACACCAGATCCGTCAGGTCATCCGTCATCACCGCAATCCGTTACTGAGAGATATCCTGTCGCCCGCCGATATGCGTTGGGAGCACATGGTGTCCCGCGCCGGGGAGGCGGTGGAGTCGCAGGTTCGGGTTCGTACCGGGTATTACCAGCGCAACCGGATTCCGGTTTTCAGCGGCCGGGGTCGGCTTCAGGGCGCCGGCAAGGTTCACGTCGAGGATGCCGATGGCCGCCAATGGCTGCTTGAAACCCGCTACGTGATTCTGGCCACCGGATCCCGGCCGTATCGTCCGGACGACGTGGATTTTTCTCATCCGCGCGTCTATGACAGTGACACCATCCTGTCCATGCCGCACACCCCGCGTCACCTGATCATCTATGGTGCCGGGGTGATCGGCTGCGAGTACGCGTCGCTGTTTGCCGGTCTTGGTATCCGTGTCGACCTGATCAATACCCGCTCCCATCTGCTCGACTTTCTCGATGCCGAAATCAGTGATGCACTCAGCTATCACCTGCGCGAGCAGGGCGCGACCATTCGCCATGACGAGCACTACGCCTCGGTCGAGGCCGATGATCACGGCGTCACGCTGCATCTGGAGTCGGGTAAGGCGATCCGGGCTGATGCGCTGCTCTGGTCAAACGGGCGTGCCGGTAACAGCCAGCATCTGGGGCTCGACTCAGTGGCGCTACAGGCGGATTCGCGCGGACACCTCAAGGTCGACGATCGTTATCAGACGGCCTGTGAGGGAGTCTTCGCCGTCGGCGATCTGATTGGCTGGCCGTCGTTGGCCAGTGCCGCCTATGATCAGGGGCGCTTCTGTGCCTCTACGCTCTGTGGTGAGAAGCCCCGGCAGGTCACGGACGTGCCCACTGGCATCTATACCATTCCCGGCATCAGCTCGGTTGGGCGCACCGAACAGGAGCTCACGCGGGATCATGTTCCCTACGAGGTCGGTCAGGCGTTCTTTCGCAATCTGGCTCGAGCGCAGATCACCGCCGAGCAGGTTGGCATGCTGAAAATCCTGTTTCACCGCGACACACTGGAAGTGCTGGGCATTCACTGTTTCGGCTATCAAGCCACCGAGATTGTTCACGTTGGTCAGGCGATCATGCGCCAGCCTGCGCCGCACAACAGTCTGAATTATTTTCTCGAAACTACCTTCAACTATCCGACCATGGCCGAGGGCTATCGGGTGGCAGCCATCAATGGAATGAACCGGTTGCGCCGGTAGGGCACCTCTGAATAACTCCCTAGCGTCCCTGAGTGAACTGTTCTCGGTTGCGCAGACTGGCTTCGGGGGCCTTGCGGATCAGCACGTAGGTAGCGCCGGCTCCACCGTGCCAGGGTTTGGCGCTGTGATAGGCCAGCACCAGATCCCACTCCTCCAGCCAGTGCACTACGTAGCTTTTCAGCCGGCCGGGGGTGACGCTGTGATAGCCCTTGCCGTGGGTGATCAGCACGGTCCGCAGGCCATGCGCACAGGCGTCGTTCAGGAAGGCGATCACCTGGATGCGGGCGTCGCGAAGGGTGACGCGGTGCAGGTCGAGTCGTGACTGCGGGTCATACTTGCCGAGTCGTAATTTGCGATAGACCCCTTCCTGGACGCCATTTTTTCTCAATCCGACAATGTCGTGCGGGCCCACTTCGGGGACTTGTTCAGGCAGGCTGAGGGGCTCCCGCAGCGAGCGTGTCTCCTGGTCCGCCGCCTGTCTGCGGGCGAGCTGAGCCAGTGAAGGAGCCTGTTTAACCGGCGCAACCGAGACCGGGCTGTCGGGCAGCCGCCGGACGCCCTGCATCTCCCTGGCAAACAGCTCATCATCCTGTTGAGACATAACGCATACCTCTGGGACCCTCCGATTGCATGGTACCCGAAGCTGACGCAGACTGAAGACCTGTCGGTCATGTTCGGAGGCGCCATGAAGCATCGCACCAAACGGGATGCATTGAACGTGAATGTGCGCGTCAGAGAGCCCGCCGGTAGCGCCCCGTTCGGCCATCTGATTGACCTGTCTCCGGGTGGGTTCAGCGTGTCGGGGCAGGGTGCGCCGGTGTCGGCCGATATCCATACCGTCGAACTGGTACTGCCCTGGCCGATGCACGGTATTGAGCTGGTGCCTCTGGAGGTTGAGCGCCGCTGGCTCGATTACACCGATACCGGGCGCTGGCATGCCGGCTATCAGATAATCCATTGTCCTGACGAGGTGGTACTGGCGCTGGAGCATCTTGCCGTCAGTTTTGCTGATGAGTGACCGGGGCGTTTTCCATCGATGCCACCCATGCACTTGCTGAGGCGGGAGTGGCGGCTGCCGTGACTGTGATGGAAATGGCTTTCCTGACGTGGGAACGGTACTGGCCCGGGTTGCTGGCGTTTTCCAGTGTGCTGCTGGCCGCGCTCGCCACCATCCATATCGTGCTGCACAAGCGTGAGTCGCGGGCTGCCGCCGCCTGGACCGGGCTGGTATGGTTGGTGCCATTGCTTGGCGTGCTGCTCTATTTGCTGATTGGGATCAACCGGATTCACCGTCGCGCTCGTCAGCTCACCGGGGGCGCACTCGATACTGTCAGTGGCTGGCGTCCGGCTGCCGAGCCGGTGCCGTCGCGGCAGAACCTGTTTGCGCTCTCGGCACTGGTAGGCAATCTCACAGGCATGCCTCTTACCGGCGGCAACCGGATCGACGCAATGGAGGCGGCAGAGGCTTTCGAGGCCATGATCGCCGCGATTACGGAGGCCCGGGAATCGGTCTACCTCTGCACCTATATCTTTAGCAATGATGTTGCCGGACATCGCATGATTGACGCCCTGCGCGATGCCCATCAACGAGGCGTGCGCGTACGCGTGCTGGTTGACGGTATGGGGCTGCTGTATTCGTTTCCGACGGCCTATCGCCGCCTGCTGGCAGCGGACATCCCCACCGCCCGTTTTCTCTATTCGTGGGCACCCTGGCGCATGAGCTATATGAATATGCGCAACCACCGCAAGGTGCTGGTGGTCGACCGTTGCCTCGGCTTCACCGGCGGCATGAATCTGCGCGGCGGCTATCTGCTGGACCCGCCGCTGGCAAGAGATCTGCACTTCCGCATTCAAGGGCCTGTAGTGGGCCATCTGCTGCACAGCTTCGCCACTGACTGGCATTTCAGTGCTGCAGAGTTGCTGGATGATGCCTACCGGGGACCGGCGGTTGTCGGTCCAGTGCTGGCTCGGGGGATCGGCGCCGGGCCGGACGCCGATTTCGAAAAGCGCAGGCTGACTCTGCTGGCGGCTATCGGGCGGGCAGAGCAGGAGATCCGCATCATGACGCCGTACTTCGTCCCCGACCAGACATTGCAGATGGCGCTCTATCTGGCCTGCCTGCGTGGCGTACAGGTGCGGATTCTGGTGCCTCGGCACAATAACCTGAAGATCGTCCACTGGGCATCCATGCACATACTCCCCTGGATGGCACGCAAGGGCTGCGATGTGCGACTCAGTGAGGGCGTGTTCGACCACGGTAAGCTGATGACTGTGGATGGCTGCTGGGCCCTGTTCGGCTCGGGCAATTGGGATGCTCGCAGTCTACGCCTCAATTTTGAGCTCGATATGGAGTGCTATGATGAAGCGCTTGCCAGACAGCTTAACCAGCGCTTCGACTTACGAGCCGGACAAGCGCAAGCGCTGAAGGTCGATACCGATGCCCGACTCCCGGGCTGGCGTCGGGTGGGCTATGCGTTGGCCCATATTTTTGAGCCCTATCTATAGGGACAGAATCAATACAAAACCATTGGCAGCAGGGCTGCCCTCGTGGCGGAGAGCGCCGCATAATTCAGCTATACGATATCCGTATCAGGAGACCTGATGAACAAACTGGTGATCAGCCTCATTTTGCTGGCGAGTTTTGCCAGTGCTGTCATGGCTGAAGAGCGCCAGTGGCGACTGGTGACCGATCGCGATGGCATCCGGGTCTACATGGCGCACAACGATGACTCTCCGATCAAGACTTTCCGTGGTGAAGCAGTGGTGCCGATGTCCGATTTCCGCGCCATCGGCAATCATGTGGACGATTACGACTTCGTCGCCAGCTGGATGCACATGATTTCGTCTATCTCCGATCTGGGTCGGGACTCAGGTGTAGAGAGACGCATCTGGGTGACCACCCGGTTGCCCTGGCCGGTGAGCAACCGTGATGCACCGCTGAACCTGCAGATCAGTCAGGAACCCGACAGCTTTGCCGTGGTGGTTGCCTATGAGGCCGAGCAGAGTCTGATGCCGCCGCAATCCGGTTATGTGCGCATGCCGGAGCTGAAAGGGATGCTCCGTTTTATGCCGGTGAAGCCCGGCGAAGTGCACGTCACCTTTGAGGTGGTGCTGGATCCGGGTGGCTATATTCCCGCCTGGATTGCCAACCTGATTCTGCGTGATATCCCGTATTTCTCATTGCGCCGGTTTCAACGGGTAGCGGATCAGGAGCGGTTCCGACAGAAAGATACGGGCTATTATCGTATTCCGCCGGGCTGGCCGGAGAGTGAGCAGTAATGCTGCGAAACTGGTGCTCCCGACAGGACTTGAACCTGTTACCTTCCCCTTAGGAGGGGGACGCTCTATCCAGATGAGCTACGGGAGCATGTCAGCAGAGAGCCGCATTATACTCACCGCCTCCGTGTCGTCACGAATTCTACCGTCCGGAACCCCTGATGTCCGTTCTCTGGTTGAGTATTGTCATTCCCACCCTGAACGAAGCCGCCGGAATTCGCCCGCTGCTCCTGCTGCTCCAGCCCTGGCGCCGGCGTGGCGTGGAAATCATTCTCGCTGATGGCGGCAGCGACGATGACACGGCGGTGCTGGCAGGACCCCTTGTGGATCGGTTGGTGCAGTGTGAGCGGGGCAGGTCGCTGCAACAGAACAGCGGCGCGGCGGCCGCCAGTGGCAAAGTGTTGTGGTTTCTTCATGCCGATACGACCTTTGTCGAAGATCCGGTTGCGGCGTTGGAGCGCCTTGTGAGCGAGGGCGGGTTTGACGCCTGGGGGCGTTTCGATGTCGCTCCCGATGTAGTGGATATTCGCCTTCGTCTGGTGGCTGCAATGATGAACCTGCGTTCGCGCTGGAGCGGGATTGCCACCGGTGATCAGGGCATTTTCGCCAGCCGGCTACTGTTCGAGCGCGTGGGAGGGTTTCCAGTCCAGCCATTGATGGAGGACGTGGAAATCAGCCGGCGCTTGAAGCAGTTTGCCGCGCCGGTTTGTCTGCGCCAGCGGCTGGTGATAAATACCCGACGTTGGCGTCAACGTGGCGTGTGGCGAACGGTGGGGCAAATGTGGTCGCTACGGGCGCGTTATTTCTTCGGTGCCGACCCCATCGTCTTGCACAGGGAGTATTACGGTGGCCAGTGATCTGCTGCCCGCCGCCATCGCAGTGTTCGCCCGCCCGCCGGTTGCCGGACAGGTCAAGACCCGCTTGGCGGCTACAGTTGGCGATCAGCGCGCGCTGGAGACATACCAGCGCCTGTTGCAGCTTACTGTGGCACGTGTGTCAGAGGCCGGTTGCCCCTGGATGCTGTTTTCAGCCGGCGCGTCGACGCCGCTGGCCGCTCTTGCAGTGCAGGCAGCCGGCAGCTTTCATCTGCAGGAAGGTGAGCAACTCGGCGAGCGCATGATCCGGGCCCTGCTCGTTGCGCATCGAGTCGCCCGACGCGTCATATTGATTGGCTGTGATTGCCCGGCCTTGACAGGCGCCCACCTGCAGCAGGCGTTGGCGGCGCTTGAGGAACATGAGGTGGTGGTGGGCCCCGCTGAGGATGGTGGTTTTTGGCTGCTTGGCAGCAGTGCGGCGGCGCGCTGGCAGGATACAGGCCTGCTCTCTGGGGTGCCCTACGGCGGAGCGGACGCGCTGTCCCGCACCTGTGAGCGCTTGCAGCAGCAGGGCAGTATCAGCACCATGCTGCCGTTATTATGGGATCTGGACACCGAGGCGGATTACTGGCGCGCGGTCCGGGAGAATCTGCTTTAAGAGGGGTGGGTATGGATACATCGGCGCTACTGGACATGGATCTGGTCGGCGAGCTGCGGGACATCATGGCGGAGGGATTTGCCGGTCTGGTGGACTCGTATGAGCAGGATACGGCACGCAAGCTCGACCTGATGCGCACGGCTCTTGAGGGCGACGCGCGGGACACACTGCGCCAGCTGGCCCACAGCCTGAAGGGCAGCAGCAGCAATGTGGGTGCGCTGGAGGTGTCTGGCTGCTGCCTGACCATTGAGCAAAAGGCCGGTGACGGCCAGCCTGACCAGTTGCAGCATCTGCTGGACGAACTGACTGCTTGCCATCAGCAGGCGATGGAGGCATTGCGTTCATTGGTCTAGACCGATAACGAAACACCCCGCCACCGGAGACCGGCGCGGGGTGTCGGGGTCGCCGGTGGCGGCGAGAGGTCTGTACTGAGCGCAGTGCAGGTGGTTCCTGAGAGACCGGCATCCAGCCCGCCCCATCATGAAACCATGGTAGGGGAGAGGGCCGGGGAAGTCTGTAAAAACCCTGCGGGGTATGTAAAAAGTACCAGTCCGCCAGTTTTTCACTGTGAGCTTGTAAGATATCTCCTACAAATGCGTAGGAAATGGCACGAAAAGCGAGGGGCATAATCGCTAGAATTGTATCCCTTTCGTGGATAACTGATTGAATTGGTTCGAAGTGCTGGTCTCCCCTGACCATGTAGAAATTATCCCCCCACATTCAGGGGACTCCGGAGGCTCCGTGCTTTGCTAGACTGGCTTCGTGTACAGGGACTGCTTCACAAGGAACTGCAAGGATCGCAGACATGGAGGTTAACTGAGCGCAATTCGGGTAAGGATGCTCGACAAAAAAGGGTGGCAGGATGCCACCCTTTTTTCTTTTTGCAGTGTGCCACGCTGCCCGGCGCGGTGACCGGGGTTCAGCGCACCAGCTTTTCGCGCTTGTTCGCCACACCATCCCATTGCTCCGCATCCGGCAGGGCGTCTTTCATCTCGGTGATGTTCGGCCACTTTTCCGCCAGCTCGGCATTGATGGCGACAAACTCTTTCTGGTCGTCTGGCAGCTCATCCTCCGAGAAGATGGCGTTGACCGGGCACTCCGGCTCACAAAGGGCACAGTCGATGCACTCGTCCGGGTGGATGACAAGGAAGTTCGGGCCTTCGTAGAAGCAGTCTACCGGGCAGACCTCCACGCAATCAGTGTGTTTGCAGTTGATGCAGTTTTCGCCTACTACGAACGTCATCGGCTGGTCCTCGTCGGGCTCAATTCCGGGGCTGGGGTGCTCTCAGGCGCGCTAGTCTAATGGCAGTGCGGGGGGCAGGCAAATCGATGTGTTGCCCGGCAAGCCGACATTTCAGTGCAGCCCCGACTGTGGCGCGGCAATCCGACGCCATACCATCTGGCCGACGGCATGGTGCCTGATTCGGGTATTGCTATCGCGCCAGGATGGACGCCCCTACAAGAGTTGCTTGAGCTGGTAGAGGGCTTCCAGGGCGTCTTTGGGGGTCATGCTGTCCGGGTCCAGCGCGACCAGCTGCTGTTCCAGCGCCGATGGCGCGCGAAACAGCTCTGCCTGGGCTGGCTGCTGGGGCGCAATGACAGCGCGGCCCTCGCCAGCGGATATCATCTGGCCGCTTTCCAGCTGTGCCAGTCTTGCCCGGGCGGCGCGGATCACGCTGGCCGGCACGCCAGCCAGCTGGGCCACCTGAAGGCCGTAACTGCGGCTGGCCGGGCCTTCCTGAACCCGGTGCAGAAAGATAATGCCATCGCCATGTTCGCTGGCGGTCAGATGGGCGTTGCGCACTGTTGTCAGCTCATCCGGTAGTCGGGTCAATTCGAAATAGTGAGTGGCGAACAGGGTGAAGGCTTTCTGCTCACTGGCCAGTCGGGTGGCTGCTGCCCAAGCCAGGGCCAAACCATCAAAGGTACTGGTGCCGCGACCGATTTCATCCATCAGCACCAGCGATTTGCTGGTGGCATTGTTGAGGATATTGGCCGTCTCGGTCATTTCCACCATGAAGGTGGAGCGCCCGCCGGCCAGATCATCGGCGGAACCGATGCGGGTAAAGATGCGATCGATTGGGCCGATGCGGGCGCTGGCCGCCGGCACACAGCAGCCGATATGGGTCAGCAGCACAATCAAGGCGGTCTGCCGCATATAAGTGGATTTACCGCCCATGTTCGGACCGGTAATGATCAGCATGCGCCGCTCGTTATCGAGGTGCAGACTGTTAGGCACAAAGGCTTCTTCAAGCACCTGCTCGACCACCGGGTGACGGCCATCAATGATTTCTACAATCGGTTCATCGACCAGCGATGCCGGCACCAGATTGAGTGCTTCGGCGCGCTCGGCAAAACAGGCCAGCACATCCAGCTCGGCCAGTGCCGCAGCACTGCCTTGCAAGGCGCCCAGTTGCTCGTTCAGGCGATCAAGTAGTTCCTCATACAATGCTTTTTCCAGCGCCAGCGCCTTGCTTGAAGCAGACAGCGCCTTGTCTTCAAAGGTTTTCAACTCCGGGGTGATAAACCGCTCGGTATTTTTCATCGTCTGGCGACGGATATAGTCCGCCGGCACCTGCTCGGCGTCACGGCGTGACAGCTCGATGTAATAGCCATGCACGCGATTGTATTTTACCCGCAAGGTGGCAAGACTGGTGCGCGCCCGTTCCCGCTCTTCAATATCGATCAGAATGCTACCGGCGTCTTCGCTGATGCTGCGCAGTTCATCCAGATCACTGTTGTAACCATCGGCAATCACACCGCCATCGCGCATCAGCATTGGCGGATTTTCAATGATGGCTTTCTGTAGCAATTCACATTGTTCTGGGAAAACACCGAGTTTTTCCCGCAAGGCAGCGAGAGGGCCATGGCCAGCAAGGCTATTTTGCAGAGCCGGGAGCGCAGCGAGACTGCGAGCCAGTCGAGTCAAGTCCCGTGGCCGAGCCGAGCGCAGTGCGACACGACCAAGAATCCTTTCCATATCGCCCACGTCATCCAGCAGCGTGCGGGTATTTTCGAATTGCCAGCCTTCGCGTAGCGTCGCAATACGTTCGCTACGTTCATTGATGCGCTCTTTTTTGCGCAACGGTTGATGCAGCCAGCGGCGCAGCAAGCGAGCGCCCATGGCGGTAATCGTGCTATCCAGCACCCAGGCCAGCGTATGGGTGTCACGGCCGTCGAGCGTGTGGGTCAGCTCAAGATTGCGCCGCGTCGCGGCATCCATCTGGATGCCATCGTCATGGGATTCGATCGCCATGCTGTTCAGGTGGGGCAGGGCGCTGCGCTGGGTCTCGCGGGCATAGCCAAGCAGACTGCCGGCGGCAGCAATTTCCAGCGCCGAAGGGTTGCCGAATCCGGCCAGGTCATGGGTGCCGAATTGTTTACACAGCAAACGTTGCGCGGTGTCCGGATCAAACTCCCACACCGGCCGCGCTCTGGCACCGGCACGCTTGCGCAGCGATTCCGGTAAAGCAGCACTTTCGTCATACAACAGCTCCGCCGGCTGCCAGCGTTCGATCAGGGCCAGCAGCGCTTCGCGACTATCCACCCGGGTGACTGTTAAACGACCCGCGGCCAGATCCAGCGAGGCAGCGCCATAGTGCTCGCCATTGGCAGATACTGTGCACAGCAGGGTATCGCGGCGCTCGTCCAGTAACGCCTCATCACTGACCGTGCCCGGCGTGACAATACGCGCCACGCGGCGCTCCACCGGCCCCTTGCTGGTAGCCGGATCACCGAACTGCTCGCAGATCACCACCGATTCGCCAAGCCGCACCAGCCGGCCCAGATAACCCTCGGCGGCATGATGGGGAATGCCGGCCATGGCAATCGGCCGGCCCGCGCTCTGCCCGCGGGAAGTCAGGGTGATATCCAGCAATCGTGCCGCCTTTTCGGCATCGCCGTAGAACAGTTCGTAAAAGTCACCCATGCGATAGAACACCAGATGATCCGGGTGCTCGGATTTGATCCGTAAGTACTGCTGCATCATTGGGGTGTGTTGCGAAAAATCGTCACTTTTCATATCAAGGCTCTAGCCCCGTTTTTAGGGTGTAAAACAAATAAATGCTGATTGCCGTCCAAAACTGACCCGGGGTTTCCATCCAGTTCTGACCCGGGTTATAGGTGCCGAGTATAACTAGGCGTCTGTGGATAAGTCTGTCTTTTCGGGAGTGGTGTCTCCTTCTTCGATTGTGGTTGAGGTGGCTTTTCTTCGCTTGCTGTTGCCGCAGGCGCTGTTCATGAACTCGCCACTGTGCAGGCGTCGCACCGGGGCCTCATCGACTCAAGCCGGGAACCGCCCCGCCTTTTTTTGAGAGTCTTCAACTGAGAGGTCAGGTCATTGGGCATCGCCCATCTCCTCCGTACCCCGCTCGAAAAATGAGCAGGCCAGTCGATTCAGTGGGTTCGTTTTGGATGGAAGCTATTCCCTCCGGCGGGTCAATTTTGGGCGGTGTTGAACATGACGCACAGCAAAAAGAGACAGCCTGATTGGTAGACGCGACAACAACATTGACAATCCCCGGTGCCTGCTGCGCTGGAATGGGCGGGAGCTTCTGAGGGCCGATGAATCAATTTCGCGATTCCTGATTAAGTAAAATAACCATATGATTTTAAATGTTAAATATCTATTTTCTCGTGGAATCTAATGTCGTATATTTGCAAAGCGTGGTTCCGGATAGCCGGGAGGTGGTTATGGCTCTTAACTCATTGAAATCAAAGATCAAGTATCGGATCAGCCGTAACGCGGGCGTGGTCTTTGTTCCTGCTGACTTTAGCGACCTCTCCGATCGAGACCAGGTTGGCCGCGTATTGCGTGAGTTGGTGGGGGATGAAGTATTGATCAAGTTCGGGCGAGGGCTGTATGCCAAGGCCAGACGCTCTTCCTTCAGTAACAAGCTCGTTCCGGTGAAGCCGTTGCCGGAGCTTGCCCGTGAGGCGCTGACCCAGAAGCTGGGGGTTGAGGTGGTTTCGTCTCAGGAGCAGACAAGCTACAACAGCGGGCAGTCTACGCAGGTGCCGACTGGGCGGTTGATAGCTGTGAAGGGACGTGTGTCCCGGAAGATGTCCTACGATGGCAAGTCAATCAAGTATCAGTATGTCTCCTGATCCCGAAGTTGTTGAGGAAGTCGCGGCAGAGATGGGTATCAGTTCTGCCTTTGTAGAGAAGGACTGGTACTCCGTACAGGCGCTTAAGGCGATTGCTGCTCATGAAAGTGATGGCTTCCGTACAATTTTTTCCGGCGGAACAAGTCTCTCAAAGGCCTATGGTCTGATACAGCGCTTTTCCGAGGATATGGACTTTCGTTGCCTTGCTCTGCGCTCAGGAACTGGCGGCGAGATGAAGAGGGCCAGAAGGGATTATCGTGAAGGTATTCTTGATGCGGTTGAGGCTGTCGATTTGCTGGTGTTGGACAGGGTGCGTGTTGCCGCAGCCAGCAACTACGTCAAGTTTGATCTTGGTTACCCTCAAAATCATGAAGCAAACCCTGCTTTGCGTGCCGGCCTGAAAATCGAGTTTAGTTTTACACAGCCTAGACTTCAGGCTGAGTCCAGAAAGATTCACTCATTTGTAGCGCAGTATTCCGGGGCGGAGCCTGAGGTAGAGATTCTGTATTTGTCACCGGTAGAAACCGCTGCTGATAAGTTTAGCGCATTGACTTGGCGTGTATTGAAGCGCGACAGGGCTCTGGCCGCAGACGATCCGGCGATGATCCGCCACCTCCACGATATTGCTGCTCTTATCTCGGTAATACGCGAGAACCGGGTCGCTTTTGTCGAGACAGTAGAATCATCGTTCGCCGAGGACCGGCGATTGTCAACGTAGTTGTCGCGTCTACCAATCAGGCTGCCTCATTTTGCTGTGAGTCAGCCTGATGTTCTTTCGGTGGATTCAGCCAGACGGCCGCCACCGGGTTCCAGTTCCTGATCTTACCTGACCAACGCTCCGGCATACGCTGCCGGGCGGCTCGATATAGCGCCTGGCGCGCTGCCAATATCTGCTTTTCTTCTCCGCTGTGACGCTGGCCCGGTGTCACATGACGGATCCCACTGTGTCGATGTTCGTGGTTGTACCACTGCACAAAGGCATGCACCCACTTTCTTGCTGCCTCAATGCTCTCGAACGGCTTCGCCGGATATTCGGGGCGATACTTCATGGTTCGGAACAGGCTTTCGGAGTAGGGATTATCATCACTCACCGACGGCCGACTGAACGAAGGCACCACGCCAAGTTTCTGCAAGGTTGCCAGCATCATCGCGCCTTTCATCGGCCCTCCGTTGTCCGAGTGCAGCACCAGTCCGCCCTCGTGAACGCCTTCCGCCAGACAGGCCTTGCGTATCACGGTTGCCGCCTGCGCGGCCGTTTCATCAGGATGCACTTCCCAGCCAACAATTTTGCGGCTGAACACATCCATGACCAGGTACAGTCGATAGAACATGCCCTTGATGCTCGACGCTAAAAAGGTAATGTCCCAGCTCCATACCTGGTTCGGCCCTTCGGCCAGATAGCTCTGCGGCCTGGCGACTTCTCTCGGCGCTGCTGCCTTGCCTCGCCGATGCACCTGATCTGCCGCTCGCAGCACCCGGTAAAAGGTCGATTCAGAAGCCACATAATCGCCTCGATCCGCCAACAGCGGGACGATCTGACTCGGCGGCAAGCTGGCATATTCCTGCTCGTTGCAGATCTCCAGCACACGCTGTTGCTCCGACTCGCTGAGCTTGTTACCCGGCGTGCGACAAGCGCCCGCTGCCTTGCGCTGATCGTCCAGAGAGCCCGCCTGCAGCGCAGATTCCCAGCGTTGCAGCGTGCGCACGGTAATATCCAATACGCCACAGGCCTTGTGTCGCCGCGCACCGGCGGCCACCGCTTCAGCAATCAACTCAATCGCCACCTGACGATCCGCCGGGGCGATCAATCGTCCTCGGCATCCCCCCAGATGGCTCGGGCCTTTTTTTGCAGCACCAGCAGCGCCGCCGCTTCCGCCAAGGCCTTTTCCTTGCGCTTGAGCTCCTTCTCCAGCTTGCGACTTTTCTGGCGCTCCTGCGTCAGCGCTCGGCGCTCTTCCGCCGACAGCGGGCTGTCACTTCCGGCGCCTGCGCTGGCACCGTCTCGCCAACGCTGAATCTGCTCCACATAGAGCCCTTTGCGCCGGCAGTACGCCGCCAGCTCCTCTTCATTCAAGGCCGCCGTCTCAATGACAACAGCCAATTTGTTTTCCCCGCTCCACTGATCGGGGTTCTTCGGATCGGCTGGCACAGCGACACCCTGGTTGCGGACTCGATTGCGCCAATTGTACAGCGTCTGCTCACTGACGCCCGTTTCCCGACTCACTTCCGCCACCGAACGCGCATTCGGCGGCATCATCATTTGCACAGCTCGCTCCTGAAAGCCCTGACTGTAACGCGGCATGGATTCCTCTCCTGCCGCCCCTCCGATTAAAGGTTGGTTAAAAAATAGGCGCGACAACTATCCTGACAGAGGGGGGGACCAGAAGACAGCCAAGCGTGATACCCAGGCGACACTCGGAGAGTCAATAAGGACAGCTGCGCAAACTCTGGCAAGCGATGATGAATATCGTGCCGAGTACATAAGGTTTGTCGATGCCATGTCCTATGCTAGTGATGATGAACGAGTGGACTTTGATTCATCCTTGGAAACGTTCTCTGAAATAGGAGAGTGGTTCGAGTAAAACATGGTCGGCAAAACATATCAGGGAAAGGCCGAACAGTAGCCAGACCCAAGACTGACTTTGCAACAATACCAGGCAGCTCACCGCCAAGCCCGTGGCTACCCTGCAAAATGCCCAATAAGCCCCTGGTTCATGCCCAGGCTGGTGAGCTCCCGCTCCGAAGGCCGCGTTAAGAAGGATCTGCGCTGGCCCCAAAACTGTCGACAATGTGATAAAATCCTCTCGCCAACTATTCGGCACTCCACGTCTTGCTGCCAGCCGGCCCGGCTCATATGGCCAGGGTATGGCATTGCCGCCGACGGATCATCCGTACAGTAACGGCCTGTCTGGCGGTGTCCGCCGGGCAAGGGGCCTGGAGTAAAAAGCTTATGACCGACAAAGAAACCTGCAAACCCAATACCCTGTATATCGAAGTCTCCGGCGCCGGTTTGCCGGAAGTGGATGGCCTGTATATCCCGTCGGAAGCCCCCCCAGCCAAGTCAGAGTCCGGAGTGGTGTCGAGCTCGGGCTACTGGAATGGCCGCATGGCTTGGGACCGCGCCGATGGTAAGGCGGAGAGAAGTCCTGCGATTTCCTATTCGAACAGCTACCAGTCCTGGCGTATCTGCCGACTCGATGGTCACTTGGCTTATGAGCTGACCTGTGATGATGCGCTGCCTCCCATCGACCGCGAGTGGAACGTCTACAAGATGGGCCAGGCGCCGGCGCCGAAAGTCACCATTTACCACGTTGATCCGCGCCAGCCATGTCCCGAACCCAATGTGGTGTTTGTGCTCGGCGGCCCGGGCGCCGGCAAGGGCACCATGTGTGAGCTGGCGGAAATCCAGCTTGGCTGGACCCATCTCTCCACCGGTGACCTGCTGCGCGCTGAACAGGAAGCCGGTGGCCCGACCACGGGAATCATCAAGGAATACATTGCTGCCGGTAAGCTGGTGCCGAACGAAATCGTTGTGCGCTTGCTGAAAGATGCGATGGAGCACACCACTCGGACTACCGGCAAACGCAACTTCCTGATCGATGGTTTTCCCCGCTCACTGTCGAACCTGGAAGCCTGGTATGAGGTTTTTGGCCGAGATCATGAGCTGCCCACCATGCTGTATTTCGAATGCCCGTTCGATGTGCTTGAGCAGCGCATTCTCGGCCGCGCCCGTTTTTCCGGTCGTGTCGACGACACAGTCGAGGCAATGAAGCTGCGCTTCGACACCTTCAAGGCGGAAACCCTGCCGACTGTCGAGCTGTTCAGGGGCAAGGGTAAGTGTGTGGAAATCGATACCAGCCAGGATCGCGAAGCCGTGTATGCACTGTTCCGTGATCAACTGGCGTGCTACACCGATCCTGGCCTTATGAACCAGCCGCTGACCGAGAAATCGGAAATGCTGCTTGGTCTCAGGCCCTACCCGAAACGCGCATGAAACCTGGCCGCTGTATGGCGGCCAGGACTTTTACTGCCTGCAATGCGTCGTCGTCCCGACGCCTTTCGCGACTAACAGAAAAGTAGTTCTATGAAGCTGATACACACCATGATTCATCCAGACGTGGATGTCGGTGCCGGCAGGGTGCTGCAGCGTACAGCGGTGCGCGCTATCGCCATGGAGAAAGAGGATATTCTTCTGCTCTATACAAAGCGCTATGACGATTTCAGTTTTCCCGGTGGTGGTATTGATGAAGGTGAAACGCTGGAGGCCGGATTAAGGCGGGAACTGAAAGAGGAAACTGGCGCCAGTGGCATTCGCGTCCTGCATCATTATGGTTACCTTGACGAGTATCGCCCGCACTGGAAGCTGGAATATGACCACATGTTCATGCGGTCCCATTTCTACATTTGCACGGTTGATCGTGAGCTTGGTGAGACCAGTCTTGAGAGTTATGAGCAAGCCAATGGCACTGAGCCTCGCTGGGTTAACCTGCATGAGGCGATCGAACACAATGATTGGCTTCTGCGTCGAAAGCCGCCGCACATTGGGTTGTCCCTGGAGCGGGAAACGTGGATGCTGAAAAAGCTGCGCGATGCTCCTGTTTATCCTTCAGCGAAGTCTGATTTCGATGTGGTGGAACTGAGTAAAACGTAAAACTGGTAAAACACTGGGGAATTCTGATCTATTTCGGTTGTGGCATTGACCTGCCATAAGTTGGTCTGTAACATCCGCGCCACTTCAGGTTCGGCTTGTCCGGATTCCTAACGATTTATTCAGCGCAAAGCTGATCGGGCCCCGGAACCTAGCTGTCAAGATGATTACGCCGCCCTAAATCTCCTGTTTGGAATAACTGCCACCCCCGTTCCAGCCGGTAAAACGGCTGGGGCAGTTGTTCCTCCTCCTGCTCTGCTTTCATCATGTTCTGATGCGTGCGTCATGCCGCGTCTGTGGCTATATGCCTGCTAAATGGCTCTAAAAAAAGGTTCTCATTTAATGCCGTCCACGACTGCATTTGCTCATAATTTTCTTGGTCAGGCACCTGGCTGGTACAAGATCACGATTCTGGCGTTTCTGATTATCAATCCACTTCTTCTTTGGCTGTTAGGTCCCGGGCTAATGGGGTGGATACTGATCTCGGAGTTTATTTTTACACTTGCCATGGCGCTGAAATGCTATCCGCTTCTTCCGGGTGGTTTGTTGGCAGTCCAGGCGCTGCTACTGGGTATGACAACGCCTGAGGCCCTCTATCAGGAGGTAGAGAACAATCTGCCGGTAATTCTGCTGTTGATGTTCATGGTTTCCGGCATCTACTTCATGAAGGACCTACTGCTGGTAACCTTTACCAGAATACTGGTCAATGTCAGATCCAAGTACTTGCTTGCGCTCCTGTTCAGCTTTTCTGCGGCGCTTCTATCTGCGTTTCTTGATGCCCTCACCGTCACCGCAGTGATTATCACAGTCTCTGTAGCCTTCTATTCCGTCTATCACAGGATAGCATCGGGAAAGGGGTACCATCATGCGATTCATAATACACAGTCAGATCATGAAGTAGTCGAGCTGCACCGTGAAGATCTTGAGGGATTTCGTGCATTTCTGAGAAGCCTGCTGATGCACAGCGCTGTTGGCACGGCGTTGGGCGGTGTATGTACTATGGTTGGCGAGCCGCAGAACCTGCTCATTGCCAAAACGGCAGGCTGGAGCTTTGTTGAATTCTTCAAGCATATGGCGCCGATATCAATGCCGGTTCTGCTCGCCGGCCTGATGACTTGCGTGGCACTGGAAAAACTTCGCTGGTTTGGCTATGGGGAGAAGTTACCGAAGGCAGTGCGCATAGTTCTGGAAGATTATGCAGCCAGTGAAGAAAGCAAGCGTGGCCCGAATCAGCGGGCGGCGCTCTGCGTTCAAGGCTTCGGTGCTCTGATACTTGTTCTTGGCCTCGCTTTCCATGTTGCCGAGGTTGGACTAATAGGTCTTCTGGTCATTATTGTGGTCGCCTCTTTTAATGGCATTACTGATGAGCACCAGATAGGAAAGTCATTTCAGGAGGCATTACCATTTACCGCGTTGCTTGTGGTTTTCTTCGCGATTGTCGCAGTCATCCACGAGCAGCATCTGTTTAGCCCTGTTATTGGCTATGTACTGAGCCTTCCGCAAGATCAGCAGCCTGGCATGTTTTTTCTAGCGAACGGTCTTTTGTCTATGGTTAGCGATAATGTCTTCGTCGCGACTGTCTATATTGGTGAGATCAAGCAGGCTTTGGATGCCGGGGTAATCAGCCGAGAGCATTTCGAGCGTCTCGCCATTTCCATTAATACCGGCACCAATCTGCCGAGTGTTGCTACGCCAAATGGCCAGGCCGCATTTCTGTTCTTGCTGACATCCACCATCGCTCCACTGGTTAGGCTTTCCTATGGCCGCATGGTTTTAATGGCCTTGCCTTACGCCTTTGTTCTGGGGGTGACAGGATTCTCTTCCGTCATGTTGTCTGGATAAGTGCCTGCTGAGCGGATATCGCAATTCTAGAATAGTTCTTTCTTCGCTTTTGCGTTCGAAAATTTCACCAGTATCAGAAAGGGAAAATATGATCTTGTCTTCTACGAAAAATGATTGGTTTGGAAATATTCGAGGTGATCTTCTTGCTGGTATGGTGGTGGCGCTCGCCCTTATTCCGGAGGCCATTGCATTCTCGATTATTGCAGGCCTTGATCCCAAAGTCGGCCTTTACGCGTCATTCAGCATTTCCATTATCATCGCGATTGTTGGTGGTCGTCCGGGGATGATCTCGGCTGCAACTGGCGCGATGGCCTTGCTAATGGTAACTCTGGTAAAGAACCACGGTCTGGAATACTTGCTTGTTGCAACCTTGCTGACAGGCGTTTTTCAGATAGCTGCCGGCTACTTGAAGCTGGGTAGCTTGATGAGCTTTGTGTCTCGTTCTGTCGTGACGGGGTTTGTCAATGCACTGGCGATCCTGATCTTTCTGGCGCAGTTGCCAGAGCTCACCCATGTTACCTGGCATGTCTATGCAATGACTGCTGCAGGCTTGGGGATCATCTATATTTTCCCGCATGTGCCGTTTATTGGAAAATTAGTACCTTCGCCGCTGGTCTGCATTCTTGTGCTGACTATCGTAGCGGTAGCTTTTGGTATCGATATTCGAAATGTTGGGGACATGGGGGATTTGCCGGATACCTTGCCATTCTTCCTCTGGCCTGATGTGCCGTGGACTCTTGAGACCCTGCTCATCGTGCTGCCATATTCGGTTTCGCTGGCGGTGGTTGGACTGCTGGAATCGATGATGACAGCAACTATTGTTGATGACCTTACAGATACTCCCAGTGACAAAAACCGGGAGTGCAAGGGTCAGGGTATTGCCAATATGGGTGCCGGCCTGCTTGGTGGTATGGCTGGCTGTGCGATGATTGGTCAGTCGGTGATTAATGTGAAATCCGGCGGTCGTGGCCGACTATCGACACTGTCGGCCGGCGCTTTCCTTATCATCATGGTCGTATTCCTGGGGCCGTGGCTCTCCCTGATCCCGATGGCTGCACTGGTCGCCGTCATGATCATGGTGTCTATCGGTACCTTCAGTTGGGACTCGATCCGCAAGCTCAAGCACCACCCCCTCTCTACTAATGTTGTCATGGTCATGACGGTTATCGTGGTTGTTGCGACCCATAATCTGGCCTATGGCGTACTGGTCGGTGTGCTGCTGGCTTCGCTGTTCTTCGCCAACAAAGTCAGTCATTTCATGTATGTGGCTTCGGTGATGGATGATGCTACTCAGACCTGTTACTACCGAGTGGTGGGGCAGGTATTCTTCAACTCATCAGAGCGCTTTGTAGCCCAGTTTGACTTCAAGGCGGTGCTGGATAAGGTGGTAATTGATCTGACCCGTGCTCACTTCTGGGATATTTCGGCGGTGGCTGCGCTTGATAAGGTTGTTATCAAGTTCCGCAGGGAGGGTGCTGAGGTCGAGCTTATTGGCTTGAACGAGGCCAGCTCCACCATCATTGACCGATTCGGTATTCATGATAAACCCGAAGAAATCGACAAGGTCCTGGGAGGCCACTGATGATTGATCAACGCATTACTGTGCTGGCTTGTATCGATGGTTCAACATTCAGTGCTGCTGTTGTTGACTATGCCAGCTGGGTGGCCGAAACCGTAGGGGCGCCATTAAAGCTTTTGCATAATATCGAACATCGTCCGCCGCCGACCACGGATCTTAGCGGCAGTATTGGTTTGGGCGCGCGTGAGGCGCTGCTTGAGGAGTTGACGGAACTGGAGTCGCGGCGCAGCAAGTTGCTGATGGAGCAAGGCAGGGTGATGCTTGAGGAGGCTCGGCAGCAAGCACAAAGTGTCAGGTCCGTGGAGGTTGTTAGTCTGCAGCGCCATGGATTTCTGGCGGAATCCCTGGTCGAAATGGAACATGAAATTCGTGTGCTGGTTCTTGGTATTCGTGGTGAAGATCATGAAAACCGGCCGAGCACCGTTGGCGCCCAGTTGGAAGTCGTGATTCGTGCCATGCATAAGCCGGTGTTGGTGGTCAATCGTTCGTTCACAGAGGCACCGCAGCGAATCATGCTTGCTTATGATGGCAGCGAGGCATCAATGAAGGCGCTGAATATGGTCGCCACCAGTCCCTTGTATCATGCGATGGAGTGTCACCTGGTACATGTCGGCAAGGATGCGCATTACGCCTCTGCTTTGCTGGAGGCTGCCGGGCGAGTATTGGCTGGTGTGCCAGGGCTGCGATTGGTGAAAAGTGTGCTGAGTGGAGATGTCGAACAATCCCTGATTCAGTATCAACGAGATCATGGTATCCAGATGACTGTCATGGGCGCGTTTGGCCACGGTCGTCTTCGCGAGCTGCTTTTCGGCAGCCGCACTGCCAATATCCTGGCAAGTTCCGAGGTGCCGCTGTTGCTGCTGCGCTAAACAGGAGATCAGAATGAACAGACAGACAATTACTGTAATTCGTGGCGATGGCATTGGCCCGAGTATTATTGATGCAGCTGTACAGGTGCTAGATAAAGTCGGCTGCCCATTTGATTATGAGTATGTTGAGGCTGGTTTAGCCGCTCAGGATATTCATGGGGAGCTTCTTCCGCAGTCGACTATTGATGCTATTGCTCGTAACAGGGTGGTCCTGAAGGGGCCCCTGACTACCCCGATAGGAGAGGGCTTTACGTCTCTTAATGTGCTGCTGCGGCAGCGCTTCAAGCTCTATGCCAACGTCAGGCCGGTGATTTCCTTCGCCGGAACCAAAGCGCGTTATCAGGACATTGATATCATCACGGTGCGTGAAAATACGGAAGGTATGTATTCCGGCGCAGGTCAGACGGTGTCTGATGACGACACCCTCGCTCAGGCAATCAGTGTGGTCACCCGTGGTGGTGCAGACCGCATTCTCCGGTTTGCATTTGACCTTGCAAGACGGGAGGGTCGCAAGAAGGTCACAGTGGTTCACAAGGCAAATATTCTCAAGTCTACCTCTGGGTTATTTCTCAAGGTTGCCAGAGAGACGGCTCGCAACTATCCGGAAATTGAAACCGTTGAAATGATCGTCGATAACGCCTGTATGCAGCTGGTCATGAACCCGGAACAGTTTGATGTGATTGTCACCACCAACCTGTTTGGTGATATTTTGTCAGATCTCTGTGCCGGGCTGGTCGGAGGTCTGGGCATGGCGCCCGGTGCGAACATAGGCGAAGACTGCGCTATATTTGAAGCGGTACACGGTAGCGCACCAGATATCGCCGGTCAGAATCTTGCCAACCCGTCGTCCATTATTCTGGCATCCTGTCAAATGCTGGATTATCTGGGTATGGCGGAAAAATCCGAGAAAATCCGTCGCGCCCTGCGAGAACTTATTGCCAGCGGTAACCATCTGACCCGGGATCTTGGCGGTCAGTCCGGTACGACTGATTTTACCGAAGCGCTTCTTGAGAAGCTGATCTGACACGATTCTGGTTGGCTTTGCTATGCAGACAATTGTTGTGGAAGGTGGCGCCATGCGGGGGATTTTTGCCGCAGGCGTTCTGGATGAGTTTATAGAGGCCGACTATCAGCCTTTCTCCTCGGCCTATGGTGTTTCTGCCGGGGCCACTAACCTGATCGGCTATCTATGCCATCAGTATGGTCGTAACAGACGCATCATCATTGGCCATGCCTGTCGCCGTGAGTTTATTGATATTCGACGCTTTATTGGTGGTGGCCATCTCTGTGATGTGCGGTGGCTCTGGCATCAGTCTCGGCAAGATATCCCGCTGGATCTGGATCATTACCTTTCGGGAACAACCCGGCTTTGGGTAACCACCACCTCGGTGTCCACCGGCCAGCCCCTGTATCACCTGATTGACGAGCACAGCATCGACGAAGTGATGACCGCTTCATGTGCGATTCCGCTGGCATATCGTTCGTTTCCTTCGGTTGCAGGGGAACCAATGACGGATGGAGGTCTTGCCGATTCAATACCTGTGCAGGAGGCGTATCGGCGGGGTGCTCGCGACATTACTGTAGTGCTGTCCCGGCCTTTGAGTTACCGCAAATCCCCATCGATGTTTCCGTCATTCAGCAACTGGATTTTTCGGCAGCATCCCGTGGTAGCTGATGCCCTTAGAGCAAGGGTGAGTAGCTACAATGAGGCACTGGATTTCATTGCTGCGCCGCCCGCAGGCTGTCGTATCAGGGTGTTGGCGCCGCCTTCCTCTTTCCCGGTGTCCCGGTTAAACCGAAACCCGCGCCGACTGATGGGCGGATACGATCAGGGGCGGCGTATAGCGAGGAGCTACCTTCCCCCTCTGTCAGGATAGTTGTCGCCCCAATTGGTAATAGAGGGGGTGGCAGTGAGGACAGACATGCCCAGATATTC
>JBKBQA010000008.1:0-154672 GCA_046292765.1 Alcanivoracaceae bacterium | reverse complement strand
ATTCGCCATGTGAGAGTAGGTCATCGTCAGGCACTTAAATTAGAAAAGGGTCACCCCAAAAGGGTGGCCCTTTTTTATTTCAATGTTCTCATCCCGTAAGTCCTGGCAACACCACCTCACAATTCCGCCCCCGGAAGGGTTGCGCCGCTGCGCTGCATTCGTGAATATCCAAGCTGGGAGAGCACTCTAAGAAGATCAACGCAACGGAGATGACGATGACCGCTATGAAAACCCCTCTTCAGGCTTTCGCTGAGACGGTAAGGCGCCGAGGCAAAGCCGTGGCCATGAACCAGCCGCTTGGTGGTGGCAGGCTGCGGGAGTACAACTGGCAGGACATTCAGGAGGAAGCCCTGAAAGTTGCCGCTTATCTCCGTTCACTCGAGTTGGCGCCGAAAACCAACATTGCGTTGATGTCGAAAAACTGTGCCGAATGGATTATCGCAGATCTGGCCATCTGGATGGCGGGGCATGTCAGCGTGCCGTTGTATCCCACGCTGACATCCACCAGCGTTCGCCAGATCATGGAGCATTCTGGTTGCCCGGTCATGTTTGTCGGCAAGCTGGATGTATGGGAAGAGGCACGGGCCGGCATCCCTGATGGCGTGAAATGTATCGCCTTCTCGCTGGCGCCGGATGATGCGCGGCAGCGTTTCCCGCAGTGGGAAAAAATTGTCGCTGAGCATAAGCCATTGGCCGATCCAGCCGATCCTGCGCTGGATGATATGGCGACCATTATCTATACCTCTGGCACCACGGGCATGCCGAAAGGCGTCATGCACAGTTTTGGCAACTTTGCCGTAGTTGGTACCAAGCTGGTCAATGTATACAGTCTTGACACCACCGACAGAATGATTTCCTACTTGCCGCTTTCGCACATCGCGGAGCGGGCTGCGGTGGAGCTGGCATTGATCTATGTCGGTCATCAGGTGTTTTTTGCCGAGTCTCTGGATACTTTCGCCGACGATCTCAAGCGTGCCAATCCGACCTTGTTCTTCGCTGTTCCACGTATCTGGACCAAGTTCTATCAAAAGGTCAACGACGCCATGCCGCCGGCCAAGTTGCGTCGGTTGCTGCGTATCCCACTCCTTAATCGGGTGGTGAAGAAGAAGATCCTTGCTGCAATGGGGCTGGGTCATTGTCGTATTGCCCTTTCCGGTGCGGCGGCCCTGTCGCCCGAAGTAATTGAATGGTTTAACGGTCTTGGCCTGGAAATACTTGAGGTCTACGGGATGACCGAAAACATGGCCTGGTCACACACCACTCGCAGCGGCGATCAACGTATTGGTTGGGTCGGGCTGCCAAATGAAGGCGTGGAGTGCAAGATCGGCGACGGTGGCGAAATCGTGATTCGCAGTCCGGGTAATATGCAGGGCTATTACAAGGAGCCGGACCAGACCGCTGATGCGCTCAGTGAGGAGGGGTGGTTGCGAACGGGTGACGTCGGCGAGCTTGATCCGAAGGGGCGACTGCGAATTACCGGTCGGGTGAAGGAAATATTCAAAAGCGAAAAGGGCAAGTATGTGGCGCCAGCGCCGATCGAGAACAGGTTGGTATCGTTCCCGGGTGTAGAGCAGGCATGTGTGATGGGCCCGGGTCTGCCGCAGCCGATAGCCCTGCTTAACCTCTCCGCTGAGGAAATCGTGCGTCTTGAAAGAGACGGGCGCGAGCATTTTACCGGGGGCCTTCAAGACCTGCTGAAGCGTGTGAATGAAGAACTCGATGCCCACGAGCGACTTCAATGCCTGGTGGTAGTGCCGGAACAGTGGGCGGTGGAAAACGGCCTTCTGACACCGACCCTGAAGATGAAGCGCAATGAACTCGAAAAGCTCTACGCTGATCGGGTGCCGGGGTGGTCGCGCGGTCGTGGCGTGATCTGGGGCTGAGAGCGGTTATTGTTGCGGTTCAGAACGAGGGCGCCTTTTCATGGCGCCCTCTTCGCGTATGATGCCGTCGGTGCTATAGCCGGGAGAGTCGGGTGGACAGTGAGCTGATCGAGCAGTTGCGCAGTGGCGAATTCCGCTCCGGTGAGTCGCTTGGCGCCGCGTTGGGCATATCCCGTGCGGCGGTTTGGAAGCGCATTGAGCGTCTGGCCGAGGTTGGCCTTGATGTTGAGCGTGTCCGCGGCAAAGGCTATCGGGTTCCCGGTGGTATCCAGATGCTGGATGCGCCAGCACTTAACCAGCAGTTAGCTGGGGTCTTGCCGGTCGATGTGGTGCTGTCGACCGGCTCTACGAATGCCGATGCGCTTGCGATGCTGCAGCGTGGTGTGGCTGCGCCTTTTGCCCTGCTCGCCGAGCATCAGACAGCGGGGCGGGGGCGGCGCGGCCGAGCCTGGATGTCCCCGTTTGCCGGTAATGTTTACCTGTCTCTTGCATGGCAGTTCCCGGTCGGGGCGTCCCGGTTGGAAGGGCTCAGCCTGGCTGTTGGTGTCGTGCTTGCCGAGGCCCTGACGGACGCTGGGCTGGGCTCCCGGGTGGCACTGAAGTGGCCAAACGATGTCTGGGTCGAAGGCGCAAAGATAGCTGGTGTGCTGATCGAGCTCAGTGGCGACCTTGATGACCGCTGTACGGCGGTCATCGGGATTGGCATCAATGGTCGTCTGGCTGAGTCTGCCGGGGCCACCATAGACCAGCCCTGGACCGACTATTTCCGCGAAACCGGCATAGCGCTGGATCGCAATGCGCTCGTTCATGACCTGCTTTGCCGGCAAGTGGCCCTGCTGCAGCAATATTCCGATCAGGGTTTTGCAGCTTGGCGCGAGCGCTGGCAGGCCCTTGATGCCCTGGCTGGAAAGCCGGTCATAGTCACCACGGCCGTCGCCACTGCGGAAGGCCTGGCTGCCGGCATAGATGCCAATGGCGCGCTGTGTTTGCAGACTGCGGCGGGGATCACAGTGTTTCATGGGGGCGAGGCCAGTCTAAGGCTTCGGCCGGCGGGCAAATGAGAGGCAAGCCATGACCCTGTATCTGGATATTGGCAATACCGCGATGAAATGGCGCTGGCGCAGGGGGGACGCATGCCTGCAAGGAGATGCTGTCCATCATCGCGACTGGGAGACGCTTGCCAGAGTCCTTGCCGAGCCACTGGCTGAGGCCCAACGAGTGGAAGTCGCATCTGTCGCCGGGCGTGATGCGGATCGAGAGCTTGATGCAGCGCTGACAGCGTTAAGCAGGGTGGCGCCGCGCTTTTATTACGCTGTCGCCATGGACGCCGGGGTAACCAATGCCTACAAGGAGCCTGCGAGGTTGGGCGTCGATCGTTGGCTCGCCGTAATAGATGCCTGGCATCGATATGGTGAGGGCATCATCGTCGATTGCGGCAGTGCCCTGACGCTTGACGGGGTGGACCGGCTGGGTCGTCATCTGGGGGGGTATATCGTCCCCGGACTGATGATGATGGAGCGAAGTTTGATTTCCGGCACCGGATCAGTGCATGTGACCGGCGCCCCCGAGGTTGAGTCCATTGAGCCTGGCTGCTCAACGACAACCGGGGTGCGCAACGGTATTTTGCGTATGACCGTGGCATTCATCACAGATGCTGTGGTTGCGTTGCGCGGGGGGCTCTCGGATACTTGCCCGGTACTGCTGACCGGCGGAGATGCCTCTCGGGTTGCCCCACATCTGCAAATGAATGTGGTTCTGGCGCCGGATCTGGTGCTGGATGGTCTGGAGCGGGTGACCGCTAACTAACACAGGGGGGGTGTTTCTACGCATGCGATGGGTTTTCTTCTCCCTGCTGATTCTTAACGTGGTCTATCTGGTTACCGGCCTGATCATGCGCTCCGCGCCGTCTGCCGCGCGCCCGCCTTCTGCAGTGGTCGCTGCGGCGCCAGCGTCGCTCACCCTTGTGAATGAGGTGGGTTCGCAGCCAGCTCGATCCTCACCCGCTGCCGGGGGCATGCCGCCGCTATGCCCCGTTGTTGGCCCCTGGGCGCGGGATGTCGAGGCCCAGCAGGCTGCCCAGGGTCTCAGGCGCAGTGGCTATCGCGTTGATCTGGACAGTCTCAGGGTGGTCAGAGAGCGGCTGCACTGGGTGCATTTGCCTGCCGAGGGAGACCGTGGCGAAGCGTTACGCTTGTTGCGCGAACTGCAGGCCAAGGGAGTCGACAGCTTTATTGTCGCCGAAGGGGCGGATGCAAACGCTATTTCGCTTGGCTATTTTGGCAATGCAGATTCAGCGCGGGGCCTGAAGACACGGATGCGAGCGGCTGGCTATCAGGCGGAGATCCGGGAGACTGCGCGAGAGGTGACGGAATACTGGTTGCGCATAGAGGGTGCCGACATTCCCGACGGTGGCGATGCGATTCGTGCTTTGCTCGCCGCGAATCAGCAGCTTAGCGGCAATCACGTAGCCTGCCAGAGCGCCCTGCCACCGGCGGTTGACGAAAATACCCCGCCGATCCAGTGAAACCGATTGCCCCCCATCGGTGGATTCATTAGAATCCGCCATCTTTTGCCGGCTGGCGTAGCTCAATTGGTAGAGCAGCTGATTTGTAATCAGCCGGTTGTAGGTTCAAGTCCTATCGCCAGCTCCAGAAAAACAGACGCTTAGCGCCGAAACTTGTCAAGAAACGTGTTGACAAGGCGGGGCGTCGAAAAGAGAATGTAGGCCCTTTTTTGGAGGGGTTCCCGAGCGGTCAAAGGGATCAGACTGTAAATCTGACGGCTCAGCCTTCGCAGGTTCGAATCCTGCCCCCTCCACCAATATATGGGTGTTGTACCGCGAAGCGGGTACCGCACAGCCGGAAAGACCGGCAAGCGCTGGCATCGGATGACGGGTAGCGCGGGTATAGTTCAATGGTAGAACCTCAGCCTTCCAAGCTGATGGCGCGGGTTCGATTCCCGCTACCCGCTCCATATCCGGCGAGCTGGTGAACGAGGAATAGTCTGGCTTGCCAGAAGGTTTTGCTCATATAGCTCAGTCGGTAGAGCACTTCCTTGGTAAGGAAGAGGTCACCGGTTCAAATCCGGTTATGAGCTCCATATTCCGGGCTCGGACGGTCTGTCCGGGCCCGGTTATGTATGGCGCCGTGGGGCGTCTGGTGGTCCGGGTCGAGGCAACAGGCTCCGGTCCGTTTTTCCGGGGCGACTCTGTGCATTGCTGTCGATGCACAATTCAGCTGAGAGGTATTTAGTCGTGGCAAAGGGAAAATTTGAGCGTACCAAACCGCACCTGAACGTTGGCACCATTGGTCACGTTGACCATGGCAAGACCACGCTGACTGCGGCGATTGCAACCGTCTGCGCCAAGACCTGGGGTGGCGAAGCCAAAGGCTACGACCAGATCGACAACGCTCCGGAAGAGAAAGCCCGTGGTATCACCATCAACACCTCCCACGTTGAATATGATTCACCGGTACGTCACTACGCCCACGTTGACTGCCCGGGTCATGCTGACTACGTGAAGAACATGATCACTGGTGCGGCGCAGATGGATGGCGCGATTCTGGTGTGCTCGGCCGCTGACGGCCCGATGCCGCAGACCCGCGAGCACATTCTGCTGTCCCGCCAGGTAGGCGTACCGTACATCGTCGTGTTCCTGAACAAGTGCGACATGGTAGACGACGAAGAGCTGCTGGAACTGGTCGAGATGGAAATTCGTGAGCTGCTGTCCAGCTACGACTTCCCGGGCGACGACACCCCGATCATCAAGGGTTCTGCGCTGAAGGCACTGGAGGGTGACACGTCTGATATCGGTGCGCCGGCGGTAATCAAGCTGGTTGAGACGCTGGATACCTACATTCCGGAGCCGGTGCGTGCGATTGACCAGCCGTTCCTGATGCCGATTGAAGACGTGTTCTCGATCTCTGGCCGCGGCACTGTGGTGACCGGTCGTGTTGAGCGCGGCGTCGTGAAGGTGGGTGAGGAAGTGGAAATCGTGGGTATTCGCGATACCACCAAGACCACCTGCACCGGTGTGGAAATGTTCCGCAAGCTGCTCGACGAAGGTCGTGCTGGTGAGAACGTTGGTGTTCTGCTGCGTGGTACCAAGCGTGATGACGTAGAGCGTGGTCAGGTACTGGCGAAGCCGGGCTCGATCAAGCCGCACACCCATTTCGAAGCTGAGGTGTATGTGTTGAGCAAGGAAGAAGGCGGCCGTCATACCCCGTTCTTCAACGGCTACCGTCCGCAGTTCTACTTCCGTACCACTGACGTGACTGGCGCCTGTGACCTGCCGGAAGGCGTGGAAATGGTGATGCCGGGCGATAACGTCAAGCTGGTGGTGAAGCTGATCAACCCGATCGCCATGGACGAAGGCCTGCGTTTCGCGATTCGCGAAGGTGGTCGTACCGTTGGCGCTGGCGTGGTAGCGAAGATCATCGCCTGATCCGTTAGGGATCGGCAGTAAGGCCGGGGTGCGAGCCCCGGCCTGCTGCGTTTAGACAAAAAGGTCACAGGCCCGTAGTTCAATTGGTAGAGCACCGGTCTCCAAAACCGGGTGTTGGGGGTTCGAGTCCCTCCGGGCCTGCCATATTTTGCTGCCGCTCGTGGTGGCGACAGGGTGTAACAGATGAGCGAAAAAGCTGAGCAGGGTTCTGCCGGCGGACTGGATGCTATCAAGTGGATTGTGGTCACGGCGATCGTTGTGGCAGCAATCTGGGGCAACAGCTACTACGCGGACATATCGCCGTTATATCGGGCGCTGGCCGTCGTGGCACTGGCGGTGGTTGCCGGGTTCGTGGCGTTGCAGACCGAGCAGGGGCGGGCCTTCAATCAGTTGCGTAAGGATGCGGCTATTGAGATGCGAAAGGTGGTCTGGCCTACCCGTCAGGAAACGGTCCAGACAACACTGATCGTACTGGTGTTTGTTGTCATTGTTGCCCTGATTCTGTTTTTTATGGACTGGATTCTGAACGGTCTGGTGTCCTGGGTGATCGGCTGAGGAAAGCACATGGCAAAGCGCTGGTACGTCATCCACGCCTATTCCGGTTTCGAGAAGCACGTCAAGCGTGCTCTTGAGGAGCGAATCAAGCTCCGTGGTATGGAAGAGCAATTTGGCCAGATCCTGGTTCCCACCGAAGAAGTGGTGGAGATCAAGGCAGGCCAGAAGCGCAAGTCCGAGCGAAAGTTCTTTCCGGGCTATGTGTTGGTTGAAATGGACATGACTGATGATTCCTGGCACCTGGTCAAGGAGACCTCCAAGGTGATGGGTTTCATCGGCGAAGACCCGAAAAAGCCGGGTCGCGTGGCGCCGATTACCCAGCGTGAAGCGGATGCGATCCTGCAGCGCATGGATGACAGCGTTGAGAAGCCGAAGCCGAAAACGCTGTTCGAGCCGGGTGAAGTGGTTCGCGTTTGCGATGGCCCGTTCGCCGACTTCAATGGCGTGGTAGAAGAAGTGAATTACGAGAAGAGCCGCCTGCACGTGGCAGTGCTCATTTTCGGTCGTTCCACTCCGGTGGAGCTGGAGTTCAGTCAGGTTGAGAAAACCTGATTAAAGGTCGTCGCCTTCGGGCGGCATAACGCAACCCTCAGGGGAGCCTTTCGTCCATTGGGCGAGGCGTTTGAACCCAAGGAGCATAGTCATGGCAAAGAAGATTCAGGCCTATGTCCGGCTGCAGGTAAAAGCTGGTCAAGCCAACCCGAGTCCGCCGGTCGGTCCCGCACTGGGCCAGCAGGGCGTGAACATCATGGAATTCTGCAAATCGTTTAACGCGCAGACCCAGCACATTGAGCCAGGCGCTCCGGTACCGGTTGTCATCACCGTGTATAGCGACCGTTCTTTCACTTTCATCATGAAGACGCCGCCGGCGTCGTTCCTGTTGAAGAAAGCTGCGGGTATCAAGAGTGGTTCCGGTGTGCCGAACAAGAACAAGGTCGGCAAAGTCACCCGTGCCCAGCTTGAAGAAATCGCCAAAACCAAGCAGCCCGATTTGACCGCGGCTTCTCTGGATGCGGCTGTCCGTACTATTGCTGGCAGTGCCCGTGCTATGGGCCTGGATGTGGAGGGCTAAGTCATGGCTAAACTGTCAAAGCGTGCCCGTCTGATCCGTGAAAAGGTCCAGCCCGGCAAAATCTATGCAATTGATGAAGCGGTTGGCCTGCTTTCCGAGCTGTCCACTGTGAAGTTCAAGGAATCTATTGACGTAGCCGTCAACCTTGGCGTTGATCCGCGCAAGTCGGACCAGAACGTTCGTGGCGCCTCTGTCCTGCCGCACGGTACTGGCAAGACCGTCCGCGTGGCGGTATTCGCTCAGGGTGCCAATGCTGAAGCAGCCAAGGCGGCCGGTGCGGACGTGGTCGGGTTTGAGGACCTTGCCGAACGTGTTCAAGGCGGTCAGATGGATTTCGACGTGGTCATCGCGACCCCGGACGCCATGCGCGTTGTCGGCAAGCTCGGCACTATCCTTGGCCCGCGCGGCCTGATGCCGAACCCGAAGGTGGGCACGGTAACGGCTGATGTGGCCACTGCAGTGAAGAATGCCAAAGGTGGTCAGGTGCGTTTCCGTACTGACAAAGGCGGGATTATTCATTGCACCATCGGTCAGGTCGGTTTTGACGCCAATGCCGTCAAGGAAAACCTTGAAGCGTTGCTGGCTGATCTTAAGCGGATCAAGCCGTCGACCTCGAAAGGCGTATACATCCGACGGATTGCCCTTTCCTCGACCATGGGTCCTGGTCTGGCAATCGATATCAGCACTCTGGCGGTCTGATCGGCAGAGTGGAGAAACAGGCCGGTGCCGCCGATAGGCGGCACCGGTTTTGGACTTTGAATATCCGCCCTCGGGTGGATGCGTCAAAGACCACAGGCGCCCGACCGGCATGCCGGATCGGGCTTAAACCATCAGCCTGCGCAGACGCGGTGTGGTTCAGTTTCACTGTGCCCCCCCGCGTATGGAAGCGGTAACGCGACCATAAACCGGGTGGTCGGCCATTTTGGCCGATCGTATCAATTAGGAGGTTACACAGTGACTCTTAGACTCGAAGACAAAAAAGAGATCGTTGCTGCGGTGAATGAAGTCGCTGGCAGAGCGTTCTCCGCTGTGGTCGCCGACTATCGCGGTCTGACGGTATCGCAGCTGACCCAGCTGCGTGCCAAGGCCCGCGAGCAGAATGTTTATGTACGAGTGGTGCGGAACACTCTGGCGCGTCGTGCGCTGGAAGGTACCAACTTCTCCAACCTGAACGATTCGCTGGTCGGACCGAGCATCATTGGTCTGTCGATGAACGTGGACGACATGGGCGCTGCTGCCCGTCTTTTCCAGGACTTTTCCAAGGACAATGCCAAGCTTGAAGTTAAGGTTGGCGCCTATGACGGCAAGTTGTTCGTTGGCAAGGAAATCGACGTTCTGGCCAAGCTGCCGAACCGCGAGCAGGCGCTTACCATGCTGGTATCCGTACTGCAGGCGCCGGTATCGAAGTTCGGCCGTTTGCTGACCGCGCTGAAAGAAAAGAACGAATCTCAGGCGGCCTGATCGCTGCCTGAACCACACCTGATCAAGATCTGGAGAAAGACCATGGCACTGTCCAAAGAAGATATCCTGAATGCCGTAGCCGAGCTGTCCGTACTGGAACTGGTAGAGCTGATTTCTGCTTTCGAAGAGAAGTTCAACGTTTCCGCGGCTGCCGTTGCTGTTGCTGCCGCTCCGGGCGCTGGCGCGGCTGTTGTTGAAGAGCAGACCGAGTTTAACGTTGTACTGACCAGCTTTGGCGACAAGAAAGTGGGCGTGATCAAAGCCGTCCGCGAAGCTACCGGCCTGGGCCTGAAAGAAGCCAAGGACCTGGTAGAAGGTGTTCCGGCTGCAGTGAAGGAAGGCATTTCCAAAGCCGAAGCAGAAGACCTGAAGAAGAAGATCGAAGAAGCCGGCGGTACTGTCGAGCTGAAGTAAGCGCGAATGCGCTTGTCTTGCCAGCTTTTGCCGGTAAGACAGGGGCTGGCAGCCGGGTTCGGCTGCCAGCTTTTTGTCGTTTTTGCAGTAAGTCGTCAGAGCTGAGCCTCACTGACGCGCCATAGATAGCAACACGATGTCGCCAGGTTGGCGATGTAGCAACCGCCGAGGAACGCAGATGGCATACTCATTCACTGAGAAAAAGCGGATCCGCAAAGATTTCGGCAAGCTCCCGACTGTGATGGAGGTGCCGTACCTTCTCGCAATCCAGCTTGATTCCTATCGCAAGTTCCTGCAGCAGAACCTGCCTGCCGAGCAGCGCCTTGAAGAAGGCCTGGAAGCAGCATTCCGCTCTGTGTTTCCGATTGCCAGCTATTCTGGCAATGCGGCACTTGAATACGCTGGCTACGAACTTGGCAAGCCGGTGTTTGACGTAAAAGAATGTATTCTCCGGGGGGCCACCTACGCAGCTCCCCTGCGCGTTCGCATTCGCCTGATGATCTACGACCGTGAGTCCTCCGGCGCGATCAAGGACATTCGCGAACAACAGGTCTACATGGGTGAAATCCCCCTGATGACCGAGAATGGTACCTTTGTTATCAATGGTACCGAGCGTGTCATCGTTTCCCAGCTGCACCGCTCACCCGGCGTGTTCTTTGATCACGACCGCGGCAAGACGCATAGCTCGGGCAAGCTGCTCTATTCCGCTCGAATCATTCCTTACCGCGGCTCCTGGCTCGACTTCGAGTTCGATCCGAAGGATCAGGTATTCGTGCGTATCGACCGTCGGCGCAAGCTGCCGGCGACGATTCTGCTGCGCGCGCTGGGCTACACCGCCGACGAAATTCTGGCGATGTTCTTCGATACCAACGAGATCATTCGCGACGGCGCCAACTACCGCATGAAGCTGATCGCCGAGCGTCTTCGCGGCGAAACGGCCACCTTCGACATCCACGCCGGCGACAAGCTGGTAGTGGAGCGTGGTCGCCGTATTACTGCGCGCCACATCCGCGAGCTGGAGAAGGCGAATATCGAGTACCTCGATATTCCGGGCGAATATCTGCATGGCAAAGTGCTGGCCCGCTCGCTGGTGAACCAGTCCACTGGTGAGGTGCTGTTCGAGTGCAACACCGAAGTCACGGCGGATGTGCTGGTCAAGCTTGAGAAAGCGGGTATCACCGGGTTTGAGACCCTGTATACCAACGATCTCGACAATGGTCCGTTCATGTCGGACACCCTGCGCACCGATCCGACCCGCAGTCAGCTGGAAGCGCTGGTCGAGATCTATCGCATGATGCGTCCGGGCGAGCCGCCGACCAAGGAAGCGGCTGAAAACCTGTTCAAGAACCTGTTCTTCACCGAAGAACGTTACGACCTGTCTGCTGTTGGCCGGATGAAGTTCAACCGTCGTCTCGGTCGGGAAGAAGAGAAGGGCGCCGGCATCGTCTATGACGGCCGCTACTTCTCCAATCGCACCGATGAGGAAGGCAAGCAGTACTATCAGCAGATCGGCGAGGGTGTCTCTGACGTTATTGACGTCCTGCGCACTCTGGTCGATATCCGCAACGGTAATGGCATCGTTGACGACATCGATCACCTCGGTAACCGTCGTGTTCGGTCCGTCGGTGAGATGGCAGAGAACCAGTTCCGCGTCGGTCTGGTCCGCGTCGAGCGTGCCGTTAAGGAGCGTTTGAGCCTGGCTGAGTCCGAAGGCCTGATGCCGCAGGATCTGATCAACTCCAAGCCGGTTGCAGCGGC
This sequence comes from Alcanivoracaceae bacterium, assembly GCA_046292765.1. Lineage (GTDB taxonomy): Bacteria > Pseudomonadota > Gammaproteobacteria > Pseudomonadales > Alcanivoracaceae > PGZG01. Next base: position 143,085 of record JBKBQA010000008.1, on the reverse strand, counting down.
AGTCAAGGAGTTCTTCGGTTCCTCCCAGCTCAGCCAGTTCATGGATCAGAATAACCCGCTGTCGGAAGTCACGCACAAGCGTCGTGTTTCCGCCCTCGGCCCAGGCGGTCTGACCCGTGAGCGCGCCGGTTTCGAAGTGCGCGACGTGCACCCGACCCATTATGGCCGCGTCTGCCCGATCGAAACGCCGGAAGGTCCGAACATCGGTCTGATCAACTCGTTGGCAACCTATGCGCGTACCAATGAGTATGGTTTCCTCGAGTCGCCCTACCGTAAGGTGGTAAACGGTCAGGTCACCGACGATATCGAGTATCTGTCTGCTATTGAAGAAGCCGAGTGTGTGATTGCTCAGGCCGATTCCAAGGTGGACGCCAAGAACAAGTTCGTTGATGAGTTCGTGACCGTGCGTCACCGCAACGAATTCACCATCATGCAGCCGGCCCAGCTCACCCACATGGACGTGTCGCCGCGTCAGGTGGTGTCGATCGCAGCATCGTTGATTCCGTTCCTGGAGCACGATGACGCTAACCGCGCGCTGATGGGTTCGAACATGCAGCGTCAGGCAGTGCCGACCCTGTGCACCGAGAAGCCGCTGGTCGGCACGGGTATTGAGCGCCACGTGGCGCGAGACTCAGGTGTCTGTGTGGTGGCGCGTCGCGGTGGTGTGATCGACAAGGTCGATGCGTCCCGTATCATCGTCAAGGTCAACGACGGTGAGATTGCCGAAGGCGAAGCCGGCGTTGATATTTACAACCTGACCAAATACACCCGTTCCAACCAGAACACCTGCATCAACCAGCGTCCGCTGGTGAAGATCGGTGACAAGGTGGCGATCGGCGACATTCTGGCTGACGGTCCGTCCACCGATATGGGTGAGCTGGCGCTGGGTCAGAATATGCGTGTCGCCTTTATGCCCTGGAACGGCTACAACTTCGAAGACTCGATCCTGATCTCGGAGCGGGTGGTGAAGGAAGATCGTTTCACCTCCATCCATATTCAGGAACTGAGCTGCGTTGCTCGTGATACCAAGCTGGGGCCGGAAGAAATCACTGCCGATATCCCCAACGTAGGTGAAGCGGCACTGGCCAAGTTGGACGAGTCCGGTATTGTCTACGTGGGTGCAGAAGTTGCCGCTGGCGATATTCTGGTGGGCAAAGTGACGCCGAAAGGTGAAGCCCAGCTGACCCCGGAAGAGAAGCTGCTGCGCGCCATCTTCGGCGAGAAGGCTTCCGACGTTAAGGACACCTCATTGCGTGTGCCTTCAGGCGTCAAGGGCACCATCATTGATGTTCAGGTCTTTACCCGCGACGGCGTTGAGAAGGACGAGCGTGCTCGCCAGATCGATCAGGCCCAGCTGGAGCAGTTCCGCAAAGATTTGAAAGACGAGTACCGCATTCTTGAGCAGGACATCCTCGAGCGACTGCGCAAGCAGCTGCTGGGTCGCAAGGCCAACGGTGGTGCCGGCCTGAAGCGTGGTGCCGAGCTGACTGCGGACCTGCTGGCTGAGATGGATGCCGACAAGCTGTTTGAGCTGCGCCCGGCCGATGATGATGTCGCCGAGCAACTTGAGCGTGCCCAGCAGTACCTTGAGAACCACAAGCGTGATCAGGAAGAGCGCTACAAGGACAAGCAGGGCAAGATATCCAGTGGCGATGATCTGGCTCACGGCGTCCTCAAGGTCGTCAAGGTCTATCTGGCGATCAAGCGCCGCGTGCAGCCGGGTGACAAGATGGCCGGCCGCCACGGTAACAAGGGTGTGATCTCGGTGATCATGCCGGAAGAAGACATGCCCTACGATGAGCATGGCGTTCCGGTTGATATCGTCCTGAACCCGCTGGGCGTACCGTCGCGGATGAACATCGGTCAGATTCTCGAGGTGCACATGGGCCTGGCCGCCAAGGGTCTGGGCGAGCGCATCAATGAGATGTTGGCCGAGCAGCGCAAGATCGCCGAGGTGCGTGAGTTCCTGGACAAGATTTACAACGGCACCGGTACTGCCCTGCGCAAGGAAGAGCTGAAGAGCTTCTCCGATGCCGAGGTGATCGAGCTGGCTCAGAACCTCTGTGCTGGTGTGCCGATGGCTACGCCGGTATTCGACGGCGCCAAGGAGAGCGAGATCAAGGATCTGCTCAAACTGGCGGGTCTGAATCCGTCTGGTCAGATGGAGCTGTGGGATGGCCGCACCGGCGACAAGTTCGATCGCGCGGTCACCGTTGGCTACATGTACATGCTTAAGCTGAACCACCTGGTGGACGACAAGATGCACGCTCGTTCGACCGGCTCCTACAGCCTCGTTACCCAGCAGCCGCTGGGCGGCAAGGCCCAGTTTGGTGGCCAGCGATTCGGTGAGATGGAAGTCTGGGCTCTTGAGGCGTACGGCGCTGCCTACACCCTGCAGGAGATGCTCACGGTCAAGTCTGATGACGTCAATGGCCGTACCCGGATTTACAAGAACATCGTTGATGGTGATCACCGGATGGATCCGGGTATGCCCGAATCCTTCAACGTATTGCTGAAGGAAATTCGCTCGCTCGGCATCAATATCGAGCTTGAGAACGAATAAACGGATATCTGGATTAACGAACGTTTTTTGCGAGCATTGAGCTCTGCATGGAGGACTGGCCTTGAAAGACTTGCTGAATCTTCTGAAAAGTCAGGGACAAGTCACTGAGTTTGACAAACTCAAGATTGGTCTTGCACCACCGGACCTGATTCGGTCCTGGTCGTTTGGTGAAGTGAAAAAGCCGGAGACCATTAACTACCGCACCTTTAAGCCGGAGCGGGATGGCCTGTTTTGTGCCCGGATCTTTGGTCCTATCAAGGACTATGAGTGCCTGTGCGGCAAATACAAACGTCTCAAGCATCGCGGCGTGATCTGTGAAAAGTGTGGCGTTGAAGTCACGCTGACCAAGGTTCGTCGTGAGCGCATGGGCCATATTGAGCTGGCCAGTCCGGTTGCTCACATCTGGTTCCTGAAGTCGCTGCCGAGCCGTATTGGTCTGATTCTGGACATGACCCTGCGTGACATTGAGCGGGTGCTGTACTTCGAATCATTCGTTGTGGTTGAGCCGGGCATGACCAGCCTGGAAAAAGGCCAGCTGCTGAATGACGAGGAATACTACGAAGCCCTTGAGCAGTTCGGTGACGAGTTCGATGCCCGCATGGGTGCCGAGGCCATCCAGTATCTGCTGGCGGACCTTGATCTTGAGCAGGAAGTGAAGCAGCTGCGCGAGGATATCGATGCCACTGGCTCCGATACCAAGCTGAAGAAGCTGTCCAAGCGACTGAAGATCATGGAGGCCTTCTCCACCTCCGGCAACCGTCCGGAGTGGATGATCATGAACGTGCTGCCAGTGCTGCCGCCGGATCTGCGTCCGCTGGTACCGCTTGATGGTGGGCGTTTCGCGACTTCGGATCTGAACGATCTGTATCGCCGCGTGATCAACCGCAACAACCGTCTCAAGCGTCTGCTCGAGCTCTCCGCGCCCGATATCATTGTGCGCAACGAAAAGCGCATGCTTCAGGAAGCGGTGGACGCCCTGCTGGATAACGGTCGTCGTGGCCGTGCCATCACGGGCACCAACAAGCGTCCGCTGAAATCCCTTGCTGACATGATCAAGGGCAAGCAGGGTCGTTTCCGTCAGAACCTGCTCGGCAAGCGCGTCGACTACTCCGGTCGTTCGGTGATTGTGGTAGGCCCGACCCTGAAGCTGCACGAGTGTGGTCTGCCGAAGAAAATGGCGTTGGAACTGTTCAAGCCGTTTATCTTCGCCAAGCTCGAAGCGCGTGGCATTGCGACCACCATTAAAGCCTCGAAGAAAATGGTTGAGCGGGAAACCGCAGAAGTCTGGGATATTCTCGCTGAAGTGATTCGCGAGCATCCGGTGATGCTGAACCGCGCACCGACCCTGCACCGACTTGGTATCCAGGCGTTCGAACCGGTTCTGATTGAAGGCAAGGCGATTCAGCTGCACCCGCTGGTTTGTGCGGCGTTCAACGCTGACTTCGACGGTGACCAGATGGCGGTACACGTACCGCTTACTCTGGAAGCCCAGCTCGAAGCTCGTGCCTTGATGATGTCGACCAACAACATCCTGTCCCCGGCCAGCGGTGATCCGATCATCGTTCCGACCCAGGACGTTGTACTTGGTCTGTACTACATCTCTCGCGACCGCGTTAACGCGCAGGGCGAGGGCATGATCTTTGCCGACACCAAGGAAGTCAGTCGCGCGCTGGGCGGCAAGCAGATTCACCTGCATGCTCGCATCAAGGTGCGTGTCGACGAAACCGTGCGTGATCAGGAAGGCAACGAGTACTCTCGCACCTTCATTGCTGACACCACCGCCGGCCGCTGCAAGCTGTGGGAAGTTGTGCCGAAGGGCATCGCTTTCGAAATGGTGAACCAGCCGATGACCAAGAAATCGGTCTCCCGTCTGCTTAATCAGTGCTATCGCGTACTGGGCACCAAGCACACCTGTATTTTTGCCGACCAGCTGATGTACCTCGGTTTCCGCGAAGCAACCTATTCCGGTTCTTCTGTCGGTATCGAAGACATGGTGATTCCGGCGGCGAAAGCGGAAATCCTCGGCAAAGCTGAAGATGAAGTGCGCGAGATCGAAGAGCAGTTTGCTTCCGGTCTGGTGACCCGCGGTGAGCGTTACAACAAGGTTGTCGATATCTGGTCGCGCACCAACGACGTGATCGCCAAGGCGATGATGGACAACCTGAAAACCGAGAAAGTCCTGAACGCCAAGGGCGAGCAGGAAGAGCAGGGTTCGTTCAACTCGATCTGGATGATGGCCGACTCCGGTGCCCGGGGTTCTGCTGCGCAGATTCGCCAGTTGGCCGGTATGCGTGGCCTGATGGCGAAGCCGGACGGTTCGATTATCGAAACGCCGATCACTTCGAACTTCCGCGAAGGTCTGAACGTACTGCAGTACTTTATTTCTACCCACGGCGCCCGTAAGGGTCTGGCCGATACCGCACTGAAAACCGCGAACTCCGGTTACCTCACCCGTCGTCTGGTAGACGTGGCACAGGATCTGGTGATCACCGAGGTGGACTGTGGCACTGAGCAAGGCCTGTTGATGACACCGCTGATTGAAGGTGGTGACATCGTTGAGCCGCTGCGTGAGCGTGTACTGGGTCGCGTCGTTGCACTGGATGTGGTGAAGCCGGGCACCGATGAACTGCTGGTGCCGGCTGGCACTTTGCTCGACGAAATCTGGGTGGACAAGCTCGAAGGCATGGGCGTGGACGAGATTCGTGTGCGCTCGCCGATCACCTGCGAAACCCGTTGGGGCGTGTGCTCCACCTGTTATGGGCGCGACCTTGCTCGCGGGCATCAGGTCAACATCGGTGAGGCGGTCGGCGTTATCGCTGCCCAGTCAATTGGTGAGCCGGGTACCCAGCTGACCATGCGTACCTTCCACATCGGTGGTGCGGCCAGCCGGGCGTCGGCAGTATCCAACATCCAGATCAAGCATGGCGGCAAGGTCCGTCTGCACAACGTCAAGTTTGTGCAGCACAAGTCAGGCCTGGTGGTGGTGTCCCGTTCCGGTGAGTTGGCGGTTGCGGACGAGCTGGGCCGTGAGCGCGAGCGCTACAAGGTGCCCTATGGCGCGGTCATTACCGTGAATGAAGGTGAGCAGGTCAACGGCGGCCAGATCATTGCCAGCTGGGATCCGCACACCCACCCGATCATTGCCGAATCTGCCGGTCAGGTGCTGTTTGGTGATATCGAGGAAGGCCTGACCGTGAACTATCAGACCGACGAACTGACCGGCCTGACCAACATCGTGGTTATGGACGTGAAGGATCGTCCGCAGGCCGCCAAGGATCTGCGCCCGGTGGTTCGCCTCGTCGATGCCAAGGGCAAGCCGGTTACCCAAGCCAATAATGACGCGCCGGTGCAGTACCTGCTGCCACCGACCGCCATTACTGCCCTGAGTGCAGGCGCCCAGATTGCGGTCGGTGACGTTGTTGCCCGTATTCCTCAGGAATCCTCCAAGACCCGGGATATCACCGGTGGTCTGCCGCGGGTGGCCGATCTGTTCGAAGCCCGCCAGCCGAAAGAAGCTGCGATTCTGGCCGAGAAGAGCGGGGTCATCTCGTTCGGCAAGGAAACCAAAGGCAAGGTTCGTCTGGTCATCACCCCGGATGATGGCAGTGAGGTCCATGAGGAGCTGATCCCGAAGTGGCGCACCCTGAACATCTTTGAGGGTGAAAGCGTGGAGCGCGGTGAGGTTGTCTCTGATGGCCCGCTGAACCCGCACGATATCCTGCGTTTGCTGGGCGAAGCCGAGCTTGCCCGCTATATCGTCAACGAGGTTCAGGAGGTTTACCGCCTCCAGGGCGTGAAGATCAACGACAAGCACATCGAGACCATCATCCGTCAGATGTTGCGCAAGGTGGAAATCACCGAAGTTGGCGAGTCGTCCTTCATCAAGGGTGAGCAGGTTGAATTTGCTCGCTTTATGGAGGAGATCGAGCGTCTCAAGGCCGACGACAAACTGCGTCCGCGCGGTGATCGTCTGCTGCTCGGTATCACCAAGGCCTCGCTGGCGACCGAATCCTTCATCTCGGCGGCCTCCTTCCAGGAGACCACCCGGGTACTGACCGAGGCAGCCGTTACCGGCAAGGAAGACGACCTGCGCGGCCTGAAGGAAAACGTGGTAGTGGGTCGTCTGATCCCTGCGGGTACCGGTTACGCCTACCACCAGGAGCGCCGTCGCAGGCGCGAATTGGCCCGGGCGCCGGAGCAGCCGACCATGGACGAGCTGGAAGCTCGTCTGGCGGAAGAGCTCAGTAACTCGGAAGAGGGCTGAATGGAGGGCCCGGCAGCTTGACTCGGTGCCGGGCCGCTCCTACAATCGCCGACCCTTGAGGTAGCGTGCCCGGCTGTTGTCTGTCGGGAGGGGTTGGTCGCTATGTCATTACTTATTTGAAAGCTGGAGTGTCAGGTTCATGGCAACCGTAAATCAGCTGGTGCGCAAGCCGCGTCAGAGCAAGGTAGAAAAAAGTGACTCCGTGGCCCTGCAGGGTTGCCCGCAGCGTCGTGGCGTGTGCACCCGCGTTTACACCACCACCCCGAAGAAGCCGAACTCGGCTCTGCGCAAGGTGTGCCGTGTGCGGCTGACCAATGGCTACGAAGTGAGCTCTTACATTGGCGGCGAAGGCCATAACCTGCAGGAGCACAGCGTTGTGCTGATCCGCGGTGGCCGAGTGAAGGATCTGCCGGGTGTGCGTTACCACACCGTCCGCGGCACTCTGGATGCTGCCGGTGTGAACGGTCGCAAGCAGCGCCGCTCCAAGTACGGCGCCAAGCGTCCGAAGAAATAATTGCTGCCGGCACTGCCGGTTGCAATCAAGCGTTAACAGATGCCCGGTAGCCTTTGCAGGCTTCCGGGCGCTGACAATTCAAACTACCGCAATTTCTATTGCGGCGGGATGAGTAAGGCCGGGCGCTCCCTCTGGTGAGGGGCTGTCCCGGATAACCCTGAAGACATCCCCGCCATCGCGGGGATATTGTGGAGCATCCAACATGCCAAGACGTCGCGTAGCCGCGAAGCGGGAGATCCTGCCGGATCCCAAGTTCAACAGCCAATTGCTGGCCAAGTTCATCAACCACGTTATGGAGTCCGGCAAGAAGTCGGTCGCCGAGCGTATCGTATATGGCGCCCTGGAAATTGTTCAGGAGCGCAAGAAAAGCGAGCCGATGGAATACTTCGAGAAGGCGCTGGACTCTATCCGTCCGGTAGTCGAGGTGAAATCCCGTCGTGTCGGTGGTGCTACCTATCAGGTACCGGTGGAAGTGCGTCCGAGCCGTCGTACCGCTCTGGCCATGCGCTGGCTGGTTGAATACGCCTCCAAGCGTGGTGAGAAGAGCATGGCCGCCCGTCTGGCCGGCGAGATCATGGACGCCGCCGAAGGCAAGGGCGCTGCGATCAAGAAGCGTGAAGACGTGCACCGTATGGCAGAAGCGAACAAGGCGTTCTCGCACTACCGTTTCTGATAATTCGCCGACTTTACGAGGACATATACCGTGGCCAGAAAAACCCCCCTGTCGCGCTACCGCAACATCGGTATCAGCGCGCACATTGATGCCGGCAAGACCACGACCACCGAGCGTGTTCTGTTCTATACCGGTGTGTCACACAAGATTGGTGAAGTGCACGACGGTGCCGCAACCATGGACTGGATGGCGCAGGAGCAGGAACGTGGTATCACCATCACCTCCGCCGCGACCACCTGCTTCTGGTCCGGTATGGACAAGACCTTCCCGGAACACCGCATCAACATCATCGACACCCCGGGGCACGTAGACTTCACCATTGAGGTGGAGCGTTCCATGCGTGTGCTGGACGGCGCGGTGATGGTGTATTGCGCCGTGGGTGGTGTTCAGCCCCAGTCTGAAACCGTATGGCGTCAGGCTAACAAGTACCGTGTGCCGCGTATTGCGTTCGTCAACAAGATGGATCGTACCGGCGCCAACTTCCTGCGTGTGGTCGAGCAGATGCGCACTCGCCTGAAAGCCAACGCGGTTGCCCTGCAGTTGCCGATCGGCCAGGAAGAGGATTTCAAGGGCGTTGTCGATCTGGTTACCATGAAGGCTGTGTGGTGGAGCGAAGACGACAAGGGTGTCACCTTCGAGCTGAAAGATCCGCCGGCTGAAATGATGGCTGAATGCGAAGAGTGGCGCGAGAAGCTGGTCGAGTCGGCTGCTGAAGTCAACGAAGAGCTGATGGAGAAGTACCTGGGCGGCGAAGCGCTGACCGAGGAAGAAATCCATAAAGCTATTCGTGCTCGGGTGTTGGCAAGCGAGATCATTCCTGTGTTTTGCGGCTCGGCGTTCAAGAACAAGGGCGTACAGGCCATGCTGGATGCGGTAGTTCGCTACCTGCCTGCCCCGGATGACGTCGAGGCAATCCGCGGCGAGCTGCCGAATGGTGATGCGGCCGAGCGGAAGTCAGCTGACGATGAGCCGTTCGCGGCGCTGGCGTTCAAGATTGCTACCGATCCCTTCGTCGGTTCGCTGACCTTTATCCGGGTTTACTCTGGTATTTTGAATTCTGGCGATTCGGTGTTGAATGCCACCAAGGATCGCAAGGAGCGCGTTGGTCGTCTGTTGCAGATGCATGCCAACCAGCGAGAAGAGATCAAGGAAGTTCGCGCCGGCGATATCGCTGCTTGCGTCGGTATGAAGGACGTCACCACTGGTGAAACCCTGTGCTCGCTGGACAAGCCGATCATTCTCGAGCGAATGGAATTCCCGGAGCCGGTGATTTCCGTTGCTGTTGAGCCGAAGTCGAAGTCGGATCAGGAGAAAATGGGTCTGGCGCTCGGTCGTCTGGCTCAGGAAGATCCGTCTTTCCGCGTTCGCACTGACGAAGAGTCCGGGCAGACCATCATCTCGGGCATGGGCGAGCTCCACCTTGATATCATCGTTGATCGCATGAGACGCGAGTTCAACGTTGAGGCCAACATCGGCGCCCCTCAGGTTGCTTACCGCGAAACCATTCGCAAGTCGGTGGAGCAGGAAGGTAAATTTGTGCGCCAGTCCGGTGGTCGTGGTCAGTACGGTCACGTATGGCTGCGCATCCAGCCCCAGGAGCCGGGTACCGGTATCGACTTCACTTCCGAGGTTGTCGGTGGTGTGGTGCCGAAAGAATACTTCGGCGCGGTCGAGAAGGGTGTTCGCGAGCAGCTGCAAAACGGCTGTGTTGCCGGCTTCCCGATGGTGGACATCAAGGTCACCCTGTATGACGGGTCGTACCATGAAGTGGACTCCAACGAAAACGCCTTCCGCATGGCTGGTTCCATGGGCGTTAAAGAAGGTGCTCGCAAGGCCAGTCCGGTAATCCTTGAGCCGATCATGAAAGTTGAGGTGGAAACGCCGGAAGATTACATGGGCGACATCATGGGTGACCTGAACCGTCGTCGCGGTCTGGTGCAGGGCATGGAGGACATGATGGGTGGTTCGAAGTCCATTCGTGCCGAGGTGCCGCTTTCCGAGATGTTCGGTTACGCCACCAGCCTGCGCTCCATGTCACAGGGTCGTGCGACCTTCTCCATGGAGTTCACCAAATACAGCGAGGCGCCGAATAACGTCGCCGAGCAAATCATCAAGAAGCACGGCTGATCCGTCAGCCGTCTAACCTGAAACAGAGGTAAATAATCGTGGCAAAGGGAAAATTTGAGCGTACCAAACCGCACCTGAACGTTGGCACCATTGGTCACGTTGACCATGGCAAGACCACGCTGACTGCGGCGATTGCAACCGTCTGCGCCAAGACCTGGGGTGGCGAAGCCAAAGGCTACGACCAGATCGACAACGCTCCGGAAGAGAAAGCCCGTGGTATCACCATCAACACCTCCCACGTTGAATATGATTCACCGGTACGTCACTACGCCCACGTTGACTGCCCGGGTCATGCTGACTACGTGAAGAACATGATCACTGGTGCGGCGCAGATGGATGGCGCGATTCTGGTGTGCTCGGCCGCTGACGGCCCGATGCCGCAGACCCGCGAGCACATTCTGCTGTCCCGCCAGGTAGGCGTACCGTACATCGTCGTGTTCCTGAACAAGTGCGACATGGTAGACGACGAAGAGCTGCTGGAACTGGTCGAGATGGAAATTCGTGAGCTGCTGTCCAGCTACGACTTCCCGGGCGACGACACCCCGATCATCAAGGGTTCTGCGCTGAAGGCACTGGAGGGTGACACGTCTGATATCGGTGCGCCGGCGGTAATCAAGCTGGTTGAGACGCTGGATACCTACATTCCGGAGCCGGTGCGTGCGATTGACCAGCCGTTCCTGATGCCGATTGAAGACGTGTTCTCGATCTCTGGCCGCGGCACTGTGGTGACCGGTCGTGTTGAGCGCGGCGTCGTGAAGGTGGGTGAGGAAGTGGAAATCGTGGGTATTCGCGATACCACCAAGACCACCTGCACCGGTGTGGAAATGTTCCGCAAGCTGCTCGACGAAGGTCGTGCTGGTGAGAACGTTGGTGTTCTGCTGCGTGGTACCAAGCGTGATGACGTAGAGCGTGGTCAGGTACTGGCGAAGCCGGGCTCGATCAAGCCGCACACCCATTTCGAAGCTGAGGTGTATGTGTTGAGCAAGGAAGAAGGCGGCCGTCATACCCCGTTCTTCAACGGCTACCGTCCGCAGTTCTACTTCCGTACCACTGACGTGACTGGCGCCTGTGACCTGCCGGAAGGCGTGGAAATGGTCATGCCGGGCGATAACGTCAAGCTGGTGGTGAAGCTGATCAACCCGATCGCCATGGATGAAGGTCTGCGTTTCGCGATTCGCGAAGGCGGCCGTACCGTTGGCGCCGGCGTGGTGGCGAAAATCATCGCCTGATGAAAAAAAGAGGGGTCAGGGCATTGCTCTGCCCCCTTTTTCTCTCTATAATTCGCGCCCTCTCGGCCCTATAAGCTGAGATTGGCTAGACCAACCGGGGCATCGTTCCCGGGCTAGATCGCAGATCTTGCCGCCACCGAAAGGATGGCTGGCAGGGTTTTTTTGCCATCTTAAGCATGGTTCGTTACACGTTCGGAGTTTGTTAGCTATGGCTAACCAAAGAATTCGCATTCGGCTCAAGGCATTTGATCATCGTCTGATTGATCAGTCTGCCCAAGAGATCGTAGATACCGCCAAGCGTACCGGTGCTCAGGTAATGGGCCCGATTCCGCTGCCGACCCGTAAGGAGCGGTTTACGGTATTGATCTCTCCGCACGTCAATAAAGACGCGCGGGATCAGTACGAAATTCGTACCCACAAGCGTCTGGTCGACATCGTTCAGCCCACGGACAAAACCGTGGACGCTCTGATGAAGCTGGATCTGGCCGCTGGCGTGGACGTGCAGATCAGCCTGGGATAACCGGCCTGGGTCGGCTCGACTTGAAGAAAGACAACGAGCGGGTCCGCCCGCGGTAAGTTGTGCAGAGGTAGACAATGGCGATTGGTGTAGTCGGTCGGAAATGCGGGATGACCCGCGTGTTCACTGAGGATGGCAACAGCATCCCGGTGACCGTGATTGAAGTAACGCCGAACCGTGTGAGTCAGGTCAAAACGGCTCAAACGGATGGCTATGATGCGGTGCAGGTCACGGTCGGAGAGCGTCGAGCTTCCCGTGTGACGGCGGCTCAGGCCGGGCATTTTGCCAAGGCTGGTGTTGAGGCGGGTCGTACCGTGCGCGAATTCCGCGCCGAAGCGGGTGATCTGGCTCCGGGTTCGTCGGTTACGGTGGATCTGTTCCAGCCTGGCCAGATGGTAGATGTGACCGGTGTGTCCAAGGGCAAGGGCTTCCAGGGCGTTATCAAGCGCTGGAACTTCTCCATGCAGGACGCCACTCACGGTAACTCTCTGTCCCACCGCGCGCCGGGTTCCATCGGCCAGAACCAGACCCCGGGTCGCGTGTTCAAGGGCAAGAAGATGGCTGGCCACATGGGTGCCGAGCGCGTCACCGTCCAGAATCTGGAAGTGGTGCGTGTCGATGCAGACAAGAATCTGCTGCTGGTAAGAGGCGCGGTCCCCGGTGCTACCGGTTCTGATCTCGTTGTTTGCCCGGCAGTCAAGGCCAAGGCCTGAAAGAGGAATAGAGGATGAATCTCAATACCGCCTCTGGAGGAACTGTGACCGTTTCCGAGGTCGCCTTCGGCAAGGATTTTAATGAACCTCTGGTTCATCAGGTTGTTACCGCCTATCTGGCTGGTGCGCGTCAGGGTAGCAAAGCCCAGAAGACTCGCTCCGATGTCAGTGGTGGTGGCAAGAAGCCCTGGAAACAGAAAGGCAGCGGTCGCGCCCGTGCCGGTACCATTCGTAGCCCGCTCTGGCGTGGCGGCGGTGTCACCTTTGCAGCAGTGCCGCGCGACCACTCCCAGAAAGTGAATCGCAGAATGTACCGCGGTGCGCTGCAGTGCATTATGGCTGAGCTGATTCGTCAGGAGCGCCTGGTGGTGGTTGACGAGTTCGCCATTGCCGAGCCGAAGACCCGCGTACTGCTGGATAAGCTGAAGTCGCTGGGTCTGAGCAACACGTTGATCGTGACTGGCGAGGTGGATGAGAACCTGTTCCTGTCTGCGCGCAATCTGCCGCGGGTAGATGTGCGTGACGTGAACGGTGTTGATCCGGTGAGCCTGATTGCCTTCGAGAAGGTGCTGATCACTGTGCCGGCACTGAAGAAGCTTGAGGAGGCGTTGGCATGAACAAGGCGCGCATTTTCCAGGTCCTGCTCGCTCCGCACGTTTCTGAAAAGGCGACGGTGGCAGCTGAGAAAGGCAATCAGTTCGTGTTCCGCGTTGCCCGCGACGCCGACAAGCGCGAAATCAAGGCAGCTGTCGAGGCGCTCTTTGAAGTCAAGGTCAAAGACGTGCGCACGCTGAATGTGAAGGGCAAGAACAAGGTCTTTGGTCGTCTGCAAGGCAAGCGCAGCGACTGGAAAAAGGCTTATGTCTCGCTCGAGGCTGGTCAAGACATTGACTTCCTGGCTGTTGAGTAAGGAAGGGAGAAGGAATCATGGCGATTGTAAAGTGTAAGCCGACTTCTCCGGGCCGCCGTTTTGTCGTCAAGGTGGTCGGTGAGAATCTGCACAAGGGCGATCCGTACGCACCGCTGACGGAAAGCAAGCAGAAGAACGGTGGTCGTAACAACAACGGCCGGATCACCACCCGTCATCAGGGCGGTGGTCACAAGCAGAAGTACCGCGTGGTGGATTTCCGTCGTGATAAAGACGGTGTCGCTGGTGAGATTGAGCGGCTCGAGTATGATCCGAACCGCTCTGCCCACATCGCGCTGGTCAAGTACATGGATGGCGAGCGTCGTTATATTATCGCTCCGAAGGGTCTGAAGGCGGGTGACAAGATTGCATCCGGTCCGCAGGCCTCCATCAAGACTGGTAATGCGCTGCCGCTGCGCAATATCCCGCTCGGTTCCACTGTTCATAACGTGGAAATGAAGCCGGGTAAGGGTGGTCAGCTGGCTCGTTCTGCCGGTGCCGCTGTGCAGGTTCTGGCAAAAGAAGGCCAGTATGTCACCCTTCGTCTTCGCTCCGGCGAGATGCGCAAGGTGCATGCAGAGTGCCGCGCCACGATCGGTGAAGTATCCAACAGTGAGCATAACCTGCGCTCCCTGGGTAAGGCTGGCGCCAAGCGCTGGCGGGGTGTTCGTCCCACCGTTCGCGGTGTGGTAATGAACCCGGTAGATCACCCGCATGGTGGTGGTGAGGGTCGTACCTCTGGTGGTCGCCATCCGGTGACGCCGTGGGGTGTCAAGACCAAGGGTTACAAGACCCGTACCAACAAGCGTACCAGCAAGATGATCGTTCGCGATCGTCGTGCGAAGTAACGGTTAGAGAGAGGTTGACGCTGTGCCACGTTCACTGAAAAAAGGTCCGTTTGTGGATCACCACCTCCTGAAGAAGGTGGAAGAGGCTGCGGAAAGCAACAGCCGCAAGCCGATCAAGACCTGGTCCCGTCGCTCCATGATTATTCCGGAGATGGTGGGTATGACCATTGCGGTCCATAACGGCAAGCAGCACGTGCCGGTACTGGTAACCGAGCACATGGTGGGCCACAAGCTGGGCGAATTCGCCCTGACCCGCACCTATCGCGGGCACATCGTGGACAAGAAGGCCAAACGGTAAGGTAGCGAGCCATGGCGAGTGAAGTTGCAGCCCATCTGCGCGGAGCACGAATCTCCGCCCAGAAAGCCCGACTGGTAGTAGACCAGATTCGAGGCAAGAATGTTGAAGAAGCCCTTAACACGCTGGCGTTTTCTCCCAAGAAAGCAGCCAAGATCGTGAAGAAGGTGCTGGAGTCCGCGATTGCTAATGCGGAAAACAACGACGGTGCGGACGTGGATGAGCTGAAAGTCTCGACTGCGTTCGTTGATGAGGGCATGTACATGAAGCGGATCAAGCCGCGCGCCAAAGGCCGCGCTGACCGTATTCTGAAACGTACTTGCCACATCACCGTCAAGGTTTCGGAGGAGTAACCAGATGGGCCAGAAAGTTCATCCGATCGGTATTCGTCTGGGCATCGTCAAGGAGCATAACTCCCTGTGGTATGCGAGCCCGAAGAACTATGCCGACTACCTGGTAACCGACATCAAGGTGCGTGATCACCTGTTCGAGCGTCTCAAGAACGCTTCGGTCAGCCGCATCAAGATCGAGCGCCCGGCAGATAATGTGCGGATCACCATTTTTACCGCTCGCCCGGGTATCGTGATCGGCAAGAAAGGCGAAGATGTTGAGCGTCTGCGAAAGGATGTTGCCCAGATGATGGGTGTGCCGGTCGCCATCAACATTGAAGAAGTTCGCAAGCCGGATATTGATGCTCGCCTGGTGGCTGACAATATCGCTGGCCAGATTGAGCGCCGCGTGATGTTCCGCCGTGCCATGAAGCGCGCCGTACAGAACGCGCTGAAGGCTGGCGCCGAGGGGATCCGGGTGCAATTGTCTGGTCGTCTGGGTGGGGCCGAGATTGCTCGTACCGAGTGGTACCGTGAAGGTCGTGTGCCGCTGCACACCCTGCGCGCGGACATCGACTACGCCAGCGTGCGTGCCGAGACGACCTACGGCACCATCGGTATCAAGGTATGGATCTTCCGCGGTGAAGTTCTGGGTGGTATGGACCAGGTTCAGCAGGAAGAGAAGGCAAGCAAGGCCCCGAGCAAAAAGCGCGGCCGTGGCTAAAGGGTAATTGACGATGTTGCAGCCGAAACGAACCAAGTTCCGGAAAATGATGAAGGGCCGCAACCGCGGTCTGGCACAGCGCGGCAGCAAGGTGTCTTTCGGCACCATCGGTCTGCAGTCTGTTGCCCGTGGCCGTCTGACGGCCCGCCAGATCGAGGCAGCCCGTCGTGCCATGACCCGTCACGTCAAGCGCGGCGGCAAGATCTGGATCCGGGTATTCCCGGATAAGCCGATCACCAAGAAGCCTCTTGAAGTGCGGATGGGATCGGGTAAAGGCAGCGTGGAGTACTGGGTCGCAGAGATCCGCCCCGGCAAGATGCTGTACGAGATGGAAGGTGTGTCGGAAGAGATTGCGCGTGAGGCGTTCCGCCTGGCCGCGGCCAAGCTTCCGCTCGAAACCCGCGTCGTGATTCGGACGGTGATGTAAGCCATGAAAGCGAACGATCTGAAAGACAAGAGCGTTGATGAGCTGAAGCAGGAGCATCTTTCCTTGCTCGAGCAACAGTTCAAGCAGCGCATGAAGAAGGCCTCCGGGCAGCTTTCCAAGACCCACGAAATCGGGGTTGTTCGTCGCGACATCGCGCGCGTCAAGACCGTCCTGAGAGAGAAGCAGGGTAACTGATTATGGCAGACGCTAACCAGCAACTGCGCCGGACCGTTACCGGCAAAGTGGTCTCAAACAAGGCCGACAAAACCATCACGGTACTGGTCGAGCGCCGGGTGAAACACCCGGTATACGGCAAGTTCCTGCGCCGCTCCACCAAGCTGATGGCGCATGATGAAAACAACCAATGCCGCGAAGGCGACATTGTCACCATTGAGGAGTGCCGTCCTCTGTCCAAGCGTAAAAGCTGGATGTTGGTGAATGTAGTGGAACAGGCCCCGCAGGCCTGAGGCGAGCGTTGCTGTAGCTGCCCAAGGGCAGAGCTGGAGAGATAAGCGATGATTCAGACCGAAACGATGCTCGAAGTGGCCGATAACAGCGGCGCCCGTCGAGTGCAGTGCATCAAGGTGCTGGGCGGTTCCAAACGCCGGTATGCCGGCGTGGGCGATATCATCAAGGTCACCGTGAAGGAGGCGATCCCGCGTGGTCGCGTCAAGAAGGGTGATGTGATGAACGCTGTGGTAGTGCGTACCCGTAAGGGTGTGCGCCGTCCGGATGGCTCCGTGATCCGCTTCGATGACAATGCTGCTGTGTTGCTGAACAACAACAAGGCGCCGATCGGTACACGTATCTTCGGACCGGTTACCCGGGAACTGCGTACTGAGCAGTTCATGAAGATTATTTCCCTGGCACCTGAAGTTATCTAAAGGCGGGTGAAGGTATGTTGAAAATCAAACGTGATGACGAAGTAATCGTGATCGCCGGCAAAGACAAGGGCAAGCGTGGCAAAGTGCAGCGCGTGCTGGCTGACGGCCGACTCATCGTAGCCGGCGTCAATGTTGTCAAGAAGCACGTGCGGCCGAACCCGCAGCGTGGCATTCAAGGCGGCATCGTCGAGCAGGAAGCGAGCATTCACCACTCCAACGTGGCGATCTGGAATGCCCAGTCGCAGAAGGCGGATCGAGTGGGTTTCCGTGAGGATGACGGCAAAAAAGTCCGTTTCTTCAAGTCGAACAACGCAGCGCTGGACGCTTGAGGTCGATTGAGTCATGAGCAACTTCAAGAATAAATACGATAGCGAGATTGTGCCGGCACTGCAGGAGCAGTTTGGCTACAAAAACGTTATGGAGGTGCCGCGCATCACCAAAGTCACCCTGAACATGGGTGTGGGTGAGGCCTCCCAGGATCGCAAGGCGATCGACGGCGCTGTTTCGGACATGACCAAGCTGTCTGGCCAGAAGCCGGTGGTTACGCTGGCTCGAAAGTCTGTCGCGGGCTTCAAGATTCGCGAAGGCTGGCCGATTGGTGTCAAGGTGACCCTGCGTCGCGAGCGCATGTACGAATTCCTTGAGCGCCTGGTGTCTGTCGCAGTGCCGCGTGTACGTGACTTCCGTGGACTCAATCCGAAGTCTTTCGACGGCCGTGGCAACTATTCCATGGGTCTTCGCGAGCAGATCGTGTTCCCGGAAATCGAATTTGACAAGGTCGACAAGCTGCGTGGTCTGGACATTACTGTCACCACCACAGCAAAGACCGACGATGAAGCACGGGCACTGTTGCGTGCCTTCAACTTCCCGCTGAAAGGCTGAGGTAGAGAGTCATGGCCAAGACTTCGATGATTGAACGGGAAAAGAAGCGCGCCAAGCTGGTTAAGCAGTTCGGCGCCAAGCGCGACGCCCTGCGCGCCATTATGAAGGATCCGAATGCGGAGCCGGAGGCGAAGTGGGATGCTCAGGTCAAGCTGCAGAAACTGCCGCGCGATTCAGCCCGTGTCCGTCAGCGCAACCGTTGCCGCATCACTGGCCGTCCGCATGGCGTGTATCGCAAGTTCGGATTGGGCCGTAACAAGCTGCGTGAAGCAGCGATGCGTGGCGATGTGCCGGGTCTGGTCAAGGCCAGCTGGTAAGCAGGAATAGCGGAGCGATAGCAGCATGAGCATGCAAGATACCCTGGCGGATATGTTTACCCGTATCCGTAACGCCCAGATGGCCAAAAAGCCTGGCGTAGAAATGCCGTCTTCCAGCATGAAGTTGGCTGTAGCCAAAGTGCTGAAGGACGAAGGTTACATCGCTGGCTTCAAGGTGGCTGGTGAGGCTAGCAAGCTGGTTTTGTCCCTCGAACTGAAGTATTTCGAAGGCAAAGCGGTTATTGAGCGTATCAAACGAGTGAGCACGCCGGGTCTGCGCATCTACAAGGGTGCAGGTGACATTCCGAAGGTGAAGGACGGTCTTGGTATCATGATCGTTTCCACCAATCAGGGCGTCATGACCGACCGCGCAGCACGCAAAGCCAATGTTGGCGGCGAGCTGCTTTGCGAAGTGTTCTGACGATAGCGGCATAGACAGGTTAGGTGCAGCAATGTCGAGAGTAGCGAAAAGTCCGGTAAAACTGCCGAGTGGCGTCGAAGTCAAGCTCGACGGCCAGGAGCTGACGGCAAAGGGTGCCAAGGGCACGCAAAGCATTTCGATCCACCCGCTGGTGGAAGTGCGCAATGAAGAAGGCGCACTGCGCGTGGCTCCGCGAAAGGAGTCACAGCAGGGCTGGGCGCTGGCCGGCACTACCCGTGCGCTGCTGTCCAACCTGATTACCGGCGTGTCCACTGGCTTTGAGCGCAAGCTGGAGCTGGTCGGTGTAGGTTACAAGGCTCAAGCAGCCGGCAAGGTGCTGAACCTGACCCTCGGCTTCTCCCACCCGGTTGCTTTCCAGCTGCCGGAGGGCGTCACCGCCGAGACGCCGACGCAGACCGAGATCGTGCTGCGAGGCATGGACAAGCAGGTTGTTGGTCAGGTAGCTGCCAACGTACGCGCGTTCCGTCCGCCGGAGCCGTATAAGGGTAAGGGTGTGCGCTATTCCGGTGAGCAGGTTCGCCGGAAAGAAGCCAAGAAGAAATAACCGTTGAGATTGAAGCGATGAAAGACAAGAAAGAGCAGCGTTTGCGCAGAGCCCTGCGCACCCGGACCAAGATCAAGGGCCAGGGTGGTGAGCGTCTTTGCGTGTTTCGTACTCCGCGTCACATCTATGCACAGATCATCAGCGCCAGTGGCGACACGGTGCTGGCCTCGGCCTCGACGGTAGAGAAAGATCTGCGCAGTGGCGCCACCGGCAATGCCGATGCTGCTGCTGCAGTGGGCAAACTGATTGCCGAGCGCGGCAAAGCAGCGGGCGTGGCCCGTGTCGCTTTTGACCGCTCCGGGTTCCGGTATCACGGCCGGGTCAAGGCGCTGGCTGACGCCGCGCGTGAAAACGGGCTTGAATTCTAAGGGTGCGGTTTATGGCAAAGGTTGATCCCAACGAAGGTCTGCAAGAGAAGCTGGTTCAGGTGAACCGCGTGGCCAAGGTGGTCAAGGGTGGCCGCATCTTCTCCTTCACCGCATTGACGGTGGTTGGCGATGGTAAAGGTCGTGTCGGCTTTGGCCGCGGCAAGGCCCGCGAAGTGCCGGCAGCAATCCAGAAAGCTCTGGAAGCCGCCCGTCGCAATATGATTCAGGTTGAGCTGGCAGGCTCCACCCTGCAGCACCCGATCCGTGCTGGTCATGGCGCCTCCAAGGTGTACATGCAGCCGGCGTCAGAGGGTACTGGTGTCATCGCTGGTGGTGCCATGCGCGCCGTGCTGGAAGTGGCCGGTGTACAGAACGTACTGGCCAAGTGCTACGGTTCGACCAATCCGGTCAACGTGGTGCGTGCTACCTATGAAGGCCTGAAGAGCATGTCGTCGCCGGAGCAGATTGCTGCCAAGCGCGGCAAGACCGTAGAAGAGATCCTGGGCTAAGGCCTGGCAGTAACGGGAACGGAACAATGGCTAAGATTAAGGTAACCCAGACCAAGAGCAGCAACGGCAGGGTAGAAGCGCAAAAGGCGACCCTGCGCGGTCTCGGCCTGCGTCGCATCGGCCACACCGTCGAGCTGGAAGACACCCCGGCCGTGCGTGGCATGATCGGCAAGGTTTATTTCATGGTCCAGGTTGAGGGAGCGTAATCATGCGTCTGAACGAATTGCGCCCGGCAGCTGGCGCCAAGAGTGCCCCGAAGCGTGTTGGCCGTGGTATCGGTAGTGGCCTCGGCAAGACCGCTGGTCGCGGCCACAAGGGTCAAACTGCTCGCGCCGGTGGTTCCATCAAGCCCGGTTTCGAGGGTGGTCAGATGCCGCTTCAGCGTCGTCTGCCGAAGTTCGGCTTCAACTCCAAGATTGCCTCCGGCACTGCCGAAGTGCGTCTTGGAGAGCTGGCCAAGGTCGCCGGCGACGTGGTCGATCTGGGGTCTCTCAAGGCTGCCAACGTTGTCCGTCGCGACATGATCCGCGCCCGCATTATTCTGCGTGGCGCCATCGACCGTGCCGTGACTATCCGCGGTGTGGCTGTGACCAAAGGCGCTCGTGCTGCTATTGAAGCAGCCGGCGGCAAAGTCGAGGAGTAAGGAACAGGCATGGCGAGGAATCAGGCCCGTAGTCTGCCAAACGGAATGGCGCCCGACAGCTCCGCAATGCGCGAGCTGTGGCGTCGTATCGGTTTCCTGTTTGGGGCGCTAGTGGTGTTCCGTATCGGTGCGCACATCCCGGTCCCGGGCATCAATCCGGACGCGTGGGCGCGGATCTTCTCCGATAACCGGGATACCTTCCTCGGTCTGTTCAATATGTTCTCCGGTGGTGCGCTGGAGATGATGAGTATTTTTGCCCTTGGCATCATGCCCTACATCTCCGCCAGCATCGTGATCCAGCTGATGACTGCCGTAGTGCCGACGCTGGAGCAGCTGCGTAAGGAAGGTGAGGCCGGGCGCCGCAAGATTACCCAGTACACCCGCTACCTGACCGTGGTATTGGCACTGATTCAGTCCTTCGGAGTTGCGGCCGGCCTGCACAGCCAGGGAGCGAGCCTGGTCGGTGATCTCGGTGGTATGGCGTTGGCGTCCTATTATTTTGTTGCGGTGACGTCGCTGGTAACTGGCACCGTGTTCCTGATGTGGCTGGGCGAACAGATCACCGAGCGAGGTATCGGAAACGGTATTTCCATGATCATCTTCGCCGGTATCGTTGTCGGTCTGCCGGGTGCCATTGCCCAGCTGTTCGAGGCGGCACGTCAGGGTGAAATGAATCTCTTGATCATGCTGCTGGTGCTGGCAATCGCCATCGTCGTGATCTACGGAGTGGTATTTGTCGAGCGTGGCCAGCGTCGCATCACGGTGAACCATGCCCGACGTCAGGAAGGTCGCAAGATCTATGCGGCACAGCAGAGTCATCTGCCGCTCAAGGTCAACATGGCAGGTGTAATTCCGGCGATCTTTGCCAGCTCCATCCTGCTGTTCCCGGCCTCTATTAGTGCCTGGTTCGGTAGTGCCGGCGGCGAATCCACGATGTCCGATACCCTGCGGACGGTGACTGACGCGCTGATGCCGGGTACGCCGCTGTACATCCTGCTGTTCACTGCAGGTATTGTTTTCTTCTGCTACTTCTATACGGCGTTGATGTTCAACCCGAAGGATGTGGCGGACAACTTGAAGAAGTCGGGGGCCTATATTCCGGGTATCCGTCCGGGTGAGCAGTCGGCCCGCTATATCGATACCGTGATGGGCCGTCTGACCCTGATCGGCGCGACCTACATGTCGCTGGTATGTCTGCTGCCGATTTTCCTGCAGGCAGCCTGGAATGTGCCCTTCTATCTCGGCGGTACCTCGCTGTTGATCGTGGTGGTAGTGGTAATGGACTTCTGGGCCCAGGTGAACGCTCATCTGATGTCCACTCAGTACGAGAAGCTGATGAAGAAGTCCAATATGAAAGGTTATGGCAGCACCGGTCTGGTGCGGTGATTCAGAGAAGAGGCTAAGGCAATGAAAGTACAGGCTTCGGTAAAGGCAGTATGCCGCCAGTGCAAGATCATCCGCCGTAAGGGTCGGGTGATGGTGATCTGCGCCGCAGAACCCCGTCACAAGCAGCGCCAGGGCTGATTCGGGGCTCCCGAATCACGCACAGGTTGAAATCCGTCGGTTCAGACGCTAGTATCGCCGCCCTTCGGCTGTACCCCAGAACCGGCAAGTAGAGTGTAAATCGGAGATAGATCGGATGGCCCGTATTGCAGGCGTAAACATCCCTGACAACAAGCACGCGGTGATTTCGCTGACCTACATCTTTGGGGTCGGTAACACCACCGCGAAGAAGCTGTGTGCCAGCACTGGCATCGCCCCGACCACCAAGGTCCGGGACCTGTCCGAGGCACAGCTGGACGCCCTCCGTGGCGAAGTGGCCAAGCTTCCGGTCGAGGGTGACCTGCGTCGGGAAGTCAGTATGAACATCAAGCGGTTGATGGACCTCGGGTGCTTTCGCGGCATCCGCCACCGTCGCGGCTTGCCGGTACGCGGTCAGCGTACCAAAACCAATGCCCGGACCCGTAAAGGTCCGCGGAAACCGATTCGCAAATAAGTCCTGAGTCCAGGTAGGCACGTATCATGGCGAAAAAAGACAGTGGCGCACGTCGGAAGAAGGTAACCCGTACCGTAGCGGACGGGATCGCGCACGTACACGCGTCCTTCAACAACACCATCATCACCATTACCGATCGTCAGGGGAATGCACTTTCCTGGGCGACCTCCGGTGGTGCCGGTTTCCGCGGTTCGCGCAAGAGCACCCCGTTCGCTGCCCAGGTGGCCGCTGAGAACGCGGGTAATGCAGCCAAGGACTATGGTTTGAAGAACCTCGAAGTTCGCGTCAAGGGCCCGGGCCCAGGTCGCGAGTCCTCGGTCCGTGCGCTGCACGCCTGTGGCTACAAGATCACCAGCATTCAGGACGTGACGCCGATTCCGCATAACGGCTGCCGTCCGGCCAAAAAGCGTCGCGTGTAACGGGAGTAAGCAAGCATGGCAAGATATCTTGGTCCGAAGTGCAGACTGTCCCGTCGCGAAGGCACGGATCTGTTTTTGAAGAGCGGCATTCGCCCGCTCGACTCAAAGTGCAAGGCAGAGCAGGCTCCCGGTTTTGCTGCCGCCTCCCGTCGTGGTGGCCGGCTGTCCGACTACGGTGTGCAGCTGCGTGAAAAGCAGAAGGTCCGCCGCATGTATGGCGTACTGGAGAAGCAGTTCCGCAACTACTACAAAAAGGCTTCTTCCAGCCGTGGTGCCACCGGCGAAGCGCTGCTTCAGCTGCTGGAAAGCCGTCTGGACAACGTCGTATACCGCATGGGTTTTGGTTCGACCCGCGCCGAAGCCCGCCAGCTGGTGAGCCACCGCGCGATTCTGGTCAACGGCCGCTCGGTGAACGTTGCTTCCTACCAGGTTCAGCCGGGCGACGTTATTACCGTCCGTGAAAAGTCCAAGAACCAGCTGCGCGTCAAAAGCGCAATGGAACTGGCCCAGCAGCGCGGTTTCGCGCCCTGGATTGAGGTTGACGAAAAGAAACTGGAGGGGACCTACAAAACCCGTCCGGAGCGCGTTGATCTGCCCGCCGAGATCAATGAGAACCTGATCGTCGAGCTTTACTCCAAGTAAGGACAGCCTGAGGGACTTTCATGACCGCCGTGAACGATTTTCTGACCCCGCGCGCTATCGCGGTCAATGCCGTTACGCCGACACACGCCAAAGTGGTTCTCGAGCCGCTGGAGCGTGGTTTCGGTCATACCCTTGGTTCTGCTCTGCGCCGCATCCTGCTGTCTTCCATGCCGGGTTGCGCGATCACTGAAGTAGAGATCGACGGTGTACTGCACGAGTACTCGGCCATCGAGGGCGTGCAGGAAGACGTGATCAACATCCTGCTCAACCTCAAGGGCATCGCCATCCGTATGGATGACCGTGCCGAGGCAGTGCTGGAGCTGAACAAAAAGGGCAAGGGCCCGGTGACGGCAGCCGATATCCAGCGCGATCATAGCGTGGAGATCGTCAACCCGGATCACCTGATCTGCACCATCAATGGTGAGACCGAGCTGCGTATGAAGCTCAAGATCACCAAGGGTCGTGGCTACGTGCCGGCAGACTCCCGTCGCTCGGAAGACGACGAAACCCGAGGCATTGGCCGTCTGCAGCTGGATGCCAGCTACAGCCCGGTGCGTCGTGTCGCCTATGTGGTGGAAGCAGCCCGGGTCGAGCAGCGCACTGACCTGGACCGACTGGTGATCGATCTGGAGACCAACGGCACTATCCAGCCGGAGGAAGCCATTCGTCGCGCGGCCACTATCCTGCAGCAGCAGATCGCCGTGTTCGTTGATCTTGAGCAGGAGCGCAAGATCGAGAAGAAGGAGCACCGCGAAGAAGTGGATCCGATCCTGCTTCGTCCGGTCGACGATCTCGAGCTGACCGTGCGTTCGGCCAACTGCCTCAAGGCAGAGAACATTTACTACATCGGTGATCTGGTTCAGCGCACCGAGGTTGAGCTGCTGAAAACCCCGAATCTGGGTAAGAAGTCGCTGACCGAGATCAAGGACGTACTGGCCTCCAAGGGCCTGTCTCTGGGCATGCGCCTGGAGAGCTGGCCGCCGGTCAGCCTGCGTGACGATGATCGCCTGACCAACAGACTGCGTTAATTGAATTGACTGGGCGCCACCGGCGCCCGTTAGCAAAGGAACAGAACCATGCGTCATCGCAAAAGCGGCAGAAAGTTTAACCGCACCAGTGCCCACCGTCAGGCCATGCTGCGTAACATGGCGGTGTCGCTGTTCGAACACGGCGCCATCAAGACCACGCTGCCGAAGGCGAAGGAGCTGCGCAGCGTTGCTGAGCCGCTGATCACCCTGGCCAAGGTGGACTCCGTTGCCAACCGTCGTCTGGCGTTTGCCCGTACCCGATCCAAGGAAGCCGTAGGCATCCTGTTCAATGATCTGGGTCCGCGCTATGCCAACCGTCCGGGCGGCTACATGCGCGTCCTGAAGATGGGCTACCGTACCGGTGACAACGCGCCGATGGCGTATGTTGAGCTGGTCGGTCGTCCGGAGCCGGCAGCGGCTGCAGAGTAAGATCTGATCTTCGGATCAAGAAAAAGCCGGGCTTGCCCGGCTTTTTGCTTTTCGGCAGGGGTGATTCCTGATTACCCGCCCAGCAGTAACCAGCCCGTCGCCCCCAGCAACATCATGAATGACAGCCCCAGCGATGCAATCAGTATCATCGCCGGATCTTGCATCAAAGATTTGCGTGCGCCTTGACTGGCGCCGGTGGTCAGGGTCAGACGCGCCTGATGGGCTTCCCGGAAGACAACATTACTCATGGATCGGCACTCCCGTCTGGTTGAGGACGGGAGGATTATCAGGCTGCGGTAGTGGCGATAATGTGAAATGTTGCCAGACTGCGAATTGATTTTGTCAGTATGAGAAATAAGTCACTTTCTTGCCAACACGGGTTTCAGGAATCGGCCAGTGTGCGAGGCCTTCGCTTTCGCGACTTGTTCCGGCGTGCCTTCGGCAATGATCTGCCCGCCGCCGTCGCCCCCTTCTGGCCCGAGATCGACAATCCAGTCAGCGGTCTTGATCACATCCAGATTGTGCTCGATGACAACAATGGTATTGCCATGGTTGCGCAGTCGGAAAAGCACGTTCAGCAACTGCTGGATGTCATGGAAGTGCAGTCCTGTGGTCGGCTCATCAAGAATGTATAGCGTCCGACCGGTATCCCGCTTCGACAACTCCCGTGCCAGTTTGATGCGCTGCGCCTCACCACCCGACAGGGTGGTTGCTGCCTGCCCGAGGGTGATGTAACTGAGCCCGACATCCATCAGGGTTTGTAGCTTACGGGCAATGGACGGGACAGCATCAAAAAAGGCGCGAGCATCCTCCACCGTCATTGCCAGCACCTGGTGGATGTTCTTGCCCTTGTAGAGAATCTCCAGCGTTTCACGGTTATAGCGTTTGCCGTGGCAGACCTCGCAAGGTACATAGATGTCCGGGAGGAAGTGCATCTCGACCTTGATGACGCCGTCGCCCTGACAGGCCTCGCAGCGGCCGCCGCGGACGTTGAAGCTGAAGCGCCCCGTCTTGTAGCCGCGGGAGCGTGCTTCCTGCGTGCCGGCGAAGAGATCCCGAATCGGCGTGAACAAACCGGTGTAAGTGGCTGGATTGGAGCGCGGGGTCCGACCAATCGGACTTTGATCGATGTCGATGACCTTGTCGAAGTGCTCCAGCCCGTCGACCTTCTCGTAAGCCGCCGGCTTCAACAGTGTGGCGCCATTCAGGCGCGTTGCCGCCAGTGGATACAGAGTGGCGTTAATCAGCGTCGATTTGCCGGAGCCGGATACCCCGGTGACGCAGGTCATGAGACCCACCGGCAGCTTCAAGGTCACATTCTGAAGGTTGTTACCGGTGGCACCATGCAGTGTCAGCCATTGTTTGCCCACTGGCGTGCGCTTTTTCGGCACCACAATCTGCTTTCGGCCAGAAAGATAATCGCCCGTGATGGATCGCTTGTTGGCAATCACTTGCTCAGCGGTGCCTGATGCCACCACCTGCCCGCCATGTACGCCGGCACCGGGGCCGATATCAATGACATGGTCTGCCATGCGAATGGCGTCTTCGTCATGCTCAACCACTAGCACCGTATTGCCGAGGTCACGCAGTCGGGTAAGGGTGGCGAGCAGACGCTCGTTGTCGCGCTGATGCAGACCGATCGAGGGCTCATCAAGCACATACATTACGCCGACCAGACCAGCGCCAATCTGTGACGCCAGACGGATGCGCTGCGCTTCTCCTCCGGAAAGGGTGTCAGCATTGCGAGCGAGGGTCAGATAGTCGAGTCCGACATTGACAAGAAACTGCAGTCGCTCGCGGATTTCCTTGAGGATCTTTTCGGCAATCTCGCCACGGTGGCCGGGCAGCTTGAGCTCGCTGAAATAGCCGAACGCCTTGCCAACCGGCAGGCTAACCAGCTGGGGCAGCGGGCGGTTATCAATGAACACATTCCGGGCTGCTTCGCGCAGGCGAGAGCCGTTGCAGTCCGGGCACAGCGAGGTGCTCATGTAACTGGCCAGATCCTCGCGCACACTTTCCGATTCTGTCTCGCGGTAGCGGCGCTCCATATTCGGGATGATGCCTTCGAAAGGATGGCGACGCAGCACCACATCACCGCGATCGTTCAGGTAGCGGAACTCGACTACATCATGGCCGGTGCCATATAACACCTTGTGGCGATGAGTCTTGTTCAGCTTGCGGAATGGTTTGTCGATATCAATCCCAAGAAAATCCGCCAGTGAAGTGAGCATCTGGAAGTAATAGACATTGCGTCTGTCCCAGCCGCGAATGGCGCCTTCAGCAAGCGACAGTTCATCCGAGACGATTACCTTGTCTTCATCGAAGTACTGTTTGACGCCAAGGCCATCGCAACTCGGACAAGCGCCGGCCGGATTGTTGAACGAGAACAGTCGTGGCTCAAGCTCCGGAATCGAGTAACCGCAGTGAGGGCAGGCGAAGCGCGCCGAGAACACGATTTCCTCGCCGTCGCCTTCCATCGGCGCGACCACAGCGATGTCGTCTGCCAGCTCAAGTGCAGTTTCGAAGGATTCCGCCAGCCGGTTGGCCAGATCGCTTCGCACCTTGAAGCGATCGACCACTACTTCGATGGTGTGCTTGCGGGTTTTGTCCAGTTCCGGCGCGTCATCAAGCTCATACACCCGGCCATCAATGCGGGCGCGAATAAAGCCACGGGCGC
Source organism: Alcanivoracaceae bacterium (assembly GCA_046292765.1). GTDB lineage: Bacteria > Pseudomonadota > Gammaproteobacteria > Pseudomonadales > Alcanivoracaceae > PGZG01. The sequence goes on along the minus strand of JBKBQA010000008.1, from coordinate 115,175 downwards.
GGAGCTGATCGAACAGGGCAAGGTGTTCACCTTTCTTGTCGCGTACCACAGGCGCCATCAGCATCAACTTGCTGCCCTCGGGCAGCATCAGCACCTGATCGACCATCTGGCTCACAGTCTGGGCTGTCAGCGCTACCCCATGCTCGGGGCAACGTGGTTCGCCGGTGCGGGCGTAAAGGAGGCGGAGGTAGTCGTAGATCTCGGTAATGGTGCCGACGGTGGAGCGCGGGTTATGGCTGGTGGATTTCTGCTCAATGGAAATCGCCGGCGAAAGGCCCTCGATGTGATCAACGTCGGGCTTTTCCATCATCGACAGAAACTGGCGCGCATAAGTGGAAAGTGATTCCACGTAACGGCGTTGGCCTTCCGCATAAAGCGTGTCGAAGGCCAGCGAGGATTTGCCGGAACCGGACAACCCGGTAATCACCACCAGCTTGTCGCGGGGGATATCCAGATCAATGTTTTTGAGGTTGTGGGTGCGAGCGCCGCGAACCAGGATCTTGTCCATGGGAATAGACTACTGACCAAAATGACAGCGCAGTATAGGGCATTTGAGGTGAAGGCTCTATCAGCGTTCTATGTGGGCCAGAACACGTACCACGTGACAAATCTGTCAGGCAAAAAAAGCCGGCGGAGCCGGCTTTTCTGTGTTGCGTCGGGCTTAGAGGTTTTCTTGGGCCCAGTTAACTGCCTGCAGGCGGTTGGAGGCATTGATCTTCTTGAAGATATTGTAGATGTGCGTCTTGATGGTGTGAGGGCTAAGGCTCAGGCTGCGAGCAATATCCGAGTTCTTGGCGCCGGTGGCGAGCACTTTCAATACTTCAATTTCACGGTCGGTCAAGGTCACTTCGCTGCGGGCGAAGGTCTTGTTGAAGCCGCGGGATTTCATCAGGTATTGCTGCAGCACCTTGCGTGGCAACCACAGTTCATTCTCCATCATCGCTCGCACGCCCTTGAGCAGGTGGTCCTGCGGACAATCGTGCAGGAAGCCGCCATTGACCATCGGCAGGCCGGCGAGGCGGGAAAGAGAGTCTTCATCATCGACGTTGAAGATACCGATCATCAAGTCACCATCAATGGCGCGGTCGACGTCCATCAGGTGGGTGATCAGGGTGTTCACATCGATGGTATTGAAGTCGGCCAGCACCAGCGTCTGGTCGTGCTGACGCAGCTGCTCTGCTATCACTTCCTCGACCCGCCGCAGTGCCGCTGCGGGCATCCCCTGTTTGCCAAGAAATTCGGCTAGCAGTGAGTTCTGCAAGTGCTGTCCGCCGACGACATATACTTGTTGTTGTGTGTCCAAATCAGTCATAACCATCCATCCGGGAGATTCCATCGACACCGTTGTGTGGTCGGGGGACAAGGCCACGCTAAGAAAAAACGGTGAACAGTCGCGAATCTATCATCAGTTGCCTTCAGGTTCAATTTGTACCGTGCCGTAAGGGCGCTGTATTTCTGGTATACTCCGCGCCCTCCAGCCCTCCCGGAGATATCGTTTTGACGGCACTGCGCCCAGACCTGATACGCACCGAACTCCGTCTGACGGGCACGCTGGCCGGGGTGTTTGCCCTGCGCATGTTCGGTCTGTTTATGCTGCTGCCGGTATTCGCGGTATACGGATCCGGCCTTTCTGGTGCAAACCCACTACTGATCGGCACCGCCATTGGCATCTACGGCCTGATGCAGGCGCTGTTGCAGATCCCCTTTGGCGCCTTGTCCGACCGCATTGGCCGTCGCCCGGTCATCATCGGCGGCCTTGTCCTGTTCGTGCTTGGTGGTGCGGTGGCGGCGCAGGCAGAGACCATTTATGGCGTCATCCTCGGTCGTGCCGTGCAGGGGGCCGGGGCGATCGCCAGTGTCATTATGGCCATGGTCAGCGACGTGGTCTCGGAGCAGCATCGCACCCGCGCCATGGCGGCCCTGGGCATGTCCATCGGCGCTTCTTTCATGCTTGCGCTTATTTTGGGTCCGTTGCTGGCGGAGTGGCTCGGACTGGCCGGCCTGTTTTGGCTTAGTGCGGTACTGGGGCTGGCCGCACTGTTGCTGGTTTTGGCATGGGTGCCTGCGGTCCGGGTCGCCAACCGACGGGCTGCGCTCGGCCGTCGGGAGCGATTCCGGCGGATATTTGCCAGTGCCGACATGATGCGTCTGAATGTTGGCATCCTGACGCTGCATCTGGTGCTGACAGCGCTATTCGTGGTGGTGCCGGTACGCCTTGGTGACGAATTGGGATTGCCACTGGCACAGCACAGTTTGCTCTACCTTGGTGTGTTAATCGGCAGTTTTGTGCTGATGGTACCGTTGATCATTGCCGCTGAGCGCCGCGGCGTTCGGCGGGTGAAGCTCATCGCTATCGGCCTGGTCGCTCTGGCCATGGTTGGCTTGCTGGCGGCCGGCCCGGTATTGTGGCAGTTCGCGCTGGTGCTGCTGGTGTTCTTCGTCGGTTTCAATGTTCTGGAGGCGTTGCTGCCCTCGCTGGCGGGACGCCTGGCCCCGGCCGCCACCCGCGGCACCGCAATGGGGGTCTACTCCACCTTTCAGTTTCTTGGTGTATTTCTCGGTGCCCAGCTGGCTGGTCTGATGCTGCAATGGACTGGCATGGCCGCGGTAGTGTGGTGCTGCCTGCTGCTGCTGGTTGGCTGGTGGTGGGTGGTCTGGCAGATGCGGGAACCGGTGCGCTTCGAGACCCGCATGTTGGCACTACCGGAAGAGGGTGGGCGGCGCCCGGACTGGCAGTCGCGCTTGCTGGCGGTGAAGGGAGTCATCGAGGTGGTGGTGGTGCCGGAGGAGTACATGGCTTTAGTCAAAATCGACCCGGCCAGTCTGGACCAGGGCGCACTGGAGCATTGTATCGGGTACGATGCAGGGCTGACCCAAACCTGACACAATAGCCGGTCTTAATGCAGCACGGACACACGGAGTAACGGCATGGCGCGCGGCGTGAACAAGGTAATTCTGATCGGTAACCTGGGTAACGACCCGGAAACCAAATTTCTCCCCAGTGGTGGTGCGGTGACCAATGTCAGTCTCGCCACCTCGGAATCCTGGAAGGACAAACAGACCGGCCAGATGCAGGAACGGACGGAATGGCACCGTATCGTGTTCTTCAACAAACTCGCAGAGATCGCAGGCGAGTACCTGAAGAAGGGCAGCAAGGTCTACGTCGAAGGCAGCCTGCGCACCCGCAAATGGCAGGGTCAGGATGGTCAGGACCGCTACACCACGGAAGTCGTTGTCAGCGATATGCAGATGCTGGACGGACGTGGCGAGGGTGGTGGCACGGCGGCGCCGCGTCAAGGCGGTTATGCGGCAGCCCCTGCTGGCGCCGCTGCCGCAGCGCCCCCGGCAGCAGCAGGTGGCTATGCCGGCCCGTCAGGTGACTTTGACGACGACATTCCGTTCTGATCGCCGCGGAGTCAGGCAGCGTGCGCCTCGGATGGTGGATTTCAGGACTGCTTGTGTCTGTTCTGGTGTGGGCTGTCTGGCTCATGCCGGCGCAGCCGGTGCTATCCCGCGTTCACGGTCTGATGCTCGGGCCGGCGCCGTTGGAACTGAGCCGTATTGAAGGACGGATATGGCAGGGCTCAGCGCGCTGGCGCTGGCAGCGTCACGCAGGAACATTGCGCTGGCAAACCCGTTGGCACGGACTGGTACCCGGTGTACAGCTGCAGCTGCAGGGTGATTTGCTGCTGTCGGGCTGGCTCGGTGGCCGCCCCGGTAAGGTGATGGTTCGTGAGATGGATGCCGCCGTGCCGGTGGCACCGTTCGTTGCAGCGATGCCGAACGTGTCCGCAGAGGGCACAGTGTCCCTGCGCGGTCTGTCGCTGAACTGGAACGGCCGCCAGTTGCAGGAGGCTAACGGCCTGCTGGGCTATTCCGGCGGTGAGATCTCCTGGGCCCAAGGGCAGGGAGCGCTGTTGCCTGCCCTGGTTGGCACGGTTCGGCAGGAAGGCGCGGCAGCGATTGCCGAGGCCCGCGATCCGGACGGCACCTTGCTGGCGGAGGCACGAGTGGAGAACGAAATCGCTGTACTGCGGGTCTATCGTGCGTGGCCGGCCCTGCTTGGCGTCAGTCAGGGCGGTTCTCCCTCGGATGTGGTGTTCGAGACCAGCCAGCCGCTCGGCAGCAGCCCATAATGACAACAAATCGCCAACGGATGTGAGCCACGCAGTAATGAATCAGGCCCAGTTGCAGAAGCAGCTATCCCGCGCAGACCGTCCGGCCCGAGTGCTGTTCGGTGTGGTGCTGCTGGTCTGGCTTGGCTGGTGGTGTGCAGACACCTTCTGGTTGCTGCAAAGTGGTCCCCGTCAGGTCACCACCGACGAGCGCTTGCCGGTGATTGCGGCCAGCGGTTCCACCACCCGGGAGTCTGTCAGCGTCGAGCGTATTCGCAGCTGGGAAGTGTTCGGTAACGCCGAGCGCGTGGAGCAGGTGGCGGTGACCACCGAGGCGCCGGATACTCGTCTGCGACTTGAGTTGCTGGGTCTGTTTCAGCATCCCGACAGTGTCTTTGCCAGCGCGATCATTGCCGAACAGGGTCGTGAAGGGGAGCTGTTTCGGGTGGGGGATCGCGTGCCCGGCAATGCCACCCTTGAGGAGATTTTGCCGGATCGCGTTATCCTGCTGCGGGCCGGTCAGCGCGAGGCGTTGCGTCTGAAAGAGCCGGATGCGAGTAGTCTGGCAGCACCCGCCACTGCCGCCGCACCGGCTGCCGTGGCTCGGCCGAACCGCCTCGATCGTCGTGCCGGTGTCCAAGCTCCCCGGGTCGAGACAATGCAGACCGATCCCGTTATCGGCGATGATGGCGGCGACCTCGGTGCCCAGCGCAGTATGATCATCCAGCAACTGGGGCTGGCGCCGAGCGGCAGCGAGGGTTACCTGATTGGTGCCACGGCGCCGAGGGAAATGCTGCAGCAAGTCGGATTGCGGCCGGGCGATGTGATTGTCTCGGTGAATGGCTTTACGTTGGGCGATGAAGGTAATGATGTCGCCGCCCTGCAGGAATTTCGTAACAGCGGTGCAGCTAGCATCGTGGTGCAGCGGGGCGCGCAGCGCTTCACAGTGAATTATCCGCCGTAGGAATCCGGGCGATGGCAATCAAGGTAATGATGAAAAGAATCGGGGTGCTGGTGTTGCTGGCAGGGCTGGCTATGCCAGTGGGTGCTAACGTGGCGCAGCCAGCGGCAGACGGCAAGACCTGGACGGTCAATATTCGCAACGCCGACCTGCAGGCCTTTATCACCCAGGTCGCAGAAATGACCGGCAAGAGTTTTGTCGTCGACCCGCGTGTGCGCAGCCGGGACGTCACTGTTATTTCGCGTCAGGCGCTGACCGCAGCCGAGGTGTATGAGCTGTTCCTGTCGGTATTGCAGGTGCATGGTTATGCGGCGGTGCCGGCGGGCGATGTTATCAAGATCGTCAATAACACCACCGCCAAGCAGGGCAATCTGCCGCTGACCCAATCGCGCTCCGTGCGCGGCGAAGAACTGATTACCCGGGTGATTTCGGTGCAACACACGCCCGTCGATGAGCTGGTGCCGGTGTTGCGTCCGCTGGTGCCGCAATACGGTCATCTGGCATCGGTGTCATCTGCCAATGCGCTGATTATCAGTGACCATGCTGACAACATCCGTCGCATGGAAGCGATTATGGCGCTGCTCGATAACGCCGATGCGCAGGAAGTGGAGTTGATTTCGCTGCAGCACGCTTTCGCCACCGATTTGATCAAGATGCTCGAAAATCTTATTCCAGAACGTGGTGGTCGACGCAAGGACCAGGGCTCCAGCATCACGCTGGTGGCGGATGAGCGTACCAATCGCCTGATCGTCAAAGGTGACCGCGACGCCCGTGACCGGGTGCGCTCGCTGGTGATCGAGATGGACGTGCCGCAGGATCAGGGCGGCGGTGTGCAGGTGGTGCGTCTTGCCAATGCCGATGCCAAGTCCATGGCCGAGCTGCTGAAAAACTTCGCCGATGGCGCGGCGCCCGGTGGCGGTGACAAGGCAGGCGCGGCCGCTGCCTCCAAGGTCTCAATTCAGGCGGATGAATCCCTCAACGCACTGATCATTCGCGCCGAGCCGTCGATGATGAACGAGCTGCGTAATGTGATTGCGCAACTGGACGTGCGTCGTGCCCAGATCCTGATCGAAGCCGCAATTGTCGAGGTCGGCGGAGACAAGGGCCTGAATCTCGGCTTTCAGTGGGCAGCCGGGGATCCCGAGCGCGGCGTCGGCGGCATCAACTTCTCCAACTTCGGACTCAGCCTCAACGATATTGCCACCGGTGTCATTACCGGGCAGCCGACCTCCGGTCTTGGCGATGGCATCTCGGTGGGTGGTGGTGAACTCGATAGCAGTGGCAACCTGCGTTGGGGCGGGTTCTTGCAGGCGCTGGCCTCCAATACCGATGTCAATCTGTTGTCTACGCCGAGCATCATGACGCTGGATAACCAGGAAGCCTCCATTATCGTGGGTCAGAACGTACCGTTCGTGACCGGGCAGAGCACCAGCACTGGTGCTGGTGTCACCAATCCCTTTACTACCATCCAGCGCGAAGACGTGGGCATCACCCTGCGGGTAACCCCGCATCTGGCCGGCGATAACACTGTCCGGCTGGTGCTGGAGCAGGAGGTGTCGGCGGTGGAACGGTCGGTATCCGGTGTTAATGCGGCCGATATCATTACCTCCAAGCGTTCCATCAAAACCACGGTGCTGGCGGACAATCTGGAAACCGTGGTGCTCGGCGGCCTGATCATCGACGACTCCCGCCGCACCGTGCGCAAGGTGCCGATTCTCGGCAGCATTCCGGGGCTGGGCGTACTGTTCCGCTCTACCAGTACCGAGCGCGGCAAACGCAATCTGATGGTGTTCCTGCGCCCGACCATCCTCACAGACAGTGATACGGTGGTGAGTGTCACCCGCCAGCGCTATCTCGGCATTACCGCCCTGCAGTTCCGGGCCGACCATCGCGGCGAGCTGAAGCGCACCGTACGTGAGCCGTTGCCGGAGGATGTCGACGGCCTGTTCCAGGGCCGGAAACCGGTTCCCGAGAACATGCAGCAATGGTTTGATGCGCAGTATCCGGCCACCGAGGGCGGTGCCAGCAGCGACGCCCCGTTGGTGGAGGAAGAGCTGGCGCCCTGATTCGGGGCGAGTAGGGAGATTCACTTTGTTCCCTGATCTCCGTATATTCGGGGCGGGGGCAGGTGCGGGTCGACGGGGTCCGTCGATATAAGGGTGCCCGGACAGGAGTAACAGGGGATATGCTCAAGCTGCAATTTTCCGACAGACGCAAGGCGGCCATCTGGCTGGTGGATTCCCGTTATGCCATGGGCCGGGACAAGTCCAACGACATTGTCATCGACGAGGAAGGGGTCGGTAATTTCCACGCCGAATTGCGCGTCGAAGCCGATGATCGGGTCTTTATTACCGATGCCGGCAGCATCAACGGTACCTTCGTCAACAACAAGCAGATCTCGGCCCGCACCCAGTTGCGTGCCGGCGATGTGATCCGCCTGCACAAGTCCGAGTTGCACCTGGTCGATCCCAAGGAGCAGCTCAAGGCCCAGCCCGAGGATTCCGCCACCGCCATTTCTCCGGCCCTGCAGGGGCTGAGTGTCTCCAATCGTCCGGCCAGTGGTGCGGGCGTGGGCGGCGTGCCGGTGGGCTGGTTGCTGCGCGGCAAGGCAGGCTCCATTGCCGGGGAGGCCTTCCCGATTCCGGCCACCGGTCGGGCCATACTGGGTCGTTCACAAACCTGCGATATCGTTCTGCCTGGCACCCATGTGTCACGCCAGCATGCCGAGTTGTATTTCCAGAGCGGTCGACTGCATGTGAAGGATCTGGGCTCGTCCAACGGCACCTACGTTAATCGCAAGAAGGTCCAGGAAGCCGTGGTTAACCCCGGCGACGAGCTGCGCTTTGACACTCTGGTGTTCCAGCTTGAGGCACCGGAGGCTCCGGTTGTCGAGACCAGTGGCGACGACCGGACGTCATTCCGCCCTGCGGTCAGCGACTCGGCGGCTGCCGCCGCAGCGGCACCGAAGCCCGCCGCTACTGCACCAGCTTCAGCCGCGAAACCCGCTGCGGCACCCAACGCCCCTGCTACTGCGAAGCCCACGCCACGTCCGGCCGCTACTCAGGCGCCGGTTCCGGCTCCGCCCAGTGGCGGTAACGGCAAGTTGATTGGGGGCGCGGTGGCAGTTCTGGTGGTGGCAGGCGTCGCCGCCTGGCTGTTGCTTTGATCTGACCGGCCCGGCGCAGCAGTTTGCTCGGGCCTGTTAATTGATTTGGCAAATTCTCAGCGCGCCAGACTGCGCAGATTATCCAGCACCCGCTTCACCCTCTCCCGCTTCGCGGCAAGCTCCGGGTCACCCGGATACAACGGTGCCACCTCCGACCAGGCTCGCTCCGCCGCAGCATAATCGCCACCGGCATAGAGGGTGTCGCCCTTGGCCAGTCCGGCCCGGAATCGCTCTCGTGATAGCCCCTCCAGTCGGGTCGCGGTTTCGTCCAGCGTCCCGCCCTGATTGTTCCGGGCGAGGAAATCGCGGGCCGCTACCAGATCCGCCACCGACTCTGATCGACGATATCGCTCAATCAGTTCATCCCCCTGCTGCCGAATGCGCTGGGCTCTGGCCCGTTCTTGGCGATGGGCGACGCTGGCCAGTTGGCGTTCGGCCTCGATCAGGATGGGATCCCGCTCGTTGTCACCGGCAAGCTGGGCGGCGGAGGCGAGCAGATCGCGGGTCCGCTGCCAGTCCTTCTGATCGGCAAAGATATGGCCGAGTTGACGCAGCTCGCGGCTGAGGGTGTCGCGGCGTAGCCCCAGGTCACGGGCGGTGGCCTGGGCGCGTCGATCGGTCAGGGTGGCGAGCTGCTGCACCGTAGTATGGGTGCCCTGAAGCGTGCGCGCCTCGGCCAGGAGCAGGTCGGCCTGAAGCTGGTGGTAGCGCAGTTGCTGGCGTTGTTCGAGCTCCTGGTAGGCGGTTGCCAAAAGATCGCTGCGACGCCACTGCCGGCTGGCGTCATCCAGCACCGCGTAGGCTTCTTGCCAGCGGCCACTGCGCGACAGGCGCTCAGCCTCGGCAACTCGCTGCTGCTGGACAAGTTCGATGTCTTTGAGAATCTGGTCGCGCTGGGCGCGGACGGCTTCCGCCTGTGGATGGTCGTTGGGGATCCGGTCGACGATGTCCAGCGCCCGGGCGTGATCGCCCTCGGCGCGGACGCTGGCCAGCTCTGCGGCGAAATCGGTTTCCAGCACAGCCTGACGGGTGGTGCAGCCCGCCAGGGTCAGGATCAGCAGCAGGGCAATCGGCAGACTATTCCGTAGCACGTCGGGGTGTATCCATCAGCTGGTTGATGAAGCTGGCGATGCGTTGCTCCATCAGGGACTCCGATTGGGCGTGTACGCCTTCGATGATAAAGGTGTTCACCGGTTCGTTGCGGCCGCGCAACCGCATGGCGCCAGATTGGCGCAACCGCACCCGCGAGCGAACATTCGGATTGCGCACCATTTCCTCCGATGCCACCACTTCTCCGGCACCAGCCATATTCGACAGCCGCGAGGCGAGATTCACCGCATCACCGACCACCGTGTATTGCATCCGATCATGGGAGCCGAGATTGCCGGCCAGCATGGTGCCGGAGTTAATGCCAATGCGGAAATTCACCGTGGTCAGGCCGCGCCGGCTACGCATCAGATTAAGCCGGTCTACCAGTCGCTGAATCATCACCGCGCAGCACAAACCATGGTAGGTGTGTTCGGCATCGTCTTCCGGCACACCGAACACGATCATGGCGCAGTCTCCCATGTACTTGTCGATGGTGCCGCGATAGAAGGTAGACGCCATGGAGATGGCATCGAAGTAGGCGTTGAGCAATTCCGCCACCGCATCCGGGGCGATGGTTTCCGACAGTCGGGTAAAGCCGACGATATCGGCGAACACCACCGTGGCCTCGACCTCACGGCCGCCGAGCGATACCTGCTTCAGGTCGGCCATCATTGTCTTGGCCACCGTCGGGCTGACAAACCGCGACAACACCGCCTCCACCTGATTTTTTTCCAGTAACCCGGAGGCCATGCTGTGATAGGCCTCTACCAGCTTGCCGATTTCGTCGTTGCGGCGCTCGCTGATGCGGTATTCCAGATTGCCGCTGCCGAGGGCATGGGCGGCATCAAGCAGATCGTGAATCGGTTGCGACAGGCGGCGGCTGACAAAGAACGCCACCACAATGGCAATCAGGCTCATCACCAGCGTCGCCGTCAGGATGGTATTGCGGACTTCCAGCCGCGCCGCATCAATGGCCTGGCGTGACAGGCTCACGGCGGCATGGCCAGCGGTGAGATCATTCACGCGCACGGCAGAAAAATAGGTGGTCAACAGGGTGTCACCATTGCGCCAGTGCAACAGGCCATTGCCCGAGGTGGGCAAAATGCCTTCCGGCAGCATGCCGACTTGTTCAAGCAAATTACCCTGATGGTCAAACAGCGCCGCGCCCACCAGTGAATCGCTCTGCACCAGATTGGTCAGCACCACCCGCAGGGCGAGCTGGTCTTCGGCCAGCAGGGGTTCACGGGTGGCATCGGCAAGTTGGCGGGCGAGGGTGCCGCCAAAGCGGTCGGCCTGAGTCTGCATGCGGTCAAGCTGGCTGTTCAGGATCAGGCTGCCGAGTACCGCCATGCCGAGCAGGATCATCAGCGAGATCGACAGCCCGAGCTTCCATGCCACTGGTAAGTAGTCAGGCAGCAGCGGGCTCAGGCTATCGCCAAGATTGCGACGCACATTAGCGAACTTGTCCCTGATGCTGCTTCCCACCTGATGCCATCCTGCGGTACTGCCGGCCATGGCGCGTACTCCGGTATTGGTCCAGTCCCTGCATCCCCCGGGCGATGGAAGCCGGAGGATGGACCCTCGATAGTAGCGTTTTGTGAGCCACTCCGCACTTCTGCGTACAGATCGACGGCGTCGCCCGGGGGTCAAACGGACAGCGTTATGCCGTGATCGTTCCGGTCGGTGAGGATCTCAAACGCGGCGCCGTGGGCGGAGGTGAGGGTGCGGGGTGGTTGCCCGGGCAAGATCAGGCGTGCTTCACAGCGGGCGATTTTGCTGTTGAGGCAGGTTTTGCTGCCCCCGGGCGGGTTGTAGTAGGTCAGTGCCGTAAAATGACTGGCGGGGGCGCGGATCGACACTTCCAGACGCTCGCGGCCATTGTCGGTGGCCAGGGTCCAGTCGAAGAATTGGTACTCGCCCTTGGCCCGGAATGCCCGGCCAAGGCTGTTGAACAGGTAATCCCGGCCATCCAGACGCAGACAGGCAATGCTCATCCACGGCGAACGGATCGGCCCGACTTTCACCTGTGCGGTGATGCATTCGAGAAAGGCATCCGGGGCGTTGTCAAAGCTTGCCACTTGTCCCCAGGCATAGCGATCGGTGTGCTGGCTGCCCCAGTTATGGTTTTCGCTGCCGGGCCAGTGATCAATCACCATTTCCTCGCCGTCGACGGTGAGCTTGCCGCGAAACTTTACCTGCGGCCGGCTGACCACGGATTTCGCCTTCGGCAGTTTGGTGGTGTAGAGATTTTCCGGCAGGAATAGCAGTGGTGCCGGTTCGCCTTCGTAACCCAGGCTCCAGCGGATCTCGTGGCCATTATGTCTGGCGCTGCCGTTCAGGCGGTGGCTGTCCAGCTCGGCATCGCCGATCCGCACCGACATTGTGTCGCGGCTGAAGCTGCAGCCGTCGAGCGGATGCTCTTCCTTTACCGCTACCACCCGGTCCTGTTCGCCGTCAAACCAGATCGCCCACAGTTCGCCCAGCGACGGCCGGTTATCCTTCGGCACAAACAGGGTGTAGCGGATCCAGAACGCCTGCGGCTTGCTCGGATGATTGGCGCGCAGGAACCAGGACTCGTAATGCCCGGCCTGACCGCGATGCTGGCAACCGTGATAGGGGATCATGACGCGCTGCCGACCATGTCGAAGGCCTTGCCTTCATCGACAAAGCGGATCGCCTTGAACGGAAACGCCAGCATCGACTCGCGATACGCTACTTCCGCCTGACCAATCGTCTTGCCATTGCTGCTGATCACCAGCGGGCAGGTAATCAGTGAGCGCAGCAGGCCATTCTTGCCATATTCTTTCTGGCCTTCGGCACGAACCGCACCCAGTTCCGGGTGATTGAACTCCAGCCAGTAGTGCGGCCCGGACATCTGAATGGTGAGCTCCCCACGGCACGGATACTGGCCATCATTCAGCGTGACTACGCCACGGAAATAACGCGGCGCGCTGAGGCTGAAAATTTTTGTAGTAAAAGCGCGGATCGAGAACGCAAACGGGCGGCTGATGCCATCACGATCAAGAATCAGATCGCCGCTCATGGTTTCGCAAAGCAGAAGTCCGGTGGCCATGGTGTGCTCCTTATAAGAGTGAGTCTGCAAGTTTCGACGCGGCACGGGCAGCCAGCGTCATGATGGTGACCTGAGGATTGGCACCGAGACTGGTCGGTACGCTACTGCCATCCATCACATACAGGCCGTTCCAGCCAAACACCTGATGATCCGGTCCGCACACACCGCGGCTGGCATCGGCGGCAATGCGCGCGGTGCCAAGCGGATGATAGGCGCTCATCAGGAAGTCTTTCGGTTTGTGCTTGCGCGCCATAAAGCTCGCCAGCTCCTGTTCATTGCGTACCGTAATCAGCCGGTTAAGCCCCGGAATCAATACTTCCTGCGCGCCAGCAGCCAGATAAATCCGCGCCAGCGTTTCAATGCCTTTCCGAAACAGGCTGAAATCCTGATCGTTCATCTGGTAGCTGATCCACGGCAGATCACGATGCGGGCCGCGCCGCACCCGGCCCTCGCTGGTATCGCGGATCATGAAACCGAAATAGGCGGTGTGCTGGTAACGCTCGCAGAAACGAACAAACTCGCGGCCATACAGATTGCTGAACAAACCATGGCCGGCAAACGGAATGGTGCCGCCCTCGAACATCAAACCCTGTTCGGCAAAATCACCGACCCCAAAACCCTGCGGAATAGTTTGCGAATTGGCGAACTCACGCTCCGGGAACACCGCATTCACTACGCCGGCCGGATGAATCGTCAGGTGCCGGCCAAGATGCGGATTGCGCACGCCATTCTGCTTCAGAAACAGCGGCGTCAGCAGGCTGCCCATGGCCACCACCACTTTCGGCGCGCGTACGGTCAGTCGAACAATGCTGCCATCGTCGCGTTTGCCGGTGGCGATCACGCCATCCAGCACCTGCTGGCGGTGCAACAACTTCTCCGCACGGAAACCGGTAAACAGAAATGCACCGCGATCCAGCGCCCGCGGCACGTAACTGACATTGGTGGATTGCTTGGCATCGGTGGGGCAGCCGAACTGGCACAGGCCCTGGCCATCACAGCCCTTGGCGTTGCGCGGCAGGTTGTGCAGTTTGGTGAGGCCGATCTTGCGGGCGCCGTCGGCAATCACATTGCCGATTTCGCCGACGTATTTGCTCTCCGCCGGCGTCACGTTAATCACTTCCTCAACGCTGGCAAAAAACGGATCAAGATTTTCCGGCGTCAGATCGGTTAAACCGAATTCATTCTGCCAGCGCGCCAGCACCGCATTCGGGGTGCGCAAACAGGTGCCGGAATTGATCGTGGTGGTGCCGCCAACACTGCGGCCGATCGGCACCGGAATAGTCACATTACCCAGCGCCGTGGTGGCGCCAAGGCCGCGATACAGCTTGGCGATGGTGTCAGTGAGCTTGCCGTTGAAATGGGTGCGGTTGTAGTACTCGCCTTCCTCAATCATCACCACGGCCAGGCCACGGCTGGCCAGCTCGTAAGCCGCTGCCGCGCCGCCGGCGCCGGTGCCGATCACCACCACATCGGCCTCCAGCTCGGTGTCTTCTTCCATCTCCCGGGCCGGGCTGACCTGCGCCTGCCAGCGGAACGCCTCGATCTGTTTTGGCACCTGCACCGGCGGGCGGCTGCCCACCCGGCGCTGGGTATCGTCATCCAGCAGCCAGGCGGCCTTGAACGGCGCTGCCAGTGCCCGCAACAGATGGCCGCTAACCAGCGTGCCGGACAGGTTCGACAACAGCGCCCCGCGCTGCTCCGGGCTCAGGCGGCTAAAGCGTTTGCCATGGCTGAACAGGGAACGGCTTTCCAGCCAGGCCAGGCTGGCGGTGAGCAAGCGACGAAAACCGGGGCGGCCCTCCAGATAGCCGGACACCGTGGCACACAGACGGTCGGCATCGGCGGCCGGCAATTGCTCGCCGGCGGGCAGCATGGCCTGCACCAGCGCCCGGGCGGTATCCGGGCGCGGCAGGTCGGGCAGGATGTCAGTCAGGGCTTCAGTCATGCTCCGAGTGTAGCCGATCTAGTACTTTTGGCTTGTCCTATCGCGCAGCTTCCGCTGCAGCATCAGGCAAGCCAAAGCCCCCATAGACCCTACTTGCGCCGGCGCAGCGGCCGGACATTGCTGTCGGCCTCCTCGCTGGTAAGTGACGACTTACCGCCAGAGCCCTGTTCTTCCTTGCCGAAAAACTCCGGCACGATCTGGTAGCCGGTGTTCACGATCAGCTCGGCGGTCTTCGGCAGCACCGTGTACATGCCCTGTGCAAACAGGCCAAACGCCGTCACCTTGCGCTTCGGCCGGGTGACAATCGCCTCGCACATCCAGTCCACCGCCTTCTCCGGGCTCATCGCCGGGAAGTAATCGTAGATCTTGGTCGGCGCGATCATCGGCGTGCGCACCAGCGGGTAGTTCATCAGGGTAAAGCTGACGCCGGTATGCAAAAGCTCGTTCTGCGCCGCCATGGTCCAGCCCTCCAGCGCGCACTTCGAGCCCAGGTAAGCCGAGAAACGCGGCACGCCGTTGAACACGCCAACCGTGGTGACATTGATAATGTGGCCGTCACCGTTGTCCTTCATCGACGGAATCAGGTTCATGGCCAGGCGGATGGCGCCGAAATAGTTCAGCTGCATGGTGCGCTGGTAATCGTGGAAGCGCTCCAGCGAATACACCACCGAACGACGGATCGAGCGGCCGGCATTATTGATCAGGATGTCGACCCGGCCATGATCCTCCAGCACCTTCTGGCACAGCCGGTCGCAGTCGTCGAGATCGGCAATATCGGCCCGGTAGGCCACCGCCTCACCGCCGTTATCACGAATCTTCGCCGCCAGATCCTCCAGCGCATCAATCGACCGCGCCGTCAGCAGCACCGTGGCACCGGCCTCAGCCAGCTTGTGCGCCACCCCGGCACCAATGCCGGAACTGGCCCCAGTAATCAGCACCACCTTGCCCTGCACCCGATGTCGCAGCGCCGCATTCGGCATCAGCCGCAGGTGCGCCCCGCGGGCCGCGCTTTCCAAAAAGCGCTTCGCATGGGGCCGCAGATCCGGCACGCCAAGGGCAATACCGCCAAGAGTGATTCGTCGTGACATGCTGCTTCTCCGGTTGTCAGGAACGAAGGCAGTCTATTCTGCGCTGCTTTTCGCGCCAGTACACAGGGGGGAGAAAGATGTCGACGGGTGACAGGGTGGGCGGGGTTGTTGACTGGGGGTTTGTACAGTATAAGCACACACAGACTGAAGCATTTTCCCGGCGGAATGCCGAGGCGCCCAGATTCAAATAACAGAGTACAATGCACGCCGGTCCGATAGCGGTACGCGGTCAGCAGTCAGTAGCAATCCAGAAAGAGTAAACAGGATGACCTTGAAGGAAGGCGACATTGAGCAATCCCTGATCAAAAAGCTCGAAGAGCTCAAATACATCTACCGCCCGGACATTCGCGACAAGGCCAGCCTTGAGCAGAACTTCCGCGAGAAGTTCGAGGCGCTCAACCATGTGCGCCTCACGGATGCCGAGTTCGCCCGCCTGCGCGATGAAATTATCAATGCCGATGTGTTTCAAGCCGCCAAAACCCTGCGCGAATACGGCTACTTCCAGCGCGAGGATGGCACGCCGCTGCATTACATGTTGGTTAACCTGAAGGATTGGTGCAAAAACGATTTCGAAGTCATCAACCAGCTGCGCATCAACACCGACAACAGCCATCACCGCTACGATGTGATCCTGTTGATCAACGGCCTGCCCATGGTGCAGATTGAGCTGAAAACCCTCGGTATCAACCCGCGCCGCGCCATGGAGCAGATCGTCCATTACAAGAACGACCCCGGCAACGGTTATACCAACACGCTGTTGTGCTTCATGCAGCTGTTTGTCGTCAGCAATCGCAGCAATACGTATTACTTCGCCAACAACCACAGCCAGCACTTTGCCTTCAATGCCGATGAGCGTTTTCTGCCCATCTACCAGCTGGCCAGCGAAGACAACCGCAAGATCACCCACTTGGACGACTTTGCTGACACTTTTCTGGCCAAATGCACTCTGGGCCAGATGATCAGCCGCTACATGGTGCTGGTGGCCAGCGAACAGAAGCTGATGATCATGCGTCCCTACCAGATCTATGCGGTCAAGGCGATTGTCGACTGCATCCACCAGAACCGGGGTAACGGCTACATCTGGCACACCACTGGCAGCGGCAAGACGCTGACCTCCTTCAAGGCTTCCACGCTGCTGAAGGATAACCCGGATATCGAAAAATGCCTGTTCGTCGTCGACCGCAAGGACCTCGATCGCCAGACCCGCGAGGAATTTAATAAATTCCAGGAAGGCTGCGTCGAGGAAAACACCAACACCGAAACCCTGGTGCGCCGTCTGCTGTCCGAGGACTACGCCGACAAGGTCATCGTCACCACCATCCAGAAACTCGGCCTGGCGCTGGATGAAACCAGCAGGAAAGCCCGGCAGCACAAGGAAAAAGGCAAGCTGACCTACAAGGAGCGACTGGAACCGTTGCGCAACAAGCGCATCGTCATCATCTTTGACGAGTGCCACCGATCCCAGTTTGGCGACAACCACCAGGCCATCAAGGCGTTCTTCCCCAAGGCCCAGCTGTTCGGCTTTACCGGCACGCCGATCTTTGAAGACAACGCCAGCTACAAGCAGATCGACGGCACGGTAGGCTCCTACAAGACCACCAGGGACATCTTTGAAAAGCAGCTGCACGCCTACACCATTACCCACGCCATTGATGACTGCAACGTGCTGCGCTTCCATATCGACTATTTCAAGCCGGAAGCTGCCCAGGCAAAAGGCGCTGGCGACCATTCAAAGGGCAAATCAAAGGCCAGGCCCGATGAAGCAGTGACCCAGCTGGCGGTGGTCGAATCCATTCTGGAAAAGCACGACGCCGCCACGAGTCAGCGCCGCTTCAACGCCGTCCTCGCCACGGCCAGCATCAACCAAGCCATCTCCTACTATGAGCTGTTCAAGCAGGTACAGACCGAGCGCAAGGCAAAAGATGCTGGATTCTCCCCGTTGAATATCGCTTGCGTCTTCTCGCCGCCGGCAGAAGGCAACAAGGACGTCAAACAGCTGCAGGACGACCTGCCCCAGGAAAAGGCCGACAACCAGCAGGAGCCGGAACAGAAAAAGGCCGCGCTCAAGCAGATCATTGCCGACTACAACAGTCAGTACGGCACCAACCACAGCATCAACGAGTTCGATCTGTACTATCAGGACGTGCAGCAGCGCATCAAGGATCAACAGTATCCCAACAGCGACTACGCCCACAGCAACAAGATCGATATCGTCATCGTGGTGGACATGCTGCTGACTGGCTTCGACTCCAAGTATCTCAATACCCTGTACGTGGACAAGAACCTGAAATATCACGGCCTGATCCAGGCCTTCTCGCGCACCAACCGGGTACTCAACGATACCAAGCCCTACGGCAACATCCTCGATTTTCGTGGCCAACAGCCATCGGTGGATGAAGCCATTGCGCTGTTCTCCGGCGAAGACGCCTCCCGCTCGCGGGAAATTTGGCTGGTGGACCCGGCGCCCAAGGTGATCGACAAATACGAGCAGGCGGTTACCGCCATGGCGCAATTCATCGCCCAGCAAACCGGTAGCGAACCGGCCGAGGTGTCTGACAACAAGGTGTGCGAACCCGAAGAGGTATACAGCCTCAAGGGCGACACCGCGCGCATCGAGTTCATCAAGCACTTCAAGGAAGTGCAGCGCCTGAAAACCCAGCTGGATCAATACACCGATCTCGACGAAGTGCAAAAGCAGAAAATTAACGAACTGCTGCCTGAAGACGACCTGCGCGCCCTGCGCAGCTCCTACCTGGAAACCGCCCAGCGCCTGAAAGCACAGCAGGGCAAAGCCGGCGCCCAGGCCAGCGACGCCCAGGATGCCATCGAGCAACTGGATTTCGAGTTCGTGCTGTTTTCCTCGGCGCTGATCGACTACGACTACATCATGGGCCTGATTGCCCGTTTCAGTCAGCAGAAGCCTTCAAAACAAACCATGAGTCGCGAGCAACTTGTGAACATGCTCACCTCCAGCAGCAACCTGATGGGCGAGCGCGAGGACATCATCGCCTACATCAACAGCCTCAAGGCCGGGCAGGGTCACAGCACCGACGAAATCAAGCAAGGCTACCAGCAATTCAAGGCCCAAAAGGCCGATGACGAGCTCAATGCCATGGCTGGCCGGCACGGGCTGGCGGCAGACAACCTGAAAGCCTTTGTTGCTGCCATACTCGACCGCATGATCTTTGACGGTGAAAAGCTCAGCGACTTGTTCGAGCCGTTGGCGCTGGGCTGGAAGGCGCGCAGCAAGGCGGAGATTGCACTGATGGACGAACTGGTGCCATTTCTGAAGAAGCAGGCACAGGGGCGCGAGATTTCGGGGTTGGCGGCGTATGAGTAAGACAAAGAAGAGCGGTAAAAAGGACTTGGTGCCTCAGCTCCGGTTTCCAGAGTTTCGCGAGGCGGGGGAGTGGGAGCGGAACATCTTGGGAGGACTATTTGAAAATCGACAGGAGGCTGGATTTGACTCTTTGCCTTTGCTTTCGTTGACTGATAAGGATGGAATAATTCCGCAAGAAGAAAGCAACCGCAAGAGTAACGCCAGTGCGGATAAGTCCAGATATTTGAGGGTTCTGCCGGGCGATATTGCATATAACACAATGAGAATGTGGGAGGGGCGAAGCGCATATGCCGACAGAGAAGGAATTATTAGCCCTGCATATACGGTGTGCAAGCCAACAGGCACCGCTAACGGTCTGTTCTATTCTTATTATTTTAAGACACGTCAACTTATTGAGCAGTTTCGGCGTTACTCACAAGGATTGGTTAAAGATACGCTGAATCTTAAGTATCCAGCATTTGCGCAGATCCCTGTTCTACTTCCAAGGCCAGAAGAACAGCAAAAAATCGCTGATTGCCTGTCATCCATCGACGCCCTGATCGCCGGCCAAGCAGAAAAAGTCGACGCCCTCAAAACCCACAAAAAAGGCCTGATGCAACAACTCTTCCCCCGCGAAGGCGAAACCGTCCCCCGCCTGCGTTTTCCCGAGTTTCGCAAGGCTGGGAAGTGGCCTACGATTTTGGCCGGGAAGATATTTTCCAACAGAGTCGAACGAGGTGAGCCTGGACTCCCCATATACTCGGTAACCATGACGGAGGGGCTTGTGCCTCGCGACTCGCTGGATCGTCGAATTGATGATATTGCAGATGTAAGAGCGAACAAGACGGTACGAAAAGGTGATCTTGCTTATAACATGATGCGTATGTGGCAAGGCGCCCTTGGTGTTGCCCCGGAAGATTGCATGGTCAGCCCGGCCTACATCGTAGTGAAACCGTGCGGAGTGAATCCACTTTTTTTCTATTTTCAATTGAAACTGCCGGGAACGCTCCAAACGCTCACCGCTCATTCCAGAGGTCTGACTGAAGATAGGCTGCGCCTCTATTACGAAGACTTCGCAAAGGTGCCTCTGCTTAATCCTTCGCTCTTGGAGCAGAACAGGATAGCCGATTTCTTAGCCTCCATTGATGCTCTAATATCAAGACAGGAGGAGAGGCTAGACGCACTCAAATTTCACAAAAAGGGCCTGATGCAGAGGCTTTTTCCTAGTCCTGAGGCAATGGACGTATGAGTGGCACATCGACCTTTGTCAGCCTCGACGCCCTTGTTGCCCACCTGCGAGAGCGGCTGGAGGAGAAGAATTATGTGCTGCTATTTGCCTACAATGGCACCGGCAAGACACGCCTTTCGATGGCCTTCAAGGAGTTAGACAAGCAACAGAAAGGTGGTGAGGAAGTCCGCGATACGCTTTATTTCAACGCTTTCACCGAAGATCTGTTTAGTTGGGATAATGATCTGGACAATGATGTCAAGCGCGTACTTCGACTGAACCGCGACTCCCGCTTTTTTGGTGGCCTTGCTGAATTGGAGATGGAAAGCCGCATCGCGCCGCTGTTGGCGCGCTATGCGGATTTTGACTTCTTTATAGACTACGCCAGCTGGGAAGTTACCTTCTTTCGCGAAAAGGATGCTGAGGGGGCACCTGTACCGATCAAAGTGTCGCGTGGCGAGGAGAATATCTTTGTATGGTGTTTCTTTCTCGCTGTTGCCCAGTTAGCGATAGACGGCCAAGAGGCCTACGATTGGGTCAGATACCTGTATGTCGATGATCCTATTTCATCACTGGATGACAATAATGCCATAGCGGTGGCTAGTCATCTCGCGCAGTTGCTCAAGAGTGCCAATGGCAGAATTAAGACGGTGATCTCTTCTCATCATGCGCTGTTCTTCAATGTCCTTTGGAATGAACTCAATGAGCGCGGCAAGTCCAATCCACTTCAGCCGCTTTTCCTGAGCCATGAGAGTGGCACGGGTGCTTATTCCGTCAGATATACCAATGAAACGCCATTTTTCCATCATGTAGCCTTGCTTGAACAGTTACACAAGGTGGCCGAGTCTGGCGAGATATACACCTATCACTTCAATATTCTGCGCGGCATTTTGGAGAAAACGGCTGCATTCCATGGGTTTCGTAGTTTCTCAGCATGCCTCAAGCTGGACGATGACCCAGATGGCATCCTCCATGCCCGGCTGGTAAACGTACTCAGCCATGGCAACTACTCTCTGTATGAGCCACGGGAAATGCTGCCGGAGAACAAGGAATACTTCCGCCGTATTCTCCGTGATTTCATGAACAACTATCGGTTTAACCCGGAGCTGTTTCCTGTAATGGCTGAGGGTCGCGTAGAAGGGCAGGGGTCAGGTTCATGACATTGGACAGAGGTGATAGTTACCTGACCTCCCTCGTTTCAGAACTGCTCAAGCTTCCAAAGGAGACTGAGTGGTTGGAGTTCAAGCAGAATAATGCTGATCCAGACCGCATTGGCCAGTACCTGTCCGGTCTCGCTAATTCTGCTGCCTTGCTGGGCAAGGCCAACGCCTACCTTGTCTGGGGGGTTGAGGATCAAAGCAAGAGTGTTGTCGGAACAACCTTCTCTCCGGCAACTACCAAAATTGGTAATGAGGAGCTGGAAAACTGGCTTCTGCGCGGATTGTCGCCAAAGATCAATTTTCGATTTTATGAACATCAGTATGACGGCAAGCTCCTGGTGCTTCTGGAGATCGGTGCTGCTTTTCGTCACCCTGTACAATTTTCTGGTCAGGAGTATATTCGTGTTGGCTCCTATCTCAAGAAGCTCAAGGAGCATTCGGAGAAGGAGCGCGAACTATGGCGCGTATTTGACCAGACGCCTTTCGAGAAGCAGCTCGCTGCTGAAAGACTCTCAGATAGTGAAGTCATCAGTCTTCTTGATTATCCGTCATACTTTGAACTGATCAACCGGCCATTGCCTTCCACACGCGAGCTTATTCTTGATGCGCTTGTTGCGGATGATATGGTACGCAGAAGTGATAATGGTGACTGGGATATCACCAACCTCGGAGCGATCCTGTTCGCTCGTAATCTGGGCGCGTTTCAGCGTCTGCGCCGCAAGGCACCCCGTGTCATTCTGTATCGAGGCAAATCCAGAGTAGAAACTGTCAGGGAGCAGGAGGGGACCAAGGGGTACGCGTGTGGCTTTCAGGGCTTGATTGGATATCTGGTTGGACTGCTGCCGGTTAATGAGGTTATAGGACAGGCCTTAAGAAGGAATGTGCCGATGTTTCCCGAGCTTGCCGTTCGTGAGCTGGTCGCCAATGCACTGATCCATCAGGACTTTGAGGTGACTGGCGCAGGTCCTATGATCGAGGTGTTTGAGAATCGACTGGAGGTCACTAATCCAGGTGTTCCTCTGGTAAACACGGACCGGTTTCTGGACAGTCCTCCCAAATCCCGCAACGAGGCTATTGCATCTTTTATGCGTCGGATTGGGGTGTGCGAGGAACGAGGCAGCGGTATTGATAAGGTGGTTTTCCAGTCGGAGTACTATCAATTGCCAGCCCCGATTTTTGAGCAAACCCATGACTACACGCGTTGCGTTCTTTTTGCTCACAAGGACTTTCGCGACATGGACAAGCAGGATCGCATTCGGGCGACTTACTTGCACGCCTGTCTTCGTTACGTGGAGCACGATTACATGACCAATGCGAGTCTGCGAGGCCGATTTGGTATTGAGGAGCAAAACTCTGCCATGGCATCCCGGATTATCAAGGACGCCCTGGAGGCTGGGGCGGTTAAGCAGTTTGATGAGTCAGCAGGCCGGAAGTATATGAAGTATGTGCCCTGGTGGGCGTAATCATAACCTATTGAAGTATATGGATATTCTTATTTGACGGTCATTTGACTGGAGGTGGCCCGTTCACAGGAAAATCCATTTAAAAACAGTGAGTTATATTGCCGGCCTTATTTGATTGGGAGGGTCGGCCCCCAGTTCGGGCCCACAGGTTTATCCGGGCAAGGTATGAGCTGGTTTCAGTTGTAAAGGATTGCTGACAACTGATGGTGTCGGCAAAGGGGCTGCCGGGCAACTGTAAAGAAATCCTTGATAGTTCAATTTAAGGAAAATACATGACCAAAGAACAACTGAGTCAACTGGGCAAAACCCTGTGGGCCATTGCCGACGACTTGCGCGGTGCCATGAACGCCGACGACTTCCGCGATTACATGCTGTCGTTTCTGTTCTTGCGTTACCTCTCCGACAACTACGAGACGGCAGCGAAGAAAGAGCTGGGTCGCGACTACCCAAAGTTGGGCAAGGATGACCGCCGAGCACCGTTGCTCGTCTGGTATGAAGAGAATGCCGACGATGTGCCGGATTTCGAGAAGCAGATGCGCCGCAAGATGCACTATGTCATCCACCCGGACTATCTTTGGAGCAGCATCTTCGAGCGAGCACGCACTCATAATCCAGAACTGTTGCGGATTTTGGAGAAGGGCTTCAAGCACATCGAAAACGAGTCCTTTGCCAGCACCTTCCAGGGCTTATTTTCCGAAATCAACCTCAACTCAGAGAAGCTCGGAAAGACGCCATCGGACCGCAACAAGAAGCTATGCACTATTATCAGTAAAATTGGTGAGGGCATTGCGCAGTTTTCTACCAACAGTGACATTCTTGGCGATGCCTACGAATACCTGATCGGCCAGTTCGCGGCCGGTTCCGGCAAGAAGGCCGGAGAGTTTTATACTCCGCAGAGCGTCTCCACCATCCTGTCGCGCATCGTCACGCTCGACAGTCAGGACCCGTCCGCTGGTAAGAAAAAGAAGCTCAAGAGCGTGCTGGACTTTGCCTGTGGTTCCGGATCGCTGCTGCTCAACGTGCGTAAGCGGATGGGCCCACACGGCATCGGCATGATCTACGGCCAGGAAAAGAACATCACCACCTATAACCTGGCGCGCATGAACATGCTGCTGCACGGGGTAAAGGACAGTGAGTTCAATATTCACCACGGCGACACCTTGCTGAATGACTGGGACATCCTCAACGAGATGAATCCGGCAAAGAAGTTGCAGTTCGATGCGGTGGTGGCGAATCCACCATTCAGCTACCGTTGGGAGCCGAGTGAAGCATTGGCCGAAGATTTCCGCTTCAAGAGCCATGGGCTGGCGCCCAAGTCCGCAGCGGACTTTGCCTTCCTGCTGCACGGTTTCCACTTCCTGGGTGATGAAGGCACCATGGCCATCATCCTGCCCCATGGCGTGCTGTTTCGGGGTGGCGCAGAAAGCCGTATTCGCACCAAGCTTCTCAAGGACGGCCATATCGACACCGTCATCGGCATGCCTGCTAACCTGTTCTTCTCCACGGGTATCCCGGTGTGCATTCTGGTGCTGAAGAGGTGCAAGAAGCCCGATGATGTACTGTTCATCAATGCCGCGGAGCATTGTGACAAGGGCCGGCGGCAGAACCAGTTGCTCGACGAGCATATCGACAAGATCGTCGACACCTACCAGCACCGCAAGGAAGAGTTACGCTATGCTCGCCGCGTGAGCATGGAGGAGATCGAGAAGAACGATTACAACCTCAATATCTCCCGCTATGTCAGCACTGCCGAAGCAGAGCAGGAAATCGACTTGGCTGCAGTCAATGCAGAGCTAAGAAGTATTGAGAGCCGTATCGAAAAAGCTGCAAAAAAGCATAATGCGTATCTGAAAGAGCTTGGACTACCGCCGGTTTGATATCGGCGGTAGTTTGGCATGGTGAGGCAGGTAGTGAGTCGACTCACACACTCACCGGCCTGCGATCAAAGATGCCAATCACCGGCGCGCCATGGGCGCGCATGATCGGCTCGATCTCGCGGAACAGCGCGTGGTAGTGATAGAACGGCACGCGGGGAAACGCGTGGTGGATCGAGTGCAGGTTCTGACCGAGCCAGAACCACTCGAGAGGTTTCATCCAGACAGGCATGATCAGGCTGTTGGTGTTGCGATAGCGCGCCGGCTCTTGGTACGGCAGGTGCGGGCGGTAGGCGAACCAGTAGGCGGTGAATATGCCGCCGGCCAGATAGCCTGCGAGCAGCAGCACGATGGTCGATGCGGTCGGGAAGATCGCCAGGAAAGTCAGGCGCCAACCGATCGCCAGCGCCACTTCGGCGAAATAGATGGCACGCTCGCGTCGCGGCATCGTCGCCCAGTGGTCGCGGAACAGGAAGGTGTTCTGCGTCCACAGAAACTTGAACCCGCAGATAATGAAGGCCAGAAAGCCGTGACGCATGCCGCTGACGATGAAGTCCGGGTCCTTGTCCGGCTGGTTGGTATAGCGATGGTGGGTGAAGTGCTCCGCCTTGTGCGTGGAGTAGGGCACCATGATCAGCGGCGCGACGAAGCGGCCAGAGGGGCATCCACTTGGGAGTCCATTCAATCCGGCACAGCCAACCCCTCCAGTCCCCCATAAAACGCAAACGGATTAAGAAACTGCCGCCGCCATAGCAGCTGTCGGTCCACCGTCGCGAGTTCAGCCTCATCACATACGCTTTGAAACCTTTCCCGGATCACGTTGATCTGGTGGGCGATGATGGCTTTGGCGTCGTCCTGGTTGAGCAGGAAGGCCGGTGCGGCGTCGAGGCAGGTGGTGAGCTGGCTCATGCGGTTGCTGCCGTGAATCAGCATGGCCTGGGTGGCTTCGAAGCCGGTGCGGGATTGCGGGCAGATGTCGTAGGCCTTGGTCAGGTTGAGCGCCTGGCCATCCCAGAAGGCGGCATGGTTACGGGCATGGTCGTCAGTGTTGCCGCACAGAACATTGAATGTCAGGCGCCCGAACAGTTCTTTGAGTGTGGCTGTGGGGTTGCTGAAGCGGTGGCGAATAATCTCCGCCAGCGTTTCGTAGCTGGCGTAGGCGGCCATCATTTCATCGAGCTCGAACAGCGTCAGGGCCGATACCATGGCTTTGCGTTGCCAGCCCTGCGCGACGCGCACGCGATCGAACCGTTCGATCAGTAACACATCCTTGCCCAGCGCGCGGGTGAGTTGGACGGGGGCCACGTCCAACCCGACCTCGGCAGCCAGACGCATGGCAATAAACTCGGCCTTGACGATGTTGTACAGATCATTGGCGGACGAGAATTTGGCGATGTACTTGCGTTCGCCTTCTTCCAGCAATGCCTTCGGCCGGGCGCCGCCAATGGAGGTGCCATGTTGCAGGGCCACGTCCAGATCCGGGTGTAACGGTATTCCCTGTTCCACTTTTTCCACCGCCTGCATCAATTCGCTGAGCGAGGCGGCCCGCTCCTGACGCGGCACATACTCAGTCGGGGAGTGCTGGAAATCGAGGGCGCCGATCCGGTCGGAGCCGGATTCCAGCAGGCAGGTCAGCTCATCCAGTTCGGCGCCGTTGGCGACACTGCCGCGCAGGCCGAGTTTGCGATTGATCAGTACCCGTCTCCCCCAGGCATCCGGGGAGGCATCGCGGATGCAGCTGGCCATGGACAGACCGGGTAGCGGCGACAGAATGCCTTGTTGCAGCGGCAATTCCGGGCTGTAGAGGGCGATGGCGTTGTCGCGTTGCAGATAGCTGCGGCCATAGTTGAACAGCAGTTGGTCGTTATGGCGACTGAGGCGCCCGGCCACCACCGGAGCTGTTTCACCGAGCAGCCAGATCCAGACGTAGGCTTCGCTATAGGCGCCGTCAGAAGTCATCTTTGACCTCCTTTCTGGAGGCTCTCACCGCTTGCGGCAGCAGTGGTTGTTTCTCCTGACTGTGGCGCAGGCGGCGATCAAGCTCCCGGCTGTCGGCGTCGAACAGGGGAATGCCGACAATCGTGGCCACCTCGAATACCGCCCCGATGGTGCAGCCCGGGTCGCCTTTCTCGATCCGCTGCAGCAGGGAGCGGGAAATGCCGGCGCGCTCGGCCAGTGCTGCGGTGGTCATACGGGCACGGATCCGCTGCTCGCGGATCTGGTTTCCAAGCAGGGTAAGGGCCTGGAGGCTGTAGCGGGACCATGTGCGGTTGGGGGGCTTGGCCATGCTATTTATGTCTCGTTTATGAATCTTTATGAATTTTGTGGATTATTAATGAGTCGTACATTAGCACTCGGGGCATGGCTGATCAATAAACGATCAGGGCGGCTGATTACAATAGGTCCGTATGGGCGAGTTGATCCTAAACGCCTCCAAAGTGGCCAGAGCTGGGTGCAGCTGCGTACGGATAGCCAGAATTCAGTAGTAAAGGAATTCTTTACAACTGCCGCAGAGGGCAAGAGCGCCTTGGCCGTGCAGCACGGGACCATTTTCCTGGCGTCACGAAAATGGTCAGGTGCGTTTCACCTGCGCAATATTTTTACCGATGGTGAGCTTGATCCGGGAGCAACCGTCAAGGAATTCTTGATAGTTCGAATCGAGGAGGTGCTGATAAGGATGTTAAGAGTATTTCCGGCCGCAACGTCATATTTCTCCTATGTAAGACCCTCCGCATTAACGGCACCATCCATCCCTGCCGCCTCAGAAGGCATCAATCATTGAAATTGACTATATAGCACTAAGTGCTATAAACTGCCGCAAGTCGAAGGGATTCGAATGGAGATATTCAAGACCAAGCAGTTTGCCCGCTGGGCAGAGGGCATTCGTTTGAGCGATGCCGCCTTGCTAGGCGCGGTGGAGGAAATGAGCCGTGGTCTGGTGGATGCCAACCTCGGTGGCCATGTATTCAAGAAACGTGTGGCGGTTGGTGGTAGAGGCAAGAGTGGCGGTGTGCGCACTCTGGTGGCTTATCGGGTTGAAGATAAGGCCTTCTTTGTCTACGGGTTTGCCAAGAATGCCAGAGCCAATATCAGTCCCGGAGAATTACATGGCTTGAAGCGCCTGGCGGTGGAGCTGCTGGGCTACAGCAAGGCCGAGTTGAATAGAGCAGTGAGAACCGGTGCGCTGATTGAGGTAGTCAACGATGAAGAAATCGATTCTTGATACGGTCCACGAAACGGCCAGGGATCTGCATAAAGCGGGTGTGATGAAGGATGTCACGCTGCGCGAGTTTGATGCCTTGTGCTTGCCGCCTGTGAAGGAATATACCCCGGCGCAGATCAAGCGTATTCGGCAAAAGAGCCGCGCCAGTCAGGCGGTGTTTGCTGCTTGCCTTAATACCAGTCCGTCTACGGTTCAGAAGTGGGAGATTGGCGGGAAGAAGCCGAATGGGCCTTCAATGAAGCTGCTAAATCTTGTCGATCAGAAGGGGCTGGATGTGCTGCTCTGAGGTTTTTCAGGTTATGCCGCTCAGAACATCACCCCCACCGCCGCTCCATACCCTCTCAGTGTTGCCTTCCCAAGCCCCGCATTCGCGAACGAGTCGGCGGTGAGGTTCCCGATGGTGCCGCCGAAGCCGGAGCTGCCTGTGGGCAGGCCGTTCAGTTCCCAGCGGGTTTCCAGATAGGATAGGCGGACAAAACTTTGTACGCCGTCTTCCGACGGGATGAAGTCGAATTGCAGGCCGTATTCATAATCCTGAATGATGCTTTCTGCCCTGGCGTTGTTGCGCGTTACCGTAGAGGCGCCGACCAATGGCGGGCTCGTCGGCGAGGCGACGGTGCCGACAGCGCGAGCGAAGGAGTTGCTTCTGCCTTCCAGGTCGGCACGCTTGTAGCGGCCAAAAAGACTCACCGTAGTGCGCGGCACGCCAATGCTCAGGCCGAAACCATAAAGCTGGCCATCACCCTTGAAGGATGAGCCGTTGGCAAGAGTCATATTGATGAAGTTGCTGGCGGTGAATACGCCGAAGGCATCCATTGACGAAGTTGACAGAAACGAGCCGGAGCGCTCGCCATACAGACCGTCTAGTGTGACATTCCAGCGGCTGTAGCGGACGGTGGCGGCAAGATCGTGCGCTTTAAGTTTAAACGTGCTGGTTTCGAGAAAGGTGGCGGAGTTCGGCAGCGGCGTGACGCCGGGGGCATCAAGTGGCACTGCCGACTCGGCATCGCTGAATGAATAGCGATGCATTTCCACACCCCAGCTCAGGCGCTGGGTGAGGTGGATGCGTGCGCCTAGCGTGCCGCTGGGCAGGTAGTGGCGGCTGTCGAGGCCTTCGCCGCCGATCAGCGATTTGTCCAATGTCGGGGTGCTGCTGTCGTCGAAGCTCATGCCGATGCTGCCGCCGGTTTCGGGCGCGGCTTCCACATGGCTGACGCCCAGCGCGGCATAGATATCGGCGCGTTGCCACCAGGTTGTTTGTTCGGCTTGAATGCTGCCGCTGTAAACCAGCAGCCCGAGCATTGAGGTAGAGATGAGATGAAAAGCTGAGCGTGACGTTCGCATCGAGATTAACCTTCCTTGGTTATCATTCAGATGATGCTATACCTTTCTACGCTCTTCGTCGCCGCTATTTTCCGTGTCAGCATTTGGCATGAGTGTTAAATGTAAAGCGGCGCCCGAAGGCGCCGCTTTACGTTGCAGGGCAAAACGCAGCAATCAGGCCAGATCAAACCGGTCTGTATTCATCACCTTGTTCCAGGCCTTGACGAAATCCTTCACAAACTTCTCCTTCGCATCGGCCTGAGCGTACACCTCTGCCAGTGCTCGCAGTTGCGAGTTGGAGCCGAATATCAGGTCGACGCGGGTGGCGGTCCATTTGACCTTGCCGGTCTTGCGGTCGCGGCCTTCGAACTCTTCCGCATCTGCATTCACCGGCTTCCACTCGGTGCTCATGTCGAGCAGGTTGACGAAGAAGTCGTTGCTGAGTACGCCTGCTTTCCTGGTTAACACGCCGTGTTTGGCGTTGCCAACATTGGTGCCGAGTACGCGCATGCCGCCGACCAGTACGGTCATTTCCGGTGCGGACAGGGTCAGCAGTTGGGCGCGGTCGACCAGCATCTGCTCGGCTGGCACGGTGAAGCGGGCCTTCTGGTAGTTGCGGAAGCCATCGGAAACCGGTTCCAGAACATTGAAGGATTCCGCGTCGGTCTGTCTGGCGCTGGCGTCGGTGCGGCCTGGATGGAATGGCACCTCAACCTTGATGCCAGCAGCGCGGGCGGCTTCTTCAACGGCAGCAGCACCGCCGAGCACAATGAGGTCGGCCAGTGACACGCGTGTTTTACCGCCCTGATCGTTGAAGGCCTTCTGTATGCTTTCCAGTTTCGTCAGCACCTTCTTCAGTTGGGCCGGCTGGTTCACTGCCCAGTCCTTCTGCGGGGCCAGCCGAATGCGCGCGCCGTTGGCGCCGCCACGGTTGTCCGAGCCGCGGAAGGTGGAGGCCGAGGCCCAGGCAGTGGAGACCAGTTGTGAAATGGTCAGGCCGGAATCGAGGATCTGCTTTTTCAGCGCGGCGGTGTCTTTCTTGCCGATCAGTTTGTGCTCCACCGGCGGTAGCGGGTCTTGCCAGATCAGGTCTTCCTTCGGCACTTCCGGGCCGAGGTAGCGCGATTTCGGGCCCATGTCGCGGTGCAGCAGTTTGAACCAGGCGCGGGCGAAGGCATCCGCAAACAGCTTCGGGTTCTTGTGGAAGCGGCGCGAGATCTTCTCGTAGATTGGGTCCATGCGCATGGCCATATCAGCGGTGGTCATCATCGGCCGGTGCTTTTTGTTCGGGTCGTGGGCGTCCGGCGCCATGTCTTTCTCAGCCACGTTTTTGGCCAGCCATTGCTGGGCACCGGCTGGGCTCTTGGTCAGCTCCCACTCGTAGCGGAACAGCAGGTCGAAGTAGCTCATGTCCCACTGAATGGGGGTGTTGGTCCAGGCGCCTTCGATGCCGCTGGTGGTGGTATCGCCACCCTTGCCGGTACCGTGGCGGTTTATCCAGCCGAAGCCCATTGCTTCGACAGGGGCTGCTTCGGGTTCCGGGCCGACCAGTGTCGGGTCGCCGGCGCCGTGAGCTTTGCCGAAGGTGTGGCCGCCGGCGGTGAGGGCGACGGTTTCCTCGTCGTCCATGCCCATGCGGGCGAAGGTTTCACGAATGTCTTTGGCAGACAACAGCGGGTCCGGGTTGCCGTCCGGGCCTTCCGGATTCACATAGATCAGGCCCATCTGCACTGCGGCAAGCGGGTTTTCCAGATCGCGTTCACCGCTGTAGCGCTTGTTGCCCAGCCAGGTGCCCTCAACGCCCCAGTAGATGTCTTCTTCCGGCGCGTAGATGTCGGCGCGGCCGCCACCGAAGCCGAATGGCTTCAGGCCCATGGATTCGATCGCCACGTTACCGGCCAGCAGCATCAGGTCGGCCCAGGAGATCTGGTTGCCGTATTTCTGCTTGATCGGCCAGAGCAGGCGCCGTGCCTTGTCGAGGTTGCCGTTGTCTGGCCAGCTGTTCAGCGGCGCAAAGCGCTGGTTGCCGGTATTGCCGCCGCCACGGCCGTCACCGGTGCGGTAGGTGCCGGCGCTGTGCCAGGCCATGCGGATAAAGAATGGGCCGTAGTGACCATAGTCCGCCGGCCACCAGTCCTGAGAGTCAGTCATCAGGGCGTGGAGGTCCTTTTTCAGGGCTTTGTAGTTCAGTTTGTTGAAGGCTTTGGCGTAGTTGAAGCCGGCGCCAAGGGGGCTGGATTCCGGGGTGTGCTGGTGAAGGATCTTCAGATTCAGCTGGTTGGGCCACCAGTCCTGATTGGCCGTTCCGGTGCCCCCTATGGTGGTTTGGCCACCATGCATGACGGGGCATTTTCCCTGGTTATTTTTACCGATAGCAGTCATTGCTCTCTCCCGGTTTCTTTTATTGAGGTGTCGGTATTGATGTGTCGCCACAGCGTGCAGCGTGGAATCCGTTATAAGGTATTTGGTCGACAAGGGGTAACGAAGCCTTCGCATTAATGCGATAGGCATAATCAATCCACACATTTAACACAATGGTTGTGAGCTTATCGTGACAAACAGGGCAGTGAGGCGCTTGGCCGAGCGAGGAATCGGGGAAGCGGGGGGCGCTGGCAGCAAACCACAGAGGCGCCGTCAGGCGCCTCTGTGGTTTGCTGCCAGCTACATGCCGATCCTTACCAGTGAATCCCTTTGAACAGTCTGGAGAAGGCCTGCTGTTCGCGGCTGATTCGCTTCGGCGTTTTCTCCTTCTGGCCCAGTGCGGCGGACGAGTCGGAGAAAATCTTGTAGCCGGTGTTCATGATGGTTTCGGTGATTTTCGGGGTTAGAAAGTGCATCACCTGGCCGACGATACCGAGGCTGGTGGCAATCCGCTTCGGCTGGCGAACGATGGCGTCGCAGATCATGTCGGCGGCCTGGTTCGGGCTGATGGTCGGCACATGGTTGTAAATTTTGGTCGGCGCGATCATCGGCGTGCGCACCAGCGGCATGTTGATGGTGGTGAAGCGAATGCCGTGGTGGGCCAGTTCTGATGAGGCGCAGCGGGTGAAGGCATCCAGTGCCGCCTTCGAGGCCACATACGCTGAGAAGCGTGGGGCGTTGGTCAGTACACCAATGGAGGAAATATTGATGATATGGCCGGCCCCGCGTTCGGTCATGGATGGCAGCAACTGCATGATCAGGCGCAGGGCACCGAAGTAGTTCAGCTGCATGGTGCGTTCGAAATCGTGGAAGCGATCATAGGAATGCTCCACTGAGCGGCGGATCGAGCGGCCGGCGTTGTTGACCAGAATATCCACCTGGCCGTGATCGGCAATGATCTGTTTTACCAGGCGATCGCAATCGTCCAGGTGCGACACGTCGGCGCTGTAGGAGAATGCCTTGCCACCGAGCTGTTCGATCTCGTGCAGGGTTTCTTCCAGCTTTTCTGCGGTGCGGGCCACCACTAATACGATGGCGCCGGCGCGAGCCAATTTCAGTGCGGCGGCTTTACCAATCCCGGAAGTGGCGCCGGTGACCAGCACCACCTTGCCGGAAACGCGCTCTTCCAGACTGATCGACGGTGCGGAGTCGTCTTCGCGCTCGTCACGGTCCGGGTCGAGGTGGTTTTCCCAGTAATCCCACAGCAGCTGCGCATAGGCTTCCAGTTCCGGTGCTTCAATTCCGCTGCCGCTCAGCGCCGCTTTGGCATTGCTGTTATCGAAACTGGTCGGGTAGCTGAGAAACTTCAGCGCCGACTCGGGAATATCGAGCCCTTCCATGGCCTGATGGAGGAAGAACTTCGCCGGGGTGAGCGAACCAATACCCTTGCGGACCATGCCGGGGACAGCTTCGAAAACACTATTGTCGATACGCACCGGCATTTTCGGCGCATCGGCGACACCGGCAAAAATATTCATCACTTCGCCAACACTGTAGTGACGGTCGGCGGTGAGGTGGAAGCACTGCCCGTCGCGATCTTTCACATGGGCAATGTGATCGATGGCGCTGGCGACAAAGTCCACCGGAACAATATTGAATTGACCGCCTTCGATGCCGAGCAGGGGTACCCACGGCGGCAGGATGTCGCTGAGCTTCTGGATCAGCTTGAAGAAGTAGTAGGGGCCATCGATCTTGTCCATCTCACCGGTTTGTGAGTGGCCAACCACCATCGACGGGCGGTAGATGCGCCAGGGCACTTTGGCCTCCAGTCGCACCAGCGCTTCGGCTTCGTGTTTGGTTTGCAGATAGGCATCAGCCAGTTCGCCAGCTTCCTCGAACATGTCTTCGCGGAAGGTGCCGTCATACAGGCCGGCGGCGGCAATTGAGCTGATGTGGTGAAAGCCGCCGGCACCCAACTCTTCTGCAAGACGCAGGGCGTTGCGGGTGCCTTCGATGTTGGTGTAGCGCTGCTGGTTTTCATCGGCGGTGAGGTCGTAGATTGCCGCCAGATGGAAAAAGTGATCAATTTTTGCTGCGGTAAGATCGTCGCGGTCGCGCTTGCTGACGCCGAGCACTTTCTTGGTCAGGTCGCCCTTGATGGCGATTAGCCGTTCCGGCTCGATGTTCAGGCGCCGACGCAGGGCGTCGAGCTTGTACTCCGAGCCCGGGCGGACCAGAGCAAACACCCGACTGTCCTTGCGGGCCAGCAGGCGGGCAATCAGAAAGCGACCGATAAAGCCGGTGGCGCCGGTGACGAAGTAGTTCATGGTTTTCCCCTTCTTTGTAGCGATGTCTTTTTGCAGACAGGTTCGACCCCGATGTGCCTGGAACGTCGCCTGCCGGATCCCTGACGCTGGTCATCAGACTGTAGCGGAAACGAGGCGCCCTGCCTTCCTGTTTTGTCTTTTCTGCCGGTGAGCTTGCCGCGCCCGGTATTATGAATAACAATCGTTAGGCGAAATTTACGGCATGGCGATCTTTTGGTCAATAATCTGATTTTCCTAGTCCATATTTACAGGCTTCAATGGCATCGTGTCATTGTGTTATAACTTACAACTGTA
Organism: Alcanivoracaceae bacterium; assembly: GCA_046292765.1. Lineage (GTDB taxonomy): Bacteria > Pseudomonadota > Gammaproteobacteria > Pseudomonadales > Alcanivoracaceae > PGZG01. Next base: position 81,166 of record JBKBQA010000008.1, on the reverse strand, counting down.
CATTGAAAGAGATACGCCATGACCCTGAACCGTGCTGAACGCAAGGCCCAGACCCGCCAGCGCATTCTTGATGCGGCAATGCAGTTACTGGTCAGTGGTCGTGGTCTCGACAGTCTTGGATTGCGAGAGGTGGCGCGGCAGGCGGAGCTGGCGGCGCCGTCGCTGTACAACCATTTCCCGGACATGGACAGCCTCGGGCAGGCATTGGTAGACCAGGCCTGCTTCCGTCTTCGCGATGCCATGCGGCAGGGGCGTCGGGAGCTGATCGTCGCCGATCCGGCACGTGGGGTGCGTGATCTGGTTGAGCGCTTCCTCGCTTATCTGTCCGGCCATGAAGCCGAGTTCCGGTTGTTGGTGCAGCAGCGGCTTGGCACCTCCGCCAGTATCCGGCGCCGTGTGCATCGGGAGCTGCAGCTGCTGGTGGAGGAGCTGGCGGACGATATTCGCAGTGTCGGTGAGCATCGGGAGCTGCCGCCGGTGGACGATCTGCGTGCTGCCGAAGCAGCGGTGGCGGTGATGTTCGGTTTTGGCATCCTGGCGCTCGACATGACCCCGGCGCAACGTCGGCTGGGGCTGGACCGGGTGGCAGTGCAGTTGTCGATGGTGTTTCTTGGCGCCAGGGCGCTGACGGTGGGGGCTCGGCTTGGCGATCGTCTGACGGTTGAAGGGGGGTGATGGCGGAGTTACTTTAGCTTTCAGCTGTAACTTTATGACCCTATTCACAATATTCTATTTATGGCGCTTGCCTTTCTCTGAAAGTTACTTTAAGAATGTCTCCTAAGCTATTGATATAGAGAAAATGGAGGCAGGCATGGCATTCGATCCCAGGGATGTGTACGACGCAGCCGCGCTGTATGACATGTGGCTGAACTGCCACGGTTGCACCAGCACCTTCGATTTTGAGCCTAATCGCCGGATCGGCCTCGACTACTATCACGACATCGGCCAGCGCGCGAAGCAGGAAGGTTGGCTGGTGGCGGAGCAGGGCGAGGGCGCGGACGACACCTACATGGTGCTGTGCCCGCACTGCGTCAGTCGCTATGGGTTGGAAGTGCGCCACGAACGCAATGGTCAGGTGCCAACGGCGATCGAAGAGATCTGCCGGGCGATGCAGCTGGCGGAGCAGGAGCAGGTCGCGGCCTGATTCGAGGTATTCCGGTTTCTCCTCTTTGCTGGCGATTGTCAGTGCTTACTGACCCCGCTCCACAGACCGAGCAGTAGCCCGATGATCAATCCGGTCAGCGAGGTTTTCAGTTTTGCCATCGCACAGTCCTCCTTTGCCGTTCATGATAAGCCGCCTTCGGTTGCCTGACCGTAAACTGCTACGCATTCTCACCGCGAACCGAGTTGTGACGCTGGTCACAAAAAACAGGTATTTCGTCAGGAATCGATTGCTGCACGTTCGTGCATGGTTTCCATTCCTCGGCAGAATTGGGGAAAGTTGTTGTCCAGCGATGCCGCAGAGACAGTCTCCGGTGGGTCGGTGCTGGCAATGACACGTCCCGTTTGCGGGCTGTGCCACTCACTGTTTGGGGAAAAAGCGATGAAAGTGCGATATCTGCTGGCGGGTCTTTTGCCGGCCATTCTGGTTGTCGGTTGTGGTGGTTCCGGTAATGGTGACCGGCTGCCGCTGACGGCAACGCAATGTGACGGCGAAGATCGCTGCACCTGGTCGCTGCTGCCGGACGAGCCGTTGTCCACCGAGTATCGTGATGAGATCCAGCGGCATCTGAGGCGGGGCCCGGTGACGGTGGAGCTTGACACGGGGGATATGGATATCGATATCGCCATCAACAGTGTCGGCACCCACCCCCTGACGCTGGTAACCCACGGCAATTTGAAAATCAGCCAGCCGATTTCACTGCCCAATGGCAAGCTGGTGCTGGTGTACGGCGGCGCCAACCCGGACGCCAGCTATCGCATCACGGCTCCGGTGACCCTGCCTGCCGGAGAGAGCTTCGAGCTGACCGGGCCGGATGGCGTCAAAACCACGTTTACCGTGATTACAGCGCTGGGCAACTCAAACAGTAGCGATGACGGCACCTTGCAGGGCATGCGCGGAGCACTCGACGGCCACTTTGCACTGGGCGCGGAGATTGATGCGTCGCCTACTGCAGAGTGGAATGAAGGGGCCGGCTTCGCCCCGGTGGGAAACGCCTGGAATATTACCTTTAATGGCACCTTCGAAGGCCTCGGCAATGTCATTCGCAATCTGAATATCCACCGGCCCTCAAGCTCCTATGTGGGGCTGTTCGGCCATACGGATGGCGCGTCCCTTCGTCATCTAAGCCTGTTTGAGGCCGCGATAACGGGTCAGGACTATGTAGGCCCGCTTGCCGGCCAATTTGAGAGGGGGGCCATAGTCGCGTGCCATGCCAGCGGCTTGGTGGGGGGGACAAGTAGTGGCGATAGTGTGGGTGGCCTCGTCGGGCGGGCGATCACCTCCAATATTGTTGACAGTTATTCCACCGTTGATGTGTCGGGTGGACGCAACCAGATAGGAGGTCTGTTGGGCTCGGTAGACGGGGCATCCGTGGTCATTGGCAGCCATGCCAGTGGCAAGGTGCAGGCGCTGCGTGATCAGGTCGGTGGTCTTGTCGGGTATGTCGCCTCTAACGCGATTGTTTCCAGCAGCTATGCCACGGGTGCTGTGGAAGGGCTGGACGGGATTGGTGGCCTGGCAGGATTTGTGCGCGGCACCATTGAGGACAGTTATGCCACTGGTGCGGTTGAGGCAGAGAAAAATGCCGGTGGCCTTGTCGGGAGCATGCTTGACGGTGAAGTCCGCCGTAGCCATGCAACAGGGGATGTGCTGGTCAGCGAGCGCACCGCCGGCGGTCTGGTGGGCTGGTTGTGGGGCGACTCCCGGGTTATTAAAAGCCACGCCAGCGGCGCGGTGGACGGCGTCCGGCGTATCGGTGGTCTGGTCGGCTATGTGACAGGCAGTGCCCGCATTAGCGAGGGTCATGCCAGCGGAGATGCGGCGGGTGCTCAGAATGTAGGGGGGTTGGTGGGCGCTCTCGACCTCAGCTCCGTTTCTGCTGACACTGCGTCGATCAACAATAGTTTCGCTACTGGCGCGGTGTTTTCCGAATCCACGGCTGATGCATCGTCCGGCGTCGGCGGGCTGGTTGGGGGCTGTATTACGGAATCTGCGAACATTGTTATCGGCACCAGTTACTCTCTTGGGTCGGTGGCGCCCTTGTCGCCGCGTTTTGGTGGTCTTATCGGCTTTGCGAATAGCTGTGCGGTAAGCGCCAGCTTCTGGGACACCGGCAGCAGCGGCCAGCCTGAAAGTGCAGGTGGCATCGGCAAGGTGCGCTCCGAGCTGCAAACTTTCGACACCTTTTCCGATGCGAGCTGGGATATCTCTGCTGCTGCGGACGGCGACAGCATCTGGTGGATTGATGCGGGCAATGACACGCCGCGCTTGCGCTCGCTGCTGGAGCCCTGATATGGATCGAGGGAGGCATTGATGGTGTTACTTTGTTTTACCTCTCTCAACAACGAAGTCGGAGACAATCCATGACCGCAGCAGAAATGAGTCTGGAGCAGGTGTTGCGGCAACGTCGCTCGGTGCGCGGCTTTCGCCCGGATCCGGTGCCGCAGGGGCTGCTCGACGAGGTGTTCAGCCTGGCGCAACTGGCGCCATCGAACTGCAACATCCAGCCGTGGAAGGTGTTTGTTGCCTCTGGCGAAATGCGTGACGAGCTGCGTCGCAGGATGGTCGAGAACGTCAGTCAGGGTCGACCGATCCAGCCGGACTTCGAGCATCTGCCCAACTTTGAGGGTGTCTATCGCAAGCGTCAGGTCGACTGCGCGGTGGAGCTGTATAACAACATGGGCATTGCCCGGGATGACCGCGAAGGCCGGGCGCGTGCCAGCCTGCGCAACTTTGAGCTGTTTGATGCGCCGCATGTGGCTTTTATCGCCATGGAGCGCCAGTTCGGCGTGACCGTGGCGCTTGATGTCGGCATGTATATCCAGACCCTGATGCTGGTGATGACCAGCTACGGTATCGGCAGCTGTGCCCAGGGCTCGATGCGTTACTACCCGCAGGATGTCCGTGATCTGTTCGGGGAGCCGGACAGCACGGCCATTCTCTGCGGCATCAGTTTCGGGTATGAAGATGAGGCCGTGGCGGCCAACCGTACCCGTGTGGGGCGGGAGCCGTTGACCGAAAATGTCCGCTTTCGCGACCGTCTCTGAAGGACAAGCAACATGCCGATAAAGGAATTTGATCCGCTCGCGGATTTCAGCGTTGAAGAGTTCAGCCATGCCGGCTACACCTATCCGGTATTCCGCAAGGGACAGGGGCCGGCGGTGCTGGTGATTCACGAGGTGCCGGGCATTACTCCCGAGGTGGCCGGCTTTGCCCGGCGGGTGGCGGAGGCAGGCTTCACCGTGTTTATGCCGTCGCTGTTTGGCACACCCGGCCAGAGGTTCTCGATTGCCTATGTGGCGCGGCAGATGTCGGCGGCCTGCATTCGACGCGAGTTCAGCGTACTCGGTGCCGACAAGTCCAGTCCGGTGACGGACTATCTGCGCGGTTTAGCCCGTGCTGCCCACGAGGAGCTGGGCGGCCCGGTGGGTGCCATCGGCATGTGTCTGACCGGCAATTTCGCCCTGACGCTGGCGATGGACCCGTGGCTGATGGCGCCGGTGCTGAGTCAGCCGTCGTTGCCGGTGGGGCCGCTGCCGGCCCTGCGGCGGGGGCTGCATGCATCGCCGGAGGTGGTGGCAGCAGTACGGCAGCGGGTGGAGGAAGACGACCTTAAGGTGCTGGGGTTGCGTTTTACCGCTGATCCGCTCTGCCCCGGCGCCCGTTTCCGGGCGCTGGAGCAGGCGCTGGGGGATGGCTTCGAGGCGATCGAGATCAATTCCAAACCGGGTAATCCGCACCATATCCCGATAACGGCGCATTCGGTGCTGACCACCGATCTGGTCGACAAGGCCGGCCATCCGACCCGCGAGGCGCTGGAGCGGGTGCTGGCGTTCTTCAACGAGCGACTGAAGCCTGCGGCGACCGCCGGGGCCTGAAAGGCGGGGCCGTTTGTGCTAGACTTCGCGCCCCGATTGTCACCGCGGACCCGCATGATCATTGTCAAAGGCTCCATTCCGGTCAAAGCCGAACGCCGCGAAGAGGCGGTGGCCCTGATCCAGATCCTGGCCGAGGCCTCCCGTTCGGAGCACGGCTGTCTGTCCTATGAGGTCTATATTCAGGCGGATGCACCGGAGACGATCGTGATCTGGCAACAGTGGGATTCGCTGGATGCGCTGGAGGAGCACTTTGCCTCCGAGCACGTTGATCACTTCCTCGACGCCATCCCGGATTTGATCGAAGGCGAGGTTACCTCGGCCCAGTTTGATGTTCAGGAAGCCGAGTGGTCCGAGCAGGATGACCCGATTGAACCACCCCGCGTACAGTACGCCGACAACATCGTTCTGCACTGATTCTTCCCGGCCCTTTCACAGCAGGCCGGGTAATGCCTCGATCACCTGCGACTCCGACAGCGCCTTCAGCGTGGTCATGCCCATGGCCCGGGCGGGCTTGAGGTTGATGCCGAGATCGTCAATAAACACCACCTCCTCAGGCATCACTCGCATCCGCTCGCAGGCCAGTCGATAAAACGCGGGTTCCGGCTTTCGGCAGCCGCTGCGGCACGATTCCAGCACCAGTTCAAAGCGAGCCAGAGTGTCCTGCACGCTGGATTCGTGGGCCGGATCCTGACTCATGCCCGGGCCCTCGCCCACCGGCAGGTTGTTGGTGAGACAGGCAAGGCGCAAGCCGCCGGTACGCAACTGATCCAGCAACTGCACCATCGCCGCCCGCACTGGCACCTGCAACAGCGGCATCAGCGCCCGCCCCGACACCTCATGGCCGCGGCGCCGGCTCTGGTCGCGAAAGCGGCGATCAAATTCGTCCAGATCAATTTCGCCGCGTTCGAAGCAGGCCCAGGCATTATCGTCCGGGTCGACGGCGTTGGTGAGACGGATAAAGTCCGTCGGCAAGCCCTGTTGCTGTTCGAAGCGAGTCAGGTTGGTGAAGGGGCTGTCGGCGATAACGCCGCCAAAATCAAAGAACACGGTGGTTATCCGGGGCATGACGATTCCCTGTAGACTGGCGATTCGACCGGCTGACAGGTTCGTGCATGAAAACCCGTATCCCGTCTGTCGCGGAAGTGCGCGACAGCTTCGCCCGTCAGGGCTATATCTGCAATGACCGTATTGCCATGGCAGTGTATCTCGCTGCCCAGTTGCGCAAGCCGGTGCTGGTGGAGGGCCCGCCCGGCGTTGGCAAGACCGAGCTGGCCAAGGCCAGTGCTGCCTTTCTCGAAGCGCCGCTGATTCGTCTTCAGTGTTACGAAGGGCTTGATGAGGCGCGGGCACTGTATGAGTGGAAATATGGCAAGCAGTTGCTTTACACGCAGCTGTTGCGCGAGCAGCTTGGAGGTCAGCTGGAGGGCGCGTGCGGACTTGCCGATAGTTTGGCTCGACTGGGTGACCTTGGTGATGCGTTTTACTCGGAAACCTTCCTGGAGCCACGACCATTGCTGCAAGCCCTGCGTGCCGAAGAGGCGGTGGTGCTGCTGATTGATGAGGTCGACAAGGCTGATCAGGAGTTCGAGGCGTTCTTGCTGGAGCTGCTGTCCGATTACCAGATTTCGATTCCGGAACTGGGCACGGTGAAGGCGCGGCATGAACCGCTGGTGTTTCTTACCAGTAACAACAGTCGAGAGCTGTCGGATGCGCTCAAGCGTCGCTGTCTGCATCTGTATATTCCGTTTCCTGATGCGGCCCTGGAGCAGCAGATTATTGCTGCCCGGGTGCCGGAGGCACCTGCGGCGCTGCGGCAGCAATTGGTCAACTTTGTCCAGCGTCTGCGCGGGCTGGATCTGAAGAAGCAGCCGGCGGTGTCGGAATCCATCGACTGGGCCCGGGCGTTGTTGCTGCTCAATGTTGACGCGCTGGATCCGGCGCTGGTGGATAGCACCCTCAATTTGCTGCTCAAGCATGAAGAAGATATTCGTCAGGTGCGCGATGATTTGCCAGCACTGCTGCGCTGAGTTGCGGCTATGACCGAGCGGGTCATTGGTCGCTTTATCAAGGTGCTGCGTGGCGCCGAAATCCCGGTGTCGACGGCAGAAACGCTGGACGCAGTGCAGGTGGTGGCACTGATCGGCTATCAGGATCGCACCGCCCTGAAGCAGGCGTTGTCGCTGGTGCTGGCGAAAAGCGAAGCCGACAAAGTTGCCTTTGACGACTGCTTTGATGCCTTCTTTCGTTTCGACGGCATACCGCCGACCCCTGCTGCAGACCCGCCACCATCAATGCTGGAGCGGCTGCGCGATCTGATGTCCGGCCAGCAGGGCGGCGCCGGCGCCGGAGCATCGTCTTCGCTCGGTCAGCAGCTGTTGAGTGAAGACAATGCTGCGCTTGACAGACAGATGGCCCAAGCGGCACAGGCGGTGGGGCTCGACAACATCCGGGTGATTACCCAGAAGGGTCTCTACGGCCGCCGCATCATGCAGGCCATGGGTGCGGCCGCGCTTGATCAGGAAATCCTGCAGCTGGAACAGGATGGCGGTCGCCAGCAGCAACAGCTGGCAGCACGGCTGCGAGGTGGGCGCGACCAGTTGCGTCAGGCGGTGCGCGAGTATGTGGCGGACCAGTTTGTGTTGCAGGCTCGCGAGCATGGTCGGCAATTGCGCGAGCAGATGATTCGCGAAGCCAGCTTGCGAACGTTGGCGGAGTTCCGGGATGTGCGGGTGCTGGTGGAAAAAATGGCCCGCCGGCTGGCACGAAAACATGGTCGGCGCCAGCGTCGTGCCCGTCGAGGGCAGCTCGATGGTCGCCGTACCACAGTGATGGCGGTACGCCATGGCGGTGTGCCGGCATCACTGGTGTGGCGGCGCAAGCGGATCCAGAAGCCGAAGTTGATGGTGATCTGTGATGTCAGCAGTTCGGTCAGTGCCGCCGCCCGTTTCCTGCTGATGTTCCTGTATGCGGTCAATGATGTGGTGCCGTCGGTGCGCAGCTTTGCCTTTGCTTCCCGTTTTGGCGAGGTGACGGATCTGTTTCGGTTGCTGCCGTCGGAGCAGGCCATTGCTGAGGTGATGGATCGCTACGCCGGATCGGGCACCGATTACGGCACCATGTTGCGTCAGTTTCTTGATCTGGCGGAGCAGGACCTCGATCAGCGCACCACTGTGATTATTCTTGGTGACGCCCGCAATAATGACCTGCCTGCAGAACAGCAATTGCTGGCGCATGTCGGCAGGCGCTGCAAGCAGCTTTACTGGCTGAATCCGGAATCGACTAATCGCTGGGGCAGTGGTGATTCGGTAATGCCGTTGTATCAGCCCTACTGCCGCGCAGCGGTCAGCTGCTCGACCCTGGCGGGGCTGGAGCGCTTTGTTGATCGACTGATGCGGGATATGGTTCGCGCCTAGCGTTTGTCCGTCTTGCTGGCGCCCAGTATCTGACGCAGTTCCTTGTCGAGCTTCTCGCTATTGATGGGTTTGGCGATATGGCTAATCATGCCTGCGTCGTGACAGGCGTGGATCTTGTCGGGCACCGCATGGGCGGTGAGGGCGACAATCGGAATCGGTGGGATACGCCCCTCATTCTGAAGTCGGATAATTTCTGCTGCGGTTTCAAAACCGTCCATGTCCGGCATTTCGCAATCCATCAAAATCAGATCGTAGGGCCGGCTGTCGTTGAGCAGCACGGCGATCGCCTCCGGGCCACTTTCAGCCACCTCAACGTCATGCCCCAGCTTGCGTGCCAGGCCCTGCGCCACCAGCAAATTGACGTGGTTGTCATCGACAATCAGCAGGCGTGACAGCGGCGTGCGCATGTCGACGCTATGGTCCCAGGCGTCGGCATGGCGCTGCTCCACTGAGGTGGGCGGCAGCGGCAAGCGGAACCAGAATCGTGAGCCTTTGCCCTCGGTACTCTGGACGCCGATTTCGCCGCCGATCAGTTCAACCAGCTGCCTGCAGATGGCAAGGCCGAGCCCTGTGCCGCCGTAGCGGCGACGGGTTGAGCCATCACCTTGCTGAAACAGTTCGAACAATTGGCCGAGCTGATCGGCGGCAATACCGATGCCGGTGTCCTCCACTTCAAACAGCACATAGTCGGGATTCTCGTGATCCCGTTGCAATCGCACGCTGACGCTGCCCTGTTCGGTGAACTTGACGGCGTTGCTGATCAGGTTGCCGAGTATCTGACGTAGCCTGACCGGGTCGCCGACGCAGAGCGTGCCGATGTTCGGGTCAAGCGTGAGCGTCAGCGGAACGCCCTTGATGTGGGCATTTTGCTGATAGAGGCTGCTGGTTTCGCTGGCCAGCGCGGGCAGGCTGAACGGCTCGCTGCTGAGTGGCACCTTGCCGGATTCGATACTGGCGTAATCGAGAATGTCGTTAATCAGGGCCAGCAGGGTGTTACCGGATTGTTCGATGACATGCAGATGACGTCGTTGCTCTACCGCCATGTCACTGCCTTTGAGCATATCGACAGTGCCGATGATGCCGTTTAGCGGTGTGCGAATCTCGTGACTCATCACGGCGAGGAACTGGCTGCGGGCATTCAGGGCATTATGAAGCTCCCGGGTGCGTTCGATAACCCTTTGTTCCAGCTCTACTGTGGCTTCGCGCTGAATCCGTTCGTTCTCGTTGCGCAGCATGGTGAACCGGTATGCCAGTGCGAAGGACAGTAGCCATGCCTCCAGCGTGCTGCCGATTTCAAACGCGTGATCGAGCAGCCAGCTGCTGTCGATCACGGCGTAGGTCTTCATCATGAACAGCACCACCATCACCGCCAACGGGCTGAAGGAGAGCAGGAAATAGGCCGCCGGGCGGTTGCCGAGACGAATCTGGTCGATGCACACCAGGATGATAGGTATCACCAGAAAGCCGGCGCTGGCGGTGACGATACGCAGCACCAGACCGGTTTCCACCATGGCGGACAACGGCGCGAGAAGGACAAGCGTCCAGCCGGTGTAGGCCATCGCCCGGCCGATGGCTGGCCGGGTTCGGCGCAGTTGCAGGAACTCGCAGGCAAACAGGGCGACAAATCCGGTGCCGAAAATTGCCGAGGCCGCCTGGACCGGATTGTTGAGCCAGGGAGAGTCTGGCCAGAACCAGCGAAAGGTGAGGCTTTCGCGGCTGGCCAGATACATCAGCAGGCTGCCAAGGTAGAGCACATACATCAGATAACTGCGGTCGCGGATCGAGAAGTAGAGCAGCAGATTGAATAGCACCATGACCAGAATGGCGCCGACGTAGAGACCGACAAAGTTCTGGAACAGGGTGTCGAATTGCTGGAAGCCGTAGGGTGTGTTCAGGGTCAGCGGGAGTTCAATGGCGCCGACGCTCTCGGCCCGCAGTACAACCTGGTAGCGACCGCCAGGCTCAAGTTCGAGCGGGAAGAGCAGGTTGGTGTGGGGGTAGGGACGGTCTTTCCAGCGTACCTGGTCGCCGTTCTGCATGACCTGCAGCAATTCGTCCTGATCGTTGAACAGATAGAGATCAAGGCGGTCCATGTGCGAGCGACCGGCCTGCAGGATCCAGTCCACCTCACGGGTGTCGTTGTCGAGGGTAATCAGGAACCACATCGCCGCCCGCTCGAAGCCGAACGAGGGGTGGCTGCCGCGGGTATTGGTCTCGCCTCGTTCCCGTAGCGCCTGCAGCGCGGCCTTGGCTCCGAGCTGGTGCTCGCGATCGCGCAGCCAGACCATGCCCTCAGTGGCGGCACGCGGATGCGCCGACAGCGGCGCGGCCGCTGCTGCCTGCGCCACGTTGTGCGTGGCCACCGTAAGCACGGCAATACTGAGGCCGAACAAGATGATCAGCAGCCGACGGAGTGGTCGCACGGGCATCCCTGAATGGTTGTTTTCACTCTCCCGACGCCAGTCTACCGGTGCCCGGGGGCGGGGTCCAAATGACATTTGCAGCCGGCTTTGGCGCTTGAGCCCGCCGGCGCCAGCAGTCAGACTCGGTGGCCGGAGGCAGACAGCAGTCCATGAGTAGCATGCTTGAGCTTGAAGATATCCATTTCAGCTGGCCCCGGCAGCCCGGGCCAACGCTGCGGATTGACGCGCTGTCGGTGGCGCCGGCGGAGGCGGTGTTCCTGATCGGTCCCAGCGGCTGCGGCAAGACCACCCTGCTTTCCCTGATCGCCGGCATTCTGACACCACAACAGGGCCGGGTGTATCTCGACGGCCAGCGCCTCGACATCCTGCCCGCGTCTGCTCGCGACCGGCTGAGAGCGGATCGTCTTGGCATCATCTTCCAGCTGTTCAACCTGTTGCCCTATCTGTCAGTGCGGGACAACGTCTTGTTAAGTGCCCGGTTTTCGCCAGCCCGTGCTGCCCGTGCCGTTGCTGAGACCGGTTCCGTCAAGGCGGAAGCGGAGCGTTTGCTGGATCGACTGGGGCTGGAGCCGGCGCTCTGGAACCGACCCGCCACAGAGCTGTCGGTGGGGCAGCAACAGCGCGTGGCGGCTGCCCGCGCCCTGTTGGGCCGGCCAGCGCTGTTGCTTGCGGACGAGCCCACCTCGGCGCTGGATTCAACGCACCGCGACCGTTTTATTCGCTTGCTTCGCGAAGAAGCCGAGGCCGCTGGCAGTGCGCTGCTGTTCGTCAGTCATGATGTTTCGCTGGCTGGCCAGTTTTCCCGGGTGCTTGATCTGTCCACGTTGAATCAGGCCGGGCGGGAGGTTGATGTATGAGCATGGTCCGTCTGGCGGCGAGCAGTCTCGCCAACCGTCGAGGCACTGCCGTTCTGGTGGTGCTGTCGCTGGCGCTGAGCGTGACCCTGCTGCTTGGCGTGGAGCGCCTGCGCCATCAGGTTCGGGACAGCTTTGCCAGCACCATCACCGGGGTAGACTTGATTGTCGGCGCGCGCAGCGGACCGCTGAATCTGTTGCTCTACAGCGTTTTCCGGATGGGAGAGCCGACCGCAAACGTGAGCTGGCGCAGTGTCGAAAAGATTGCCGCCCATCCGCAAGTTGACTGGATTGTGCCGCTATCGCTCGGTGATTCACATCGGGGATATCGGGTGCTTGGCACCAGCGCCGCCTATTTCGACCATTACCGATATGGCCGGGGAGACACCCTGCGGCTTACTGCTGGCCAGCGCTTTGATGATCTCTTTGACGCGGTCCTCGGCGCCAACGTGGCGGCAGCGCTGGGTTATCGGGTGGGCGATGTGATCACGCTCTCGCATGGCGCCGGCGAGGTCAGTTTTGTTGACCACGCCGACAAGCCGTTCACCATCGTGGGTATTCTGGCGGCCACCGGCACGCCAGTGGACAACACCGTGCATGTGTCGCTGCAGGCGATTGAGGCAATTCATGCCGACTGGCTGGCTGGCGCCCCGGTGCCCGGCATGAGTTTGACCCCGGAGCAGGTCCGCGAGCGTGACCTCACCCCCCGTTCGGTCACCGCGGTGATGGTTGGACTGAATTCGCGGGTGGCCGTGTTTCAGGTGCAGCGCATGGTCAACAGCTGGCGCGATGAGCCGCTGATGGCAATTATTCCAGGGGTTGCACTGCAGCAACTGTGGCAGATGATGGCGATAGCCGAGAATGCGCTGGCGCTGGTGTCCTGGGTGGTGTTGCTGGTGGCACTGGTGGTGATGCTGACGGCGCTGTTGACGGCACTGAATGAGCGTCGTCGTGAAATGGCGATTCTGCGAGCGCTCGGCGCTCGTCCTCGTCATATCATGCTGCTGATCCTTGGTGAAAGTCTGTTGTTGACGCTGGCGGGGATCATCGTCGGTGTTGTGCTGCTGCAGGGCGTGTCGCTACTGGCCGGGCCCTGGTTGTCGGCCCGTCTCGGGTTGACGATGACGTTCTGGCCTCCGGCCATGAAGGAGTTTATGTTGATCGCCGTGGTGGCGGTGGCGGGGCTGTTGGCCGGATTGTGGCCGGCCTGGCGCGCCTACCGCCAGTCGCTGGCGGACGGTCTGGGAATCCGCTTGTGAGGAAGAATATGCGATTGCTGGGATCCCTGTTTTTGCTATTAATGATGGCCCCGGCAGTGGCATCACCGCCACAGGTGCTGGAGTGGGATGCGCTGGTGCCGGCGGACTGGAACCCTCAGGCCATGTTTGAGGAGTTTGCCAACCTCACCGACATCGACGATGGCGACCCCATGGCCGAGAAACTGATGAACCGGATCCGCGAAGTGTGGGATTCGGCGCCGCTGGTGACTGCGCTGGACGGAAAGCGAGTGCGTATTCCCGGCTTTGGCGTACCACTGGATGGCGATGCGAAGCTGGTCCGGACTTTTCTGCTGGTGCCGTACTTCGGCGCCTGTATCCATACCCCGCCCCCGCCTCGCAATCAGATTATTCTGGTAGAGATGAAGCAAGGTGGCGTGCCGGTAGACGATGCCTTCGGTGCGCTCTGGATCACCGGTGTGCTAACGGTCGAGCCGGCAGACACTGAGTTTGGGCATGCGGGCTACAAGCTCGTGGCAGAGAAGGCAGAGGTCTTTGATTACTAAAAGGGAAGGTCATGGCTGAGACGATATTTTCGAAGATTATCAAGCGCGAAATTCCCGCTGATATCATTTATGAGGATGATCAGGCGCTGGCATTTAGGGATATCAATGCTCAGGCGCCGGTGCATTTTCTGGTGATACCGCGCAAGCCGATTGCCAAGCTCAGTGACGCCGCCGACGATGATCAGGCGTTGCTCGGTCATCTGCTGCTGGTGGCCAACCGGGTGGCGGCTCAGGAGGGGCTCACCGATTTCCGTCTTAACATCAATAATGGTGCTGGCGCCAGCCAGACGGTGTTTCACTTGCACATTCACGTGCTTGGCGGGCGGCCGTTCAGCTGGCCGCCGGGCTGATCCGGATACCTGCAGCTCAAGGAGGAATACATGAACGACAATCCCTATGCGGCGCCGACCGCAGTGCTTGATGAAGGTCAGTTGGCGGAAGCGGCAGATCCGCTGTTCTATGTTGTGGCCCCCCGCAAGGCGGTGGCGCTGGTGGTGGCGACCATGGGGGCGTATCTCGTCTACTGGTTCTACCGCAACTGGGCACTTTACAAACAACGTACCGGAGAGAAGTTGATCGCAGTTCTGCGTGGCGTGTTCTCGATATTTTTTGCCCACAGCCTGATGAAGAAATTCAATGAACAGATGCAGGCTTCCGGGGTGGACTACCAATGGTCGCCGTCAGGCCTGGCAACGCTCTATGTGTTGACTGCCGTTACATCGAATGTGCTGGACCGAATGTCATGGCAATCGGTGGGTTCGCCTTATAGCGATTTCCTCAGCATTTTTGTGGTGGCTTTTTTTGTCGCCCTTATCATTCCGATGCAGCGCGCGGCAAACATTGCTGCGGGTGATCCAGAGGGTGTCTCCAATGCGGAGTTCACCCTGATCAATCGAGTCTGGTTGGTGCTGGGCGTGCTCTGGTGGTCGCTGGTCGTTTACGGCCTTTATCTGCTGGCGGTGGGAGGGTAGGGCGGGCGTTACGGCCCGCTCATCCACCATGCCATCTGGTCGATAGCCTGATTTGCTGTTCTCAGCGCGCCTGCCTGCACCGGGAACACGTGCCACATGTCCTGATACACGGAAAGGTGGCAGTGAGTGCCGGCCTTCGTCATCCGTTCGAAAAGACGCTCGGCGTCGCCGAGCAGTATCTCGTCGGTACCGACGATGATCAGGACAGGCGACAGCCCGGCAAGGTCGGCAAACAGTGGAGAGGCGAGCGGATGGGCGCGCTGCTCGCCAACGTAGTGCCGGGCGGAGTGATCCAGCATCGACCAGGTCAGCATCACCTCGTCCCGTTGCTCGGCGGCCTCGCGATCAGTCAGGGTCAGGTCGACCCAGGGCGATAGCAGCATCATCCCACCCGGCGATGGCATGTTGTGGTCGCGAATCTGCAGGGCGGTGGCAAGAGCCAGACCGCCGCCAGCGGAGTCGCCGGCAATGAAAATGTCGCGGCCCTGGTAGCCGTTATCAAGTAACCAGCCATACGCCGTGAGGGCATCGTCCGGTGCCGCCGGGAACGGATGCTCCGGGGCCAGCCGATAGTCCACTGCGAACACGGTGGCTTCGGCCCGACGGGCCAGGTGGGAGGTGATTGCCCGGTGGGTGGCCGGGCTGCCAACGCAGTAGGCGCCCCCGTGGAGATACAGGATGGCCTGTTTGCCGGCCGTCGCCGGAGATGCCGCCTCAGCGGATACCGTGCCCATCTGGATCGGTTGAAAGCGCACCCCGGCTGCATGCAGTGTGGTGGTGGTGAGGGTTCGCATCCCGGCCCGCAGCAGGCCGGTGGGCGTGCGCGGGTGAAACAGGGGCTTCATCAGGGCTTTCAGGGTGACGCGGAAGCTGGCCGCCAGCAGACGCTGGCCTCGGCTTGCCGGCGCGGGGTGGAGCTGCCGTTGGCTGTGATGCATGAGACGGGATTCCGTTCAGGTCTGGTTCATATCGACTGTGGCACACTACCCTATAGACAGGCCGTTGAGTATCCGTACGGGGGGTTCGGGCTGCGGCAAATAGAGGTGTCACAGGGGTGCTGATTGATCGTCATCGGCTTTTTGATCCGGTCTGGCAAGGGCTGTTGCGCTCCCGGACGCTGCTGGTGTTGCTGGCGCTTGCCGGGCTGCTGTTCACGGCGTCCGTGTCCGGTTGGTTGTTCTGGTTCGAGTACCAGGGTGCCCAGCGAACGTTCCATCAGCAAGTGGACGATCGGGCCCGGCATCTGCGCGGGGAATTGCGACAAAGCATGGAAGCGCTTTACACCCTGCGCGATGTGATCCGTTATGTCGATTCCCTGCCGGCCATTGTTTTTGATGACGTAGCCAGCCATGCCTTGTCCCGCAATGCCCATGTTCTGGCGCTGGAATGGGTGCCCCAGGTGATGCACGCAGACCGCGCGGCTTACGAACGTAGCAATGGTGGTCAGGGCATCATCCACCTTGATGCGTCGGGCCAGCGGCGCCGGGCAACAACGGCAGATCGTTATTTCCCGGTGCGGTTTGTGGCGCCTCTGGCGGGCAACGAGGATCTGGTCGGTATGGATCTTGGCATGCGCCCGCGTCGGCGGCAGGCGCTTGACAGCGCCCGCGATCTGGGTGAGCTGGTGATGTCTGCACCGGTGCCGTTGTTGCAGGCCAGCCGCGAAGGGCGCACTGGTGTGCTGGTGGCGTTGCCCGTGTATCTCGGACGACCAACCACCGTTATTGAGCGTCGCGAAGCCCTGCGTGGATTTGTTGTTGCCATCATTGATGTCGAAAGCCTGCTGTTTCGTATTTTTCCCGATATGGCCGACCAGCGTTGGTTGCGACTGGCAGATATCAATGACGACGAGGAGCGGCTGCTGTTCGAGCTCGGATCGCCGAGTGGCCATCGTCACGACCTGATCATGGAAACCTTCGGTGGTCGCAGTTGGCAGCTTGCCATGTCGCCACCGTGGCGCCTGCCCGGCGCGCAGATATCGCTGTTGCCACTTGCGGCGGCGTTGGTGGGCACCCTGATGGTGGTGATTGTCTGTGGCTACCTGTGGATACTTCAGCGTCGCGGCGACATCGTTCACAGGTTGGTGGAGGAGCAGACTCGGGAGCTGCGCGATGCCAATCAGCGACTGGCTTCGCTCAGCGTAACCGATCCACTGACCGGCCTTGCCAACCGGCGGGCGCTGGATGATTACCTCGGCCATGAGTGGCAGCGGGCGGCGCGGGATCAATCGCCGCTCAGCGTGCTGTTGATTGATGTCGACTATTTCAAACGATTGAACGACACCTGGGGACATCCGATTGGTGACCAGTGTTTGCGTGAGTTGGCCCGACTGATGGCCGCTTTTTTCAAACGGCCGGCAGATCTGGTGGCGCGCTACGGCGGTGAAGAGTTCGTGGTTGTACTGCCCAATACCGATATGTCGGTGGCGGATCAGGCCAACCGCTTTCGTGAGGCGGTGGCCGAGCACCGTATTGATATTGGCGGTGGCGAAACGCTTTCAGTGACCATCAGTGGTGGTCTGGCCACGCTGGTGCCTGGCATCCAGCAAGCTCCGCGGGATATCATCAAGCGGGCAGATCAGGCGCTCTATGAAGCGAAGGGTGCCGGGCGTAACCGGATTGTGGTGGCAAGCTAGGGGCCTTTCAAAGCTACGCAAGCGGTCAGCCTGATCGGACAGATCTTTTCCCGCAAGTTGGCCTTGTCGATACGCTTCACCACGGGATTTCCGTGCCATCCCAGGCCAGAAAACGTCCGCTCTGTTGCGGGCGGATATCGAGCACCAGAGGCAGCAATTTTTCCGCCACAAATGCCGGGCTGAACAATTTGCCATCCGGCACATTGCGCTGGAACGGCCGTGACAGGGTGGTGTCGGTGGTGCCGGGGTGCAGGGATATCACCGTCAGGTTAGGCGCCCGTCGTCGGGCCTCGATGGCAAGCGTGCGCAGGAGCTGGTTCTGTGCCGCCTTGCTGGCTCGGTAGCTGTACCAGCCGCCGAGTTCGTTATCGCCGATGCTTCCTACCCTTGCCGACAGCGAGGCGAAGGTGGCCGGTGCGTCATGACTGAGCAGCGGCAGGAAATGCCGGGCGAGCAGGATCGGCGCGAAGGCGTTGACGCGGAACACCGCCTCAAGCTGGCCGATGTCGACATTCTCCAGACGCTTTTCCGGGCGAATGTCACGCGCCGGGTCATGCAGCAGGCCGGCACAGTTAACCAGCCAGTGAAGCTTCTGATCGCGTTCGCGCACCTCGTTGGCAAGACGGGCAATATCAGTCTCGCGGGTGACATCCACCGACAGGCACTGCAGCCGATCGCCCTGATGGACGGCAAGTTCGGCGAGCTCATCGCTGAGCAGTGCATGCCGGGAACAGGCGTACAGGCGGGTGATCGTGGGCAGGGTCAGCATCTGCCTGACCATGGCCAGACCGATGCCATGACTGGCACCAATCACTACGGCAATTCCGGTGGCGTCGGTCATGGCGGCAGTCCGGCGGGATGGGGTACCCAGCCTGTGACGGAGCCTGCCAAGGGGGCGTGAAGTGGATTACTGGAGTGTCAGGGTGGAGCACATGCCGACAATACGTTGCAGGGTTCGCAGCCGTCGCCGCACTGGCCACCAGTCGTAGAGGAAGGTCTGGATCGGTCGCCACAGGGCAACCCAGCCGATGATCAGCAGGCCTTCGTCGAGCAGGGTGGTGAGGAAGCCATCGGTGTAATGGACCGCAAGCTGTCTCGACACGGTACAGAACACCAGAAAGCCGAGACCAATCAGCAAGGTCAGACGGCCATCGCGCAGGACATGGCTGAGATCCCGGCGGGTTTCCTGCACTCGCCAGCCGAAATAGTTCCGCAGCGCCGACGCCAGCTGTTCACGGACCTCGCTCTGGCGGTATTCCTCCGGCAGATGCAGGACCAGTCGCAGCGAGGCATCCTCGGGAAAGTCCTCGACGGCGCCGACGATGTAACGCTCGGCGGCCTCGTCCAGATCCTTTTCATGGAACGGAGACGGATCGATGGTATTGAACAGCTGGCGGGGGCTGGTCAGGCGCAGCTCAATCAGCCAGTGTTCCTGATGCTTTCGGTAGGGTGGCTTGTGCATACCGTATCCGCGAGAGGCAATGTGAAATCGTTCTGCGCCGGCTGGCACAGTCCATGCTAGATTCTCCGGCGGGTTATGAGGAGCATGCAAGATGAAAGCGATCGCGCAGGGAATGCTGGTCTGGTTGGTACTGGTGTGCAGTGTTGCCGCCAACGAGCTGGACAGTGATCTTGCCCAGTTCCGCAAGGATGTACTCGACATCAACCGGCGCCTGTTGTTGCTGGAAGAAGAGCTGCTGTTCCCCGCCGATACCCAGGTGGCCGTGTTCGTGTCGCTGGATGTGGGCCGCTATTTCAGTCCCGACGCGATTACCCTCAAGCTCAATGGCAAGACCATCGATGGCCATCTCTACACTGAACGTGAAGTGCAGGCGCTGCGTAACGGTGCTATCCAGAAACTCCACACCACCAATGTTCGCAATGGCCGTCACACTCTGACCGCCTTTGTCACCGGCGAGGGGCCAGGCGGGCGGGAATACCGTCGTGCAGTGTCGCTGGATTTCGACAAGGGCAACGGTCGTCAGTTTATCCAGTTACGCATGGAAGATGATGCCGTCGCCCAGCAGCCCGTGTTCGTGTTTCGTAGCTGGCAGTGATCATGCGCCTTGTTGTTCTGTTGCTGTCCGTGTCACTGCTGCAATCGGTGGCAGCGCAGACGCGTATTGATCGTCATCATGCGGTGACCGACCCCGGTTATGGTGCGGTGTTGTTCGAGTACTATCAGCAGCACTGGTTTGCTGCCATGACGGAGGCCATGCTGGCACTGGAAACCGGCACCGTTCCTGTACAGCAAACCCAGACCCGGATTCTGCTCGGTGCGCTCTACGCCCACTATGGCATGCCTGATGAAGCCGAACGGCTGTTCCGGGAATTGCTTGATCAGGCCATCGATCCAGCCCTCGCCCCGAGTATCTGGTTGCACCTCGCGGAGCTTCATTACCGTCAGCAGCGCTATCAGGATGCGCTGTCGTTACTGGATGATCGTATCGGTCAGCCTCCCGTCGATCTGCTGCGTCAGTTCCATGCCCTGCGAACTCGCATTCTGATGCGTCTTGGCCGTTTTGAGGAAACCGGCACGGCGCTCGAACACTTGAGCGAAAATGCGCTTAGTCATTATCTGCGTTACAACCTCGCCGTCAGTCGTATTAATGCGGGGCAGGGTGATGCCGGTGTCTCGCTGCTGTGGCAGGTGGCCAATCTGATTCCGGGGGACGAGCAAACCAATGCCCTGAAAGACCGCGCCATGCTGGCCCTCGGTGTGCATTATCTGCGCAGCGGAGATGGCGAGCGGGCACGGGGCCTGTTACGGGCAATGCGAGCCGAAGGGCCCTACAGTGAAACGGCGCTGTTGTTCCATGCCCGGGCCTGGCTGGCCAGCGACCAGCCGGTGCGTGCGCTGGGCTCGCTGCAGGTTCTATCAGCGCGCTCGATGCAGTTCGAGGAAAGTCAGGAAGCGTGGTTGTCGTTGCCCTGGCTGTACCAGCTGCTGGGGGATGATGTTCGCGCGGCGCAGGGTTATCGCGATGCCATCGCCCGCTACACCGAACACTATCGCTATCTTGCCGGTCTTGAGGCGCGGGTTCAGTCGGGCGAGTGGTTCCGGGAGCTGGTGCAAGAGCCGGTCTGGTCTACTGCGATGGACGCGCTGCCGCCGTTCCAGCCGGCAAAAGTGGAGAGTTTTGCGACCTTTCGCGGTCTGTTCGCGTCTCACCCGTTTCACAGTCGCTGGCGTGATTATCATGAGCATCTGCGCCAGCTTCATCTGCTGCAGCGATGGCAGCAGCGACTGCCGGCGGTAGAGGAAATGGTGGCGGCGCAGATCCGCAAACACCGTGAGCAGGTGCCGCTGGCGCGGGAGTTTCTTGCCGCACTGGATCAGGCCGCCTGGCCACAGCAGTGGCAGCACCTTGATCAGCGTTTCCGTCATGGTCGGGAGCACAATGACATGGCCATGTTTGCCAGCGACCGGGAGCGGGAACTGCTGGCGGCGCTGAATGAGGCCGAACAGCTTGCCGAGCGCTGGCCGGATCGATTGCGCCCGGAAGTGCGCGATAGATTGGCGCTGCAGAAGGGATTGCTGATCTGGCAGTTGCAGAGCGACATGGTGCCGCGCCAGTGGCAGCGCGAACGCGATCTGCGCCATCTGCAGCCGCTGCTGGCTGAGATGGCGCTGTTAATGGAGCGGGTAAGTGAAGCGGCTGTGGGCGACAGTCATCGCGCCATGGCGCTCGGCCAGCAGCTCGCCGGGTTATATAACGATCTGGCGGCGCTGGAGCAGCGAGGTCATGCGCTGTTGCGGCGACAGCAGCAGGTGATGGAAGCGATGGCATTGGCGCAGATCGCGACGACGCGCGTTCGACTCAAGGCCTTCACGGCGGAAAGTTGGTCAGGGCTCGGTGATCTGCAAAATCGCATTCTGCGCGAGCAGCGTCAGCCCGCCTTGCCGTCTCAGGGGTCGAACAGATCGTCTGAGTAGTGCACCTTGCCATTGCGGTCAATGATGATCACGGACGTGTCGGCGAGGGTGTTGATCAGCGCCAGTCCTTTCTCCACGCCCAGTACGAACACGGTGGTCGACAACGCATCAGCATCCACGCTGAGCGGTGCCAGCACGGTTACGCTTGTGACTTCACCCGCCGGCCTGCCCGTGCTCGGATTGAGAATATGATGCACCGGCTCGCCGTCGCGGAGAAAAAAGCGTTCGTAATCGCCTGAAGTGGACACTGCCCCATCGGCCAGCGGCAGGGTGATGGCGATACGGTCATCCTGACGTGGATGGCGGATGCCAACCTGCCACGGCCGCTGGCCGCGCTGGCCCATCACATGGCTGTCGCCACCGAGGCTGACATAAGCATGGTCCACGCCCTGTTCTGTCAGTAGCGCTACCGCACGGTCGATGGCGTAGCCCTTGGCGATGCCGCCAAGATCAATCCGCAATCGCCCATCCCGCTTGCTGGCACGACCACCTTCTTCCAGTTGCAGCAGATCCATGCCGATCACGACGCGACTGAGCTGCACGGCATCCGGGGCGATGCCGGCACGATAGTCGTAAAGGTGCCCGGCACCGGCAAAGGTAATATCGAATGCGCCGTGGCTGAGGTCGAAATAGTAACGTGAGCGCACTAGTAGTGCGTAGAATTCCGGCGACAGTGCCATGGTGGTATTTGCCGCCAACGCATTGAAGCGAGCCAGTTCGCTGTCCTCGATCCAGGGCGAAAGCAGTGCCTGCAGACGGGCAAACTCGTTAACAATGCTCGTGTGTATCTGCTTGCCCTGATCGCCTTCGTGCCAGAACTCCAGTGACGCCTCGGTGCCCATTGCCTGCCAGCGATAGTGCTGCCACTCGGCCTGCACCGGCGGCGCCAGTAGCAGGCAGAGCAGAGCAACCAGTCGCCTCATATAATGGTTCCGCTGACAATGGGCTGGAACGCGCTGAGGCGATCGAGGCTGGTGCTGTTGCCAAGGCTATGGTTGGGGAAGCGGCTGGCAAACTGGCTGACTTCACCGTGCAGGGCCATGTAGTTCAGCAGCACTGCCTCCACCAGCAGGTTCGGGTTGTTGGCGGCCGGCGTCGCTGAGGTTTCCACCGAGCCATCGCTGCGCATATAACCGAGCTGTTGACGCTGGGCCATCTGCTGCGGGGTGGCGCCGGCCAGCAACGCCCGGCCGCCAGGATTGTAGACAAGATAAAAAGACGCCGCCGTGGAGGAGCTATCGCCAGTCCACTCGCCCTTGCCGCGACCATTGACCGAATCATCAATACGACCATTGCTGGCAACAGAGCCATCGCTGAAGACATACACCATCAGTGGCACGTTACGACGCGCGGCATACTCCAGACAGGCACCGATACAGCGACCGGCGCGCAGGTCACGCAGCTCGCCGGTGGCTCTCTCGCCGGTATGGTAATCGTAGCCGCCAATGGTGACGCAGCCAGCGCCGGCATAGCCGTTCACCACCAGTTTCATGATCGAGGCGGTTTTGCGGAACTCAGCGTCATTGTTGAATTCCGTGAGCGAGAAAATGCCGTTATCGCCGACGATGTCCGCATCACCGGTGACGCTCAGAGCGGCGGGATCGCCGAATCGGTCGGCAATATCCGCAGCCTTGATATAGCCACACTCGATCAGGTCACGCAGGACATCATCGGCGTTGATGCCAAGTCCCGGGGTCACCGCATCGAGCTTCATCCGACTGATACGGGCGATGGATTCCATCACGGCGACGGCGTCGGATTGATCCAGCAATCCCACCAGCTTGCCGGTGCTGACCAACCCGGTGACATCCGACGGCCGATCTACCTTGGTCGGACGTGCGCTGGCATCGAACAGCGATGGCGGGAATACCGAGTTGCCACCGGAGTCGCTGCTGCGCGAGCCGATCAGGGTGAGCAGTTCGCCATTGGCACCGGCGCGGAAGATGCCGTACATCGGATTGTGCGGGTTGTTGGCAGTGTCGTTCTCGGAGCGGGACGGGATCACGCAACCGTTGGTAAAGCTCTGGGTGCCGAGCGAGGTCTTTTGCAAAATGCCGTGCAGGAACTGGGAGTCACTGTGAAAGGCGAGACCCAGCGTCCGGTCGATAAAACCATTGCCGGGCAACATATTGCCGGGCAGACCAAGCCGTGAATAACCGGCGGTGGAGAGGAAGTCTTCCTGACCGTTGATGCCGCCCACCAGCACGTTGGAGCCGGCAATGCTGGCGCCGCCGGCGAGATCGAAGCAGATAAAGGGAATCTTGCCAGCACCGGCCACGGCGATATTGCAGGGTACTTTCAAGGCTTCCAGGTCCGGCGCCAGTGCCGACCACGCCGCGCGGGGGTGGCTGAACAGACTCATAACCCCCAGGCTGCTGATCACACCGGCGCCGCGCATCAGGCCGCGGGCAAGAAACTCGCGCCGGTTCATCGGTTTGGCGTGGTCCAGCAATCGCAGCGGTGCATCAGGGTGAAGAGGATGATTCCGTTTCATCGTCGTATCTCCGTTAATGCAGCAGCAGGGTGGCGCTGCCGAGTGCTGCTGCACAGGCGGCCTTGGTGGCAATCAGGGTCTGTTCGGTCGGACAGGTGCCGCCACAGCGGGCAAGTCCATCGGGGATGCCATCCGGGTTGTTGATGGGCTTGATATCTGTGCTGCTAAGCAGCAGGGATTCAAGCTCGGCGCTGACGGCGCTGACCGCCGGCTGAGTGGACAAATTGGTGCCCACCATCCGTTGCACCAGCGGGTCGATAACCTGACTGCGCCAGTCTTCCACGCTGATGCTGTTGGCATTGCGGGTAAAATCCATGCCAACAAAGAACTGCTTTGGATTGCGGGCAGCCTCTTCGTCCACAAGAGCATTGCAATATTCGATGGCGAGCTGGGCAATGCCGATCTGGTGGGCGGTAACAAAGCCTTCCAGTGCGTCGTTCACAGGCAGTTGCTGACGGACCAGATTGAACGTAGTGCGCACATCCGGGTGCGCCATGGAAATCCCGGTGACGGCGCTCATGCTGGCATGGACGCGATCAAAGGTCCGCAAACCGATGCGCGGCTGTGGCGGCTCCGGGGTAATGACCACGGGTAACGGGCTGCTGTCGGTGTAGACATTCTCGCGGCCAGCAAGGCGGGCAAAGGTGAGGAAAAACTCGTCCTGCTGTTCGCCGTTTTCCAGCTCGATCAGGGTGCCAAGTCGCGACAGCGGCTGCAGCGGTGCCTGCCACTCATCCCCGCCCAGGGTGGCTGACAGACGAGTCCAGGTCTGTCCTACGCCCGGCTCGCGACCATTGATGCCAATTCGCATGCCTTCCATCATTACCGGCGCGGGTGAAGGATTGTCGCCAAGGACGATAAAGAAGGGCTCGGCAAACAGGTAGCTGAAGTTGTCGAAGCGCGCCACTTCAAAACCGATGAAGCTATTGTCCTGATCAATCTGCTCGGCAATGCTGAACAACAGATAGAAGCGCTCGCCGACACCGGCGGCAAAATTCTGTGCCAGCTGCTCTCCCGTCAGGGCGCGATTATGGATGGCGACAAAACGCAGAACGCCTTGCCAGAGACGACTGTTGTTGGCCTCATTGCCCAGCACCAGCGCATAGGTGTCGTCCCAGCTGCCGAGCAAGGTCGGGCTTTGCTGATCGAGCGATCCGCTGTCGACGCCATTGATAAACAGTCTGCGACCATTAATGGGATCGTAAGTAAGCGCCACATGCTGCAAGGTGGCTTGCAGGCTTTCGTCCGGGCTGATCATGGATGGCATGCCATTGGGGCCGGTGTTGTCGTGACGGACGGCGCCGCTATAGCGTGACTGATCTTGCCCGAGGGTGACGTTGCGCACCATCGGGCCACCGGAGTAACTGATGATGTTGGCGTTTTGCTGCGCCGGTGTGGCTGGCACGGCCCAGGCTTCGAGAGTGAATTCGCCACTGGCACGGATCAGGTCACTCAGCTTCCGGCTTGCGGCCACACTTCCCTGGGCCTTGCCGTCGTTGATGCGAATACCCCAGCCGCCGACCCATTCCACGTTACCGCTCAGGGTCAGGTTCAGGGCCGGTTCGATGCCGCTGGTGTCAAAGGCGGTGTTGCCGGTGCCGGTGCGGAACTCGTAGCGGGCGATCACATTGTTGTCGAAACGGCCGCCGCTGGAAGCGAGGATGCCATCGTGAAGCCGTAGCGCCTTGCTGAGAATCAGCTCGTCCGGTGGTTGTTGCGGTGTAATGGTGGCCGCCATCGCCGCAATGGCGTTGGCGAGGCTGGTTGCATCGGCCTGGCAGTCGCCACTCCAGCAGTTGTGCTGATCTTCGGCGAGGCGGCGGACAACGCGGGACGCGCTCGGCAAATCCAGATTGATGACGCCTTGCGCCGCACCATAGGCAGCATCGACATTGCTGTGGGCGAAATACGGCGAGACTGGTGATTGCGATGCCGGTTGATGACACTCGCCACAAAACGGGCTCAGCAGTGGATAGACATGGGTCTGAAAACTTGCCGGGGAAGCCGGAAAATAGCGCGTCTCGCCGGCATCGCGCAGTACCGGCGCAACAAACTCGATAGCGCCGGCTTCGCCACCGTCATTGGCGCCGGCCCAGTTGGTGATCCAGGTGGTGAGCACATCAGCACAGGCTTGATTGCTGTCGAGCCAACAGTTGTGCCCCCCGGCGACTTTGGTCACCAGTTGCGAGTCGGCCGGAGCAAACAGATTTACCGCCGCGCTGGCAGCAGTAAAGGCGAGGTTAATGTCGTCGCGGCGAACAAAGGCGGGCGACTGGCCGCCGGCATCGTGACAGGCGCCGCAGCGATCCACTCGGACCAGATTGTCCCAGACATGGGTCTTGAAGGCGGCGACATCGACACTGCGGGGCGTCGGGCCAGTATAGTTAACCGCGCCTTCGCTGAGCGGTGGCGGGTTGCTGGTTACCGGAGCGCCCGAGTCGGCACCACAGGCGGTCAACAGCAGGGCAAGCAGTGTCAGGGCAGGTAATCGGATGGCATTCATGGCGGTCTCCTTACTCACCCATGCAGTACACAGCGGCATCGGCAAACAGATTCCGCAGGTTGTAGTGGTTGCGGAAACGGCTGGTCATGCCATCCAGTTCCGTCACATCGCTTGCTGAGGTGGGACCGCGCAGGCAGACGGCGCGAAAAACCTTGCGAGCCTGACAGCTGGCAAAGGCCTCGCTGTTGGCGAGTTCCTCACCGAGGCTTTTCGCCCCCTCGCCACTGCCGGGTAGCGACGCATCCCAGCCGAGATTGGCATGGGGGCCTGCGCGCCAGTAGTTATCCCAGCGATCATCGGTAGTGACGTAACCGTAGGGAAAGTTGTTGGCATTGATCAGGTACTTGGCTTGAACCTGACTGTTGTTGTACAGGATCTGGCCGGCGCCGGTGCCTTCCTCGCCACTCCATTCGTAATGGGCGAAGGCCTGCGCCATGGGATCCATGCCGTTATGGCAGCCGACGCAGTTGTTCAGGTACACGCGACTGTCACCGCCGGGGCTGCGGGTGACGTCCTGACGGATGCGATCTGCTGGACGGGTGATGTCGTGCAACTGCTCCATATCCCGGCAGAGATGGTGCATCAGAGTAAAACGCAGCATGGCCCGATTCGTGCCAGCGACAAAATACGCCATGGCACTGGCGCGGCTGGTCATGACCCCGGCGGTGGCGTGGGACGGAATGCCATACAGGCTGGATTGAGACTGGGGTTCAAGAAATGCCTGCAACGACACACGCTGATTCTCCAGTGCTTCGTAGTGGGCATTGCTGAGCGCAGAGGGGGACGGGATGCTGTAGCCCGCTGCTGTCAGTGCGGAACTACTGCCAACATAGACCAGATCATCGGTGAGCACGCGGCGGAAATCGAGATTGTCCCGCACGATGCCGATCACTGTTGCAACGTAGTCATTCAATGGCGCGAAGACATTCTGCTCTTCGTTGGTCCAGGGCATGACAAAGTTCTTCAGCGTGACATCGTAGAAGTTGTCTTCATCCATGGCCCGAAGGGCGGCG
Source organism: Alcanivoracaceae bacterium (assembly GCA_046292765.1). Lineage (GTDB taxonomy): Bacteria > Pseudomonadota > Gammaproteobacteria > Pseudomonadales > Alcanivoracaceae > PGZG01. The sequence goes on along the minus strand of JBKBQA010000008.1, from coordinate 54,100 downwards.
TCGTGCGCACGGTTGTCATCAATCAGATCGGCAAGTTCAGTCAGCAGTGCTTCGCTGGCCGGGGTGCCGGTGAGCCGGTCATGCAGTTGTCTTGCCTGTTCCCTTGGTCCTGCGTTCGCCCAGACCATGACGGTCATGCAGCACAGGGCCGTAAGCAGTTGGTTAATCCGTTTCCTTTCCATGGTAACCCCGGTAGACAATCTCGGACTGGATTCTATGCGGTAGGCAGCAATGTCCATGCCAGTGTATTGTGCGTCGTCGGTCGTTCACGGACTGTGTCGCATGGCGCAGATTTTTGCGGCCGGTGTGCATGATACTTGCACGGCATGATTTATCCGATAGGCGGAAGGTTACAACGCGATGTGCAGGGACGTTCGTTCAGCAAAATGTATTCTCATCGGCAGCGTGATGTTGATCACACTGTCGGGCTGTATGGGCTCCAGTCAGGAAAGCGGGATTGATCCTCGACTGGGCGAGGCACCGATCGCCTACGTCATTCGGCCTACTCCAATTGATGGCGACGATGGCTTGATGTTGTCACGCAACGAGCGGGAACCCGTGGCGTTTTACCCCGGTGGTGAGTTGCTCATTCGGGATGCCGCCTCACCAAGAGCCGTGTCCCGGGCGATATCACTAAGAGTTTTTACCGATCCTCACGACGTGCGTGACCTGAGTCCCGCTTTTAATGGTCGCCGGTTGTTGTTCTCCCTTCGTGCGCCGGATATTCCGGGCGCCGATGATGATGACCAGCCACGCTGGAATGTCTGGGAGTACAACGCCGACACAGACAGCCTGCGACGTATCATCAGCAGCAATCTGATTGCCGAGGAGGGGCATGATTTGATGCCCCGGTACCTGCCGGACGGGCGCATTTTGTTTGTTTCTGACCGCCAGCGTCAGTCGCGGGCGCGCTTGCTGGACGAAGGCAAGCCCCAGTTCGCTCCGCAAGAGGAAAGCCGGCAGGTGAATGCACTGGCCCTGCATGTCATGAACAGTGATGGTTCCGACATTCGCCAGATCAGTTTCAATCCCAGTCACGACCTGTCACCACTGGTGCTCAATGATGGGCGTTTGCTGCTGGTGCGTTGGGATAACAGCGGCAATACCAACGAGTTCAATCTTTACAGTATGAATCCGGATGGCAGCGCTGTGAGTATTGTGTATGGCGCAGATAGCCACGACCCGGCTGACCCGGCGCCCTTCTATACCCAGCCTGCGCTGCTCGAAGATGGCCGTGTGCTGGTGATGAAACGACCGCTGCAAAGCAGGAACTGGTCGGCCCTGCCACTGGTGATTGATATTCGTGATTTCATCAACCGTGATCAGCCCCTGATTGTCGGTGCCGGTGAGGCGGAAACATTGTTATTGCCGCTGCCGGTACTGACCGGCGATGAGGTTTCCAGCGCCGGCCGCTTCACCTCGCTGGCACCGCTGAACGATGGCAGCGGGCGGTTGCTGGCGGCCTGGGCGCCGTGCCGGCTGCGGTTGCAGGAGAGCGGTGAGTTGCTTGCCTGCACCGACGATAACCGTGCCCTTGACGATGTGCGTGAAGCAGAACCGGCCTATGGTTTGTGGATATTTGATCCGGCCAACAATCGGCAACTGCCAGTGCTGCCGCCCGCCGATGGCATCATGATCGGTGAAGTGGCGGTGATGTCGTCGCGTCCCCCTCCGGCAGTGATAGCGGATGGTGTTCCCGGAGCAGGGCGTGACCTTGCCCTCGCCGAGCGCGATGCCGGGCTGCTCAACATCCGCAGTGTTTATGATGTGGCTGGCGAATTTGTGCCGCGAAGTGTCTTGCCGGTCGGTGTGACGACGCTGGAACAGTTTGCCGATCCGGCACTGGTGACTGCGGACCAGCGGGCGGTGCGATTTTTGCGTATCGCCAAGACAGTGCTGATTCCCGATCGCGACACAGTGATGCTGAACGGAGCGGATTTTGGTCGGCTGCCGGCGTTCGGGATGCGTGAAATTGTTGGCTATGTGCCGGTGGCACCGGATGGTTCGGTGCGGGTGGAAGTACCTGCCAATGTGGCGCTCGACATCCAGCTGGTTGATGCCAGTGGCCGTCGGGTCGGGCCACAGCATGGCGCCTGGCTGAGCGTGCGGCCCGGTGAGGAGTTCCACTGCAGTGGCTGCCATGAGCCCGGTTCGTCATTGCCCCATGGCCGGGCCGATGCGGAGCGCAGCAATATCAATCAGGGTGCGCCGGTGACCGGACTGCCGTTCCCGAATACCCGCCCCGAGCTGTTTGCCGATGCCGGTGAAACCATGGCAGAGGTGCTGACGCGGGTGGAGCCTGCCCGCCGCCGCCCGGCGCTCGACCTGCTGTTCGAGGATATCTGGACCGATCCGCTGGTGCGCACACCAGATGATGATCTGTTACTGGTTTACAGTGATCTGGATACACCCTCACCGGAGAGCGATCCGAACTGCCTGTCGCAGTGGGCACCGCTCTGCCGCAGCATTATTCATTACCACGCACATATTCAGCCGCTTTGGGATTTGCCGCGGGAAGTGGAGATCGATACGGTGCTGACGGATGTCACCTGTTCAGCGTGCCACAGTCGTCGCGACGGGATGGGCGCATTGCAGGTGCCGCCAGCACAACTGGAGCTGACCGCGGATACGGCTCCCGAGGCCGCCTCGCAGCTGGTCAGCTATCGTGAGTTGTTGTTCCCTGACAATGCGCTGATTGAACAGGACGGGGCGCTGGTTGATCAGTTGGTGCCGCTGCTGGATGGCGACGGCAACCCGGTATTTGTTCGCGACGAGGAGGGTAATCTGGTCCTCGATGAGAATGACGACCCGATTCCTGTTCAGCAGACCGTAACGCTGACTCCCGCCATGGTCGCAGGTACGGCGCGTAACAGTCGCTTTTTTGCCGTGTTTGCCGGCGGAGGGGAGCATACCGGCTGGTTAAGCCGCGCCGAGCTGCGCCTGCTGGCAGAGTGGCTCGATATTGGCGCTCAGAATTACAACGATCCCTTCGTGGTTCCGCAGTGAGTACAGGTATGCAGAGGTCGAGTATTCGCGGCGGGTTGATGATGCTGTTGTTGCTGTTGGTCGGCGCGGTCGAGGCGAAGGAGCTGCGGGTGCAGGTGGCGGACCCCTATATTGACATTCACACTGGCCCCGGGCGCGGATTTCCGGTGTTCCATGTGGTGGAGGAGGGGCAGTGGGTGGTGCTGATCAAGCGGCGCACTCAGTGGATCAAGGTGCGAACCCCCCGTGGCCGCGAAGGCTGGGTGCATCGGCGCCAGCTGGCGCGGACGCTGGATGAAACCGGCGGCTATGTGGCACTGGAGGAACGCAGTCTGTCTGACTATTTTCGGCCACACGGCGAGATCGGCGTGATGGTGGGGGATCTCGACGGCGTCACTTCCCTGACCGTGCATGGCGGCTACGCCTTTACCGAGAACCTGCAGCTGGATCTGATGTGGACCGAGGCGGCGGGCGCCTTTGCCAGCACCCGCTTGATCAACCTGGGTATCCAGCATCATCTTTATCCACGCTGGCGCCTGTCGCCGTATGTGCTGCTCGGTGCCGGGCACGTGCAAGTCGAGCCCCGCACCGTGCTGGTGCAGCCCGATGTCAGCAGCGAGCGCGGCGTTCATGCCGGTGTCGGGTTGCGACTTTATCTGACCCGTGGATTTCTGCTTCGCACTGAGTATCGCAATTATGTGGTGCTCACCAACGATAACGACAACGACGAGTTTGAAGAATGGCGAACCGGTTTCAGTGTGTTGTTCTGAGCTTGCTGGTGTCCTTGCCGTTGCTGTCGGCGCAGGCCGAGGAGCGACAGGATGATTCGGCATTGATTGATCCGCGCATCGAGCGCCGTCAGGTGCGTGAGGCGCAGATCGACAGTGAGAATGTTGAGGTGGGCCTGTATACCGGCTTGATAGCGGTGGAGAACTTTAACACCGTGCCAGTGCTCGGCGCCCGGCTCGCCTGGCATGTCTCGGAGGACATCTTTTTTGAGGTGGCGGTGGCCGAAGCGCGCGTTGGCGAAACCAGCTTCGAGAAGCTGGGCGGCGGCGTGCCGCTGCTCACCCCTGAGGAGCGACGCTTGCGCTACTACACCTTCTCTGTTGGCTATAACCTGTTGCCCGGAGAGGCCTTTGCCGGCAGTCGTCGGGTATTCTCGAACGGACTGTATCTGGTGGGCGGCGCTGGCAGCACGGCGTTTGCCGGCGACAATCATTTCAGCCTGAATGTGGGCGCCGGTTACCGGCTGCTATTGACCGACTGGCTGAATCTGCGCATGGAAATGCGCAATCATCTGTTCGAGCTTGATATATTCGGCACAGACGAAGTGACCCATCACCTCGAATGGACCCTGGGTCTGGGCGGATTTTTCTGAGCGTCCGCTAACAGACTTGCTGCTGTGGAGTAGAGAGTATGTTGAGAGTGCTACTGGTTGTGATGGCATTGGTGTTCAGCGGCGGTGTTCATGCCGCGCCTGCGTCCGGGGTGGCACCGGATTTCACCCTGAAGAGCCGGGCTGGCGGCAACGTCAAGCTGTCGGAGTTGCGTGGTCAGGTGGTGATGATCAACTTCTGGGCATCGTGGTGTGGGCCCTGCCGTCAGGAAATGCCGCATCTGGAGGCGATCCACAAGGAATACGAAGATTATGGCTTTGTCCTGCTGGGGATCAATGTGGATGAAAAACCGGAGCTGGCGGAGCGATTGCTGGCACAGATTCCGGTGAGCTTCCCGATCCTGTTCGACCCGGACAGTGCCATCAGTCGTCTCTACAAGGTGGACGCCATGCCGACCACGATTCTGATCGACCGCGACGGCAATATGCGTTACCTGCACCGTGCCTACCGACCGGGCTACGAGAAGATGTATCGCGATCAGGTCAAGGCGCTGGTGCTGGAATGAAGCCGCTGCTGCTGGCATCGCTGGTGCTGATTGCCGGGTGTACGCCGACACCCTGGATCAAACCTTATGAACGCGCCCGGCTGGCTGATCCGGTGATGGCGATGGATCGCCATCCGGCCGCATCCAGTTACATGCACCACGTCCATCAGGCCCGCGAAGGCGCCCGCGGAGCCGAGGGCGGCAGTGGCGGGGGCTGTGGATGCAACTGAGGGTCTGGCTGTCGGCGTTATGGCTGCTGCCTGCACTGGTGCAGGCAGCGGTATTGCCCGAGCCTCGCGCTGATGCCCTGTATCATCGCTATGAAGGCGGGGGTATGGTCATCGATGGCCCGTCGGTGCTGGTGCGCAAGAACTTCGCCGAGCGGGTGTCGTTGAGTGCCAATTACTATGCCGACAAGATTTCGGCGGCCTCGATTGATGTGGTCACCACCGCCAGTCCCTATGTCGAGGAACGGGACGAGTATTCGCTCGGCCTGGACTACCTTGCGGGCAAGGCCATCTATTCCGTTAACTGGACGCGCAGCGACGAGAGCGATTTTGCTGCCCGCAATATCAGTTTTGGTGCCAGTCAGGATTTCTTTGGAGATCTCACCACGCTCAGTATCGGTTATGCACGCGGCAACGATACGGTGCGGCGACGGGACGATGCCCTGTTCGAAGAGCAGGCCACCCGGCAGCAGTACCGGATCGGTGTAACTCAGGTATTAACCCGCAATCTGCTGATGGCGCTCAGTCACGATTTTGTCACCGATGAAGGCTATCTGAACAATCCGTATCGCTCTGTTCGCTATCGGGTCGGCGACGGCTATGCCTTTCAGCCAGAGCGCTATCCGGACACCAAGACCAGCGAGGCCACGGCGCTACGCGCCAGTTACTACCTGCCCTGGCGGGCGGGCTTGCATCTTGAGCATCGCTGGTACGCCGACAGCTGGGGTGTCAGGTCCCGAGACTGGGCTGTGGTGCTGGTGCAGCCGTGGCAGGATCAATGGGAGTTCGAGTTCCGCACCCGCTACTACCGTCAGGGGCCAGCAGACTTCTACAGCGATCTGTTCCCGTTCCAGAATGCGCAGAATTTTCTCGCTCGCGACAAGGAGCTGAGCAGCTTCAGTTCCACGGCCTTCGGTGCCGCCGCCGGCTACACCTTCTTCAAGGGACGCTGGCAGCATGCAGATCGCTTCATGCTGCGGCTCGGGCTGGACTACTACCAGTTTGATTATGACGACTTCCGTGATATCCGGGTGGTGGTGCCGGTGGCGGGTAATGAGCCGCTGTATTCTTTCTCGGCCTGGGTTAGTCACCTGATGCTGAGCTTCTGGTACTGATCAGAAAGTGTCGGTGAGCAAAATACCGATCGAGAAGCGATTCTCGTAGTTGTCGTAGTTGATCAGTGAATCCCCGTAGCCGGTAAAAGCCTGAAACAGCCCCTTGAAACGGCTGTTGATCGGGAATGAGTAATCGATCTGGGCGCTACCCTTGTTATCGTCGCGGCGCAGGTTGTTGCGCCAGTGCAACTCGAACACATGGTTGCCCATCGGCCTGATGATGTTCAGATCGAAGTGGCCCAGGTAGCGCTCGATGTCGGGATTGTCATCGCGCTTCGGGCTGGTGTCGGGATAGTTGCCATTTTCCGGAATGCGCCACCAGGGTTTGACGGCCACATACCAGCTGCCGGTGCGAAATACGTAACTGACGAAAAGCCGGTCCCAGCTCCGTGATGTCGGCACGTCCCGGCCATTGGACTGGTGCCAGTAGCCGAACGAGAGCAGTTCAGAATCAATCGGTCCGAATTGCCAGTCCACCGGGCGTACCACAAACAGTTCCGGTTCATAGTTGGTTTCCCGGAACGGTCGAGACAGGCCCTGATTATAGATTTGCATCCACGACACGGCAGTAAAGGAAAAATAGGCCGTGTAGCCATTCCAGAAATCGCTCAGCAGCGGCGCCTTCAATGACACCTGAAACTTGATTTCCTGATGCTGCAACTCTTCATCATCAATCAGCGGATTATTGCTGACCGGATTGCTCCAGTAGCTGAATGGCAACAGGTAATTGCGGCGATGGGGCGTGAGCACAAAGGGATTGAGGCGGCTCACTTCCTCAAGCGCCAGACGACCGCGCAGGGCGTACTCGTTGCGTTCCCGCTGGGTTTGGGCGTCCGGGTTGCAGAGGGTTCGTAGTGCGGACACGGAAGCGTCCGGCGGCGCCCGCGCCAGCGCCTCCAGCAGGCACGCCTCGTAGGCCGTCCGTCGGGCGGTGTCGTCATCACTGCTTTCCTGTGCGGCAACCGGGCTGGCCGCGAGGCACAGGGAAGCCACCAGCAACGACCAGCGGGTCACAGTGCGCGTAATTCCTCGTCGGAGAGGGTGCGGGCCTCTTCCTCCAGCAGCACCGGGATGCCATCCCGCACCGGGTAGGCAAGGCCGCTGGCCTTGCACAGCAATTCTCCGGCCTGCTCGCGCCAGATCAGCGGCGTCTTGCTGACCGGGCAGACCAGAATTTCCAGCAGTTCCTTGTTCAGCATGGTGGCTCCTTTACTGCGCCCATTTACTGCTCATTCACGATATCCGTCGGATTATGCCATGGAAGCTGATTCAAACGGTCGTTTGACCCTGCAGTCACGCAACACGCTGGGACTGCCGACTGGCTGGCGCTAGACTTGGCGCCCGACCCCGGCCCCCGAACAAAGTTTGAGCAGTGCCGGCGACCCATTTCTGGAGGTGGATCATGACTCAATATAAAGCTCCCGTACGCGACATGCGTTTTGTTCTGAACGAAGTGCTGGACCTCGATGGTCACTATCAGAAGCTGGGTCTGGACGAAGTGAACAGCGAGCTGATCAACGCATTCCTGGAGGAAGGCGCCAAGTTCTCAGAGAACGAGCTGGCCCCGCTGAACCGCTCTGGCGACGAGGAAGGCTGCCAGTGGAACGACGGTGTGGTGACCACGCCGAAAGGCTTCAAGGAAGCCTATGCCAAATACGTTGAAGGCGGCTGGCCTGCCATGGGTGGTCATCCTGAGTTCGGTGGTCAGGGCCTGCCGGGTTCTGCCGGTATTGCCATTTCCGAAATGACCGGCACCGCCAACTGGTCCTGGAGCATGTATCCGGGTCTGTCCCACGGCGCGGTGGCTACCATCGAAGAGCATGGCACCGAAGAGCAGCAGAACACCTACCTGCCGAAGCTGATCAGCGGCGAGTGGACCGGCACCATGTGCCTGACTGAGCCGCATTGTGGTTCTGATCTGGGCACCCTGAAGACCAAAGCCGAGCCGCAGGCCGATGGCAGCTACAAGCTGTACGGCACCAAGATTTTTATTTCCGCTGGCGAGCACGACATGGCCGACAACATCGTCCATATCGTACTGGCGCGTCTGCCGGGTGCGCCGGAAGGCACCAAGGGGATTTCCCTGTTTATTGTGCCGAAATTCATGGTCGACGCTGATGGTGCGCTGGGCGCCCGTAACCCGGTCAAGTGTGGCTCGATCGAACACAAGATGGGCATCAAGGCATCCGCCACCTGCGTGATGAACTTTGACGGCGCCACCGGCTATTTGATTGGCCCCGAGAACCGTGGTCTGAACTGCATGTTCACCTTCATGAACTTTGCCCGTCTCGGCACCGCCATTCAGGGTGTGGCCCACGCCGAAGCCGGCTTCCAGGGTGGCTTGCGCTATGCCAAAGAGCGTCTCGCCATGCGCGCCCTGTCCGGCCCGAAAAATCCGAACGGTCCGGCCGATCCGATTATCGTCCACCCGGATGTGCGCCGCATGCTGCTGACCGCCAAGGCGTTCGCCGAAGGTGGTCGTGCCATGGTCTATTGGGCGGCGATGATGGGTGACACCGTCAAGCTGGCCAAGAGCGAAGACGAGCGTAAGGAAGCGGACGAGCTGATGGCGTTCATCACCCCGATCGCCAAGGCATTTATCACCGAAGTTGGCTACGAAGCGGCCAACCATGGCGTGCAGATCTACGGCGGCCACGGCTTTATCCGCGAGTGGGGCATGGAGCAGAACGTTCGTGATGCCCGTATTTCCACCCTGTATGAAGGCACCACCGGTATTCAGGCACTCGACCTGCTCGGTCGCAAGGTGCTGCAAACCCAGGGTGCTGCGCTGCGTCGCTTCACCAAGTTGATGCACAAGTTCTGCGAAGCCAATGCTGATGATGCTGCACTGAAGGAGTTTATCGAGCCACTCGTTACGCTGAACAAGGAGTGGGCAGACATGACCATGGCGATCGGCATGAAGGCGATGCAGAACCCGGAAAATGTCAGCGCCGCTGCGGTCGACTACCTGATGTACTCAGGCTATGTGGTCACCGGCTTCTTGTGGGCGCAAATGGCGAAGACGGCTCAGGACGCGCTGGCGGCCGGCAACGGCGACGAGGACTTCTACAAGGCCAAGATCAGCACCGCGCGCTTCTACTTCAAGCGTCTGCTGCCGCGTACCGCCAGCCACAAGCTGGCCATCGAGGGCGGTCTGGAGTGCATGATGGAGCTGGACGAAGCGCATTTCGCGTTCTGATCCGCACCATCCTTGTGAGCCACGACAATGCCCGCCATCACGCGGGCATTGTTGTTTAACAGGCATGACTTTCAGGTCACGGCCATTGGGCCGGGCCGTTACAGGAGAACAGCATGGCGACCTATAAAGCACCGCTCGACGATATGCGTTTTGTCCTCAATGACGTGTTCGAAGCCGAGACGCTGTGGGCATCGATGCCGGCGACGGCGGAAGTCACCCGCGATCTCGCCGACGCCATTCTCGAGGAAGCCGGCAAGATGGTGGAAGGTTTGTTGCTGCCGCTGAATCGTTCTGGCGATGAAGAGGGCTGTCAGTGGGATGATGGTGTGGTGACCACGCCGAAGGGCTTCAAGGAGGCGTACACCACCTTCGCCGAGAACGGCTGGACCGCGCTGGCGGGCAATCCGGTTTACGGCGGCCAGGGTATGCCGAAGAGCCTTTCCGTGTTGTTTGAGGAAATGATCCACGCCACCAACACCTCGTTCGCGCTGTATCCGCTGTTGTCCAACGGCGCCACCTTGTGCCTTGATGCGCATGCCAGCGACGAGCTGAAAGACAGGTACTTGCCGAAGATGTACAGCGGTGAATGGGCCGGCACCATGTGTCTGACCGAACCGCACTGCGGCACTGATCTTGGCATCATGCGCACCCGAGCGGTACCGAACGGCGATGGCTCATTCAAGGTGTCCGGCACCAAGATTTTTATCACCGGTGGCGAGCACGACCTGACCAGTAACATCATCCATCTGGTGCTGGCGAAGCTGCCGGGGGCACCGGAAGGCTCCAAAGGTATTTCCCTGTTTCTGGTGCCGAAGTTTTTGCCCGACGCCAGTGGCAATGCCGGCGAACGCAATGGCGTGAAATGCGGTTCCATCGAACACAAGATGGGCATCAAGGGCTCCGCCACCTGTGTGCTCAATTTTGATGACGCCACCGGCTGGCTGGTGGGCGAAGAAAACCAGGGCCTCGCGGCGATGTTCACCATGATGAACTATGAGCGCTTGTCGATTGGTTTACAGGGAACCGGCCTCGGTGAGGCGAGTTACCAGAGCGCGGTCGCTTACGCAAAAGACCGTCTGCAGGGTCGGGCTGCCGATGGCGTAAAAAATGCCGGCGCCAATGCCGATCCGATTATCCACCATGGCGATGTGCGCCGCATGCTGATGACCATGCGAGCCCTGAACGAAGGCGGCCGGGCACTGGCGGCCTATCTTGGCTTGCAGCTCGATACCGCCAAGTTCGGCGAAGACGCTGCGGTGAAAGCCAAAGCAGAAGATCGGGTGGCGCTGCTGACGCCGGTGGCGAAAGCGTTCTTTACCGATCGCGGCCTGGAAACCTGTGTGATTGGCCAGCAGGTGTTCGGCGGTCACGGCTATATCCGCGAGTGGGGTATGGAACAGTTTGTCCGTGATGCCCGTATCGCCCAGATCTATGAAGGCACCAACGGTATTCAGGCACTGGATCTGGCTGGCCGCAAGGTAGCGCGCAATGGCGGCAAGTCAGTGCAGGCGTTCCTCGCCGATGCCCGCGAGTGGTTGGCAGCGAATCGTCAGACAGCGGCCATCGGCACGCAGCTGGATCAGCTTGCTGAGGCGCTGGATCTGCTCGAGTCGCTGACCGGCGAGCTGCTGGCTCAGGCAGGCCGGGACCCGAATGCAATCAGTGCCTCTGCCTGTGAGTACCTGGATGTGTTTGGTTATGTTGTCTACGCCTGGTTGTGGGCGCGGATGATGGCGGTGGCAGCAAGGCAAGCGGATCAGCCGTTGCAGGCCACCAAGCTGATCACCGGTCGTTTCTACTTCGAGCGACTGCTGCCGAAAGCCCGGGCGCTGGCGGAGCAGATGCGTGCCGGCAGCGACACCATGATGGCACTGTCGGCAGAGGCATTCTGAAAGTGTAGAGAAAGAAAAAAGCCGGCGATTCTCGCCGGCTTTTTTTATCGGCCGATGTTGCCGATGTTGCTTAACCTGTCGACCAGATCCGGATTGTCGATGTAGGGATTGCGATTGCCCTGAATGCGGCCAATGGCTTCATTACGGGCGCGCTCGGCGGGATCAGGTGGATCAAGACGATGCCAGCGCTGATACATTTCCAGCGTGCCTACCAATGGCAGATTGTGATGCCGATGCATGTACAGCATGGCGCGAGCAACATTGCCTTTGGCATGTTCTGGTGGCTCAAAAGTCTGGAAGGCGATGCGATAGCCGCAGTCATTCTCGCGGCTGTCAGGGGGCAGGTCGCCGAACTGGCTGCCGCGGCGATCGATTTCGGTACCGCGTTGCATCGGGTACAGGTTGTGGAGGTCGCTGGCCACCGCCACGTACTCGGGCTTGTTGGCGCACTGGCGTGAGGTGATACATCCGAAGTGCCGCAGCAACAGGTGACTGCCATAAATGGAGTCGACACGAATACCTCGGTCCCCGGCAGAGAAACTGGCCCCGCAGTACAGCGTTTGCCCGCCCGAGGCATAGACCCGGTTAAGCAGCACCTCGTTGGGATCATTGGCCAGAGACAACGACGGCAACACCACCGTGGCAATGATGAACAACGTCCTGATGAAGCTTTTTTGTCGACTCATGGCTTGATCATAGCAAATTAATGTCTGTTGAGAAGAGACAGTGATGGCAGTCACAGATTCGGGCTGCGGGCCGGAAAGTTACGTGAACGGTTGTAAATGTGCGACGAACGGGCAGGTCAGCGCAGTTCGTAGACCACCGGAATCGAGCGTCGCTGAAGTAGCGGTAGTAGCTCCGGCCCCGGGGGGGGTAAGCGCAGGCGTTCAAACAGCCGCACTGCGGCCTGATCAAGCAGCGCGCTGCCGGAGCTGCTGACCACTTCGATATTGCGGGCGCGGCCGTCGCTATCAATCGAGAACGCAATCGTTACTGTGCCTTGCTGACGACGCAGGCGAGCCTGCTGCGGGTACTCGATCAGACGCTGCACCCGACTGCGAATGACACCCAGATAGCGCTCGATATCATCGTCCTGCTGGCCGTCGCGGGAGGCGCCGCCAAGGCCCATCACCTGACCACCCTCCCGGGCTTCACTGGCACCGGCTTCCTCGTCTTCTGTTGCCGTGCTTTCCCGCGCGGCGGTTAGCTCCCGCGGCGTGGAAGGCGCCGCCGGTGCGGAGACGGTACGGGCGGGGCGCGGTGTCGGTGCCACCGGTCGCGCGACGGGCGGCGGCGCGGGCGCCCCGGCTGCCCGGGCAGGCGCGGGTGGTTTGCCGGCAAGTTTGAGCGTCACGCCGGTCTGGGTGGCACGGCCCTCGGGGGCTTCTCCCTGCTGAAGTCCGGCCGGTTCATGCAGGAACAGTGGCAAGTGCAGAGCCACCGCCAGCACCAGCGCCAACGCCTTGCGGGTCAGGCTCACGGCTGCCTCCTGGTCAGCAGCAGCACATCGGTAATGCCGGCATCACGCAGCGCCTCAAGAGCCGGTCGCAACAGCATCACCGGTATATCGCCGTCGGTCAGCACGGTCACCGGACGGTCCTTGCGAATGCCGTCGAGCCGGTCCGGCAGATCGGCCAGCGCGACCCCCTCGCCACGCCAGCTGACCTCGCCCCGCGCGTTGACCACGATCTCCACCGGATCATCATTGGCCGGTTGTGCCACCTGACTGGCCGGTGGCGTGATGTCGGCTGGCAGGGACGGCGCCATGCGCCCGGCAACCATAAAAAAAATCAGCAGCAGAAACACCACATTGATCAACGGCAACACCGGTTCGATGTCAGGTCGACGACTCGCCGGCGTATCGAGACTCAGGCGTTTCATGGCAGCAACTCCAGATGGACATCGCGCATGCCCGCCTGTTGCAGCAGATCGGTGACGTTCAGCACATCCTGAAGCGACGCCAGATCGCCGCTGCTGACAAAAACCGGTGAGGTCGGTTTGCTGGCGAGTGTTGTCGCCAGCGTCTCCAGTGCCAGTGGTTTGCCGTTCAGCTCCACCTGATCGCTGCCCAGTACCCGGACCAGCAGAACGTCGTCATCGGTCAGCTGCTGCTCGCCGGCCACCGCCACCGACAGGGGTTGCTGGCCGAGTTCGATGAACCTGGTCGCCAACATGAAAAACACCAGCAGGATGAACACCACATCAATCAGTGGTGTCAGGCTGATGCTGACAGGTTTGCGTGCTGGTGCGTCAATCCGCATGGCGGTCAGGCTTGCCGGCCCCGCAAGGAAGCCAGCCGGGCGAGCCGGTCCTCCAGCAGGAAGCGCAGCCGCTCCAGTGAACGATCAAACCAGTGGAATGCCGCCAGCGTCGGAATCGCGACACTGAGACCAGCTGCGGTGGTTAGAAGGGCTTCCCAGATGCCGCCGGAAAGCAGCGACGGGTCCACCTGAGTGCCGGCCTGTTCAAGCGCCCGGAACGCCTCAATCATGCCGAACACGGTGCCAAGCAGCCCCAGCAGCGGTGCCACCGCCGCAATCAGTTCCAGCGCCCGCAGACCGCCACGCAATGACTCGATTTGCTGCCGGGCCACGCGCACGGCCTCGTCCTCCCAGCCATGTTCAATAGCCAGCGTTGCCTGCAACGTGCGACTGAGAGGGTCTTTACCGGTCTCGGCCTGATTGATGGCGGCCTCCGGCTGACCCTGGCGGAGCAGATCAAGGACAGCATCACCCGGACCGGCATCCAACGGCCGGATCAGGGCAAACTGGATCAACTTGGCGATCACGATGGCGCTGGCAATCAGCGACAGGCCGAGCAAAAGCCACATCACCGGGCCGCCATTGGCAAGCCAGTCGGGGAGAATCAGGGACATCGGAGCCTCGACAGGAGCAGGAAATCGGGGACCGGCATTTTGAGTGGGTGGCACCCTAAATGCAAGTGAATCTCATTTGTAGGGGCGGGGGGGTGTGGGTGGTTGGATTGGTAGTGAGCGGGCACGCAGCGCCAAATTTTGGATAAGTGCTCGGATTCAGAGAAGTATGGCTTCACATATTACCGTCTTTGGTTCAATGAATGGAGATTGCGTAAAGCAATTCCTTGCTTGTGCGCGACATTCGTTGGCGCGTTGTGGTGCGAAGCGAACAATATTTTTTATGCCATTCTAGGCTTTCTTATTCTTTCTTCCGTTGTGATATTTTTTCGCGAACGCCTGTTCGATGCTTAGAAGCAATATATCCATGCTACCTGAAATCCTCGTGAGTCTAGGGTCCTTGATATTCACGGATGAGAAACTGCTAGGAGCGTCGAAATTCTTCAGGGTAACTTCTTGCCTAAGAGCCGTAATGTCTTTGGATATCTGATCGCTAATTCCGAGCGATTCACAGTATGGGATGATGATCGAAAGTTGGGAGAGTAATGATTTAACTTTGCATGCAGTATTCGAACAATGAGTCGAAGCGGTGTGATAATCTTTAGCGGTTTCCCATAACTCTCTACAGTTGACGCTGAACCTGTCTATTGCTGATCTTATTTCCTTCCTAGACTCCCTTGAGTTTGCAGTCCAATGAGATACGAGCCATCCAAATGCGACAAGTATGATGGCTAGCCAAGGAGCGTATGCTTTTGTGACTGAGCAGAATTCGTTCAGTGCTTCCATTATTCCCTTCTTAGCTCTGAGGTCTTGTATTGAGTTCTGCCTCATGAACATATTCCTTTATCTCGTTCAAGAGGGCAGAGTCTGATGCGCTAATTGAGAAACTCTTCCAGAAGTCCTTTTCAGAAATGTGCTCCAACCGGATTAGTCCGCCAAAAGCCTCTTCCAGAAAAGAAGATCCATATCCGGCCACGCCGTCCATGCTTATGACGGTTACCCCTCCTCCGCCATTGTTAATTGCGGGAACAAGATGATCATCCCTGAATGCTTCTCCGCTGGCTGGACCGTCAGATCTAAACCGCCCTCCCGGAAATCTCGAGAAATCGAGAGCAATGTTAATCGTCTTGTTTTTCATGGTGTGGCCCAATGGGAATGCTCCAAGAGATTATAGTCCCTTTGATGTTGTCGTTAAACCGGACTTTAGCGCCACCCTTGTCACCGTCGGTGCTTTTTATCCAGCCGCCACTATTTGACAGTACTGCAATTGAGGCTTTATCAATGTCTCTGACCGCATGAACAATATTGTAAAGCCCGCGGCCCCTGTGCACTTGACCCGTTCGAGAAAACGTGTCTTCAGGGGCTTGAGCTACAGGCCTAGTGCCCGCGGTTTTTTTCAATACTGCTGACAGGACATCGGCATCTTGCCTGCTCTCTTTTCTCATCCAGCGCACAACTGGTGCGAGTTCAGGCTTTTGACTTCTGGGTAAAGTCCTGGGAATGCCGATGCCGAGGTCGCAAATGACCACTTGAAGCTGTCCTTTCCTCTCTTGGCTAAACATCCACCATTGGCGCTCATCCTCATGAGTATCCGCTAGGCCGTCATCTCTAGCGTCTATGTATGCATGATGGGTGACATTTGTCATCGCTTCACTAACCCCTACATAGAGTCTCTTATCTAGATCTCCGAGGAGTCTTCCCTCATAGGGGGCCATTAACTCGGTTGCGTACTTCTCTCCATCAACGTCTTCGCCGGTGACGACGCTCCAGTGAACAACGTCATCGAAATTTCCTATTTTTTGAGGCATTCCACATAGTTTTGAAACACCAATTTTTGCCAGAACGTGAGCGCATTTCACGTTGCGAGGATAGATGCCTCGTACTACAAGCTTTGGATATAGCTTCTTTATCCTCTCGATCTCTGCGCGCAGTAAAATCGCCGCGCTCGCATCAATGCTGTTTAGACAAGAGAAATCGATTCTGATACGCCTTTTCCCATCTGCAACGGTGAGCCTGAGTTGCTGCAGCATTTCAAGGAACTCGGAACGATCTCGGAGCTTATATAAGGTTAGGTGCTCTGGACATTTAGCATATGCAGTGCTTATGCCTTGATCTAGCACTATAGAAACTTTCCGCAGCCTTCTCTTGTGGAGTTTTCTCTCCCGGCGTTGACGATACTCGGTTGCGAAATGAAGCTTCTTCTTCATTGGGTATGCTAGTCCGTCGTCCGTGTAAAAATAGAGCACTAAATTGTGATCCGTGGCGTGCTACCGTGAGAGCGCGCTAGGCGTGGCGCTAAGTGGAGTAGCCATGGTGCTGATTTCGTCTCCCGTCTAACTTCGCCAGTTGTGTGACTCTGATCCCGGTGGTAAGACTTTGGGCTGGCGGAGTAAATCTATCATGCTGATGTTATTGTGGTATTTGGTGGGCCCACCAGGATTCGAACCTGGAACCAAAGGATTATGAGTCCTCTGCTCTAACCGTTGAGCTATAGGCCCGGAAGGGACACCGGCCCATCAGGGTCGGTGTTTTTTACCTCAGAGGAACTTAGTTGTCACCGTCGAGGAAGCTGCGCAGGTGTTCCGAGCGCGACGGGTGACGCAGTTTGCGCAGGGCCTTGGCTTCGATCTGACGGATCCGCTCGCGGGTGACGTCGAACTGCTTGCCGACTTCTTCCAGCGTGTGATCGGTGTTCATGTCGATGCCGAAACGCATGCGCAATACTTTTGCTTCGCGACCGGTCAGGTTGGCCAGCACTTCGCGGGTGGCTTCTTCCAGGCCGATCATGGTGGCGCGGTCGATCGGTGATTCGATGGTGCTGTCCTCGATGAAGTCGCCCAGACTCGAATCCTCGTCGTCGCCGATCGGCGTCTCCATGGAAATCGGTTCCTTGGCGATCTTCAGCACCTTGCGCACCTTGTCTTCCGGCATGTCGAGGCGAACACCCAGTTCTTCCGGGGTCGGCTCGCGGCCCATTTCCTGCAGCATCTGGCGCTGCACCCGGTTGATCTTGTTGATCGTCTCGATCATGTGTACCGGAATACGAATGGTGCGGGCCTGGTCGGCAATCGAACGGGTGATGGCCTGACGAATCCACCAGGTGGCGTAGGTCGAGAACTTGTAACCGCGGCGGTATTCGAACTTGTCCACGGCTTTCATCAGACCGATGTTGCCTTCCTGAATCAGATCGAGGAATTGCAGACCACGGTTGGTGTACTTCTTGGCGATTGAGATCACCAGACGCAGGTTGGCCTCCACCATTTCTTTCTTGGCGCGGCGGGCCTTGGCTTCGCCAATCGAGACACGGCGGTTGATTTCCTTGATCTCGGTGATTGGCATGCCGAATTTTTCTTCCAGCTGCTGAACCCGACGCTGTGAGCGCTCGATATCTTCGCGCACGGCTTTCAGGCTGTCTGCCCAGGCCTTTGCTTTCTTGTTGCCGGTAACGTCGTCAAGCCAGTTCAGGTTGGACTCATTGCCGGGGAAGGTGGCGATGAAGTCGGCGCGGGGCATACGACCACGCTTGACGGCGGTGAGCATGATTTCCTTTTCCAGCTTGCGGACGCTGTCGAGGTTGTCGCGAACCTGACGCAGCAGCTCGTCATAGATGCGGGGCACCAGCTTGAACAGGGTGAAGTGTTCGGCCATGGCTTCGAGCGCCTTGGCGGAGCTGTTGTGGTCGCGACCATTACGCTTGAGCGATTTCTGCAGCTTGTCGAGACGGGTTTTCAGCTCGTTGAAACGCTCGGCGGCCAGCACCGGGTCAAGGCTGCCGTCATCTTCGTCCGAGTCATCGCTGTCGCCGTCTGTTTCTTCCTCGTCGGTTTCTTCGCCGTCTGCTTTCGCTTTTGCTTTTGAAGCAAAGGCCGGCTCGCTACTGCTGTTGCCATTGTTATTATTGTTGTTGTTATTGGTGGCAGCGGCACCATCGTCATGAGGGTCGAGATAGCCGGCGATGATATCCGACAGACGACGCTCTTCGGTGGCAACTCTGTCGAATTCGGCGACCACGGTGTCGACCGCGCCGGGCCAGAACGCCATGGCGTGCATGACTTCGCGGATGCCTTCCTCAATGCGCTTGGCGATTTCGATTTCGCCTTCGCGGGTCAGCAGTTCCACCGTGCCCATCTCGCGCATGTACATGCGCACCGGGTCGGTGGTGCGGCCCGGTTCACTTTCTACGGCGGCCAGTACCGCGGCGGCCTCTTCGGCGGCCACTTCGTCACCGCTGTCCGGGCTTTCGTCCATCAGCAACTGTTCGGCGTCGGAGGCCTTTTCGACCACCGGGATGCCCATGTCGTTGATCATCTGGATGATGTCTTCAACCTGATCGGTATCGGTAATTGAATCCGGCAGGTGGTCATTCACCTCGGCATAGGTCAGGTAACCCTGTTCCTTGCCCAGAGTGATCAACAGTTTCAGCTGGGATTGTTGCTGCTCTTTCTCGGATGCCATGAAGTATGCCTGTGAGAACAGAGGGTGATAACACTGACCGGGGGGCGAGTGCGTCGTTCCCTCGGGGGTGCTGAGAAACCGCGCATTATAGGCGGGAATGGGGGCGCTCGCCAGCCGCAGGTGCCGGGCGGTCAGTCGAGGCGGCGGCGCTGGCGCTGGCGGGCGTCGGCGAGCTGCCGGGTCAGGCCGGCCAGCTGGTGGATATCCGGCGCGGGTTGATGCCGAACCTGATCCAGGCAGCGCTCCAGCCAGCGGATCTCCAGTTCGGTGACGCCGCCGCGCCAATCGTTCACGGCGGCTTCCTCGCCCGCCGGGACCTGCTCTGACTGGCGGATCACCTCGGCGATCAGTTCGCCCTGATCCATCGCCATCAGGCCGCCCAGCAGGGCCGGGCCGGGCAGGTCGGGCTGTTCGGTCAGCAGGTCGATGACCTGCACCAGCACATCCATCTGTGGCGCTTCCAGCTCCTCCACGCCGGCGGGTAGCGGGCAGGCACGCAACACTCCCGGGTGCTGGATCAGGATCAGTAGCAGGCGTTCCACCAGCGACATTCGCATCCGCCGTTCGGGCGCCGGCCGTGGCGTGGCGCGACGGCGAGTAGCGGGTGAGGGCCTCTCCTCGTGCTGATCCAGCCACGGGGGTGGCCCCTCTTCGTGCTGCCAGTCGGGCGTGGTGGCAGGCGGGTTGGCCGCGCTGGAGGGTTCCGGGTGGCTGGCAAGCTCGGCCAGATCCGATTCATCCAGACGGGTAAGGGAGGCAAGCTCCTTGCGCAGCAGGCTGCGGTAGAAATCGCCTTTCGGCAGGCGGATCAGGGGCAGGGCGAGCCGTGCCAGTCGGGCGCGGCCATCGACTGAGCCGAGGTTCAGGCCTTCACTGAGGTGACTGAACAGGTACTCCGCGAGGCCGGGGGCCTCGGCGGCCATGGCCAGCAGCGCCTCACGCCCCTGTTGCCGCACCAGTGTGTCCGGGTCTTCCCCGTCGGGCAGGAACAGGAAGCGGGCCTGTTTGCCATCTTCCAGCACCGGCAGGGTGTTCTCCAGCGCCCGCCAGGCGGCGCGGCGGCCGGCGTCGTCGCCGTCGAAGCAGAACACCACTTCGTCCACCTGCCTGAACAGTTTCTCGGCATGCTCGCCGCTGGTGGCGGTACCAAGGGTGGCGACGGCATTGGCAATGCCGTGCTGCGCCAGCGCAATAACATCCATGTAGCCTTCCACCACGAATAGCTGGTTGTGCTTGTCGCGGCTCTGCTTCCATTCCCACAGGCCGTAGAGTTCGCGACCCTTGTGGAACACCGGGGTTTCCGGCGAGTTCAGGTACTTGGGCTTGCCATCGCCCAGCACCCGGCCGCCGAAGCCAATGGTGCGGCCGCGGCTGTCGCGGATCGGGAAAATGATGCGGTCCCGGAACTTGTCGTAGACCCGCCCGGTATCTTCGCGGCGCACCAGCAGGCCCACTTCTTCGGCCCGTTGCAGCCCGGTCTGATCGAGCGACAGGGCGGTCATCAGGTTGTCGAAGCCGGGCGGGGCAAAGCCGAGACCATAACGGGCGGCCACCTCGCCGCTCAGACCCCGGCCCTTCAGGTAGTCCACTGCCACCTTGCGTTCGGGGGCGCTTTTCAGCTGCTGGCGGAAGAAGAGCTCGGCGCGGGCAAGCAGGTCGTACATCTGCTGCAGGGCACTTTTTTGCGCGGCGCTTTGCTGCGGGTGGTTGTCCTGCTCTCGCGGCACCTCGACACCGGCGCGATCGGCGAGCTGTTTAACCGCCTCGGGGAACGACAGTCGCTCATACTCCATTAGAAAACCGACCGCATTTCCGCTGGCGCCGCAGCCGAAGCAATAATAGAACTGCTTGTCCGGGGCGACGGTAAAAGACGGGCTTTTTTCCTGATGAAACGGACAGCAGGCCATGTAGTTGCGGCCGGCCTTTTTCAGCGGCACCCGGGCATTGATCAGCTCCACCACGTCGGTACGGGCGAGCAGGTCCTGTACGAAGTTGTCAGGGATCCGGGCCATGGGGTGTCGGGTGTAGGGATCGATGCGGCAGTGTAACCGAAGAGCCTGCCTGATTGGGCGGCGTATTGGTTGGTGTTGGTTTGAGCAGTGAGCGTCTACGGTTTTCGTGCCTGAACGGCCTTGCCGGGATCCTCGAAGACAGGGATGTCTGAGAGGAGCCTACAGGGACGTATTCACGGCGTGTCCCGGAAGGACAGAACCACGGCAAAGACCGTAGAAGATCACTGCGATAACGGATAGAGAGAGGGTGTTCAGACTAACCGCTGTTTGACCAGACCACTGACAGCGGCAAGATCCGCCCGGCCTTGCAGTTGCGGTTTGAGAATGGCCATCACCTTGCCCATGGCCTGCATGCCGGTTTCGCCAACCTGAGCGATGGCGGCGTCAATGGCGGCATTGATCTCATCGGCGGACAGGGCGGCGGGCATGAACTCCCGCAGGATGACGACTTCGGTGTCTTCCTTGTCGGCCAGATCGGTGCGACCGGCATCGCGGAACTGGCCGCTGGCGTCGAGACGCTGCTTGATCTGCTTGTCGAGAATGGCGAGGACGCGGGTGTCGTCGAGTTCGATGCGTTCATCGATTTCGACCTGTTTCAGAGACGCCAAAGCCATGCGGATGACGGTCAGCCGGTGCTGATCCTTGGCCCGCATGGCCTCTTTCATCGCGTTAGTCAGCTGATCTTTCAGGGCGCTCATGTCTTTTTCCCGGCGCTCAAGGCAGGGCCTTGAGGACGTACATTGGCCGCTGGACAGTGATCAGTACAGACGCTTGCGGTTCAGTTGCTCGCGCTGGAGCTTCTTCTGGTGGCGCTTGACGGCAGCAGCAGCCTTGCGCTTGCGCTCCTGGGTCGGCTTCTCGTAGAACTCGCGACGACGAACTTCGGCGAGGATGCCGGCTTTTTCACAGGAACGCTTGAAACGGCGCAGGGCCACGTCAAACGGCTCACCTTCTTTGACTTTCACTTGCGGCATGCGCAATCACCTTCCAGAGGGTACTTGAATACGTGCCGGGACCACCGGGTACCGGCAAAGAGGCGCGCATTCTACCCGAGCGCCGGCGGATTGCAAACAGCAGAAACGACTGCCGGCAGCGGGCCCCGACTGGCCCGCCTGTATGATTCAGTGATTCCCGGCTATCCTTGCCGCCCGGATTGCTGTGTTGGACCTGACTCGACCGATGATCATCCTAGGTATTGAAACCAGCTGTGACGAGACCGGCATCGCCCTGTATGACAGCGAGCGCGGCTTGCTCGGTCAGGCCCTGTTCAGCCAGATCGAGCTGCACGCCCTGTATGGCGGGGTGGTACCCGAGCTGGCCAGCCGGGATCATGTCCGCAGGGTACTGCCGTTGGTCCGGCAGGTGCTGGAGCAGGCCGGCTGCGAGCCTGCGGACATCAATGGCGTCGCTTATACCGCGGGCCCGGGGTTGGCCGGCGCCCTGCTGGTGGGGGCCTCTACGGCCCGGGCGCTGGCCTTCGGCTGGGATGTGCCGGCCTTGCCTGTCCATCATATGGAAGGCCATTTGCTGGCGCCCCTGCTGGAAGCGGATGGGCCGCAGTTTCCGTTTGTGGCCCTGTTGGTAAGCGGTGGCCATACCCTGCTGCTGGAGGCGAAGGCGCTGGGAGAGTATCTGCCGCTCGGCGAGTCGGTGGATGACGCCGCCGGTGAGGCTTTCGACAAGGTCGCCAAGATGATGGGGTTGGGCTACCCCGGTGGCCCGCGTATCGCGGCGCTGGCGGAAAAAGGCAATCCGGCCCGCTTTACCTTTCCCCGGCCGATGACCGATCGCCCCGGCCTCGACTTCAGCTTTTCCGGCTTGAAAACCTTTGCCATGAACACCCTCAATGCCTGCCGCGACAGTGACGGCAGCCTCAGCGAGCAGGACATGGCCGACATCGCTCGCGCCTTTGAAGATGCGGTGGTGGAAACGCTGGTGATCAAGTGTCGGCGCGCCATGGAACAAACAGGCCAGAAAACGCTGGTCATGGCCGGTGGGGTCAGCGCCAACAAGCGCCTGCGGGCGCGCCTTGGCGAAGCCTTGGGCGAGAAAAATGTGCGGGTGTTCTATCCCCGCCCCGAATACTGCACCGACAATGGCGCCATGATTGCCTTCGCCGGCGCCCTGCGGCTGGCGGCGGGCGAGCGCGTTGAAGGATTGGCAATCAGCGTGCGGCCACGCTGGCCGCTGGCGGAACTGCAACCACCCGCCTAGGCGTGCTGGCGCAGGTTCAGGGCTGCTTCGGCTTGCGGAAACCCAGCTCTTCGCCGGACAGCAGTTTGCGGATATTGCTATGGTGCCGGCCAATCAGCACGCCACTGAGCAGGATCATCGGCCACAGGATGTCCGGCTGCCACAGTGCGGTGATCAAGGGCATTGCCAGAAAAGCCACCATGGACGCCAGCGAGGAGATGCGCAGGGCCGCAAACAGGCTGACCCAGATGGCACCGGTGACCAGTGCGGTGGGCCAGTGCAGGGCAAACAGCAAACCAAACGCGGTGGCCACACCTTTACCGCCCTGAAACTGGAAAAATATCGGAAACAGGTGTCCGAGGAAGGCGAACCAGCCGGCCAGTGCGGCAATCAACAGTGGCAGCTCAAGCCAGTACAGCGCCACCAGTACCGGGATCACCCCTTTCAGAACATCGCCAGCCAGCGTCAGCGCTGCCGCCGGTTTGCCGCCAAGGCGCAGCACGTTGGTGGCGCCCGGGTTATGGGAGCCTTCGGTGCGCGGGTCGGGCAGACCAAACAGCCGGCAAACCAGAATGGCGCTGGATATCGAGCCACCCAGATAGGCAGTGAGAAACAATAGCGCCGTAATGAAGGCATGATCCTGTAGTGTGGCGAAATCCACCGGCTATAATCCTCCGTCCTTTGGGGTGAAGAGACTGCCTGAAGCGCGGGCAGCTGGCCAGCCCTGCAAATGTTGCAGGATGTCCCGCTGGCAGGGCCTTCGCCGGACTGTGACGTGATAGCGATGACACTGGGCGGCGTGATGACCCCCGATGAGGCGAGACATGGACATTGTTTACATCCGCGATCTGAAAGTTGCCACCGTGATCGGCATTTTTGACTGGGAGCGGCGCATTCGCCAAACCGTCAGTCTGGATCTGGAGATGGCCACTGACATCCGCCGTGCTGCTGCCAGCGACCATATCGATGATGCGCTTGATTACAAAGCGGTGGGCAAGCGCCTGATTGCCTTTATCGAGGCGGCCGAGTTCCAGTTGGTGGAAACGCTGGCGGAGAGGGTGGCTGATATCGTTCTGGATGAATTCAAGGTGCCCTGGTTGCGGTTGCGGGTATCGAAGCCCGGCGCTCTCAGGGGTTCTCAGGATGTCGGTATCATCATCGAGCGGGGCGTGAAAGGCGCATGACCAGGGTGTACCTGAGCCTCGGCTCGAATATTGATCGCGATCACAACATTCGCTCCGGTCTGGACGCGCTGGCAGCGCACTTCGCTCCGCTGCTGTTGAGTCCGGTCTATGAGAGTGCCGCAGTAGGATTTGATGGCGAGCCCTTTCTCAATCTGGTGGTGGCCATTGATACCGGGTTGCCGGTGGCAGCGTTGTCGGCCGTGTTGCGGGCCATCGAAGCCGATCATGGTCGCACCCGGGGCGAGAAGAAATTTGCCAGCCGGACGCTGGACATCGATATCCTCACTTATGGCAACCAGGTTGGCATCATTGATGGCGTCGAACTGCCCCGAGACGAAATTCTGAAACATGCCTTTGTGTTAAAACCGCTGGCGGATATTGCGCCATCCGAGCAGCATCCGCTGTTGCAGCGTGATTACGCTGCGCTGCTTGCCTCGAAAGATTTTTCCTCTCAGCCGCTCTGGGCTGTGCCATTTCGCTGGCCGCTTCAGGGAACCCCTGAATAACGCCGCTCCTGAAAGCGGGTGTGATCAATAGCGATGGGGGCGAATGTCTCCTTGTGCCCAGCGGAAGAAATCGTAATCCATCCGTGTCAGCCCGCCGGGATATCGATCATTAATGGATTCCGCCGTTGGCCACTGGCCGGATTTTTCCAGATCATGCAGCAGTCGGCGCAGGGTTTGCTGGCCCACCGGTGATGACATCAGGAAATATACTGTGCCCCAGGCCACCGTGTAGGGTATCGCATCCATGTTGTGTGCCATGGTCCGCCAGCGCTGCTCCGGAATATTGAAATAATCACGCAGGCTGACCAGCTCGCCGTTGGCCAGCCAGGCGCGAATCTGGATCAGCGAAGGTTCGTGAGGCGGAATATGCACAGCGCCATTGTCCGGTTGCAGGGTTTGCAGATAGCGGGCCATGCCTTCATGCAGCCAGCTCGGTGCACGGGGTGCCAGCTGGGCGAGAATGACGTGACTGGATTCGTGCAGGATGGTTTGCACGATGCGTTCCTCGTCGCCACGATTCCACACCGCCACTTCACGACTGGCAGTGACATAGACGCCGACAATTCCCGGATTGGCTGGCAAGCCGGTTCGCTGCTGGACCCAGCTGTCAAATTCCCCCTTGCTGTTGATCAGGTGAAGGTTGACGGCGACATCGCCGCGCACGTCCAGACCGAGCACGCCGGTGTAAACCGAAAGCATGGTGGTGATGCCTTGCTGGATGCGCTCGCTGGCTGGTTCGGAGAGGGTGAAGCCGTGATGGAGGATGTTGAGCTCGCTGGTGCGGCTGGTGCGCTCCTGCCGCTGCTCGACGATGCCGGGTTGTGCATGTTCGGGCGGCCGGTCGCCAAACTGCAGTCGCCCGGATGCGTCGCGCCACTGGTAAATCTGCGCGGCACTGCTGGAGGTAAAAAACACCAGCGCGGTTACAAGCCAGCGCAGTTTTTGGCGATCCATTGGTTCACCTTGTCCCGGTCTTTTGCGACTTCCTGTGGTGAAACTTCCCGCAGGCTGCCGTCCGGGTTGCGATAGCGCACCCTGCCACTGAGGACTTTCAGATCAGCTCTGGCTTTGCGGCAGGCCTGTCCGACGGTTTTCTCTCGCTCGCGTCGGGCTGCGTCAGCCTCTTTCTGTTCTTGCTGTTGCTGTTCCGCCTGGGCCTGCTGGAAGCGTTGCAAACGTTGCTGGCGAGCACGGGTGTCGGCGTCTGTTTCCATCACCGGCAGCGTCGGCGTGTCGATAACCTCGGCGTGGCTGTGTTCCGGCGGACGATCGCTGAAATGCACCCGGCCACTGTCATCAGTCCAGCGGTAGAGCTCAGCAGGTGCGGCAACCGGTGTTAACGCAAGGATTCCAGCAACCCACAGCGGTGTCCGTCGCAATGTTCAGCCTCCATGAAATGACAGCGACCTGCCGCCATCCACGGCGACGATTTGGCCGGTAACGTAGGGCGCGTCCAGTGCCAGAAAGGTCACCATACCAGCTATGTCCTCCGGCCGGCCACAGCGCTTCAGGGCGGTGCCGTCAAGGATAGCTTGCTGGTTATCCTGCCCTTGCTCCGGCCACAGGATCGGTCCCGGCGAGACACCATTGACGCGGACATTGGGTCCCAGCTCCCGGGCAGCGCTGCGGGTCAGCATGGCAAGGCCGGCCTTGGCGATGCTGTAAAGCGCATGCCCGTGGAGCGGTTTCTCGGCGTAAACATCGACAATATTAATGATGCAGCCGCGCTGCTCTGCCAGTGCCGGCGCCAGCGACTCGGTCAGGATGTAGGGCGCCCGCAGGTTGCTGTGGATCAGCTTTACCCAGTCGTCGTCGCTGCTGCTGCCGAGTCGGGTGGGATAAAACGAGGAAGCGTTGTTGACCAGAATGTCGAGCCGGTGCCATTGCTGCAGGGCGACACTGGCCAGCCCGCGAGTTTGCTCGGGATCATCAAGATCGGCTTGCAACACCCGCGCCGAATCCGGGCGCAGGGCATTCAGTTGATCGGCAAGCTGGTCGGCGTCGGTGCGACTGTGCCGACAGTGAATCAGCACCCGCACACCCCGCTCGTGCAGGGCGCGGGCAGTCTCGGCGCCAAGTCGGCGGGCGGCACCGGTGATCAGGGCGACGGGGGCTGCCATGATTGTCTGAACTCCTTGATACGTTGAAGACGGGCGCGGTCAATTGCCTCACCCAGTGCGACACCATTGATACCGCGTTCGCGCAGGGCGGCGACGTCGACATGGCGAGCCGCTTCGGCGGCACCGCGCAGCAGATCGGCCTGCGGGTAAGGCCGATCAGCCAGCCCAAGCCTGCCACGCGCATCCGCCTCGCAGGCGCCAATAAACAGCGCCAGTCGTTCCGGTCGGCGGATCAGATCCAGCGCCCGAAACAACTTCCACAGGGTGTCGGGCCGCAGCTCCAGTGCCCGGTGACAGTGGGTATGATAGCGCGCCACCAGCACGGCCATTTCGCGGCACTCGTTTGGCACCCGCAGTCGTTCCGCGACCTGATCCGCCAGCCTGGCGCTACGCTCCTCATGGGCAATATGCCGCGGCCACTCGGTCGGCTTGGTCAGACCCTTGCCCAGATCATGCAGCAGCACGGCGAAACGGGCCGTCAACGGTAGCGCCATGCGGGCACTTTGTTTCAGGGCCAGATACTGGTGCGTGAGCGTGTCGATTTCCGGGTGGTGAGCTTCCGGTTGCGGCACGCCGCGTAACCGGGCCAGTTCGGGGAACAGCACGGCAAGGGCGCCGCACTGCTCAAGGACATCGAAAAACACCTGTGGATCGCGCTCCATCAGCGCTCTGGCGGTTTCCTTCCAGACCCGCTCCGCCGTCAGGTGATCAAGCTCGCCGCTGTTACTCAGATGGCGCATCAGCGCCAGGGTGTCATCGGCAATGCGGAAGCCGAGCCGGTGGAAGCGAGCCGCGAAGCGGGCAACGCGCAATACTCGCAGCGGGTCCTCGGCGAAGGCCGGGGAGACATGACGCAGCCAGCGGCCCTTGAGATCGCGCAGGCCGCCGCAGGGGTCCACCAGCGCGCCACCGGGTTCGCGCGCCATGGCATTGATGGTCAGATCCCGACGCAGCAGGTCCTGCTCCAGTGTCACCTCCGGCGCCGCATTGAACTGGAAGCCATGATAGCCATGGCCACTTTTGCGTTCGGTGCGGGCAAGGGCATATTCCTCGCCTGAGGTCGGATGGATGAACACAGGAAAATCCCGGCCCACCGGGGAAAATCCGCGGGCATGCATCTGCTCCGGCGTGGCACCCACCACGACCCAGTCCTGTTCCGTTACCGCCAGCCCGAGCAGCTGGTCCCGAACGGCGCCTCCCACCAGATAATTTTTCAATTGATCCCTTGCCCGGATTGCAGCGAATGGTGATCATGTTCGCATGATGACGACCAGCCGCAAACTGAACATTGCAGTGCGAGCCGTCCGTGCATGGCGCGGGGGGGCGCTGCCGGCTGTCTGATTCATATCCCGTGAATTGAACCGAAGCCGCAGCGTGATCCACCTGCGGCTTTTTTCGTTTTGGCCCCAGAGATCCGCTGCCTAACCGAGGAGTTGTCCCGTGCCTGTCGGGGTTGCTTATCTGATCGTTGTTCTGGTGTGGGCAACGACGCCGTTGGCCATCAAGTGGAGCGCAGAAACCTTCATGCCGGTGACGGCGGTGATGCTGCGGATGCTGCTGGCGGTGGCTATTGGCTTGCCGTGGTTGTGGCTGGCTGGCCAGCGGCTGCGTTGGGACGGGCTCGCCATGAGGAGCTATCTGGCGGCCTTGCCCGGGGTGTTTGGTGCCATGTCGTTGAGCTATCTGGCCTCAGTGTATGTGGCGTCTGGCCTGATCTCGGTGATGTTTGGTCTGGCGCCGCTGTTGTCCGGGTTGATGCTGCAGTGGCTGTCCAATCCGGTGCGCCTGAACCTGTGGCACTGGGCCGGCTGCATTACCGGTGTGGCCGGACTGGCGCTGGTGTTTATCGATGCGTTGCAGGGCGGTAACCAGCTCACCGGCGTGCTGTTGCTGTTCGGCGCCGTGCTCGGCTTCAGCATCAGCGGGATTGCGGTGAAGCAGGTGGCTGCCGGGCTGGGGCCGCTGCCACAAACGCTGGGCGCATTGATTGTCAGCCTGCCCTGTTTTGCCCTGCTGTGGTGGCTGATGGGGGAAAGTTTTGCCATGCAGGAGGCGCTGCATGGCCTTTGGGCAGTGCTGTACCTGGCCCTGTTTGGCTCGCTGCTGGGGTTTGTCTGCTATTTCCGGGTGCTGTCCAGCCTGCCGGCGGCCACCGTGGCGCTGATTACCCTGATTACGCCAGTGCTGGCGCTATTGCTTGGGGCCTGGCTCAATGGCGAACAGCCTGGCGGTCATGTCGTGCTCGGCGCGGCGGTTATTCTTGGCGGCTTGGCGCTGTACTTTCTCGGTGACCGTCACACTCGCTTGCGGCTTACCGGTGTGCCCCGGCCCTGACGGGCCGGGGACCGGTTCAGCGAATCACTTCCCGGGCGGTGTCCAGATAGGCCCGGCCCTGTTGCCGCACCGTCTCTGCGTCGGCATTCTCGGACGCCACATGCACGGCTTCCAGCGTCTCGGCCAGCGCGCCGAGATCGGCGCGGATTTTTTCCAGCGCGTTCTCAAGGGTGTAGGTCAGCACATGGATGTCGTGCAGATCCTTTGCTGCCAGAGACTTCTGTTTGAGCAGTTTGTCGAGCTTGCGGTTGTACTCGGCGAAGTTGGATACCGCTTCTTTCAGGGTCTCGGCAGGCTTGCCCTTGAAGTGATCGGGGCGGTCTCCGGCCAGTGCCGGCAGCGACAACAACAGGCCAGCGGCCAGCAGGGCAGGGCGAATCAGACGCATGATGCTGTACTCCTGTGGGCAATGTCGGTCTCCACAGTAGCTATTCGGGTGCAGCGGCTCAAGCAGCGGGGATTGGCGCCGATGGTCGTAACGCTGATGGATGTTGTCATTGTCGACTATCGGGGGGCGTGAATAATGTCCCGGTCCGCCCCGTTCGTGATCGGGGCATCAGCAGGAGAGTGGGATGAAAACCCGAATTACCGAGTTGCTGGGTATCGAATACCCGATCGTTCAGGGCGGTATGCAGAATGTGGGCTTCGCCGAATTGGCTGCGGCGGTATCGAATGCCGGTGCGCTGGGCATCATTACCGGCCTTAGTCAGCCGACACCGGAAGATCTGGAGAAAGAAATCAGGCGCTGCCGGGAAATGACCGACAAACCGTTCGGCGTCAACCTCACCATCCTGCCCACCATCAAGCCAGTGCCCTATGAAGAGTACGCGCGGGTGATCTGTGAGTCGGGTATCAGGATTGTCGAAACCGCCGGTCGTAATCCGGAGCCATTTCTGCCGCTGTTCAACCAGTACGGCGTCAAGGTGGTGCATAAGTGTACGTCGGTGCGTC
Organism: Alcanivoracaceae bacterium; assembly: GCA_046292765.1. Lineage (GTDB taxonomy): Bacteria > Pseudomonadota > Gammaproteobacteria > Pseudomonadales > Alcanivoracaceae > PGZG01. Next base: position 24,171 of record JBKBQA010000008.1, on the reverse strand, counting down.
ACGCCCTGAAGGCAGAAAAAGTCGGCGTTGCAGCGGTCAGCGTCGACGGATTTGAATGCGCCGGCCACCCTGGCGAAGATGATATTCCTAACTTGGTGTTGCTGCCCGCAGCGGCAGCAGTGCTGAAAATCCCCATGCTGGCGTCCGGTGGTATTGGCACCGGCGCCCAGATGGCAGCCTGTCTGGCGCTGGGTGCAGACGGCATCAACATGGGCACCCGATTTCTCGCCACCAAAGAAGCACCGGTACATGAAAACATCAAGCGTGCCATTGTCGAGGCCAGCGAGCTCGATACCGCACTGGTGTACCGTCCGTTGAAAAACACCGCCCGTGTTTACAAGAACAAGGTGGCGGTGAGAGTGAATGAGATCGAGCGTGAGCAGGGCAAGGAGATGCAGTTCGAGCTGATCCGCGACATGGTGGCCGGCGTCAAAGGGAAGGTTGCGCTGACGGAAGGTGATGTTGATTACGGTGTCTGGACCTCGGGCATGGTGCAGGGGCTGATTCACAGTATTCCGAGCTGTGATGAGCTGGTGCAGGAAATCATGCGAGACTGCCAGAGCACTATCCGCGACCGTTTAATGGCGTTTCTGGACTGACACTGCCTCGCCGAGGCGGCTTCACGACAAAGAGAAAGGGCGCCATTGGCGCCCTTTCTCTTTGCGTCGAACGCCGGGCGGCGATAGTGTCGATCTCTGAACTGCGGGCGATGCAAGGTGCAGATGAAATGGAACGACAGGTATGGCGTACGGCGAAGGCGGGCAAGCTGAGCGATCTGCAGTTATGCCGGGAAGTCTTGCCGACACTGGCGGTCGACAAGGTGCGTGTGCGCGTCCACGCCTGCGGCCTGAATTTTGCCGATATCTTTGCGCTCACCGGACTGTACTCGGCCACGCCGCCGGGCAGCTTTATACCCGGCCTTGAGTTTGCCGGTGAGGTCATTGCAGTGGGCGCTGAGGTGTCTGCTTGTCGTGTCGGTGATCGGGTGATGGGGGTGACCCGCTTTGGCGGTTACGCCACGGCAATCGACAGTGCGCCGGGCTACCTGCATGCCTTGCCAAAAAGCTGGGATTTTGCTGATGGAGCGGCCTATCTGGCGCAGACCCTGACGGCCTGGTACGCACTGAAAACCCTCGGTGACGTGCAGCCCGGACATTCGGTACTGATTCACAGTGCCGCCGGCGGGGTGGGCCTGCAGGCCATGCGTCTGGCCCGCGCGGTGGGCGCCCGGCCGGTGGGCACGATTGGCAGTGCGGCCAAGCTGTCGCTACTGGCGGAGCAGGGATTTGATCAGGTGCTGGTGCGTGAGAAGAACTTCCATCGCCAGTTGGCACGCTCGGGGCAGCGCTTTGATCTGGTGCTGGATGCCATCGGTGGCGAGGCGCAGAAAGCCAGCTTTGCGGCGCTGAATCCGATGGGACGACTGGTGGTGTTCGGGGCAGCGGAGTTTACCCCGACCGGCAATCGGCCGAATTATCTCAGTGCCGCATGGCGTTATTTGCGCCGTCCGCGCTATGACGTTATGGCGATGATCAGTGATAACAGGTCGGTGATGGCGTTCAACCTGATCTGGCTATGGGAGCAGCAGGACCGAATGCACAGTTTACTGGCGGAGCTGCAATCGTGGGGTCTGCCCCGGCCTCATGTTGGTCACCGGTTCGATTTCGACGCCGCCCATCAGGCGCTGGACTGTCTGCGCTCGGGAGTCAGTACCGGCAAGGTGGTGCTGATGACGGCGCCAGAGTAACAGGATCAGAACACCACCTTGACGTGGCTGCAGGCACTCAGCGCAGCGTAGATTGCCGCCACCTGATCACGATGACGCATTACCACCCGGGCATTGACGGAAATGAAGTTGCCTTTCGGGCTCGGCAGAATGCGCACATGCTGGTTCGGATCGAAATCCTCCAGATGCTCCGTGAGGATAGCCACCACCGCCTGTTCCAGAGGGCTATCACTGACGCCCATGACCTTGAGGGTCATTTCGTGGGGGAAGTCCCAGAGGTGTTCATTAACAGTCATGGCGTTTCTCGTTATCGATCAGAATGACGATATGGGGGGTGCAGGGGCAAATCACAAGCCGCACAGGCGGCGCTTGAAATCCACATAATGACGCGCCATGGCTCGCCATACTGGCCCGGGTTGGCCATCGCCAAGGGCATGGCCGTTCAGCTGCGTTACCGGGACCACTTCTTTGGTCGAGCTGGACAACCAGATCTCGTCCGCGCCCTTGAGTTCGGCCTCAGTCACTTCGCGCTCCGCGACGGCCATGCCATGCTGATGGGCCAGCTCCACCAGCAGATCGCGGGTGATGCCGGGCAGGATCAGGTGACTCTTCGGCGGCGTGATAATCAGGCCGTCACGAACGATGAAGAAATTGCTGGCGGAGCCTTCGGTGGCAAAGCCATCCCGAATCAGGATCGCTTCAGCGGCGCCTTCGCTGACTGCCTGCTGGCGCATCAATACATTCGCCAGCAGCGCCACACTCTTGATATCGCAGCGGCTCCAGCGGATGTCGTCAAGGGTGATCACTGCCACGCCCGACGTGGTGTCCGGCATGTCCGCCGCCGGGGTGGCGATCTGTCCGGTCATGGCAAATACGGTGGCCGGTACCGGCGGGTTGGGGAAGGCATGATCGCGCTTCGCTGCCGCACCACGGGTGATCTGCAGGTAAATATAGATATTGCCGCCGCCATTGCGACGGATCAGCTCATTGAACATCGCCGTCCATTCGGCAACAGGCAAAGGATTGGGAAGTTCGATGGCCGCGAGCGAGTTGGCCAGCCGGCGCAGGTGTTCCTCAAGACGAAACAGCTTGCCCGCATAGGCAGGGATCACTTCATAGACACCATCCGCAAACAGAAAGCCACGGTCGAGCGGCGATATCCGCGCTTCGTCCAGTGGCATGAACTGTCCATTCAGGTAGGCAATAGCCATGGAGTTGCCCGTGATCCCCGGCTCAGAACAGGTTGCGGAACATCAGCTGGATACGATGCCAGGTGCGCTTGAAAAAGCCCGCCTGCTCGACGTCCTTCAGTGCCACCAGCGGCCGCTCCAGCAGGGTATCGCCATCAAGGCTGATCACCACTTTACCCAGTTCAGTGCCCTTGCGGATTGGCGCGCGAATATCCGGATTAACCGTCATTTCCGCTTTCAGTCGCTGGCGGCTGTCACGGGGGATCGTCATGACCAGATCTTCCGCCGGACCGACATCAAGCTCGTTGTCCTTGCCCATCCAGACACGCATCCGCGACAGGGCGTCGCCAGCCTGATAGGCCTGATAGGTTTCGAAAAAGCGAAAGCCCCAGGTCAGTAGCTTCTGGCTTTCCACGGCCCGGGTTTGCTCTGAGCTGGCCCCCTTGATAACGCTGATCAGGCGCTGGTTGCCTTGCCGGGCCGACGCCACGAGGCAATAACCGGCCTCTTCGGTATGGCCGGTTTTCAGACCATCGACGCTCTGATCGCGCCACAACAGCAGATTACGGTTCTGCTGGGTAATATTGTTGTAGGTGTAGCTTCTTTCCGCGTAGAGCGGGTAGTGCTGCGGATAATCGTTGATGATGGCGCGGGCAAGGATCGCCATGTCGCGGGCACTACTGTAATGGTTCTCTGCCGGCAGGCCAGTGGCATTGCGGAAGCGGGTGTTGGTCATGCCAAGACGATCCGCGTGACGATTCATCAGATCGGCAAACGAATCCTCGCTGCCGGCAATGTGTTCCGCCAGCGCCACACTGGCATCGTTGCCGGACACGATGATGATGCCTTTCAGCAAGTCCTCGACGCTGACTTGAGTGCCCTCGCGGATAAACATCCGTGAGCCGCCGGTGCGCCACGCCTTGACGCTGACATTGACCATGTCCTTCATGCGGATGTTGCCGCGCTCAAGCTCATGATCGGCCACATAGGTGGTCATCATTTTGGTGAGGCTGGCTGGCGGCAGATGCTCATCAGCATTGTGTTCTACCAGTACCTGGCCACTGACAGCGTCCATCAGGATGTAACCACTGGCGGCAATTTGTGGCGGGCGGGCAATCAGGGCGCTGGCGCTGAGCGGGATCAGCAGCAGGGTGAACAGGGTCAGCAGGGAATGGCGGGTCCGTGTCATCGTGCTCTCGTGTGCCGGGGCGCATTAACAGTGCGCGGTGATAGGGGGCAGGGTTACGCCACCCTTTGACCGTGATGACGGGAATAATTCCCGCCAGCGGATACAGTTGCGCGCATTCTAGGCTGCGGTGGCGGAAAAGTCAGGGGCCGCTGGTGTTCACCGGTGCCGGATACCCCGCCCGGGTCAGGGCATCCCGGGCCGCGAGGCGCTCCTGCTCGGTGGCAAAGGGCCCGATCCAGACGCGGTGGACCTGCTCCTGACTACGAACGCTGACCGGCCACTGAAAGCGCCGCTGAAGATCACCGACCAACTGCTGGGCGCTGTCCTGCTGGCTGAAGGCGCCGGCTTGTAGAAAGAGCGGACCCGGTGGCGGTGGCGGGCTCGGCGTGGCCGCCGCGATGGTCTGGCCTCCAGATGGCGGCTCGGCGCTGAGCGCCTCAACCCGCACCCGGCCGGTGCCACGCTGATCAATATCCAGTTTGACGGCAGCAGCCCACGACAGATCAATGACCCGGTCGGGGTGGAACGGACCGCGGTCGTTGACGCGGACAATGGTGCTCTTGCCGTTGTCGAGATTGGTTACCCGCGCCCAGGTCGGAATCGGCAGGGTCTTGTGTGCGGCACTGAGCTGGTACATGTCGTAGGTTTCACCGCTGGAGGTGCGGTGGCCATGGAATTTCGCTCCGTACCAGGAGGCGAGACCGTCTTCGACATAGCCGCGTGACGAATCCATTACTTGATAAGTCACACCCCAGACCCGGTAGGTGGGGCCGTTGCCGTAGCGGCTGCGTGGCTCATCCCTCGGCATCGGTTGCGGCAAAGACAGCACCTTGTGTCGATCCGCCGCAGGGGCATGGTCTTGCTGGATGCTGTAGCGGTCGCTGCCCGGCGCGCTATTGTCGTCCGCCGCCGGCGGCACACTGGAGCCATGCGGCTGGTACGGCGAGGTGGCGCAGGCTGTCAGCGCAAGACAGACCATCAGCAGCAACTTTCTCATCGACGAATTTCTCCGCGACGTTCGGCCAGATCCCGCGACAGGTGGTACGCTGCCATGGCGTACAGATAGCTGTGGTTGTAGCGGGTGATGACGTAGAAATTGTTGGTGGTAAGCCAGAACTCGCTACCGTTTTCACCCTCCAGTTCGATCAGCGCAATCGGCGTGTCAGCAGGCAGCTTGTCGAAGCAGAAACGACTTTCCTTACAGGGCACCGATTCGGCGCCGGCCTTGCGCGCGGCACCGAGGGTGGTTTGAGGTTTGCCACGCGGTTGCACCAGCTGTCGCCAGGCGTCACCGCTGACCCGCGCGCGGGCCGCCACCGGAAGATCTTTTTTCCAGCCGTGAACCTTGAAGTAATTGGCGATGCTGCCGATGGCATCGGCAGGATTGTTGAGCAGATCAATACGACCATCACCATCCTGATCCACCGCATAGTGGATATAGCTGGTGGGGATAAACTGCGGATACCCCATCGCCCCGGCATAGGAGCCCATCACTTCGGTGATGTCGATGCCGGCTTTCTGCTCGAGTCGGAACAACTCCTTCAGCTGACCGCGGAAAAATGTGGATCGCGGCGGATAGTCGAAACCGAGCGTGGTTAACGCGTCCAGCACCCGGTGGGTGCCCTTGTTGCGGCCATAGCGCGTCTCGACACCGAGAATGGCGAGTAACATCTCCTTGGGCACGCCATACTGCTTTTCCACCGCGTCGAGTACCGGAAGGTGCTGCTGCCAGAACGCGAGCCCCTGGTCGACCCGATCGGGTTGTACGAACAGCTTGCGGTAATCCGCCCAGGTCAGGGTTCGTTCGGCGGGGCGGGCAATCAGTTCGAGAATCCGTTCCTGCCGCTGGGCCTGGGCGAGCAGGGCGAGTACCCGTTCCCGGTCAAGTCCTTCGGCGGCCAGTTCGTCCGCCACCTTGATGGCTTCCGGATGGGCGGCATAGCTGGCCAGTGCGGGCAGCGGGGCAAGTAGCGCCAGTAAGGCGGCGGTTCTCAATACAGTTTTCACGTCATCTCCCTAGCCCATCAGGCGTCGATGGGTATGAATGGACATCAGAATACCGAATCCGGCCAGCAGCGTCACAATCGATGTGCCACCGTAGCTGATCAGGGGCAGTGGTACACCCACCACCGGCAACAAGCCTGACACCATGCCGACATTGACCAGAATATAGATGAAAAAGGTCAGGGTGATGCCGGCGCCGAACAGGCGCGAAAAAAGATCCTGGGCGTGGTAGCTGATCCACAGGCCACGACCGATCACGAACAGGTACAGGGCAAACAGCAGCAGGATGCCGAATAGCCCAAGCTCCTCGGCGATCACCGCGAAAATGAAATCAGTGTGGGACTCGGGCAAAAAATCGAGCCGCGACTGAGTGCCTTGCAGCCAGCCCTTGCCCTGCAGTCCACCTGAACCGATGGCGGTTTTTGACTGGATAATATTCCAGCCCGCGCCAAGTGGGTCGGCTTCCGGGTTCAGAAAGGTGTCAACGCGGCGGCGCTGGTAATCATGCAGCACATGGAAATACATCAGTGGCGCAGCCACTGCGGCACCGAGGGCGGTCACACCGATAATGCGCCAGCTGAGACCGGCCATGAACAATACGGTAATGCCGGACATGATGATGAGCAGCGAGGTGCCGAGATCAGGCTGTTTGGCGATCAACAGGACCGGAATGATGATGATCGCCAGCGCCAGAGCAATGTCGCGCAGTGATGGCGGCAGGGCACGGTCGCGGAAAAACCACGCCACCAGAGCGGGCACCGCGACCTTCATCAATTCGGACGGCTGGAACCGGCCAAGTCCGGGCACGCTGAGCCAGCGCTGGGCCCCTTTTGCCTCGACGCCCATTACCAGCACCAGCACCAGCATAATCAGGCCTATGCCATAGAGCACTGGCGTCCAGAAGCGGAAGGTGCGAGGCGGAAACTGTGCCAGCACGAACAGGGCAACGAAGCCTGCCAGATAGCGACTGAGCTGCCGTATCAGCAGGTCCGTGTCTTCGCCGCCGGCACTGTAGAGAATGAACAGGCTGTAACACATGATGGCAAACAGACCGCCAAGTAATGGGCCGTCCAGATGTAGCCGGTACGCGATGTCGTGGCTGGTCGGACCGCGCTGATGACTTGGCAGCTGGCGCAGGTATTCCCGCTGGCTCATCGTGATTCTCCCGATGCAGCCAGCCGGCGCGCCTGACTGACATCACGCAACTGCCCCTGTCCGTCCAGCAGCCAGGCATCCATGACGGCGCGCGCCACCGGGGCGGCGGTGCCGCCGCCGGACTCACCGTTTTCGACCAGCACAGCCACTGCAATGGCAGGGTTGTCCGCCGGGGCGAATGCCACAAACAGGGCATGGTCTCGCAAGCGCTCGGCGACATCCATCAGTTTGTATTCCTCTCCGCCGAGTGAGAATACTTGCGCCGTCCCGGTTTTTCCGGCGATGCGATAGGGGGCGCCACGAGCAGCTGCGCGGGCGGTGCCCCTCTGGCCGTGCATCACGTCGACCAGTGCAGCATCCATGCGTTCCCAGTGATCCGGATTTTTCAGCACCAGATCGGCATGGCGCCGGGCGGGGCGCGTGCCCTGCGCCACCTGTGGAATGACCTGCTTGCCATGGCTCGCGCTGATGGCGATGGAGGCTGCCAGTTGCAGTGGGGTGGCTAGCATGTAGCCCTGACCAATACTGACGTTGACGGTGTCACCGGGAAACCAGGCGCTGCGGCGCGCTCGCTGTTTCCATTCCCGCGAGGGCATGATGCCGGTTAGCTCGCCGGGGATGTCGAGACCGGTCTGGCGGCCAAAAGCGAAATGGGACAACACATGATGGATGTGATCAATGCCCATCTTCAGGCTGGCATCGTAGAAGTAGGTGTCACAGGACTCGACGATCGCCCTGTGCAGGTTGACGATGCCATGACCGCCACGCTTCCAGTCGCGGAAGACGCGATCTGTGCCCGGCAGCCTGAAAAAGCCGGGATCGGAAATGGTGCGCTGCCAGTCGGTCACGCCGGCTTCCAGCGCTGCCAGACCCATCATCGACTTGATGGTGGAGCCTGGTGGGTATTGACCCTGCAGGGCCCGGTTAAACAGGGGGCGATCCGGGTCGTCGCGGTAGGTTGCGTAATCCCGTAGCGAGATGCCGGTGACAAACAGGTTCGGGTCAAACCCGGGGCGGCTGACGAACGCAAGCACCCCGCCGTCCCGGGGATCAATCGCGATTACCGCTCCGCGGCGCTCACCGAGGCCATCCCAGGCGGCGCGCTGGACGTCGAGATCCAGATTCAGGATCAGGTCCTGACCGGGCACCGGCGGCTTCTCCTCGATCACCCGCAACACCCTGCCGCGAGCGTTGGTTTCGACTTTCCTGTAGCCCACCGTGCCGTGCAGTCGGGTTTCATACTGACGCTCGATGCCCGCCCGGCCGTAGAAATTGGTGCCGCTGTAGTTCGCTAGCGTGGCCTCGTCCATGGCGGCGATGTCGTCAGCATTAATGCGGTTGACGTAGCCGATCACGTGCGAGAACAGATCATCATGGGGATAGTGTCTGATTGCCTCGGCGTCGATACGCACACCTGGCCACTCATGGCGGGCCTCGGCGATCAGGGCGATCTCCTCCATGGTCAGACGGCTGCGCAAGGGAATCGGCTCCCAGGGCCGCCGCCGCTGCCGTAGCTGATTGCGGAAGCGCTGCAGCTGGTCTTCTTCAATGATGATCAATTCGGCGAGACCGGCGAGGGTGTCATCGAGACTGCGTATCTGCTCGGGGACCAGCACCAGCGAGAAGTCGGGTTGATTGTCAGCGAGGATGCGGCCATGGCGGTCGAGCAGCAGGCCGCGGGGCGGAGAGATGGGCTGCGTCTGGATCCGGTTCTGATCGGCGAGCGCACGGAACCGGTCATGCTGGGCCCACTGCAGCCAGATCATGCGACTGGTCAGGGCCAGCATCACCATCACCACAATCACCAGCGTCCAGATCAGGCGCGTCTGGATAATCTGGCTTTCACGGTGGCGGTCGCGCAGGCGCATGGTGATCCGAGTCAGCGATGGTAAGGGTGGCCGGAGAGCAAACTCCAGCCCCGGTAAATCTGTTCCGCCACCAGAATACGAACCAGCGGATGCGGCAAGGTCAGGGCAGACAGCGACCACTGTTCATGGCATTGACGCGATAGCGCCGGATCGAGTCCGTCCGGCCCACCCACCAGCAGTGCCAGGTCCTGACTCTGGTCACGCAATGTCTGCAACTTTTTTGCCAACGTGTGTGTGTCGATCTGCCGGCCGAGGACTTCCAGTGCAACGGTGTGAATGGTCGGGTATTTTTGCAATCGGCGCCGCAACTGATCGGCTTCTTCAGCGATCAGGGCGCCGGCATCACCGCGCCGTTTTGGCAGTGGGATCTCTTCAACCTCGAGACGGATGTCACCAGCCAGCCGGCGTCGATACTCCTCCACGCCGCGTTCCACCCAGTCCGGCATTTTACTGCCGATGGCCAGCACCCTCACCAGCATGGATGGCAGCCGTTTAAGGGATCGCATGGTCTGGCGCGTGCCGACATCGTGATCGCTACCAATCAGCTGTCTTTACGGTCAGGGTGGTGCGCCGGATTGCGCCACAGCCGTTCGAGATCGTAATACTCGCGGGTGGAGGGTTGCATGATATGGACGATGACATCGCCGAGGTCGACCAGAATCCACTCGGCACTTTGCTCCCCCTCTACGCCCACCGGCAGATAGCCTGCCTCCTTGGTCTTCTCCTGCACGGTATCGGCCAGTGCCTTGACGTGCCGGGTGGAGGTGCCGCTGGCGATCACCATCTGATCCGCCAGACTGGTCATGCTGCCAATCTCCAGCACGGTGACATTTTTCGCTTTCATCTCTTCCAGCGCATGAACAACGGTATCGAGCAGGGCGGGGCTGGTCTTGGTCATGAATCCTCATCATCCGGGCAGGCGTTATCCGGCACAGTATACAGGCCATGCCGGCGAATATGCGCGAGCACATCCTCATCCAGCGCCGGGCACTGTTCGTTTTCCGCCAGAGCCCGACGGACGGCGCTGGAGGACACATCCAGATGGGGCGCGCTGAACATCAGCCGGCGTCCGGCAGGCAGGGTGGCGAGCTGGCCGGCGTCACCCTTGGGAAAGGCATTGAGTACCTCAGCGGACGGGGCGGCCGCGCCCGGTCGGGGCAGGACGGCCAGATGGCACAGCGCCGGGTAATCCTGCCACCGATGCCAGTGGTGCAGGGCGGCCAGGCTGTCGGCACCCATCACCAATACCAGTGGGCGCTGGCCGTGCTCAGCGCGCAGCTCCCGCAGGGTGTCGATGGTCCATGACGGGCCCGCGCGGCGCAGCTCACGGTCGTCAATCCGAAGTTGCGGAAAGGGTGCAATGGCGAGCCGCAGCATGGCCAGTCGCTGTTCGGCGCTGGCCAGTGGCTGCGGGCGATGCGGGGGTGCGGCGTTTGGGATCAGGTAGACGGTGGCGCCGTGCAGCGCTTTCGACACCGCCCGGGCGGCGCTGATATGGGCCCGGTGGACCGGATCGAAAGTGCCCCCAAACAGGACCAACGGCGCTGCCGGGCGGATGCGGTCCAGACTCACCGGATCGCCTTGCGCCGGTCAGCTGCGCACATGGCCGTCGCCCAACACTATCCATTTTTGGCTGGTCAGTCCTTCCAGGCCGACCGGGCCGCGGGCATGAATCTTGTCGGTGGAGATGCCGATTTCGGCGCCAAGGCCGTATTCGAAGCCATCGGCAAACCGGGTCGAGGCGTTGACCATCACCGAGGAGGAGTCCACCTCGGCGAGAAAGCGCCGTGCCCGGGTCCAGTTCTCGGTGATGATGCTCTCGGTGTGGGCCGAGCTGTATCGGGCAATATGGTCTATGGCCTCGTCCATATCCGCGACAACTTTCACTGCCAGAATCGGCGCCAGATATTCCTCGATCCAGTCCTGCTCGACGGCTTCCTTCATGGCCGGCACCAGAGCCCGCGCCGTCGGACAGCCGCGCAGCTCCACCCCTTTGGCCAGATAGACCTCAGCCAGATCAGCCAGCATCTGGCCGGCAATGCCCTCTGCCACCAGCAGGGTTTCCATGGTATTGCAGGTGCCGTAGCGCTGGGTTTTGGCATTGATGGCAATGGCCATGGCTTTGTCGATATCGGCCTGATCGTCGATATAGACGTGACAGTTGCCATCCAGATGCTTGATCACCGGCACCCGGGCTTCGCGGCTGATGCGCTCGATCAACCCCTTGCCACCTCGCGGCACGATCACATCGACATATTCGGGGCTGGCGATCATCAGGCCGACGGCAGCCCGGTCGGTGGTGTCGATCACCTGCACTGCAGTGCCCGGCAAGCCGGCGGCTTGGAGTCCGGCACTGATGCAGACAGCGATGGCGCGATTGCTGTGAATGGCCTCGGAGCCCCCGCGCAGAATGGCAGCATTGCCAGATTTCAGGCACAGGGCTGCGGCATCAATGGTCACGTTGGGACGGGACTCGTAGATGATGCCTATGACCCCTAGCGGAACGCGCATATGGCCGACCTGAATGCCGCTCGGGCGGTATTTGAGGTCGCTGATCTCGCCGACCGGGTCAGCCAGTGCCATGACCTGCTCCAGACCTTCGATCATGGCCTCAAAACGGGCCGGGGTGAGTTCCAGTCGGTCCAGCAGCGCGGCATCGAGGTCATTGCTCCGGCCGGCAGCCATATCCTCGGCGTTGGCAGCGAGAATGCGGTCCTGGTGCTGCTTCAGGGAGGCGGCAATTTCCGCCAGCGCCCGGTCTTTAGCGCCACGGGGTGCCCGCGCCATGTGCCGTGCCGCTGCCCGGGCCTGCTGCCCAACCTGTTGAAAATACTGCTCAATGTTCATTTGACGGGGTGCTCCCGGATTACATAAAGACGACGATTATAGCGGCCCCGGCCGCTTTACGCGCCCTGCCTTTCCCGCAACAATCGATCCCCGGCCTCTATTTTTTGTGCTTCGGGGAAGCGCAACGGGGCAACACAATAACAAAGAACACCCGCAGCCCGAGTGTGGAGGGCAGCTATATGCAGATTCGGTATCAGGCGTACAGTCGCAGCGCGATCAAGGCAGACCCCCAAACGCTGTGGGTAGGCCCCTGGAAGATTGACTATCTGGCATTCAGCCAACCGGCCTGTTATCACAAGCCACCGCTGCTGGTGATTGGCGGCGCGTTCCAGAACTTCACTTCCTACAAATACTGCGTTGAACGGATCTATGACGACTTCCCGGTCATCCTCGTCGATCTGCCATCGCTTGGCAGCAATGATCAGATTGCACCTGATCTCGGTATGGAAGATCTTGCCGATCTGCTGTACGGGTTTGTCGAAGCAATGGGTCTCGATAAGGTCCATCTGATGGGCTTGTCACTCGGCTCGGCCATCGCCAGCACCTTTGCCTACAAGTACCCGGCGCAGACCGGCAAAATGATCGTTGCCGGTATCATCACCCGACCGCGAAAGAGTTGGCGCATGCTGGTGGATGAATCAGTGCGCGTACTCGACGAAGGGCGCATGGATGAGTTCAGTCAGGCGGTGGTGCTGTATCTGGTTAATTATCAGCGACTCAAGGAAACCGGCATCACGCCCACGGCGCGCAAGCTGTTCTACCGGCAGATGAAAGCGCTGAACGACAACGAGCGCGAGCGCTACAAGATCAATGGCCGCCGCCTGCTGTCGGTCGAAGGGGTTTTGGGTTACCCGGAGTGCGAGACCCTGGTGACCACCGGTGAATTCGACAGTTTCACCTTGCCGTGGGAAAACGCGGCCTTCGCCAACAAGTGCCCTAACTCAACGTTTGTGCTGATCGACGGCGCAGATCATCTGCCCCAGCTGGAAAAGCGGGAGGTGTCTCTCGAGTTGTTCTCGGCATTCCTGAACGGCCGCCAGTTGAGTGGTGTAGAAGGCATTCGCATTCTGCCCAAGGGCAGCTACGACAATCTCGAACGTCGTCGCAGCGAGCGGGTCACGCCGTGCAATACTCGCGGTCGGGTGATTAGTGAGTCTCGTATTGGTGACCAGTTCCGTTTTGATCAGCAGGTCAAGGTTGTGGATGTCAGCTTCTTTGGTTGCTTGCTGAAGCTGGAGCGTCCGGGTTTCTCACTGGCCGATCATGCCCGCGATTGCACCCTCTACATGAGCTCTCCGGAAATGAAGCTGGAGTTGCTGGTGTTCGATTATGACGACGCCGGGCATCTTCGATGCCTGTTCAAGCACGGCAACATTGCGGAGGCAGAGCGTTTTGCAGCGCTGCTGAAAGATAAGGACTACTTTCGCGATATGACCGCTATTGGCAAGATTCATCGCATCTACGGATGATGGTGACGGGGCGCATCAAAAAAGCCGGCTTTTCGCCGGCTTTTTTATCAGTCTCATTTGAGTAGGTCGAACGTCAGTAGCCTCAGCCAGTCGCGTTCCGAGGATGGCCACCAACTGATCTCGACCTTGCCGTCCTCCAGCCATTCACTGTCCGGCCAGTTATGTGCGAGCAGGCGCTGACTGTTCTGCGCCAGCGCCGGTTGCCCCAGCGAGTCGTAGGAGCGGGTCAGAATGGCCAGCGCCTCCGGTACCGATGGGGTGCCCTGGAAATGCCGAATCACATACTGGGCCCGGTTGGCGGCAGCGATATAGGCTTTGCGGCGGGCGTAGTAGCGGGCTGCAATCAGCTCCTGTTCGGCAAGCAGGCTGCGGATATACAGCATCCGGGAGCGGGCATCGGCGGCATAGTCACTGTCCGGGAAGCGGCGGACCAGCTCGTCGAAATCCCGAAAGGCATCTCGCATATGGCTGAGGTCACGGGTGGATTTCTCGCTGCCGAATACGCTCTCGAACAGGGCCTGTTCCATGTTGTAGTGGGCGAGGCCGCGCAGGTAGAGCACGTAATCCAGATGCTCGTGGTTCGGATAAGTGCGGATAAAGCGCTCGGCCTGGGCGCTGGCGCCGGGGTAATCCAGCGAGCGATAGCGGGCATAAATCAGATCGATCTGGGCCTGCTCAGCATAGTCACCGTAGGGGAATCGGGCTTCCAGCTCCTCGTACTGCTCAATGGCATTGAGGAAGGTCCGCCGCTCCAGCAGTTTGCGGGCATCGCGGTAGTGTTCGGCTTCAGTTTGCTCGCGTCGGTCTGCCGGGTTGCCAGAGCATCCGGCCAGAATCAGCGCCATCACTATCAAAAACAGCTTTTGCATCGGAACTCTTCGCCATCATCGGGCTACAATAGGGGCGTTATTTAATCACAGCTACAGCAGCAGGTCGCCATGGGACAGCCCGAAGACGGGAAAATTCAGATACAGGTACAGGCAGGCCCCGAACATGCCGGGCAGCGGCTGGACCAGGTGGCCACCGAGCTATTCGGTGGCTTTTCCCGGGCTCGGCTGCAGGAGTGGATCAAGTCCGGCTCCCTGACGGTCAACGGCGAGGCGGTGAAGCCGAAGCAGAAGCTGGTTGGCAGTGAGCAGCTGGTGCTGGACGCGGTGCTGGAAGTGGAGGTGGAAGATGAAGCCGAGCCGATCAGCATCAAGGTGGTGTTTGAGGACGACCACCTGCTGGTGATCGACAAGCCGGCGGGGCTGGTTGTCCATCCGGCCGCCGGCCATGCCGCCGGCACCCTGTTGAACGGCCTGCTGCATCATAATGCCACCCAGGCCAACCTGCCCCGGGCGGGCATTGTGCACCGGCTTGATCGCGATACCACTGGTCTGATGGTGGTGGCCAAGACGCTGGAAGCCCATGCTTCGCTGGTGGCCCAGCTGCAGGACAAGAGCCTGTACCGCGAGTACGAGGCGGTGGTGCAGGGCGTGATGACCGGTGGCGGCAAGGTGGATGCGCCGGTTGGTCGTCATCCGACGGATCGCAAGCGCATGGCGGTGATCCCCTCCGGAAAACCTGCGGTCACCCATTATCGGGTCACGGAGCGGTTTCGTGGGCACACCCTGATTCGGGTGCAGCTGGAAACCGGCCGTACTCATCAGATCCGGGTACACATGACCCACATCCGTTACCCGCTGGTGGGCGACCCGACCTATGGCCGGCTACGCTTTCCTGCCGGCGCCAGCGCTGAACTGCGCGCGATGCTGCACAGCTTTTCCCGGCAGGCCTTGCACGCCCGGCGTCTTGGTCTGATTCATCCTGAAACGGATCAGGAAATGATGTTCGAATCGCCGCTGCCGGCGGATTTCGAGGCCTTGCTGGCCACCTTGCGCAAGGACCGGGACGAGGCATGACTCTGCCCGCCGCCGAGCAATGGCTGACACCGGACTGGCAGCCGCACCCGCGGGTGCGGGTCTGTGTTACCCGGCGTCGAGGTGATTTCTCGCCGCCGCCCTGGGCCGGTTTCAATCTGGGCAGCAATTGCGAAGACGACCCGGAGCGGGTGGCGCGGGCGCGGGCTCATGTTCAGCGCTCCCTGACACTGGGGCATCCTCCGCACTGGCTGACTCAGGTGCATGGCATCCGCATCGTCCGGTTCGGTGATGCCGACCGGCGCGCCGATGGTGTCTGGACCGATCAGCCGGAGCAGGCCTGTGTGGTGCTGACGGCGGATTGTCTGCCAGTGCTGATAGCGCGTCAGGACGGCAGCGCTGTCGGTGCATTCCACGCCGGCTGGCGAGGACTGCTGGACGGTATTCTCGAGGCGGGTGTGCAGCAGCTGGCGCCACAGCAGCAGGCGCTTTCGGTCTGGATCGGTCCGGCCATCTGTCAGCGTTGCTATCAGGTGGGTGATGAGGTCCGGCAGCGCTTTCTGGCGCATGATCCTGCTGCGTCCACCGCGTTTCGCGAGGATGGCGCCAGTCATTGGCGTATGGACCTCGTCGCCCTTGCACGCCAGCGCTGGGCGGCGGCCGGGGTTACCGGGGTGACGGGGGGCGATCTTTGCACCGCCTGCCTGCCAGGCGACTACTATTCATTCCGTCGCGAGGGCCAGACCGGCCGCTTCGCTTCCCTGATCTGGCTCAAGGACTGAGCGCTCTCTCTCTGCTTTCCTTGAAAGCAGGAAAATCGGCCGCATCTAGTGGTCATTGAGAGTTTTGCCGGGAGAGGCAATCATGCGTTTCGACAAGTTTACCGCCCGTCTTCAGGAAGCGATCAGCGAGGCCCAGTCGCTGGCTGTTGGTCGAAGTCATTCCAACATCGAACCGGTCCACGTGATGCTGGCCCTGCTACGTCAGCAGGGCGGCAGCACCCGTCCGCTACTCGGCCGGATCGGCGTCAACACCGGGGATCTGGATACCGCCCTGCAACTGGCGCTCGATAATCTGGCGGTGATGAAGCCGTTCAGTGGCGACGTGCAGGTGTCGCAGAATCTTGCCCGGGTGTTCAATCTGGCGGACCGGGAAGCCCAGCAGCGTGGCGACCAGTATGTCTCCAGCGAGGCGATGCTGCTGGCCGCCTGCGATGACAGCGGTGAGCTTGGCAAGATCCTGTCGCGCGCCGGTGTGGTGAAGAAAATGCTGGCGGAAAAAATCAATGAGCTGCGCGGAGGCGAGGCTGTGAACGATCCGAATGCGGAAGACAAGCGCGAGGCACTCGACAAGTACACCGTCGATCTGACCAAACGGGCCGAGGATGGCAAACTTGATCCGGTTATCGGTCGAGATGATGAGATCCGTCGCACCATCCAGGTATTGCAGCGTCGTACCAAGAACAACCCGGTACTGATCGGTGAGCCCGGCGTCGGCAAGACTGCCATTGTTGAAGGGCTCGCCCAGCGGATTATCAATGGTGAGGTGCCCGAGGGTCTGAAAGACAAGCGCGTGCTGTCGCTCGACATGGCGGCTCTGATCGCTGGTGCCAAGTACCGCGGTGAGTTCGAGGAGCGGCTGAAGGCAGTGCTAAACGAACTCGGCAAACAGGAAGGCAGGGTGATCCTGTTTATCGACGAGATCCACACCATGGTCGGCGCTGGCAAGGCCGATGGCGCCATGGATGCCGGCAATATGCTGAAGCCGGCGCTTGCCCGTGGCGAGCTGCACTGCGTCGGTGCCACCACGCTGAACGAGTACCGTCAGTACATCGAGAAGGATGCGGCGCTGGAGCGGCGCTTTCAGAAAGTGCTGGTGGAGGAGCCGTCGGTGGAGGACACCATTGCCATCCTGCGTGGCCTGAAAGAGCGCTACGAGGTACATCATGGGGTGGAGATCACCGACGGCGCCATTATCGCCGCCGCGAAGTTGTCGCAGCGCTATATCACGGACCGGCAGCTGCCGGACAAGGCCATTGATCTGATTGATGAGGCCGGCAGCCGCATCCGTATGGAAATTGATTCCATGCCGGAAGAGATGGATCGCCTTGATCGCAAACTGATCCAGCTGAAGATGGAGCGCGAGGCGGTCCGCAAGGAAACCGATGAGGCGAGCAGAAAGCGGCTGGAAAAACTGGAGGAAGACATCCAGCGCCTCGAAAAAGAGTACGCCGATCTGCGTGAGATTTGGGAAGCAGAAAAAGCTACTCTGGCTGGTGCGCAGAGCGTCAAGGCGGATCTGGAAAAGGCGCGGCTGGAAATGGATCAGGCTCGTCGTGCTGGCGATCTCAGCCGGATGTCGGAGCTGCAGTACGGGGTGATTCCGGAGCTGGAGCGCAAGCTCACCGAGGCGCAAACGGTGCAAGTGGAAACCCGGTTGTTGCGTAACAAGGTTAGCGATGAGGAAATCGCCGAGGTGGTCTCAAAGTGGACCGGTATTCCTGTGTCGAAGATGCTGGAGGGCGAACGCGAGAAACTGCTGCGCATGGAGGACGCACTGCACCGGCGGGTGGTGGGTCAGGACGAAGCGGTGCAGTCGGTGGCCAATGCGGTGCGTCGCTCCCGTGCCGGCTTGTCGGATCCGAACCGACCGAACGGCTCGTTCCTGTTCCTCGGCCCCACGGGCGTCGGCAAGACCGAGCTGTGCAAGTCGCTGGCGGAATTTCTGTTTGATACCGAAGAGGCGATGGTACGTATCGACATGTCCGAGTTCATGGAAAAGCACTCGGTGGCGCGTCTGATCGGTGCGCCGCCGGGCTATGTCGGATATGAAGAGGGAGGCTACCTGACGGAAGCCGTGCGTCGTCGGCCCTATGCGGTGCTGCTGCTTGATGAAGTCGAGAAGGCGCACCCGGATGTGTTCAATATCCTGCTGCAGGTACTGGACGATGGCCGGCTTACTGATGGCCAAGGCCGTACCGTCGATTTCCGCAACACGGTGGTGGTGATGACCTCGAACCTGGGCTCGGACCTGATCCAGCGGATGACCGGGGAAGAGAACTACGAGCGTATGAAAGCGGCGGTGATGGATGTGGTGGGTGGGCATTTCCGGCCCGAGTTCATTAACCGGATCGACGAGGTGGTGGTATTCCATCCGCTCGCTCGTGACCAGATCCATGGTATCGCCAACATTCAGCTAGACGGTCTGCGGCGCCGGATGGCAGAACGGGATCTCAAGCTGGTGCTGTCGGATGAGGCGCTCGATCTGCTGGTGGAGGCAGGCTACGACCCGGTCTACGGTGCGCGTCCCCTGAAGCGGGCGATCCAGCAGCGGATCGAGAACTCTCTGGCGCAGCGCATTCTCGCCGGGGATTATCATCCGGGTGATGTGGTGCAAATCGATGTGGAGGGGGATCAGCTCCGCTTCGGCAAAGCCCACTGACTCGGGCATGAAAAAAGGGGCTGTCTTGCGACAGCCCCTTTTTTACGGGCAACGATCTTGGCTACTTGCAGAGCTTCAGGGCATCCAGAGTCTGCTGAATCATGCGCTGGCGCTGCTCCTCGTCCAGTGTAATCACCTCGCCGGAGGCGGGATCGGTAGTGCGCACCACCGGCCGGTTCCGCAGCTCGTCCAGATTCTTGCGGTGCGCCTCGCAGCGCTCTTTGGCCACGGCGTCCGGCTCGCTCTTTTCGCGGGCCTGCTCCGCTGCGCGGCCGGCCTCAAGGCGGCGGTCCTGTTCGGCCCGCTGGCGCTGTTGTTCAAGCCGCTCCAGCTCCTGAGGCTGGTCCGACGAGGCGCCTCCCTGGGTGCGTACCTCGCGGCCCTGCTTCCCCTCCGGGGGAGGAGTCTGGGTGTAGTGCGTGACGCCATTTTCATCCACCCAGCGGTAGAACTTGCTGGCCAGCGCGGGACTGGAAAGGAGGGCGGCGGTCAGGGCAGCGATCAGCAATCGGGCCGGGGTTGACATGATTTCTCCGTACCTTGTCATCGGATATTGATAGCATGCCCTCTCCGGGCCTTTGCCGGCAACCCCGGGGCCCGCCAACCGTTTGACAATACGGACGAATCTGCCAGAATTGCCGATCTCCGGAGTTCGAGACCGACCGTCGCACCACCCCCGCGACGGACCGGCCGGGAATCCGGGCGTCGTTACCGCGGCGTCCCAGCAGTGACACTGCCACACTGTCCCCACAGTCTGCTCCGCGGCGGCCAACCCTTCGCCCGGCACGACGGAAAGCCCAATAGCGCTTTCCCTTCGCAGACGAGAAAACCGACGATGGAAAATGCCAGAGCTGGACGGCGTCGCCGTGCCAGCCGATGTGGTTTGACCAGCAGAGGGCTTCACTGTGGAAAAATTATCTGGTGCGGAGATGGTTGTCCGCGCTTTGCAAGATGAAGGAGTCGAGATCATTTTCGGCTACCCCGGCGGTGCCGTCCTTCATATCTATGACGCCCTGTTCCAGCAGGACAAGGTGCAACACATTCTCGTTCGTCACGAGCAGGCCGCGACCCATGCGGCGGACGGCTATGCTCGCGCCACCGGCAAACCTGGCGTTGTGCTGGTGACCTCCGGTCCTGGCGCCACCAATGCGGTGACCGGCATTGCCACTGCCTATATGGATTCGATTCCGATGGTGGTGGTGTCCGGGCAGGTGCGCTCCGACTGGATCGGTGACGACGCGTTCCAGGAAACCGACATGGTCGGCATTTGCCGGCCGATCGTGAAGCACAGCTTCTCGGTGCGCAATGTCGAGGACATCCCGGAGATGTTCAAGAAGGCCTTCTATATTGCCACCACCGGGCGCCCCGGTCCGGTGCTGATCGATATTCCGAAGGACAAGACCAGCCCGATGGTCAAGCTGCCGTACGAGTATCCGAAGAAGGTCAAGCTGCGCTCCTATTCTCCGGTGGCGCGCGGGCACTCGGGACAGATCCGCAAGGCCGTCGACGAGATGATGAAAGCCCGCCGGCCGGTGATCTACGCCGGCGGTGGCGTCATTCTTGGCGAGGGCAGCGAGCATCTGACCCGGCTGGCGAAGCTGCTGAATTTCCCCGTCACCAACACCCTGATGGGTTTGGGTGCCTATCCGGGCTCTGACGCCCAGTTCCTTGGCATGCTTGGCATGCATGGCACCTATGAAGCCAACATGGCAATGCACAGCAGCGACCTGATCGTTGCGGTGGGCGCCCGTTTCGATGACCGGGTGACCAACCACACCCAGAAATTCTGCCCCGGTGCCACCATCATTCATGTTGATGTGGATCCCGCCACCATCTCCAAGAATGTCCGCGCCGATGTGCCGATTGTCGGCCCGGTGAAGCAGGTGCTGGAGGAAATGGTGTTGATGGTGGAGGAGTCCGCCGAGCGTCCCGACGACAAGGCCCTGGCGCGCTGGTGGCAGGAAATTCAGGGCTGGCGTGAGTATCACGGCCTGCGTTACGAGGTGAACGACGGCGGCCCGATGAAGCCTCAGCAGGTTGTTGAAGCACTGTATCGCGCCACCAAAGGTGATGCCTATGTGACCTCGGATGTTGGCCAGCACCAGATGTTTGCTGCCCAGTTCTATAAGTTCGACAAACCGCGTCGCTGGATCAACTCCGGTGGTCTGGGGACCATGGGCTTCGGTCTGCCCTCGGCGATGGGCGTGCAGTTCGCCTTTCCGAATGAGGTGGTCGCCTGTGTTACCGGTGAAGGCTCGATCCAGATGAACATTCAGGAGCTGTCGACCTGTCTGCAGTACGGTCTGCCGATCAAGATCATCAACATCAACAATCAGGCGCTTGGCATGGTCCGCCAGTGGCAGGACATGCAGTATGGCGGTCGTCACAGCCAGTCCTACATGGACTCCCTGCCAGACTTTGTCCGTCTCGCCGAGGCCTACGGCCATGTTGGCATCCGGGTCGATCGCATCGAGGATCTGGACGCGGCGATGGAGAAGGCGTTTTCGCTCAAGGATCGTCTGGTGTTCATGGACATCTATGTGGACCCGAGCGAGCACGTTTATCCGATGCACATTGCCGATGGCGCCATGCGCGATATGTGGCTCAGCAAAACGGAGCGGACCTGATCATGAGACGGATTATTTCGATCCTGATGGAAAACGAGCCGGGCGCGCTGTCCCGAGTGGTCGGCCTGTTCTCCCAGCGTGGTTACAACATCGAGACCCTGACCGTGGCGCCGACCGAGGACACCACCCTGTCGCGGCTGACCTTGACCACCCACGGTGATGATCGCCAGATCGAGCGCATCACCAAGAACCTGAACAAGTTGATCGAGGTGGTCAAGCTGGTCGATCTGACGGAAGGTGCCCATATCGAGCGCGAGTTGATGCTGTGCAAGGTCAAGGCCACCGGCGCCCAGCGTGCCGAGGTCAAGCGTACCGTGGATATCTTCCGGGGCCAGATCGTCGACGTCACCAGTTCGGTGTACACGGTCCAGCTGGCCGGCACCTCGGACAAGCTGGATGCCTTTATCGGCACCATCGGCGATGCCCAGGTGCTGGAGGTGGTGCGTACCGGAGTGTCCGGCATTGCCCGGGGTGAAAAGGTACTGAGTATCTGATTTGCGGGCCGGTGGTGGAGTAATCGCCGGCAGAATCGTATTATTCGCCGCCTTAACGAATGCCGGCGGCGAGTCAACAGGGGAAAATCATGCAAGTTTACTACGACAAAGATTGTGATCTTTCGATCATCAAGAGCAAGAAAGTGGCCGTTATCGGCTACGGTTCGCAGGGCCATGCCCATGCCAACAACCTGAAAGACTCTGGTGTTGACGTTGTCGTCGGTCTGCGCCCGGGTTCAGCTTCGGCTGCCAAGGCAGAGAAGTCCGGCTTGACCGTCAAGCCAGTGCCGGAGGCAGTGCAGTGGGCCGACGTGGTCATGATTCTGACTCCGGACGAGTTCCAGTCCCAGCTGTATCGCAACGAGATCGAACCGAACCTGAAGAAAGGTGCCACCCTGGCGTTTGCCCATGGTTTTGCCATCCATTACAACCAGGTGGTACCGCGCGCCGACCTCGACGTCATCATGATCGCGCCCAAGGCGCCGGGCCACACCGTTCGTAGCGAGTTTGTCAAAGGCGGCGGTATTCCCGATCTGATTGCTATCTATCAAGACGCATCCGGCAATGCCAAGAAGCTGGCCCTGTCCTACGCCTCGGGTGTTGGTGGCGGCCGTACCGGCATCATCGAAACCACTTTCAAGGACGAGACCGAAACCGACCTGTTCGGTGAGCAGGCGGTGCTGTGTGGTGGCGCCGTGGAGCTGGTCAAAGCCGGCTTTGAGACGCTGGTCGAAGCCGGCTACGCGCCGGAAATGGCCTACTTCGAGTGTCTGCATGAGCTGAAGCTGATTGTCGACCTGATGTACGAGGGCGGCATTGCCAACATGAACTACTCGATCTCCAACAATGCGGAGTATGGCGAGTACGTTACTGGCCCGGAGGTGATCAACGATCAGTCCCGCGCCGCCATGCGTAATGCCCTGAAGCGCATCCAGAACGGTGAGTACGCCAAGATGTTCATCGCCGAGGGGGCCCATAACTACCCGTCGATGACTGCCTATCGCCGCAATAACGCGGCACACCCGATCGAGCAGGTGGGCGAGAAGCTGCGCGGCATGATGCCGTGGATCCAGGCCAACAAGATCATCGACAAGAGCAAGAACTGATTGCTGCAGTGGATGTCACAAAAAACGCGGCCTCGGCCGCGTTTTTTGTTTGCTGGCAGTGGATAATCGGTGCCATGGGGCGGATACAGTCCGCCGGGCACTGGGGTAGACTGGGGGTCGGAGGGACAGTGAATGACTGAGCAGACGGACAAGCCGGCAGAGAAGCCGGAAGAACATGTATTCGAGGTAATCGAAACCGACCATGCCCGTCAGGGGGTGCGTCACAAGGGGGTGTACCTGCTCCCCAATCTGATTACTACCGCGGCGCTGTTTGCCGGCTTCTTCGCCATCGTGGCGGCGATGAACGGCCAGTTCGAAACGGCGGCCATTGCGATTCTGGTGGCCGGCGTCCTTGATGGCATGGACGGCAGTGTCGCCCGCATGACCAACACCCAGTCCAAGTTCGGCGCCGAATATGACTCCCTGTCGGACTGTGTTGCGTTTGGTGTCGCTCCCGGTCTGGTGGCGTATTCCTGGGCGCTGACCGATCTTGGCAAGCTGGGTTGGGCGGCTGCCTTTATCTACGTGGCCTGTGCGGCGCTGCGGCTGGCGCGTTTCAATGTCCAGTCGGATGCTTCGGACAAGCGCTACTTCACCGGCCTTCCCAGCCCCAGTGGGGCTGGCCTGGTCGCAACCATGGTCTGGCTGGGGGCAAGCCGGGGGGTGGACGGTCATGACGTCGGCTTGCTGGTGGCCGCGCTGACAGCGGGTGCAGGCCTGCTGATGGTGTCGTCGGTCCGTTATCAGAGTTTCAAGGAGTATCACATCGGACGGGTTCCGGTCCGGGTGCTGCTCGGGGCAATTGTAGCCTTTGCCATTGTGGTGCTGGACCCGCCGCTGGTGCTGATGTCTGCCGTACTGATCTATGTGGGCAGTGGTCTGGTGCTTGATCTGCTGCGATGGTCGCGGGAGAGAAAGGCTGCGGCCTGAGAGCGACGTCGGTCCCGGCTGGGTGCTTTTCAGCCGGCTTCTGTCGGAAAAATCGCCGTTCCCGGTCTGATTGGCTGTTTCGTGACCGAATGATAAAGAGTTGATGAAAAAGTTGTTGACTCCAGTGCGCCGCTGCCTAGAATGCGCACCCACAGCGACGGCACACCAGCCGCCGCGGCGGGCAATCCCCGCAGCTCTTTAACAATCAGGCAGACAAACGTGTGGGCTCTGATGGGGCGATATCTTCAAAAAGATATCAGCAC
>JBKBQA010000007.1:159557-187013 GCA_046292765.1 Alcanivoracaceae bacterium | reverse complement strand
GTAGCCCCTTCTTCCGTGAATTTTGCACTCCACCGCGAAGCGGTTATGTCCAACAGCTGTATTCATTAGAAGCGTCGACATAACCCTTCGTCCGGTTAACCCCTGGCCGGGATTTGTCGACACGAGAAGCAAAGATTATTCACACCAACGGGTTATCTGGCCACCACAAATACTATCCCGATTCGTAAAGTCGAAGCGTCGACATAATCCGGCGCCTTATTGGCTGATATCACCGTGATGGCATGTTCGGGATATATAGTAAAGTCAGTTACTTGCCGCAACCTGGGGGGGCTGGGCGTGGCGGGTTTATCCGGCGGCCGGTGAACCCAGTCTTTCTAATGCCCAGGCCACGTGCTCCTGCACCATTTCTGGCACTTCATTGATCCGCTGTTGCAGCGCCGCCACTGCCCGTTCCGTTGCCGGTCCGTTCCCCAGTGCTACCGCCACATTGCGTAGCCAGCCTGCATAGCCGGTGCGGCGGATGGGGGAGCCTTTGGTGCGTTGCAGGAATTCGTCTTCGCTCCACAGGAACAGGCTCACCAGATCAGGCTTGTCGAGGTGGTGGCGGGGGGCGAAGTCCTGTTCGCGGGTGGCAGTGGCAAAGCGGTTCCAGGGGCACACCAGTTGGCAGTCGTCGCAGCCAAAGATGCGGTTGCCGATCAGGGGGCGCAGTGCTTCGGGTATGGCGCCCTTGTTTTCGATGGTGAGCCAGCTGATGCAGCGACGCGCGTCGAGCTGATAGGGGGCAACAATCGCGTCGGTGGGGCACACGGTGATGCAGGCGCGGCATTTGCCGCAGTGGTCTTCCGCCGGCTGGTCCACCGGCAGGGGCAGGTCGGTGTAGATTTCACCAAGGAAGAACCAGCTGCCGGCTTCACGATTCAGGATCAGGGTGTGTTTGCCTTGCCAGCCAAGTCCGGCTTTTTCGGCCAGCGGCTTTTCCATCACCGGTGCGCTATCGACAAAGGCGCGGGCGAGCTGGCTGTCTTGCACTGCAGAGCGGATTCGTTCGGCCAGTTTGCCGAGGCGTTTGCGGATCAGCTTGTGGTAATCGCGACCGAGTGCATAGCGGGAGATATAGGCTTTTTCCGGGTCGCGCAGCACGCGGATGGCATCGGTGTCAGCGGGCAGGTAGTCCAATCTGAGCGAGATCACCCGCAGGGTACCGGGCTCCAGATCCGCTGGTCGGCTGCGCTTGTGGCCGTGGGCGGCCATCCAGTCCATGTCGGCGTGTCGGCCCTGCTGCAACCAATCACCCAGCCGCGCTTCCGCTTGACGAAGGTCGGTGTCGGCAATGCCGACCTGCTGAAAGCCGAGTTCGCGGCCCCAGAGTCGGATTTGCGCCGCCAGTGCTATGAGATCGACGTCGGGGGTCACGGAAGTCCATGAGCTGTGTCACAGGGATGGCTATAATCAATGCCATTCACACAGGGTGCAAATATGGTTGCCAGCGAGTTTCCGGAACACCTGCATGATGCCGCCGGGGTGCGTGAGCTGGATCGGCGGGCGATCAGCGAGCACGGCATCCCCGGCGAGACGCTGATGATCCGCGCCGGTGAGGCGGCGTTCCGGCAGTTGCAAGTCCACTGGCCGGGTTGTGAGCGGCCAGCGGTGGTGTGCGGCCCTGGCAGTAATGGCGGCGATGGCTACGTGGTGGCGTTGCTGGCGTTGCAGGCCGGTTTGCATCCGCAGGTGTATGCGCTGGCGCCGCTGGCGGCGCTGACCGGGGACGCCCGTATTATGGCCGAGCGGGCGCTGGCCGAGGGGGTGCCGGTGCAGGTGCTGGCCGAGGCCATGCCGGATTTCAGTGGTCACGATCTGGTGGTGGATGGCTTGCTCGGCACTGGCCTTGCCGGGGAGGTAAGGCCAGCTCAGGCGGCGTTGATTGAGGCCATTAATAGCAGTGGCTTGCCAGTGCTGGCGCTGGATATTCCCTCCGGCCTCAGTGCCGATACCGGCGCGGTGCTGGGGGCGGCGGTGCGGGCGGATGTCACCACCACCTTTGTGGGGATGAAGCGTGGCCTGCTCACTGGCGCCGGTCCGGCTTGCTGCGGGGTGTTGTCGTATCACGATCTGGCCATTCCGGCGTCGATCCTGCAGTCGTTGCCAGCGGACTGCCGGCGGGTGACGTTGTCGGCATTGGCCGGGGTGTTGCCGCCGCGAGCACGGGATGCCCATAAAGGCAGCTTTGGTCATGTGCTGGTGGTGGGAGGCGATCATGGTTATGCCGGCGCGGTGATGCTGGCCGCGGAGGCGGCGGCGCGCAGCGGTGCCGGGCTCACCAGTGTCGCCACCCGCGCCGCGCATGTTGCCGCGCTGGTGGGGCGGCGCCCGGAAGTGATGACGCGGGCGGTGGAGCAGGGTGAAGATCTGGCACCCTTGCTGGCGCGCGCCACCGTGGTGGTATGTGGGCCGGGTCTGGGTCAGGAGGCATGGGGATTCGGGTTGCTGCAGGCGGTGTTGCAAAGCGGCTTGCCGCTGGTGCTCGATGCCGATGCATTGAACCTGATCAGTGCTCACGGGCTCCAATGGCGATCACCGGCGGTGCTGACGCCGCATCCGGGAGAGGCGGCCCGTCTGCTCGGCATCACCGGCGCCCGGATTCAGGCGGATCGTTTTGCTGCGGTGCGGGCGTTGGCAACGCGCTACGCCGCCACGGCGCTGCTGAAGGGACCGGGCACGCTGGTGGCGGATGCGGACGGACCGGTGGCACTGGTGGATGCCGGCAATCCCGGCATGGCCAGCGGCGGTATGGGCGATGTGTTGTCCGGCATCATCGGCGCGCTGCTGGCGCAGGGTCTGAACGGGTATGATGCGGCGCGCTTTGCCGCCCGAGTGCACGGCGAAGCGGCGGATCGCGCGGTACTGCATCAGGGTGAGCGCGGCTTGCTGGCCAGCGATCTGATGCCGCATGTGCGGCGTTTGCTGAACGGGTTGTCGTAACACCATGACGGGATCGAGTGTGACCACGGAAACACGTTATCTGGCCGACGAGGCCGCCACTGAGACCCTCGGCGCCGAACTTGCGGCGCGGGTGCCCGCCGGCGTGGTTTGGCTGGAAGGGGATCTGGGAGCGGGCAAGACCACGCTGGTGCGGGGCTGGTTGCGAGCACTTGGCCATGTTGGCGCAGTGAAAAGCCCGACCTACACCATCGTTGAACCGTACCGGTTGGCCAACACGGCTGTGTACCATTTTGATCTGTACCGGCTCAGCGACGCCGAGGAGCTGGAGATGATTGGCGGCCGTGACTACTTCGACCCGGATGCGCTGTGTCTGGTAGAGTGGCCGCAACGGGCCGGCGCGGCGCTGCCGACGCCCACCCTGGTGGTGACACTGGCTCCCGCTGATGGTGGGCGCCGCGTCACCCTGACTGTTCCGGAGTCGGTTAACGCATGATCAATCGGATGTGGCGGTGGCTGGTGGTGGTGCTGTGCTGCGTCGGCAGTGCGGTGTCGGCCTCGCAACGGATCGATTCGGTGCGCATGAACAATGCCCCGGATTCCACTCGCATTGTGTTTGATCTGCCCGGCCCGCTGGATCATCGCGTCGACAAGCTGACCAATCCGGATCGCATTGTGCTTGATCTGGTTGGCGCCACCATGGCATTTGATCTGTCGCGGCTTGATCTGAGCAGCACCTCCATTCGTGAAATCCGCACCGGCCAGCATGATGGTCGGGTGCGGGTGGTGCTCGATATGCACAAGGCCAAGCGGCCGCGTACGCTGGTGTTGCCACCGGAGGCGTCGAACGGTTGGCGATTGGTGCTGGATCTGTTTGATGATCTGGACCCGGAAGAACGCAACAAGCCGGCCACCACGGCGGCGGCGCCGGCGGCATCACGGCCGGCACCCGTTCCCGCGCCTGCGGCACAAACCCGTCCCAGTGGTCGGCAGATGGTGATTGCGCTTGATCCCGGCCATGGCGGTCAGGATCCCGGTGCCATTGGCCCGAGCGGCACCCGCGAAAAGGATGTGGTGCTGCAGATTGCCCGTCGTATGGCCGCGCTGATTGATCGCGAGCCGGGCATGCGCGCGGTGATGGTGCGTACCGGCGACTACTATGTGCCGTTGGCAGACCGTCGTCGGATTGCCGCAGATCGGCACCGGGCTGATGTGTTTATTTCTATTCACGCGGATGCGTTCACTGACGCCCGTGCTCACGGAGCCTCGGTGTTTGCTTTGTCCCATCGCGGCGCTACCAGTGCCCGCGCCGACTATCTGGCGCGCATGGCCAACGATTCCGACCGGGTGGCCGGGGTGTATCAGGAAGAGCGATCAAACAATTCCCTGTTGACGGTGTTGGCGGACATGACCACCAGCGGGTCTTTGCACCACAGTATGCTGCTGGGGCGAATGATTCTGGAGGAGATGGGCCAGGTCACCAAACTGCATGGCGATCGACGACAGGTGGAACAGGCGGGTTTCGCCGTGCTGCGCGAGCCGAGCATGGTATCGTTGTTGCTGGAAACCGGATTCATTTCCAATCGTCAGGAAGAGCGCAATCTGCGTGATGCCAATCATCAGGAACGTATCGCCCGGGCGGTGGTGAAAGGCTTGCACAGTTATTTCGAAATGCACCCGCAACCGGAAACCTGGTATGCGGAACGGCGCCGACATTCGCCGGTGCGACCGTCTACCCACCAGATTGCCCGTGGTGAAACCCTGTCCTCTATTGCCCGCCGTTATTCGGTGTCGGAGACGGAGCTGCGCAGCCACAACAATCTGCGCGGCGACAGTATCCGCGCCGGTCAGGTGCTGAAGATTCCGCCCGGCTAGGGCAGGGGCAAAGGGCCCGCCCCGCAGGAGCGGCCGCTGCCACATGTCTGGCTATCTTTTTGATGGAGAATCGTTTGTCCCGCATTCACTTGCTTGATCCCCGCCTTGCCAACCAGATCGCCGCCGGTGAGGTGGTCGAGCGGCCGGCATCGGTGGTCAAGGAGTTGCTGGAGAACGCGCTCGATGCCGGCGCCGACCAGATTCAGGTGGACGCAGAGCAGGGCGGCGTCAAGTTGATCCGGGTGCGTGACAACGGCAGCGGCATCGGCTCCGATGATCTGCCGCTGGCATTGTCGCGGCATGCCACCAGCAAAATCCGTACTCTGGATGATCTCGAAGCCATCGGTTCGCTCGGCTTTCGTGGTGAAGCGTTGGCGGCGATCAGTTCCGTCTCGCGCCTTACCCTTACCTCCAATGTGGCCGACAGTGCCGAAGGCTGGCAGGTGTTTGCCGAGGGACGCGACATGGCGCCCCAGGTGCAGCCGGCGGCGCATCCCCGTGGCACCACGGTGGAAATGCGCGATCTGTTTTTCAATACGCCGGCGCGGCGCCGCTTTCTGCGCGCCGAAAAAACCGAGTTCAATCACCTTGAAGAAGTGTTCCGCCGCATTGCGCTGAGCGAATTCACCACCGCATTCCGGTTGATGCACAATCAAAAGGTGGTCCACCAGTTGCCGGCGGCCAGCAGCGATATTCATCGTAGCCAGCGGGTGGCCCGTCTTTGTGGCAGCGCCTTCATGGAGCAAGCGATTGCGGTGGATATCGAACACGGCGGCCTGCGCCTGCATGGCTGGCTTGGTTTGCCAACGTTTTCCCGTGCCCAGTCAGATCTGCAGTATTTTTTCGTCAATGGCCGTGTGATTCGCGATCGCGTGGTCAGTCATGCGGTGCGGCAGGCTTATCAGGATGTGCTCTATCACGGCCGCCATCCGGCCTACGTGTTGTACTTCGAGCTGGATCCGGCCCAGGTGGATGTCAACGTGCATCCCACCAAACACGAAGTGCGCTTCCGCGAGCAGCGCATGGTGCATGATTTTCTCTACCGGTCCCTGCATCGAGCCATTGCGGAAGTGCGTCCGGGCGCCGAAACGCAGCCAGCCCGTGTTAGCGAACCGGTGGCTGCCTCGGACATGGCTGCCACTTTCGACGGGCAAGGCCCTGCCATTGTTTCCATGCCATCGCAGCAGTCGGGTCTGGCGCTGGGCATGCCGTCTTCGCGCGCGCCGCTGTTTGCCGGCAGTGGGGAACAGCAAGCGGCCCGCTATGGCGAACTGGTGCGACCGCGAGTGGCGGAAACGGCGCCGGCGTTTCCGCCTGCGGCGGAGGATGTGGCGCCACCACTGGGGTTCGCGGTGGCACAGCTGCACGGTATCTATATCCTCGCCGAGAACGCCGACGGCATGGTGCTGGTGGATATGCATGCGGCGCACGAACGCATTACCTATGAGCGCCTGAAATTCGCCTGGGCGCAGGACAAGGTGCGCAGCCAGCCGTTGCTGGTGCCGCTGTCGATGGCGGTGTCCACCCGCGAGGCGGATTTTGCTGAACAGTCGCCAGACGTGTTCGAGCGGCTCGGTTTTGTTATCGAGCGGGCCGGCCCCGAATCGCTGATGGTGCGCGAGGTGCCGGCCCTGATGCGCGATGCCAATCACGAAGCACTGGTGCGCGATGTGCTGTCTGATCTGCTCACCCATGGCAGCAGCAGCCGGATCGAAACAGTGCTGGATGAGTTGCTGGCCACCATGGCCTGCCATGGCAGCGTGCGGGCCAATCGTCGGCTGACGCTGACGGAAATGAATGCCTTGCTGCGTGATATGGAAGCCACCGAACGCAGTGGCCAGTGCAACCATGGTCGGCCGACCTGGGCGCAGATGACGTTGAAGGATCTCGATCGCCTGTTTATGCGGGGCCGTTGACATGGCGTCGTTGCCGCCGGTGATTTTTCTGATGGGGCCAACCTGCTCCGGCAAGACTGGCGCGGCGGTAGAGCTGGTACAGCGCCTGCCGCTGGAGATCATCAATGTCGATTCGGCGCTGGTGTACCGAGGGCTGGAAATCGGCGCCGCCCGGCCCGAACCGGAAGTGCTGGCGAAGGCGCCGCACCGGCTGCTCGGCTTTCTCGATCCGGCCGAACCCTACTCGGCGGCCCGTTTCCGCGATGACGCTTTGGGCGAGATTGCCGCCATCTATCGCGCCGGCCGGGTGCCGCTGCTGGTGGGCGGCACCATGCTCTACTTCAAGGCCCTGCAGCAGGGGCTGGCCGATATGCCGGCGGCAGACCCGGCGGTGCGGGCGCAGATCGACGCTATTGCCCGTCAACATGGTTGGCCCGAGGTGCACCGGCTGCTGGCCGAGGTCGACCCGGACAGCGCCGCCCGCCTCAAGCCGAATGATGGCCAGCGTCTTCAGCGGGCGCTGGAAGTCTACCGGGTTACCGGCGAGACCCTGACGGCGCTGCACCAGAAGCAACGATCTGTCACATTGTCGGACACCGAGCAAGGAGCGGCGCCAGCGTTCCCCTATACTGTGACCAGTTTCGCATTAGCGCCGGCCTCACGGGCGCTGTTGCACGATCGCATTGCCGCTCGTTTTCGCGCCATGCTTGAGTCCGGGCTGGTGGGAGAAGTCGAAAAGCTGCGCTCGCGCGGTGATCTGCACCGGGAACTGCCGGCAATCAAGGCAGTCGGTTATCGTCAGGTCTGGGATTATCTGGACGGCCGGTACGGATATGACGAAATGGTCGAGCGCGGCATTATCGCCACCCGCCAGCTCGCCAAGCGCCAGTTCACCTGGTTGCGAGGCTGGCCGGAGCTGGAGTGGCTCGACAGTGACGCTTCCGACCTGATTGGGCAGCTGGAGAGACGGCTTGCACCCCTGCTGGAATCGGTGTTTAGTTGAGCCAAGCAGCAGGCGCGGAAGCCAATAGCTGTAGTGATCCACGGTTTTGCAAAGACTTGCCCGAAGTGCTGGGCGCCCACTTTTTCTGGATCATCCAAGGAGTTACCACCATGTCAAAAGGGCACTCGCTACAAGACCCTTTCCTGAACGCCCTGCGGAAAGAGCGTATCCCGGTTTCCATCTTCCTTGTTAACGGCATCAAGCTGCAGGGGCAGATTGAATCCTTTGACCAGTATGTCGTGCTGCTGAAGAACGCGGTCAGCCAGATGGTGTACAAGCACGCCATCTCCACCGTGGTCCCGGCGCGCAACCCGCGCACCACCACCGCCACTGGCCCGGGCAATGGCCTGCCGGCGGATGACTACGAGGCCGACTGAGCCGTTGCTTCATCCCCTGCGCTACCCGAAAAGCCACGCTCAGCGTGGCTTTTCTGTCTTTGGGGTTGGCAATCTTGCCGTAATCCTGATGCCCGAGCGTGCGTTCCGTCCGATCCCTGATGGACCAAGCGAGTATCGGGGAGCGACTCTATCAGGGATCGGACGGAATGCGCGCCTGCCCAGATCTTTTGCGGCAGGATTGCCGCTCCCACAACAGCCCCCGTCTTGCCTGCAAATGCCGTATCATGCCGGGCCTCTGATCTGTGGAACTGTGAATGGAACTGTTTGACCGTACCGAAGCCACCCGTACCGATGTAGGCGAGCGGGCTCTGCTGGTACATATCGATCTGCCCGATGGCGCCGGCCGTGAGGATCTGGATGAGTTCCATCATCTGGTGTCGTCCAGCGGTGTGATTCCGGTGCTGGAAGTGACTGGCCGCCGCGACCGGCCGGATGCGGCCCTGTATGTCGGTTCCGGCAAGGCCGAGGAAATTGCCACGCTGGTGGCAGAGCACGAGATCGACGTGGTGCTGTTTAACCATGCCCTGACTCCTGCCCAGGAGCGCAATATCGAGCGGGTAGTGAAAACCCGGGTGCTCGACCGCACCGGCCTGATTCTCGATATATTTGCCCAGCGCGCCCGCACCCACGAAGGCCGGTTGCAGGTGGAGCTGGCCCAGTTGCGCCACATGCAAACCCGGCTGGTCCGTGGCTGGACTCACCTTGAGCGGCAGAAAGGCGGTATCGGTTTGCGCGGCCCCGGCGAAACCCAGCTGGAAACCGACCGTCGTCTGGTGCGGGAACGCATTCGGGCCATCGAGGCAAGACTCGACAAGGTGCGCAGCCAGCGCGCTCAGGGCCGGCGCGCCCGCGAGCGGGCAGAAACTCCGCTGGTGTCACTGGTGGGCTATACCAACGCTGGCAAGTCGACCCTGTTTAACCGTCTTACCGATGCCGACGTCTACGTCGCCGACCAGTTGTTTGCGACCCTGGACCCGACTCTCCGCAAGGTCCGGATTCCCGGTGTCGGGCCAACCATTCTGGCTGACACCGTGGGCTTTATTCGCCACTTGCCGCACCGGCTGGTGCAGGCGTTCCGGGCCACGCTGGAAGAAACCCTGAGTGCCAGTCTGCTGCTGCATGTCACCGATTGCGCCAATGATGAACGCGACGGGAATATCGATGCGGTAGAGGGTGTTCTTGAGGAGATCGGTGCAGATAGCGTCCCGTTTCTGCACGTTTTCAACAAGATCGACATGCTGGGCGCGCCTGCCCGGATCGACCGGGACGACGAGGGGCGGCCGCTCAGGGTGTGGCTGTCGGCCGTCACCGGCGAGGGCATCGAGCTGCTCCACCAGGCCATGGCGGAGCGTCTGGCAGCGGACTGGGTCGATCAGTGGATACGCCTGCCGCCGCTGGCGGCGGGTCGTCTGCGTGCGCGGTTGCACGAGGCCGGCGAGGTGCTGGCGGAACAAAATGACGAAATCGGCAATCTTTTGCTCCGCGTGCGGCTGAACCGGGTACACTTCCGGCGCCTGCTGCGCGAGGCGCAACTGGAAGAGCAAGACATCTTCACGGCGGCCCCTGAGGTTGCAGGGGAAAATGCGTCTTCCTACAATCCCGAAGCCCCGTACTGAGCGGTAGTAAGCGGAGAAATCAATGGCCTGGAACGAACCTGGCGGAAACAAGCCCCGAGATCCCTGGGGTGGTGGCGGCGATCAGGGTCCGCCCGATCTGGATGAAGTGCTGAAGAACCTGCGTGGCAAGTTTTCAGGACTATTTGGCGGCAAGAGCGGCGGCGGTAGCAGCGGTGGCGGTGCCTCCCTGCTGGTCATCGTGTTCGCCGCATTGGCAGTGCTGTACGTATTCTGGGCGGCCTTTGCCGTTGACCAGCAGGAGCGAGCCGTGGTGCTCAGCTTCGGTAAATACGACCGCACGCTCGGCCCCGGTCTGAACTGGCACTGGCCGCCCGTAGAGCGCTACCGCAAGGTCAATGTCGACCAGACCCGAGAATACAGCCTGCGCGAAGAGATGCTGACCCGCGATACCAATATCGTCGGGGTGGATCTCAAGGTGCAGTATCGCGTCGTCGACGCGGCGACCTATGTGCTGCGGGTGGCTGATTCCGAAGCCGTGCTGCGCAATGCGCTCGAAAGTGCCCTGCGTCAGGTTGTCGGTGCCTCGAACATGGATCAGGTTCTGATTGAGGAGCGGGAGCGTATCGGTACCGATGTGAAGGCGCGTTTGCAGGAATATCTGGATCGCTATAACACCGGCCTGTTCGTCATCGAGTTGCTGCTTGATCGTACCGCCGCACCGGAAGCCGTGCGTGACGCTTTCGCTGATGTGGCGCGGGCAAAAGAAGATGAAGAGCGTTTCCGTAACGAGGCGCAGACCTACGCCAACGGCATCATCCCGGATGCGCGTGGTCGTGCCCAGCGGATGCGCGAGGAAGCGGAAGCCTACCGGGCCCAGAAAATTTCCCAGGCCGAAGGTGATGCGCAGCGCTTCGAAGCGTTGTTGACCGAGTACCGTCGCGCCCCGGCGATCACCCGCGATCGTCTCTACATCGAGACCATGGAGCAGGTGATGTCCGGTGTCAGCAAGGTGCTGATCGACACCAAACAGGGTAACAACATGCTGTACCTGCCGCTCGATCAGATGATCAAGCAGCAGAAGCAGTCTCGCGAGGCACCGCTCCGTTCCGGTGGTGACAGTGCCTCCGGCCAGCCGGCGCCGCGCAGCTCGTCCACCAATGAGCGTCCGCAAACCGGCTATGGCACTCGCTCAAGGGAGATCCGCTGATGTCACAGAGAAGCACTCTCACTCTGGCGTTGCTGGCGCTCATTTTCGTGATCGCCTCCGAGTCATACTACATCGTCAACGAAACCGAAAAGGCGGTGCTGAAGCAGTTCGGTCGTATTGTCAAATCGGACATTCCGCCTGGGCTCTACGGCAAGCTGCCGTTCCTGCAGTCGGTGGTGCGGGTCGATGGCCGCGTGCTGACCTATGGTGTGCCGACCCAGCCGTTCCTGACCTCGGAAAAGAAGGTGCTGAACGTCGATTCGTTCGTGATCTGGCGCATTGCCGATGTGCAGCGCTATGTCACCACGCTCGGCAGCGGCACCTCCGACGGCTCATTGATCCAGCGCGAAGCACAGCAGCGTCTGGATGGCCGGGTCCAGCAGGCGTTGCGTGACGAGTTTTCCGCTCGCACGGTCAATGATGTGGTGGCGGGTGAGCGCGAGGCGGTGATGAATCAGGTCGCCCAGCGCGTCAACATCCGCACCCTCGAAGACATGGGCATTGAAGTGATCGATATCCGCGTCAAGCGTGTCGACTGGCCCGATGAAGTTCGTGGCACCGTGTTTGACCGGATGCGCGCCGAGCGTGCCCGGGATGCCGCCGGTCACCGCGCCCAGGGTCGTGAGGATTCCGAGCGTATTCGCGCCGAGGCCGATCGTCAGGTCACGGTACTGATCGCTGAAGCCTACCGGGATTCGCAGATCCTGCGTGGTACCGGCGACGCAGAGGCGGCCTCCATCTACGCCCGTGCCTTCAGTCGCGACGCCGAGTTCTTCCGCTTCTACCGCAGCCTGGAGGCCTACCGCGCCAGTCTGTCGAGCCCGGAGGACCTGATGGTGCTGGAACCGGATAGCGACTTCTTCCGTTACCTGAAAAAGGCAGCGGGCAGCCGCTGACCGTTGGTCACACTGGCGGCCCGCTGCCGGTGTGACCGGGCACCATCCGGTGCTACAATCCGCGCGCCGGGCCGTCTGGCTGACCAGACGCCCGGCCTTTTTATGACAGGGTGGGCAGGATGGACTGGGGACTGCTGGCCATGGCGTTGTGCCTGGTGGCCATCATCGAGGGCATGACACTGGCTCTCATGCCCCGTCGTCTGCGCGAGGTGGCGGCCATGCTGGCCCGTCTCGACGACCGCGCCCTGCGAACCATGGGCACCATGGCCATGCTGGCCGGCGCCTTCTTTCTCTGGTTGCTGAAGAACGGACAGGCATGAATCGCGAAGAACAGTGGCTGCTCCCCGACGGTGTCGAGGAAATTCTGCCTGAGCGTGCGGCGGCGATTGAGTCGCTGCGCCGTCAGCTGCTGGACCTGTTCGGTCGCTGGGGCTACCAGCTGGTGTTCCCGCCCCTGATTGAATTTCTCGACTCGCTGCTAAACGGCACTGGCCGGGATCTGGAGCGGGAAACCTTCAAGCTCACCGACCAGCAGACCGGTCGGCTGATGGGCATTCGTCCCGATATTACCCCGCAGGTGGCGCGCATTGATGCCCACAGCCTGCGTCGCACTGCACCCACCCGCTTGTGCTATTGCAGCACCGCCGTGCGTACCCGCTGCCAGCCGGGCGGCTCTCGCACGCCGTACCAGATTGGCGTCGAGCTGTTTGGCCACGCCGGTGTGCAAAGCGATGCGGAAGTGATCGCCCTGCTGCTCGATATGCTGGCGGAAGCCGGGTTGAATGGTGTCACCCTCGATCTTGGCCACGTCGGCATCTACCGCGCGCTGGTGCGCCGTGCCGGTCTGGCAGCGGATGACGAGGCGGCGCTGTCGGATATCTATCTGCGCAAGGCTCGCGATGAACTCGATGCCTTTCTCGCTGAACTGTCGCTGACCACCGAATTGCGCGATGCGCTGGCGGCGCTGCCGTGGCTGGCCGGTGATCGCACGGTGCTCACGCGTGCCCGCGACGAGCTGGCGCCGTTCGGTGCCGAGGTGCTGGCGGCGATTGACGAGCTGGATGCACTGGCGCAGTTTGTCAGCAGCCGCTATCCGTCTGTGCAGTTGCATCTGGATGCCGGCGAGCTGCGTGGCTATCACTATCACACCGGTGCCCTGTTTGCGGCTTATGTGGGCGCTGCCAGCGAGCCGGTTGCCAAGGGCGGTCGCTACGATCATATCGGCGAAGTATTTGGCCGCGCCCGGCCGGCTACCGGCTTCAGTGCGGATCTGCGCCTGCTCGCCAATGGTCGCCGTGCGCTGATGGCCGGCGCCGTGCTCGCCGAAGGCGACTGGCTTGATGCTGATTTTGCTGCAGCAGTGAGTCGGCTGCGCGCCGATGGTGACACCGTGATTGTGACGCTGCCGGGGGCGGACAACGACGCTGCAGCATTGAATTGTCATCGTCGACTGGTAAACCAGTCCGGCGTCTGGAAAGTTGAAACCCTTTAATCCACCAACCGTGACGATAAACAGGCCATGGGCAAGAACGTTGTAATTCTCGGCACCCAGTGGGGTGATGAAGGCAAGGGCAAGATCGTAGACCTGCTGACAGAACAGGTGGCCTGTGTGGCACGCTTTCAGGGCGGCCATAATGCGGGTCACACGCTGGTGATCGACGGTAAGAAAACCGTTCTGCATCTTATTCCTTCGGGCATTCTGCGCGACAACGTGCTTTGCCTGATCGGCAATGGTGTGGTGCTGGCGCCGGACGCGCTGATGCGGGAAATCCGCGGCCTCGAAGCCAACGGGGTGCCGGTGCGTGAGCGCCTGCGCTTGTCGCCGGCTTGTCCGCTGATTCTGCCGGTGCATGTGGCGCTGGATCAGGCGCGGGAAAAAGCCCGCGGCGAAGCCAAGATTGGCACCACCGGTCGCGGCATTGGTCCGGCTTACGAAGACAAGGCCGCCCGTCGTGGTGTTCGCCTCGGTGATATCTATCAGCGCGAACGCTTTGCCGCCAAGCTTGGCGAAATGCTCGACTATCACAACTTCGTGCTGCGCAATTACTACAACGCCGAGCCGGTGGATTTCCAGCAGACGCTCGACGAAACCATCGCCTTTGGTGAAGAGTTGCGGCCGATGGTGTCGGATGTCACCACCATCCTCCACGACAGCCGCATGCGCGGCGAGAACATTATGTTCGAGGGCGCTCAGGGCACGCTGCTGGATATTGACCACGGCACCTATCCGTTTGTCACCAGCTCCAACACCACTGCCGGCGGCACTGCCACCGGCTCCGGTTTTGGTCCGCTGTACCTTGACTATGTGCTGGGTATTACCAAGGCCTATACCACCCGCGTCGGTTCCGGCCCGTTCCCGACTGAACTGTTCGATGATGTTGGTCGCCGTCTTGCCGAGCGTGGCCATGAGTTCGGCTCCACCACGGGTCGCGCCCGCCGCTGCGGCTGGTTTGATGCGGTGGGCCTGCGTCGCGCCATCCAGATCAACTCCATCAGCGGCCTGTGTCTGACCAAACTCGATGTGCTGGACGGACTGAAGACGGTATCCATCTGTGTCGGTTACCGCACCGCCGCCGGCGAGGTGATTTCCGCCGCCTGGGACGCGGACTCCTACGCCCTGATGGAGCCGGTGTACGAAGACATGCCGGGCTGGGACGAGTCCACCGTCGGCGCCCAAACGGTGGCCGACCTGCCGGCGAATGCCCGTGCCTACATCAAGCGCATCGAGGAAGTCACTGGCGCGCCGATCGACATCATTTCCACCGGCCCCGACCGCAACGAAACCATCGTCCTGCGCCACCCGTTCGAATAACACGGCAACCGCTGTCGTAGCGGCATTCCTGCCGCGAGACGAAAAGGCGCCGAAAGGCGCCTTCTCTGCTTATCTGTGTCCACAGCTGAAGGCTACTTGCGCCGCTTGACCACCAGCAGCACCCCGATGATCCCCAGCACGATGACCGGGAACACAAGCAGGTAGGGCCGGTTGTTCTGGGCCTGCTGGGTCATGGGGGCTGGATTGGGGGGTTCGGCAATGGCCGGGACGGCGACCGACAGGGTGATGGCGATCAGGGCGGCCCTGGCAATGGCTTGGACGGGGTTGAGGCGAAAAGATAAATAAATCATTTAAAACAATGCCTTATGTTTTATCGGGGCGCCGGGATGGACGCCGTTGCGGCACACAGTGTGCCAGAAAGCCTGGCCTCTGGCAGCGCCCATACCGGCGCCGTAGTGAGCCCCCTTGAGCTAAAAAGATGTGACGCACCCTAATGTAAAAGGTTGATAAATGTCACATTCCTGAGGTACCGTTCGACACTGGCGTGGACAAGTGGGTCGGTTTGGTGGTCGGGAAAGCCCGAGCGCTGGTGGATCTGCGGATTGGTGAAGTCATGTCCGGGAAGGGCAGAAAGCGGATTTTTTTCGTTCTCCAGCACCCTGCTCTCCCCGGTAATTGACTGTTGAATAGCGACAAGCGGCCCATCAGGGGCTGCGTTCGGGGGATTAATGCGTAATCGTTTCAGGATGCGGCCATTGCTGGCCGGCGTAGTGTTGAGTCTTGTCGTGATGTCATCAGGAGTGCATGCCGATGACACGCCGCTATTGGATCCCGGTGCAGAGCAACGGCAGTTCGAGCGTGACCGCCCTGACACCCTTCGCCCTGTCCCGGAGCTTCGTTTCGATATTCCCGATGAACCGCCAATGCGCGCAGTCGCCGATCGGCAGTTCGATGTCAGCCAGTTTTCATTCCGTGGCAACACCCTGTTCTCGCAGCAGGAGCTCGCCGCCCTGATCGCCGATATGCAGGGTACGATCACCTTCACCCGGTTGCTCGAAGCCACCTCCCGCATTACCCGTCACTATCGTGATGCCGGCTATATCGTGGCGCGCGCCTACGTTCCGGAGCAGGCGATCCAGAATGGTGAAGTGCGGATTGCCGTGCTTGAGGGCGTGCTTGGTGCGGTACGGGTAGAGGGCAATTCCCCGATTTCCGAACAGCGAGTGCGCGCGCACATGGCGCGCCTTGAAAATACCGGCATCATCAACGAAGCCGATCTGGAATACGGCGCACTGCTGCTGAATGATCTTCCCGGCCTGCGCGCCGAAGTGGCGCTGCGTCCCGGCGAGCGAACCGGCACTTCGGATGTGGTGCTGAACATCATTGACGAAGGCACCTTCGATTTCTCTGTCGACTACAACAATTTCGGATCTCCAGTCACGGGCGAGCACCGCCTCGGCATGGTGATTGGCGCCAATAACCTCTTTGATATTGGCGATCGCCTGACCTTCCGCCCCATGCTGTCCGATTCCGGTGACACCTTCTACGGCGCACTGCGCTATGAAGTGCCCGTATTCACCCCCGCCTCGCGCATGGGTCTCAGCTTCTCCCATCTGATCTCTGAGCTCGGCGAGGAGTTCAAGAACCTCGAGATTGAAAACACCGCTACTACCATCAGCCTGTATGGTTCCCACGCGTTTGTTCGCAGCCGGGAACGTAACGTCACTGCGCGACTTGCGTTCGAGAATCGCAACTTTACCCGCGATTTCGGTGCGCCGTTCCTGATCCCGGTGATTGAAGAGGCGGATTACACGCTGAACATCATTGATCTGGGCGTGGTTGGCGATTATCGAGATGATTTCTACGGCGGTGCTGTCAGCACCTATTCCGCATCGTTGCGCTTTGGCCTTTCTGATGTCGAGGCAGAGGATGGCGGCGCGGCCCCCGGTGGTGATCCCCGCTTTGAAGGCAAGTTCAGTCTGCTGAACTTCAGTCATCAGCGCATTCAGCGGCTGAAGCCCTTGTGGAGCGCAAGCATCCGCATGGATGGTCAGTACAGCGGCGATACGCTCGATACCTCGGAGCGTATGGGGCTGGGTGGTCCGCAAGCCGTTCGCGCTTACCGTCCGTCCGAGGCGCTGGGTGACAGTGCCCTGATCGTACAAACCGAACTGCGTCGGGAATTGCCCTCCCTGGCCGAGCGCTATGGCTGGCTGAACCGGGCGGAGGTCTATGGCCTGTTCGACATGGGTACCTCGCAGGTGAACTCGACCCTCGCCATCAATGCACCGGACAGCTGGTCACGCAACGGCGCCGGCTTGGGCATGCGCGTCAATGCCGGCAAGACCTTCTATGCCGATCTGACCGTGGCCGGGCGCTTGGCCGACAAGGAATCCGTTGTCGACCAGCCGGACGACAGCAAGGTCAATTACTGGCTGCAGATGATCTACTGGTTCTGATCATCACGCTGCGAAGAAAACACAACGACTTTCAAGCAAAACTGCGCTGTCACGCAATTCCGGCAACTGGCCGGTTGACAGCCAAAAAGAGGCAACAGCCATGAAATGGAAGATGGAAACCCTTCTCTCTGCACGCCGCCGGTTGACCATGTTGGCATTGCCGACACTGCTGGCGACATCACTCGGTATGAGTGCCCATGCGGTGGATCTCCCCTCGGGGGAAGACATCCGCTTCGGTGACGCAGACATCTTCCGCGACAGCAATTCGCTAACGGTTGATCAGCACACCTCTAACCTGATCA
Source organism: Alcanivoracaceae bacterium (assembly GCA_046292765.1). Lineage (GTDB taxonomy): Bacteria > Pseudomonadota > Gammaproteobacteria > Pseudomonadales > Alcanivoracaceae > PGZG01. The sequence continues at coordinate 169,727 of JBKBQA010000007.1, read as the reverse complement.
TCAACTGGCAGGATTTCAGTATTGCCGCCGGTAATACGGTGAACTTCCTGCAGCAACGCAGCGACATGGTGTTGAACCGGGTGGTGGGTGATAACCCGTCAAACATTTTCGGTTCCATCAATGCCGGTGGTCAGGTGTTCCTGATTAACCAGTCGGGCATTTTGTTTGCACCCGGTGCAAGGGTGGATGCGGGCGGTCTGGTGGCGTCGACCCTGGACATGGCGGATGCAGATTTTCTTTCCGGCAATTATCTGTTCGAAGGTGCCGGTGGCGATGTCATTAACCAGGGCCAGCTGGTAGCGGCCGATGGCGGCTACATTGCCCTGTTCGGCCGTCAGGCCATTAACGAAGGCATTATCAGCGCCCGTCTTGGTTCCGTGGCGCTTGCCTCGGGCGATCGTATCGCCATGGATTTCACTGGCGATGGCCTGATTCGTCTGGAAGTGGATCGCGCTGTGGTGGATGGCCTCGTATCCAACCACAACCTGATTTTTGCGGAAGGTGGTCGGGTTTACATGACCGCCAGTGCCGCAGGCGATCTCGCCGCAACGGTGGTCAACAACCAGGGCATTATTGAAGCGACCGGTGTTGAGGAGCGTGATGGCCAGGTGTTTCTAACTGCCAATGGTGGTTCAGTCAGTCATTCCGGCACCATTGATGTTTCTGGTGCTGGCGAGGGCGCCGGCGGCGCCGTGCTCGTCGACAGTGATGCTACGACATTGGTTTCCGGCAGCATTAGCGCCACTTCCGGGGCGCAAGCGGGTGTTGGCGGTAGTGTCCAGGTGTTGGGCGATCTGGTCGGCATTACTAATGGTGCCGTGATTGATGTGTCTGGCGTCAATGGCGGTGGCGAGATCCTGATCGGTGGTGATTATCAGGGCGGCAACGCGGATGTGCGCAATGCCTCACGCACTTTTGTTGGTAATGCAACACTGATGGCCGATGCCATCGAAAATGGAGATGGTGGTCGCATTATTGTCTGGGCCGATGAGGTCACCCGGTTCTACGGCAGCCTGAGCGCTACCGGCGGAGCCAACGGCGGCGATGGCGGTTTCGCTGAAGTCTCCGGCAAGAAAAATCTGGGCTTCTATGGCAGCGTTGATTTGACCGCAGCCTATGGCGCCATTGGTACGCTGCTGCTGGATCCGGAAATTCTGCAAATCGTTAACACCGGCGGCACCCTTGATGGCAACGTCCCCACTATCAATTTTGCTGATGGCGGCGCAACGGATACTGTTGGCGTTGATGTGATCAATGCTGCGGGTGCGTCAATCATTCTTGAGGCCGGCCAGATCGAGTTTCTCAATTCCGATGATATTGTCCTCGCTGCGGGTAACTCGATCAGCTTCAGTGCCGACAGCGTGGCGGCCGGTGGCGGTAATGGCAGCATCACTAATCCGGGCCTGTTCAGCTTCTCCATCAACACCAGCGGTGCTGGCACTATCAGTTTTGATGCCGATGGCCTGATCAACCTGGCCGGTATCTCGTTGAACTCGGATTCCGCCGTCAGCCTGACCAGTGGCAGCAGCGTGGCGCTTGGCAACATTGATGCCGGCAGCCTTGATATCACTGCAGCGGGCAACATTGTCCATTCTTCCGGCCTGAACTCAGTGATTGTCTCCGGGCAAACCAATTTGAACGCCGATACCAATGCGATCACCGTGTCGCTGGATAGTGCTACCAATGACTTCAACAACGTCGTGCTCGGCGGAACCGGCAGCTTTACCTCGGTTTCCGTGCGTGATGCCACCGGCCTGACCATTGGCGGTGACGCCGGCACCCTGTTTGCCAATGCGGGCGGCGCGCTGGAGTTCACCGGTGGCAGCTACACCACCGTGAATGGCACTGCCGGCGGCAATGTCAGTCAGAGCGGTGCGCTGACGGTGTCCGGTACCACCACGCTGACCTCGAATGCGGGGCCGATCACCGCCAACTTGACCACCGCCACCAATGATTTCGGCACCGTGACGTTGGTCAGTGCTGGCGGCAGCTTTACCTCGGCGAGCATTACTGACGCCAATGCCCTGAGTGTGGGCGGCGATGCCGGCACCCTGAACGCCGACGCGGGCGGCACTCTGAATTTCACCGGCGGCAGCTACACCACCCTGAACGGCACCGCTGGTGGCAACATCAGCCAGAGCGGCCCGGGCCTCAACGTTTCCGGCACCACCACCTTGACTGCGGATAACGCAGACATCACTGCCGTGCTGACCACCGGCAGCAATAACTTCGGTACCGTGGCACTGGCAAGCGCTGGTACGGGCAGCTTCACGTCGGCCAGCATTACTGACGTTAACGCCGTAAACGTGGGTGGCGATGCTGGTTCCCTTACGGTGAGTGCCGGTGGTCTGCTGGACTTCACTGGTGGTACGTACGGCTCCCTGACGGTGCTTGCAGATGGTGACGTTATCCAGTCCGGTGCCCTGACTGTGTCCGGTAACGCTAATCTGATTACCTTCACTGCCGGGCAGACTATTGACCTGTCCAATGCGGCCAACGAGTTTTCCACGGTCAGCATCAGTGGTGGTACCGGCGACTTTGATTCGGTGTCGATCACTGATGCTGATACCGCTGACAACGGTCTGACGCTCACCGGCCAAACCGCCGACTTGACCATTGATGCGGGCGGTGCTTTCCACTTTACCGGCGGTCCCGGTAGTAGCACTTATACAACCGCTAATATTACGGCGGGTGGTGATATCACCAAAGGCGGCCCCCTGAATATCGGGACTCTGAACCTGACGTCTAATGTGGCCCCCATTGATGTGACGCTGGATGGTAATAACAACCAGTATGGCACTGTGACCATGACCAGCGTGGGTCTTGGCAGCTTCGACACTGTCACTTTCCAGAGAACCGGCGCCAGCATGTTTAACATTGGTGGAGATGCGAATTCTTTGACCGTACTCGCTGGAGGTGGTCCGCTGAATTTGACCGGTGGTGTATACACCACCCTGGACCTGAGTGCGGCTGGTGCGATTACTCAAAGCGATGCGGTAGAAGTATCCGGCACAACCACTTTTTCTCCTGCTTCAGGTAGTTCTTCTGTAGACCTCAATAATGCGGGCAATGAATTTAATATTGTTAATCTGAACGCCGATACTAATCCCCTGACGGTTTCCTTATTTGATGCCGATACGGCGAATAACGGCCTGACGATTGGTGGTGCGAACCAGAATACTGTGTCCCTGACGGTGAGTGCTGGTGGTGACATTGATTTCACCGACGGTGCAGGTGTGGGCGCGGGCGCGGGCAGTACCAGTTACTCAACAGTTAGCGCTACTGCCGTGGGTGATATCACCCAAAGTGGTATTTTGAACATCAGCGGCGTTTCAAGTTTTAATGCCGGCGCATCAAATATCGATTTGACCAACGGCAGCAATAATTTCGGTGGCGCAGTAACTGTCACCGGTAACAGTGTGAGCATTACGGATAACGGTGCCCTGACAATCGGTGGCAACGCCACCAGTCTGACCGCGATTGCCGGGGGCGCGCTGGGCTTTACCGGTGGCAGCTATACCACCCTGAACGGCACGGCGCGTGGCAACATCACCCAGAGCGGTGCACTGACCGTGTCCGGCGTGACTACGCTGACGGCGGATACCAACACCATCACCGCGACCCTGACGGACGCGGCGAACAACTTCAACAGCGTGGCCTTGGCCACCACCAACGGCGGTAGCTTCAGCAATGTCTCGGTGACCGACAGCAACGCGCTGGCGATTGGTGGCGACGCTGCGATCCTGACGGCGATTGCCGGTGGCGCGCTGGACTTCACCGGTGGTAGCTACACCACGCTGAACACCACGACTACTGACAATATCACCCAGACCGGCATTCTGACGGTGGCTGGCACGGCGGACTTTACCGCCGGTGGCGACATTACTCTGGATCAGGCAAACGCGATCAGCGGCGCGGTGAGTCTGGACGGTGCGGCAGCGACCATCGTCAACGACCCGAACCTGATTCTGGCTGCGTCCGATGTGGACAGCCTGGTAGCCACCTCGAATAACGGCACCATTACCCAGGCCGGCATTCTGACCGTGGCTGGTACGGCGGGCTTCACCGCCGCTGGCGCGATCACCCTGGGACTGGATAACGACATCAGTGGCGCAGTGAGCCTGAACGGTGCGGCGGCGACCATCGTCAACGACCCGAACCTGATTCTCGCGGCGTCCGATGTGGACAGCCTGGTAGCCACCTCGAACAACGGCACCATTACCCAGACCGGCATTCTGACCGTGGCTGGCACGGCAGACTTTACCGCCAATGGCGACATTACTCTGGATCAGGCAAACGCGATCAGCGGCGCGGTGAGCCTGAACGGTGCGGCAGCGACCATCGTCAACGACCCGAGCCTGATTCTGGCGGCGTCCGTTGTGGACAGCTTGGTAGCCACCTCGAATAGCGGCACCGTTACCCAGACCGGCATTCTGACCGTGGCGGGTGCGGCGGACTTCACCGCCGCTGGCGCGATCACCCTGAATCTGGACAACGACATCAGTGGCGCAGTGAGCCTGAACGGTGCGGCGGCGACCATCGTCAACAATCCGAACCTGATTCTGGCGGCGTCGAATGTTGACAGCCTGGTAGCCACCTCGAACAACGGCACCATTACCCAGACCGGCATCCTGACAGTGGGCGGCACGGCAGACTTTACCGCCAATGGCGACATTACTCTGGATCAGGCAAACGCGATCAGCGGCGCGGTGAGTCTGGACGGTGCGGCGGCGACCATCGTCAACGACCCGAACCTGATTCTGGCGGCGTCCGATGTGGCCAGCCTGATAGCCACCTCGAATAGCGGCACCATTACCCAGACCGGCATTCTGACGGTGGCTGGTACGGCCGACTTTACCGCCGCTAGCGACATTACGCTGGAGCTCGCCAATGAATTCGGCGATGCCGTTCTGCTGGACGGTGCTGCAGTGATTGTTGTGAACGAGGGCGATCTGGATCTGGGCGTCTCCAATGTGGACAGCCTGGAAGCGACCTCGAACACAGGCGCGATTACCCAAAGCGGCATTCTGACGGTAGCGGGCGTTGCGGACTTTGCCGCCGCCACGGATATCACGCTGGATCTGGCCAATGAATTTGGTGGCGCGATCTTGATTGATGGTGCTGCGGTGGTTCTCGTAAACGACGGCGATCTGGATCTGGGTGCCCTCGATGTGGATAGCCTGGTAGCCACCTCGAACAATGGCGCCATTACCGTTAATGGTGTCATTACATCAGACGGTGTGGTTTCCCTGAACGCGGATACGACCATTGTGGTGGCTGATGCAATAACCACTCAGGGTGGCGATTTCAGCGCCCTGGCTGGGCGTAATATTCTGGTGACCGGTGACATCACTACCCTGGGTGGCGACATCATCATGATTGCCCACGATGGTGGCGGTATTGCCGAGATTTTCATTGGCATCCATATCCTTGATGCGACGCTGGATGTCACTGGTGGTGGCGACGACGGCACTATTTCTCTGACGGGTACGGGAGGCGACGACGGAAATGGTAATGAAGGCGTGCGCCTCCAATCAGGCGCCGAGTTAATTGCGTCGGGCGGTGCTATCACGATTGATGGTACTGGTGGGAACGGGACGAACAATAATTCTGGCGTGTTTATCGCTGGTGGTGGCACGCAGGTCACCTCGGTTGATGGCGATATCCAGATTACAGGTCTGGGCGGTGGGTCTGGCAGTAGCAATTACGGTGTATTCTTTGATTCTGGTGCTGTTGTTTCGTCTACAGGTACGGGTGCTGATGCGGCGACCATCACCATTGACGGTACTGGGGGAAGCGGCCTGGGTGGTAATACTAATATTGGCGTGTTTATCAGAAGTGCTGGCACTCAGATTACTTCAGTTGATGGTGCTATCCAGATTGCCGGTCAGGGCGGCGGGTCTGGCAATGGTAATCACGGCGTATTGATTCAAAGCGGTGCTGTTGTCTCGTCCACGGGCACGGGCGTTGATGCGGCGAGCATCACCATTGATGGCACCGGTGGAAACGGCAGTTTCAACAATCGAGGCGTGAGTATTGACGGTGTTAGCGCGCAGGTCACATCCGTCGACGGCGATATCCAGATCACAGGCCAAGGCGCCGGCACTGGCGGCAATAATTATGGCGTGGTGGTCGGGAACGGTGCTCTTGTCTCATCCACGGGAGCGGGCGCTGACGCGGCGACCATCACCATTGAGGGTATTGGTGGAAGCGGGCCCGCTGGCAATAGCGGTGTGTTCATCCACAGTGTTGCGGAGATTACCTCGATTGGCGCCGATATCCATATCATAGGCGAGGGCGGTGATGCGAGCAGTGACGGCGTAGTTTTGTCTGGTGGTCTGATTGATTCGGGTTCCACCTTGACGCTTTCCTCGGTTAACGGCATCACCCTGAATGCTGCGGTGACTTCCGACGGCACCACCACGATCCATGCGGATAGCGATAATGATGGTGACGGCGCACTGACAGTTACCGCTAACGGTTCGGTGACAACCACCGACAATGCACTCAATGTTGTCGCTTCAGATGTCACGCTCACCGGCACTTTGGACAGTGGCGCTGCCGCAACAACGATTACTGCATCCAATGATGGCAATATCGGCCTGGGCAGCGCAGCAGGTGATCTGACGGTCACTGATGTCCAGCTTGGCAATATCACCGCAAACGGTCTTGAGTTTATCACCACCGGTACCGGCGCAATTGCGGTCAACGAAACCACAGCGGGTAACACGGGTGACTTCGGCACCCTGACTTTGACCAGCGCGTCCACGGTGAATTTCGAGTCTGGCGGTACGGTACTGGAAAATGCGCTCGATGCGACTGGTGCGACCGGTGTCACGGTCCTTGGCAACCTGACCAGTAATACGGGCAGTATTGACCTGACTGCAACCTCCAACTCAATCACCTTGGGGGCTAACATTACGACCACCGACAGCAACATCGACCTGAATGGCGATGTGGTGCTGTCGGCAGCAACAGCACTGACCACTGGTGCGGGCGCGGGCGATATTACCGTGACGGGCACGATTAACGGTGCGCAGACCCTGGCGCTGACTGCAGGTGCGGGCAGCATTGATCTGCAGTCTGCAGTGGGCGACACCACGCCGCTGCAAACCCTGACAGTAAACAGTGCCAGCACCGCTACTTTCGGCGGAAACGTCACCACTAACCTTGGTGAGAGCGTTACGGCAGACACCATCGAGTTGAGCGGCAATCACTCTGTAGCCGGTGCCGGTGCCATCCTGCTGGATGGCAACGTGGATCTGCTTGCGGCGACCAGCCTACAAGGCGGCCCAGGCGGCGGAAGTGTGACCGTGACCGGCACCATTGATGGCGCGCAGACGCTGGATATCACTGCCAACGCCGGCAGTGTGAATCTGCAGTCTGAAGTGGGCGGTACTACGCCGCTGACCAGTCTTAATGTGACTGGTATTGGCGGCATCACGCTGGGTGGTGATGTCACTACCGTCGGTTCGCAGACCTTTACCACGGGCGGTGCTCCTACGAGTACCAGCGGCACCCACACCACAACCAACAGCGATATTCTTTTTGCCAGCGGACTGACGCTGCTTGCCGATACCACGCTCGATACCGGTGCTGGCGGCGGCAACGTGACAGTTACCGGCACGACCGGCGGCGCCTTTGCCCTGGACATCACTGCCGGCACGGGTGACGTGGACTTCCAGAATGCGGTGAATGGACTTGCCAGCCTGACCATCAACAGTGCTGCCACGGCAACATTTAATGTGGTGGCTGTCACCACCGGCATTCAGGACATTACTGCAGATTTGATCAACGTAGGTGGCACTCATGCCACTACCGACAGTGATCTGTTGTTGACCGGTGACGTAGTTCTGTCCACGGGTACCAGCCTCAGCACCGGCGCAGGCGCGGGTGACATCATTGTTACTGGCACTGTGAATGGGGCTCAAACCCTCAATATTTCTGCAGGTACCGGTGACGTCGAGTTGCAGTCCGATGTGGGCGACACCACCCCGCTGACCTCACTGATTATCAGCAGCGGTACGACGGCGACGCTGGGTGGTAACGTGACTACCACGGCTAATCAGGTGTACAACGCGAATACCACGGAAACCAACGGTATTCACACTACGACTGGTGCGAACATTCAGGTAATCAATGCTCTGGTTGCCCTGACAGACACCACCTTTGATACCGGCGCTGCTCTTGGCGGCACAGTGTTCTTCCAGGCTGATACGGATGGTCCTGGTGCGGTGACTGTCACTGCGGGGACCGGCAACTTTGATGTGACCGGTAGCATCGGTGCGACCACGCCACTGGCTAGCCTGACGGTGAACAGTGCCACCGTCGCAACCTTCGGTGGTGATGTGACCACCACCGGCGTGCAGAACGTGACGGCTACCACGATCAACACCAACGGCACGCACACCACCACCGACAGCGACATTGATCTGAACGGTGCTGTGGTGCTGCAAGCGGCCACCGCACTGACCACTGGTGCTGGCGCGGGCGACATTACCGTGACGGGCACGATTAACGGTGCGCAGACCCTGGATTTGACTGCGGGTACTGGCAGCATTGATCTGCAGTCTGCCGTAGGCGACACCACGCCACTGGCTAGTCTGACGGTGAACAGCGCCACCGCCGCAACCTTTGGCGATGACGTGACCACCACCGGCGTGCAGGACGTGACGGCTACCACGATCAACACCAACGGCACGCACACCACCACCGACAGCGACATTGATCTGAACGGTGCTGTGGTGCTGCAAGCGGCCACCGCACTGACCACTGGTGCTGGCGCGGGCGACATTACCGTGACGGGCACGATTAACGGTGCGCAGACTCTGGATTTGACTGCGGGTACTGGCAGCATTGATCTGCAGTCTGCCGTAGGCGACACCACGCCGCTGACCAGTCTGACGGTGAACAGCGCCACCGACGTAGATCTGGCTGCTGTCACCGCCGGCAGCGTTACCCAGCTGGCCGGTACCGGCACCACTACCGTGGCCGGTGTAATGAACGCCAATACTGGCGACATCAGCATCACCACGGAGAGCATCGTTCAGGATGCGGATATGACCGCAACTGGCAATGTCCTGCTGAATGCAGCCGCTTATATCGAACTGAACGAGGGCGTGCTGACGGCTAACGATCGCCTGATTCACCTGATCTCCGGCGGTGCCGGTGTGGAGCAGAACTTTGACACTCTGCCGACCCATGGTGGTCTGGTTGCCAGTGAGTTGTTGCTTGAAGGTACCGGTAGCTTCAATCTGCTTGGCGAAGGCGTGAACCAGATCGGCACCGTGGCCGGTGACGTCAACGGCACAGTGGCCTTTATCAACAGTCAGGCCCTGACCATCGGTTCGGTGACCGATTTGCTGGCCAATACTACTGACGGCCTGACGGCGGAGACGCTGCTGGTACTGGCGGAAGCCGGCGACCTGACTGTCAGCGAAGCAGCCACTGCCACCACTGGTAACCTTGGTCTGTTCACTGACGATGGCGGCATTCTGATTGATGCAGCAGTAGTTGGTGCGGCGTTGATCGACATTGAGCAGGCTGGCGCTGTCGGGGACATCACATTTACTGTTGATGGCAGCATCGCTGCAAATGGCGACATGAGCCTGGTTGCCGAAAATAATATCGTGATGGCGAATGGTGCCACGGCAACGGCGGTCGGTAATGGTCGCGTTGAGGCTGGTGGCGACATCACGCTTGGCGGTGTGAGCGCCGACAACCTGCGTATCGAGACAGCCGGCGCCATTATTGATGGCGGCGATACGGATATCGATGCCTCGGCCAATAACCTGCAGCTTGTTGCCGGTAACGACATCGGTACTGACCTCAATGCAATCGAGATCGATGCCGGCACCCTGGCGGTCTCCAGCGCTACCGGTAGTGCCTATCTGGTTGCAGACAGCGGCCTGATCATTGGCGAAGTAGCGACCTTTGATGTCCCCGTTATAAATGCACCGGATGGCTCGACCGTACCCGATACCATTGGTGCCCTGACGGGTGCGAGTGCAGCCGTGGGTCTGTTTATCGAAGCGAACGGTGGCATTCGGGTTGATGAAGCTGTCACGGCGACTACAGGTGATCTGCTGCTAGATGCGCAGAGCGGTGATCTGGTGATCAATGCGGCGCTGACGGCGGGCGGCAACGCCAGCCTGCTGGCCAGCGCGAACA
>JBKBQA010000007.1:155668-159460 GCA_046292765.1 Alcanivoracaceae bacterium | reverse complement strand
TGAACGGTGCCAATGTGCTGGTGAACGCTGGCGGCAGCATCATCGACAACGGCGAGACCGATGTGGATGTGATTGCGACCACGGCGCAGCTGATTGCCGGCACCAGCATTGGCGAGGCCGACGGCACCAACAATGGTCCGCTTGAGATCACGGTGGGTACGCTGGCCGCGTCTGCGGGCACTGGCAACATCTACCTGAGCGAGAGCGACAACCTGACCATCGGTTCGGTAGCGGCTATTGATGTGGAGCGTGTGCTGATCAACAGCACCACTGCTACGCAGGCTGGCGCGCTGCTGGAAGGTGCGGTGGCTGCCCAGAACCTGAAGATTGAAGCGGGCAACGGCATCATCGTCGCCAACGCTGTAACGGCAACGGCTGCGGATCTGCTGCTGGATGCGCAGAGCGGTGATCTGGTGATCAATGCGGCGCTGACGGCGGGCGGCAACGCCAGCCTGCTGGCCAGCGCGAACATCACCCAGGCTGCGGCCGGTGATGTGACGGTTGGCGGTACGCTGGATGTGAACGCTCAGGGTGGTGACATCACCATGACTGACGGCGCGATCAGCGCCGCGACTGGCAACCTGCGTTATCTGGCCACTGGCGACATCCGTCTGGCGAGCCTGAACGGTGCCAATGTGCTGGTGAACGCTGGCGGCAGCATCATCGACAACGGCGAGACCGATGTGGATGTGATTGCGACCACGGCGCAGCTGATTGCCGGCACCAGCATTGGTGAAGCAACTGGCACCAACAACGGTCCGATCGAGACTACTGTTGCCACGCTGGCCGCCTCTGCGGGCACTGGTAACGTCTACCTGTTCGAGACCGATGCGCTTGAAATCGGCACGGTAGCCGCTATTGATGTGGAGCGAGTGTTTATCGATAGCACCACCGCCACACAGGCTGGCGCTCAGCTGGATGGTATTCAGGCAGCGCTGGAAATTGATGCCGAGGCGGACAGCCTGCTGGTCACCCAGGAGATTCGCTCCACCGGCGGCAACATCCTGCTGCGCGCCCGTGACGGTGGTATTGATCAGACTGGAGCGACGCTGATCGCTCCTGATCTGAACCAGATCATCGCCGTGGCCGGCGACATCGAGATGATTGCTGACAACGGCAACATCCTGCTGCAGCGTGTCTCTGCGGACGGCAACACCGTAACGCTGACCGCGAGTGGTCGGATTCTGAATGACAATCTGGGCCCTGATTTGGCCGGCCAGGTGAACGTGATTGCTGATACGCTGATCGCCAGCGCCAATGACGCTATTGGTGTGACCGCAGCTGCTCAGTTCACTGATCCGACTAATGAACAGCGTCTGATCACCGAGGTGGAGAACGATATTCAGGTGTTCCTGGCGCAAGCTGGAACCGTGGCCATCGACAACACTTCCACCGATGGTTCAGTGGATGTGGTCTTCAACCTGCCACTGGCTGACGCCAGCAACGGCTCCTCGGTCTGGGTGCGTAGCACTGAAGCCATGCGTGCTTTGGGTCTGGAGTTCGCTACCGAAAGCGGTGGTGTTGAGTTCAATGGCAACCTGCAGCTGCTGGCAGTGAATGGTGACCTGACTCTGAACGAAGCCCAGGTAGGCGATGCTAATGACGTCAATCTGGTTGCCCAGTGGATGCGTCTGGAAGCGGCTCGTGGTGCGTTCCTGAATGGTGATGGCTCGCGCTTCCAGCAGGTCGGTGACGGTCTTGGCCTGACTGCCGATGATCTCGTGCTGATTACCGGTGGTGATCTGGGTATCAGCGCAACGGTTGATCGCCTGAACGTTATCGGCACCGGTCTGTATCAGGTGGCCGTTGGCGGCACACCGGGCACCGGTGGCGAGAATGCCAATCTGGATCTGCAGCTGAGCCGCCGTGACATCGCGCTGGTCGATGAAGCGATTCGCTTTGAGACCATCATCATTGATCGTCAGGGCGATCCGGCGCCGAGCTGGATTGCGGATCTGAACAGCTTCTTCCTCGGTCTGGGTGCAACCGGCTGGCAGGAAAACGTGTTCGGTCTGTTCACCACCGGCACCGCGCGGGTTATCAGCCTGCGTCAGGATGACGGCGTCGACATGACCCACGATGGCAGCATCCGCTTCGTCGATAACGTCGATGTGGGTCAGCTGTCGCTGCCTGCCGATCTGACCATCGAAGTGCGCGCTGGCGAATTCGGCACGGACTACGCCGGAACTATCTATGTCGATCCGGGCGTCACCTTTGTTGCCCAGAACGTGGCCACTCCGGTAACCGGTACCGCGTCGATCTTCGGTAACGTACTCGTGGATGGCAGTGTGGTGGTGCAGGAAAACCGCTCCATCGAGCTGCAGGGCCGTGGTGGTGACATCATTATTGACTCGGATGAAAGTGCAGCAGGTCGTGTACTCCTGAGTCCTGGCCTTGGTTTCGATGTGATCTTCACCAATGCGGCAACCTTCACCGTGACTCAGGGTGTTGGCGCAGAAGGTGATCTGGTGATCCTGTCTGCCCGCAACGTGGTGATGGATCCGGGTACCGCGATCATTGCCGACGGCAGCGTGCTGATCGGCGCCGACAACATCACCGGTGAAGTGGTGCTGGCTGAGGGTGGTTCTGCGGTGCAAGGTGACGTGATCCTGTACAACGTGACCGCCAATGCCAACGACAACGGCATCGGTGATGTGGTGGTGTACACCACCGGCGAGGCGGCGGGTGATACCTACTCGTTCGACTTTGGCAACGGTGTCCAGACTTACGAAATCAGTGGTCGCATCGTTTTGGGCCGTCAGGATGTCTTTGACAACCTGATTACCGAGCTCGGCAACGATCCGTTGTTCCTCGACAACCCGGCGAACATTCCGCCGCCGGCAGTGCAGGGCTTCAACGTACGCCTGATCGCTGCTGACTCGATCGAGTCGGGCTGGGCGGTGGATTACAGCGCCGGTCTGCTGCCGGAGCAGGAGCTGGTTCATGTGGTTGCCAGCAACACCATGGAGCTGCGCGCTATCAACGGTCTGGTGGGTGGCACCGTGGCACCGCAGGGTCAGGAAGGTCGCACTGCAGCCGAGCAACCGCTGCGTGTGGTGGTGGGTGATCTGATGCGCCTTGGTGCAGGAAGTTACGATCGCTATGCTACCTCGGTGCATCTGGTCGGTACTGCTCCCCTGTTTGAGGAAATCCGGCGCACCCCGGGTCTGATCACCTTCAACACCTGGCAGATTGGTGGCGATCTGGAGCCGAAGTTTGTCTCCGGCACCCCGGCGGATGCCTCAGCCTATGTGATGGCGGGCTATGGTGAGCTGGAGCGGCGTGCGGCTCAGTCGAACGTGGCACTGTCTCACAGCGCCGACAACGCCTTGATGCTGATCTCGTTCGCGCCGGGCCAGCCGGAGTCGTTTATGACCGCCCTCTGGGTGGTGGATGACACTCCGTTTGGCAACGAGGTCCTGGATAAGCCGGTACAGGAGCCGTTCCGCAGCTTCGAAGTTCGTAGCGGCGACACCCTGTGGGATCTGGCGAGGGAGTTCCTCGGTGATCCGGAGCGCTGGCAGGAAATCTGGTGGTTGACCCCGGATATCGAAAACCCGGATCTGATTGAGCCGGGCCAGAAGATCAATCTGGAGCGTGAGCAACTGGAGATGCTGCAACAGATCCAGCAAGAGGAAAAAGAGGCAAGGGCAACCCCCTGACGGGGCCGTGCTCCAGCCACTCAACGGGCCCTTCGGGGCCCGTTGTTATTTGGCTTCCTTAATTGGTGCCGAGGAGAGGGCAGAAAGCACTGCTTTCTGCGCCGGTACAGCAATGGGCTATTGTCCCATT
>JBKBQA010000007.1:0-155568 GCA_046292765.1 Alcanivoracaceae bacterium | reverse complement strand
GGTACCGGCCGGGAGTCCGACCGAGAAACAAAAAAGGCCCCGTCAGGGGCCCTTCCTTAATTGGTGCCGAGGAGAGGGCAGAAAGCACTGCTTTCTGCGCCGGTACAGCAATGGGCTATTGTCCCATTGCGTCTCGGTACCGGCCGGGAGTCCGACCGAGAAACAAAAAAGGCCCCGTCAGGGGCCCTTCCTTAATTGGTGCCGAGGAGAGGACTTGAACCTCCACGCCCTTTCGAGCACAAACACCTGAAGCTTGCGTGTCTACCAATTTCACCACCTCGGCAGGTGTGAATCTCCGTCACCGGAGCGCGCGTATTCTAGTGCATGGGCGCCGCTTGTCAACGTCGTTCGCACAGTTTGTCCTCGACAAGAGGGCTTTGCTGTCCCATTCCGCGGTGTTGGAGTAAGCTGGCGGCATCATTTACTCAGGCGACGCTGGCCAATCCGGGCCACTCGCCCCTAAGCAAGGAAGTATTTTCCGCCATATGGCAAAGAAGAAAAGATACCAGGACCCCCACGCCGCCCGCGAGGCGGAGCGTTATGACAACCCCATCCCCAGCCGCGAGCTGATCCTGCAGGTACTCGACGAACAGTCCCGTCCGCTGTCCATGGAAGAGCTGCTGGCACTGTTAGCCGTGCGCGGTGAGGAAGGCGAAGTCGCCTTCGAGCGCCGTTTGCGCGCCATGATCCGCGACGGCCAGCTGGTCCGTAACCGCGCCGGCATGTTCGGCCCGGTAAAGCGCATGGATCTGATCGCTGGTCGAGTGCAGGGCCATCGCGATGGCTTTGGTTTTCTGGTCACCGATGAAAAGGGTGCCGAGGACCTGTTCCTGTCGCCGCGACAGATGCAGCAGGTGCTGGACGGCGACCGGGTGTTGGTCAGTGTCGAGGGCCGCAATCGTTTCGGTAAAAAGGAGGCGCGCATCGTCGAGATTGTCGAGCGCGGTACCACCGATCTGGTCGGCATCTACCAGAGTGAGGGCGGGGTGCATTTCCTTTCCCCGCAGAATCGTCGTCTGGCCCGGGAGGTGCTGATCACCGACCTGAACGGCCTCAAGCCGAGTCCCGGCGACCACATTCGTACCCGCATCACCCAATACCCTGAGCGTGAGCGCCACCTGTTGGTGGTGCTGGAGGAGATCATTGCCTCGCCGGACGAACCGGGCATGGAGGTCGAGGTGGCGGTGCGCAACTTCGACATCCCGTTCCTGTGGCCAGCCGAGGTGGAGGCCGAAGCCGCAGCAATCCCGGAAGAGGTGCAGGAGCAGGACAAGGAGGGTCGTATCGACCTGCGCGACCTGCCGCTGGTGACCATCGACGGTGAGGATGCCCGCGATTTCGACGATGCGGTCTATATTGAAGCGAAGAAGCGTGGTGGCTGGCGCCTGATCGTGGCGATTGCCGACGTGGCGCATTATGTTCGGCCCGGTGCACCGCTTGATGAGGAAGCCCGGAAGCGCGGCACCTCGGTGTACTTCCCGCAGCGGGTGGTGCCGATGCTGCCAGAGAAGCTGTCTAACGGGCTTTGCTCTCTGAACCCGGATATCGATCGGCTCTGTCAGTTCTGCGAGATGCAGGTGGCGGCCACCGGCAAGATCACCAAGTTCCAGTTTGGCGAAGGGGTGATGCGCTCCCTCCACCGCCTTACCTATACCCAGGTCGGCGCCCTGATTGAGCAGCCGGAGTCGCCGCTGGCGAAGGATCTGGGCAAACGTCTCGACCAGCCCTCCCAGACCATGCTCTGGCAGTTCCACGATCTTTACGGCGCCCTGCGGGCCCAGCGCGATGAGCGCGGTGCGATCGATTTCGAGACCACGGAAACCCGCATCCTCTACGACGAGAGCCGCAAGATCAGTGCCATCGAGCCGGTGGTGCGCAATGTTGCCCACAAGATGATCGAAGAAGCGATGCTGGCGGCCAACATCAGCGCCGCCAAGCTGCTGGAGAAATCCGGCTTGCCGGCGCTGTTCCGTAACCACGAGCCGCCGAAGGCGGAAAAGCTGAAGTCATTGCAGCAGTTCATTAATCCGTTGGGGCTGCGTCTCGACTGGTCGGAGAAGATGGGTGAGCCGACGCCAAAGGTGTTCCGCAGCCTGACCACCGCCATCGCCCCGCGACCGGATCGCGAAGTGATTCAGACCGTGATGCTGCGCTCGCTGACCCAGGCCAAGTACGAGGCCGAGAACAGAGGGCACTTTGGTTTGGCCTACAAGGCCTACACGCACTTCACGTCGCCGATCCGTCGCTACCCGGATTTGCTGGTGCACCGTGCGATCCGCTACCTGATTCGCAGCGGCGAGGGCGGCAACCAGATCATGGGTGGTCCTGGCCTGATGGCCAGAATGCGCGGCGCGGCGAAGAAGCAAGTGCTCCCTTACACGCCGGCGCAGATGGTGGCCATGGGTGAGCATTGTTCGCTGACCGAACGTCGGGCCGATGATGCCAGCCGTGATGTGGTGCAGTGGCTCAAGTGCCAGTACATGCAGCAGCACCTCGGCGAGGAATTCGAAGGGGTGATCAGCGGCGTGGCCTCGTTTGGCCTGTTCGTGCAGATCCGTGATCTGTACATCGAAGGCATGGTCCATGTTGCCAATCTGAACAGCGACTACTACCACCATGACGATGTCCGTCATGCGCTGGTGGGCGAGTCCACCGGGCAGCGCTATGCTCTTGGCGACATCGTTCAGGTGAAGATCTCGGCGGTCAATATCGACGACCGCAAGATTGATCTGATGGTGGTCGGCAAGATCAAGGGACGCGCCCAGTCAAAGACTGTGCGTGAGCAGGTTGCTTCTGGTGAGTTTCCCGGCAAGGGGCAAGGCAAAGGACAAGCTAAAGGACAAGGCAAAGGCGGCGCGGGTAAGAGTGGCGGTCGTGATGGTGGCGGACGCCGTGATGCCGGCAAGCCGACGTCAGCAGGTAAGGCCGGGGCGGGCGGCGCGAAAAGTGCCTCCGCAGCCCCGACCGGCGAGAAGGCCGGTGCAGGCAAGAGCGGGGCGGCCAAGCCGTCCTCTCGGCGTCGTCGCGGGGGCCGCAGCAAGTCATGAGCAAGCCGCAAATGTACTCCGGCTACCATGCTGTGGCGGCCATCCTCCGCCATCGTTCGGAGGCGGTGCTGGAGTTGTTTGTGCAGGATACCCGTGCCGAGCGCGGCGAAGAGCGGCTTGACGCGCTCTGCGCAGAGGCCCAGCGGCTCGGAGTGCGCCCCCAGCGGGCCCGACGCGAGGTGTTGGAAAAGCATGCCGGACCCCAGCATCAGGGCGTGGTGGCACGTGTTCGTCCGCGCCAGCCAGGTGATGAACACACGCTGATGCAGCACCTCGATGGCCTCGGCCATCCACCGCTGCTGCTGGTACTCGATGGGGTCACCGACCCCCATAATCTCGGCGCCTGTCTTCGCAGTGCTGACGCCACCGGGGTCGATGCTGTGATTGTGCCCCGGCGTCACGCCTGTGGCCTGACCCCGACGGCCTGCCGCAGCGCCGCCGGGGCGGCGGAATCGGTACCTTATTTCGAGATTGGCAATCTGGCCCGTCTGCTTGAGCAGTTGAGAGAGCGAGGCATCTGGGTGGTCGGCACGGCCCTGGAGCAAAACAGCCAGTCGCTGTTTGAGTTCCGACCCGAAGGCCCGCTGGCACTGGTGATGGGGGCAGAAGGCGACGGTATGCGGCGCAGTACCATGGAAAAATGCGACTATCTGCTGGAGATTCCCATGCGCGGCGAGGTGGAGAGCCTCAATGTGTCGGTGGCAACGGCGGTGGTGCTGTACCAGCTAATGCGCGGGCGCAGTTAACGCAGTACGCCGCTGCCGAAGGCGGATAGCCCCGGTTCGGCGAGCGAGGCGGGCAGGCGGGTAATGTCGTCGAGTTCGTTCATCAGCCGCGCCGGCAGGTCCCGAGCCTGTTTGGCGGGCTGGGCCGGGCCCTCTTCCAGAGTGCCGTCAACGGCATTGGTCGACAGCGCCTCCATCGGCAGCTGTTCGAGTGGGAAACTCACGTGGGTAGTGCGGTTGAAGCGCAGCGGCTCCTGATAATGGGGCTGCTCGTAACCGTGGGCCTTTTGCACCGCGGTTTCCAGATCTTCCGGGCCGGTGATCCGGTGCCAGTCATCAGGGTCGTGGTCCGCCTCTACTCCTGCCGGCAGGGCTGGAAGCTCCCCGCGCTGCGCCCTCGCTGCCAGCAGGTCCCTCTCCTTGCGCCAAAGCAAAATATCGGACACGAATGCGTCGCGATCCTGATAATTTTCAATTTTCGGACGTGGTCCCAACCAAGCGGACAGGTCGTCGGCCAGTATTTGGAGCGGGATCAGCACAAACAGGGCTGGCAGTATCCTGACCATAATTGGCCCTATTCACTGATATCCAATCCAGATGCCAAATTCGCCGCAGCTACTCAGGCAATTCTCGACTTCGATTTGCGCGTGAATCTTCAGGAAGCCTGAGCCACCGAGATAGAGGGTGAGGCTGCCATCATCGGAAAAGGCCACGTCCGTCAGACGGCTGCCAAAGCTGCCGGCCATTGCAGCGATGACCACGTCAGCCTCGCGCTGGGGAAGTAGTCTGAAAATCATCTCATGACTCAGGCCGAGCGACTTCGAGCCATCTTCAAGGTTCTCGTCAGTGCCAAGTGAAGCAAGTACGGCAGCAAGCAGTCGCTGGGCTTCTGGTGACATTGCTTGCGTGTCCAGCGGGGTTCCCAATGCCAGCGAAGCCATCAGGGAGTTCGGCATGCCAGGGAGGGCGAAGCTGCGCGACGTGGAGCGATTGTACCAGCTCTGGTTGGCGCTGTAGTCAAAGGGAGGCTGGCCAGCAGAGCGCCGAATAGCCCCCTCCAGTGATTCAATCTGTGAGGGTTCCGTGGGTGCTTCTCGGTACAGCTCTGGGCATAACTTCTGGTGCCTGCGCTTCTCCTCTTCCCGGGACTTGTGCTCCATGACAGCCACCAGAAAGTCAGAGTAGTCACCATAGGTGACCATGGCGGGCTTCTCGCCAAGCATGACCGGCGAGGTGCACTCACTGCCGTGGGCGGCTGCGGCGCAGAGCACCGACAGGGCAGCAGCGCAGAGCCTGATGTGGCGGGACAGGTTCATGGGGCGTCACCATTATTGTTCTGTATTGTTAGAGTAGTAGTCAGACGCTGGCCCAAGGATACGACTTCCCCCGGGGCAAGGCAATGTCCCAGCGCTTGAGAACATGGCCAGCCTGAGCTAGAATCCGCGCCCCCGGTGGCTTTTGTCCCCCAAGGACAGGCCCCGGCTCCTTGCCTCACCGTCGTTACGGGAGGCTGCCAAAACCACAGGGAGCAGATAATGCGCCATTATGAAGTTGTGTTCCTGGTCCATCCGGACCAGAGCGAGCAGGTGCCTGCCATGATCGAGCGCTACAGCGCGCTGATCAAGGACGGCAAAGGCACTATCCACCGCCTTGAGGATTGGGGCCGTCGTCAGCTGGCTTACCCGATCAACAAGATCCACAAGGCTCACTACGTTCTGATGAACATCGAATGTGACGGCGAGACGCTGAAAGAGCTCGAGAATGCCTTCCGTTTCAACGATGCGGTAATCCGTAATCTGGTGATGCGTCAGGATAAAGCACTGACCGAGACCTCGCCGCTGGCGAAGTCAAACGAGAAGGAGGAGGTGTCCGCCTGACGCCGTCAGTGCAGAACCAGTGTGTAATGACCGGTCAGGTGGTTGCCATCGAGCCGGTTCGCCGTACCCCAGGCGGTGTTGCAAGGCAGAGAATCTGGCTTGAGCATCGCTCCCGGCAGGACGAGGCCGGGGTTGCCCGGGCAGTGGAAGCGCGCATAGCGTTGATTCTGGCCGGTGATGCAGGGATCGGGCTGGCCGCGGGACTCCGCGAAGGCAGCCAGATTCAGGTCAGCGGGTTCATCGCCCGCAGTGGCCACCGGGGCGAGGCACAGGACAGACTGGAGTTGCACGTACAGGCCCTCGCGCACCTCGACTGAGAGAATTCTGGAGAAAAAACATGGCCCGTTTTTATCGTCGTCGCAAGTTCTGCCGTTTCAGCGCCGAAGGCGTTGAGCGTATTGATTACAAAGATCTGGAAACCCTGAAGGGTTACATCACTGAAACCGGCAAGATCGTACCGAGCCGTATCACCGGCACCAGCGCGCGCTACCAGCGTCAGCTGGCGCAGGCGATCAAGCAGGCCCGTTACCTGGCTCTGCTGCCGTTCTCTGACAGCCACGACAACTGAGTCCGGGGAGACAGATCATGCAAATTATTCTGCTCGAGAAAGTCAAAAACCTGGGCGATCTGGGTGCGGTGGTGGATGTGCGCGCCGGTTACGGTCGCAACTTCCTGATCCCGCAAGGCAAGGCACTGCCGGCCACCAAGGATAATCTGGCCACTGTGGAAGCCCGTCGCGTTGAGCTGCAGGCCGAGGCCGCAGCCCAGCTGGCAGCAGCTCAGGCGCGTGGTGAGACCCTGAGCGGCGCCACCGTGACGCTGGCCGCCAAGGCTGGTGACGAAGGCAAGCTGTTCGGCTCTGTTGGCACCCGTGATATTGCCGATGCGATCAGCGCCCAGACTGGCGTGGCTGTCGAGAAGGCAGAGGTCAAGCTGCCCAACGGCGCCCTGCGCAACACCGGTGAGTTCGAGATCGACGTGCAGCTGCATAGCGACGTCACCGTCTCGATCAAACTGGCTGTCGTGCCGGAAGCGTAATACCGAAAAGCCCTTTGCCCCGGTCGGGGCGCTGGGTCACAATGCGGGCACTGTCAGCGATGACAGTGCCCGTTTTCGTTTCATTGCCTTGCGGTTTTCGATTGCCATGAATGAGCCCCTGAACTTCGATCAGCATCTGCCCGAATCCCTGCGCCTTCCGCCCCAGTCGGTGGAGGCGGAGCAGGCGGTGCTCGGCGGGCTGATGCTGAGCGAGGAGGCCTGGGATCTGGTGTCCGAACGGGTCGGTGAACATGACTTTTATCGCCGCGAGCACAAGCAGATATTCCGAGTCATGCTGCAGCTGGCGGAGGAGAGCAAACCCCGCGATCTGATCACGGTATCGCAGGCATTGCAGCAGCTCGCACAACTGGAATCCGCCGGCGGTGTGGCCTACCTGAGTGATCTGGCCCGCAATACACCCAGTGCTGCCAACATCGCCGCCTACGCCGATATCGTTCGTGAGCGTTCGGTGCTGCGCCAGCTGATCACGGTGTCCAATGAGGTGGCGGATAATGCCTATAACCCGAAGGGCGCCAGCAGTGCTGAGATCCTCGACAAGGCGGAGTCCGGCATCTTTGCTATTGCCGAGCAGCAGCTCAAGGGCAGTGGGCCGCGGGCGATCAAGGATGTACTGACCAGCGCGGTGGGACGCATTGAAGAGTTGTTCCGCAACAAGCAGCCAGTGACGGGTGTCTCCACCGGGTTCGATGAACTCGACAAGATGACCGCCGGCTTGCAGCCTTCGGATATGGTGGTGGTGGCGGCGCGACCCTCCATGGGGAAAACCACCTTTGCCATGAATATGTGTGAAAGCGTGGCGATCAAGAGTGGCAAGCCGGTGCTGGTGTTCTCAATGGAAATGCCGGCGGAAAGTATCGTCATGCGTATGCTTGCATCGCTTGGCCGGATTAACCTGCGCAATATTCTTTCCGGTCGTCTGACTCAGGACGATTGGGCTCGGGTGGCCTCCGCCATGCAGTTGCTGACGCCACAAAAGTTTTTTATCGATGACACGCCGGCACTAAGCCCAATGGACGTACGCGCCCGGGCTCGCCGTGTGGCCCGTGAATGTGGTGGCGAGCTCGGCTTGATCATGGTCGATTATCTGCAGTTGATGCAGGTGCCGGGTGTTGAAAACCGGGTTAACGAAATCTCCGAAATCTCCCGCTCGCTGAAAAGTCTCGCTAAAGAGCTGAGTGTTCCCGTGGTTGCCTTGTCGCAGCTGAACCGGTCACTTGAGCAACGACCGAACAAGCGTCCGGTGATGTCGGATCTGCGGGAATCTGGCGCCATTGAGCAGGACGCTGATTTGATTATGTTCCTCTATCGCGACGAGGTTTATACCAAGGAAAAGTCGGAAGAAAAAGGCATTGCCGAGGTCATTATCGGCAAGCAGCGTAACGGTCCGATCGGCACTGTGCGGCTGGCCTTTCGCGGCGAGTTTACCCGCTTTGATGACCTCGCTCCCGATTCCTATCAGCAGTACCATCAGGGCGACTAAGTCATGCGCGGTACTCGACTGGAGCTGCGTTCTGAATCCCTTCGACATAATGCCCGTCGCGCCCGCGAACTTGCTGGCAGTGCGCAGCTGTTTGCCATGATCAAGGCGGACGGCTACGGTCATGGCCTGACATTTGCCGCGCGCGCGCTGGAGCAGGATGTTGACGGACTCGGTGTGGCGCTGGCAGAGGAGGCCGTCGCCCTTCGTGATAACGGCATCAAGCTGCCATTGCTGCTTCTGGAAGGCCCGTTCGATGCTGACGAGCTGACCCAGGCTGCGGCAGCACAGTGTGAACTGATAGTGCACAGCGCATGGCAGGTGGCGCTGCTGGAAGCGACATTATTGCCGTCTTCGGTGACGGTCTGGCTCAAGGTTGATACCGGCATGCATCGTCTCGGTGTGTCACTGGAGCAGGCAGACGCCATCATTGCCCGTCTGCGCGCTTGTGATCAGGTCGTGCTGGCAGGACTGGTGAGCCACTTCGCTTGCGCGGACATGACCGCCGACCCGATTGGCGTTGCCCAGCTTCAGCGGCTGCAGCAACTTGCTGGTCGGCATTCGTTGTCGTTCAGCGCCGCCAACTCTGCGGCCTTGTTTCGTTATCCCGATAGTGTCGGTAGCCGGGTCCGTCCCGGCATCATGCTATATGGCTCGTCCCCTTTTGCGGATCGTTCTGCCAAGACACTGGGCCTGGCAGTGACGCAGCGGCTGACGGCCCGAATCATTGCAGTGAATGCGGTGCCTGACGGAGACACGGTGGGGTACGGTGGTCGCTGGCGTGCTGCCCGAGACAGTGTTGTTGCAGTGGTTGCCATTGGCTATGGCGATGGCTATCCCCGTCATGCGCCCTCCGGTACGCCGGTGGCGATTGCATCGGCTGACAACCTTTGGCGCCGAGCGCCTCTGGTTGGGCGCGTGTCGATGGATATGATCACGGTGGATGTCACCGACCTGCCCATGGTTCGCGTCGGCGATGAAGTTGAGCTGTGGGGCGACCGGATCGATATCGATGAGGTGGCACGCCATTGCGGCACCATCAGCTATGAACTTTTCTGTCGTCTGACGGCGCGTCCGCTGCGCGTCGGATGTTGATCGGCGATACCCCGGCAAGGGCCGTAACGCAGTTCTGGAGAGCATGTGGCAAAGCGAAAAATTGCCTACGTCTGTAATGACTGTGGCGCTGATTTTCCCAAGTGGCAAGGCCAGTGTCCGGCCTGTGGTGCCTGGAACACCCTCAGCGAGTTTGTCACCGATCCTGCCCTGCCGGCATCGCGTAGCGCAGAGCGCACCGGCTATGCCGGTGAAGTGGCGTCGGTGCGTCGGCTGGATGAAATTGAGCTGGCAGATACGCCGCGCATTGTCACTGGTATCGGTGAGCTGGATCGCGTGCTGGGCGGCGGTCTGGTGCCGGGATCGGCAATCCTGATTGGCGGCCATCCCGGTGCTGGTAAATCCACCTTGCTGTTGCAGGTGATGTGTCAATTGGCAAAGAATTTGCCGTGCCTGTATGTCACTGGTGAAGAATCACCTGCGCAGGTGGCGATGCGGGCGGAACGCCTCAAGTTGCCGCGGGATGGCCTCCGTCTGGCTGCGGAAACCGATATCGAACGCATTCTGGAGTTGGCACGGAAAGAGCAGCCGAAGCTGTTGGTGATTGATTCCATTCAGGTGATGTATCTGGCCGGTTTGCAGTCATCGCCGGGCAGCGTCGCCCAGGTGCGCGAGGGCGCGGCGGTGTTGACGCGCTTCGCCAAACAGACCGGCACGGTATTGCTGCTGGTTGGCCATGTCACCAAGGATGGTACGCTGGCGGGGCCGAAAGTGCTGGAGCACATGATTGATTGTTCGCTGATGCTGGAGGGGTCGTCGGATGCTCGTTTTCGGACGTTGCGCGGTTTGAAGAATCGCTTCGGCGCAGTAAACGAGCTCGGTGTGTTCGGAATGACCGGAGAAGGCTTGCGGGAAGTAAAAAATCCTTCTGCCATTTTTCTCAATCGCGCCGAAGAAATTGCCTCTGGTTCGTTGGTAACGGTGGTTTGGGAGGGCACCCGGCCATTGCTGGTGGAGCTGCAGGCGCTGGTGGACCAAAGCCACCTCGGCAATCCTCGCCGGGTATGTGTCGGTCTGGAGCAGAACCGGCTCGCCATGTTGCTGGCGGTATTGCACCGCCATGGTGGTGTCCAGCTTGGTGATCAGGATGTGTTTGCCAACGTGGTCGGCGGCGTCAAGGTGGTGGAAACCGGCGCCGATCTGGCGTTGTTGCTGGCGATGGTGTCGAGCTTCCGCGATCGCCCGCTGGCGAAAGATCTGGTGGTGTTCGGTGAAGTCGGACTCAGTGGCGAAATCCGCCCGGTGCAGCAGGGGCAAGAGCGGCTGCAGGAAGCGGCCAAGCACGGTTTTCGAAGAGCGATTGTGGCGAAGGCTAACATGCCGCGGGGAACCATTTCGGGTATCGATATTTTGTCCGTGTCGACATTGAGTGAAGCGCTGGAGCAGATGGCATGAGCCGCAGCCCGGGCAGCGCCCGCTCGGGAGTTAGTCCTCGGAGATGTTGTACATCGGGCTTTCGTCGCCCAGATTGAGCTCGACAATGCGACGCAGGTGCTGCATGTCGGTCACGTCAATCAGCACGAACACCAGACCCGCCTGATCGCCACTGACATGGCGAACCTGACTTTCCAGTGTCAGATGGATCGGACTGTCATCCAGAATCAGGGTGAGTCGGCATTCGTCTTCCGACTGCACCTGTTGTCCGCTGGGCAGGCGCACTTGAGCGCCGCGTACCGAGATGTCCAGCAACTCTACCGGCATCAGCCGGTCGCCCGCATGCAGCCGGGCGGTGCCCTCGAAGGGCACCCGCGAAAAACGGCGTTTCTCGTCTGCCTTGGTCATACCTCAATCCGTTTGTAGCGCACCCGTTTCGGTTGCAGGGCTTCGTCACCCAGAGTGCGGCGGCGGTACTCCTCAAACTCGCTGTAGCTGCCCTCGAACCACTCCACTTTCGAGTCACCTTCAAAGGCGAGAATATGGGTAGCGACGCGGTCCAGAAACCAGCGATCGTGGGAGATAACAATGGCGCAACCGGGGAAGGCAAGCAAGGCTTCTTCGAGGGCGCGCAGGGTCTCCACATCGAGGTCGTTGGTCGGTTCGTCAAGCAGCAACACGTTGGCGCCCTGCTTGAGCAGTTTGGCCAGATGCAGACGGTTGCGCTCGCCGCCAGAAAGATCCTTGACCCGCTTCTGCTGATCGGCGCCCTTGAAGTTGAAGCGGCCGATATAGGCCCGCGACGGCATCTCGAAGTTACCGACCTTGAGGATATCGAGGCCGTCGGAGATTTCCTCCCAGACAGTCTTCTCACCGGCGAGGTCTTCACGGGACTGGTCGACATAGGCCAGCTCCACGGTATCGCCGCGGATGATTTCGCCTTTGTCCGGGGTTTCCTGGCCGGTCATCAGCCGGAACAGGGTGGTTTTGCCGGCGCCGTTCGGGCCGATGATGCCGACGATGGCGCCGCGCGGTACCTTGAAGCTGAGGTCTTCGTACAGCACCTTGTTGTCAAAGTGCTTGGACACGCCGTTGAGCTCGAATACCAGCTCGCCCAGACGGGGGCCGGGCGGGATATACAGCTCCTGAGTGGCATTGCGCTCCTGGAAGTCGACGCTTGCCAGTTCCTCGAAGGCAGCGACACGGGCCTTGTTCTTGGCGCGGCGGCCTTTCGGGTTCTGCCGCACCCACTCCAACTCGCGCTCGACCGTCTTGCGGTGGGCGCTCTCGGATTTGGCTTCCTGCTCCAGGCGCTTTTCTTTCTGTTCCAGCCACGAGGTGTAGTTGCCTTTCCATGGGATGCCCTCGCCACGATCCAGTTCGAGAATCCACTCGCAGGAATTGTCAAGGAAGTAACGGTCGTGGGTGACTGCCACCACGGTGCCGCTGAACTCGTGCAGGTAGCGCTCCAGCCAGGCCACCGATTCGGCGTCCAGGTGGTTGGTCGGCTCGTCCAGCAGTAGCATGTCCGGCGCCGACAGGATCAGGCGGCACAGGGCGACCCGGCGGCGCTCACCACCGGACAGGTGTTTCACTTCCGCATCCCACGGCGGCAGGCGCAGGGCGTCGGCGGCGATTTCCAGCTTGCGTTCCATGTCGTGGCCGCCGGCGGTTTCGAGGATGGCCTCGAGTTTGGCCTGTTCTTCGGCCAGCTTGTCGAAGTCGGCGCCTTCTTCGGCGTAGGCGGCATAGACCTCCTCAAGGCGCTGCTGGGCGGCCTTGATCTCGCCGAGGGCCTCCTCGACCACTTCGCGCACGGTCTTGCTGTTGTCCAGCTCCGGCTCCTGGGCCAGGTAGCCGATCTTGATGCCGGGCTGCGGCCGGGCTTCGCCCAGATAGTCCTTGTCGACCCCGGCCATGATGCGTAGCAGGGAGGATTTACCCGAGCCGTTCAGGCCGAGTACGCCGATCTTGGCGCCGGGGAAGAAGGACAGCGAGATGTCCTTGAGAATCTGTTTCTTCGGCGGGACGATCTTACCGACCCGGTTCATGGTGAAGATGTACTGGGACATGGGGATTCCGTGGCTGCGAGGGGCGTGGAAAAAGTGCGCATACGCTAGCGGAAATGGGCTCCCGGGGAAAGTCGGAGGCATGTTATCAGGTGCTGGGATGGGCGGGCCGAGGGGCTGGCGGGGCGGTACAGTCGCTCCCCGATACACGCTTTGTGTACCGCCCCGCCAGCCCCTCGCCCCACCCATCCTGCGGAACGAGGTGCCAGCCACCCGAACCCCGAAAACATGGCCTTCACTCGCGTCGGGCAAAGTGATTTAGCCCCGCTATTGGGCTAGAATGCGCCCTCCCCGCAAACCCGGTTACCGAGAAGGTCTATCCATGTTTGGTAAAGAGCACACCCTCGCTGCATTCGACCCGGAAATCCAGGCGGCCGTGGTGGCCGAAGAGACGCGTCAGGAAGCGCATATCGAGCTGATTGCCTCGGAAAACTATGCCTCCCCGGCGGTCATTGCTGCCCAGGGCACGGTGCTGACCAACAAGTACGCCGAGGGCTACCCCGGCAAGCGCTACTACGGTGGTTGCGAGCACGTCGACGTGGTTGAGCAACTGGCCATTGATCGCGCCTGCCAGCTGTTCGGCGCCGACTATGCCAACGTCCAGCCCCATTCCGGTTCCCAGGCCAACGGCGCTGTGTTTCTGGCGCTGCTGAAGCCGGGCGATACCGTGCTGGGCATGAGCCTGGCCCACGGCGGTCACCTGACCCACGGCGCTGCGCCGAATTTCTCCGGCAAGACCTATCACGCCGTGCAGTATGGCCTGAACCCGGAAACCGGTCTGATCGATTACGACGAGGTCGAGCGTCTGGCGCTGGAGCACAAGCCGAAGATGGTCATCGCCGGTTTCTCGGCCTATTCGCAGGTGCTGGACTTCGCCCGCTTCCGCGCCATCGCCGACAAGGTTGGCGCTTACCTGATGGTCGACATGGCACATGTTGCCGGACTGGTCGCGGCTGGCGTGTATCCGAACCCGGTGCCGTTTGCTGATGTGGTCACGACCACCACCCACAAGACCCTGCGTGGCCCCCGTGGCGGCCTGATTCTGGCCAAGCGCAACGAAGAAATCGAAAAGAAACTGAACTCGGCCGTGTTCCCCGGTATTCAGGGTGGGCCGCTGATGCACGTGATTGCCGCCAAGGCGGTGTGCTTCAAGGAAGCCCTTGGCGCCGATTTCACTAGCTACCAGCAACGCGTGGTGAAGAACGCCAAGGCGATGGCGCAGGTGTTTATTGATCGTGGCTACGATGTGGTGTCCGGTGGCACCGAGAACCACCTGTTCCTGGTCAGCCTGATCAAGCAGGATATCACTGGCAAAGACGCTGATGCCTGGTTCGGTAACGCCCATATCACCGTGAACAAGAACGCCGTGCCGAATGATCCGCGTAGTCCGTTTGTGACTTCCGGTTTTCGCGTTGGCACGCCCGCAGTGACGACGCGCGGTTTCGCTGAAGCCGAGTGCCGTGATCTGGCTGGCTGGATGTGCGACCTGCTCGACAGCAAGGGTGATGCAGCGGTAATCGAGGCTGTAAAAGGCAAGGTGGCCGATGTCTGCGGCCGTCTGCCGGTATACGAGAAGTAAGCGCCGATGCATTGCCCGTTTTGTGGCGCCGATGACACCAAGGTGATTGATTCACGCCTCGTCGCTGACGGCGGGCAGGTGCGTCGGCGTCGGGAATGTGGCAGCTGTGGCGAGCGTTTCACCACTTTTGAAACCGCTGAGCTGGTAATGCCTCGGGTGATCAAGTCCGATGGCAAGCGTGAACCCTTCGACGACATGAAGCTGCGTGCAGGTTTGATGCGGGCGCTGGAAAAGCGTCCGGTCAGCCTCGAAGCGCTGGATGCTGCGGTGACCCGGATTACCCACAAGCTGCGCGCCACCGGCGAGCGTGAAGTGCCGGCCCGGGTAGTCGGCGAGCTGGTGATGGCGGAGCTGCGACAGCTTGATACCGTAGCCTATGTGCGTTTTGCCTCGGTGTATCGCAGTTTTCAGGATATCTCCGATTTCCGCGCTGAAGTTGATCGGCTGGAACAATCCAAGGATGCTTGAGGGCATCACTGTCTGGTTGCGGAACTGCCCATGACCTTCTCCGATCTCGACCGAGGCTATATGCAGCGCGCGTTGGCATTGGCCGAGCGCGGCTGCTACACCACGGACCCGAATCCGCGGGTTGGTAGCCTGATCGTTCGCGATGGCGTGGTGGTGGGCGAAGGCTGGCATGAACGTGCCGGCGAGGCACATGCTGAGCGCCATGCCTTGACCAGGGCGGGCGAGCAGGCCTGCGGCGCCACCTGCTACGTGACACTGGAGCCGTGCTCTCATACCGGTCGCACTGGTCCCTGTGCGGATGCCTTGATTGCCGCCGGCGTTGTGCGGGTGGTGGTGGCCATGCAAGATCCGAATCCGCTGGTGGCCGGACAGGGGCTAGAGCGGCTGCGTGGCGCTGGCATTGTGGTGGAGTGCGGCCTGCTTGAAGATCAGGCGCGGGCGCTGAATCCGGGCTTTATCAAACGGATGGAAACCGGCCTGCCGCTGGTACGAGTCAAACTGGCCATGAGTCTGGATGGCCGCACCGCCATGGCCAGTGGCGAATCGAAATGGATCACCGGTGCCGGGGCGCGCCATCAGGTTCAGCGTTTGCGTGCCCGCTCCTCGGCCATCATCACCGGTATCGGCACCGTGCTGGCGGACAACCCGGCCCTGACGGTACGAGGGGAAGACTGGCCGGATCAGGACTATCCCGGGCCGGTGCGCCAGCCGCTGCGAGTGGTGCTCGACCGGCGCTTGCAAATGCCGCTTGATGCCCAGCTGCTCAATGCGCCGGGTGAGGTGCTGCTGATCAGTCAGGCGGCGCCAGCGATGATGGCCGCCCTGCGCGAACGCGGGGTGGAGGTGCTGCCGCTGCCGGGTTCCGGGTCCGGCTCTGATCTGCGCGAGCTGCTGCGACTGCTGGCCGAGCGCGGCTGCAACGAAGTGCTGGTGGAAGCCGGCGCCACCCTCGCTGGTGCCTTTGTGCGCGAGCAGCTTTTTGATGAGCTGGTGGTGTTCATGGCGCCGACGCTGCTCGGTTCGTCGGCGCGGCCACTGTTGTTGCTGCCGGAAATCGCCACCATGGCCGAGCAGCAGCGGCTGGAACTGATTGACGTGCAGCCGGTAGGGCAGGACCTGTGCCTGCGCTACCGGCCCGTATGACTGGCGGAGAAGCCGTATGTTTACCGGTATTGTCGAAGCAAAAGGGGAAATCGTCAGCCTGACGCCGAAGGGCGGCGACATGACGTTGCGCATTCGCACCGGCGCGCTTGATCTGGCTGATGTGCAGCTCGGTGACTCGATAGCCGTGAACGGTGTCTGCCTGACGGTGGTGACGCTTCCCGGTGATGGCTTTAGCGCCGATGTCTCTGGCGAAACACTGCGCCTTACCTCGCTCGGCGCGCTGCGCCCCGGCAGTGCGGTGAATCTGGAGAAAGCATTGACGCCTACCACTCGGCTCGGCGGGCACCTGGTCTCCGGTCATGTCGACGGTCTTGGCGAGGTGGTCAGCATGAAGCCGGATGCACGTTCGATTCGCTTCGATATTCGCGCCCCGGACGCACTGGCGAAATATATCGCCCACAAGGGCTCGATCACCGTCGATGGCATCAGCCTCACGGTCAATGAAGTAAACGGTGCGGTTTTCAGTCTCAATATCGTGCCCCACACCCAGCAGATGACCACCATTGCCGACTGGAATCCGGGTAGCAAGGTCAATCTGGAAGTGGATGTGATTGCCCGTTATCTCGAACGCCTGTTGATGGGGGAGCGCGCTGCGCAACCCGGTGAGCAGGGCAGTATTTCCATGGCATTTCTGGCTGAGCACGGATATTTGAAATCGTGATCGCCCTGCGGAGAGAAAAATGAAACTGAACAGCATTCCGGAACTGGTAGAAGACCTGCGCGCAGGCAAGATGATCATCCTGATGGATGACGAGGATCGCGAGAACGAAGGTGATCTGGTGATGGCCGCCGAGCACGTCACGCCGGAGGCAATCAACTTCATGGCCAAGCATGCTCGCGGCCTGATCTGTCTCACCCTGACCCAGGAGCGTTGCAAGCAGATTGATCTGCCGCTGATGGTTGGGCGCAACGGCACCCAGCTTGGCACCAACTTCACCGTATCGATCGAGGCAGCGGAAGGCGTCACCACCGGTATCTCCGCCGCCGACCGGGCGAAGACTGTGCAGGTGGCGGTAGCACGCAACGCCAAACCTGCAGATATTGTTCAACCGGGCCATATTTTTCCGTTGATGGCTCAGCCCGGTGGTGTCCTGCATCGTGCTGGCCACACCGAAGCCGGTTGTGATCTGGCGCGCATGGCTGGCAAGGAGCCGGCGTCGGTGATCGTCGAGATCATGAACGACGATGGCACCATGGCACGGCGTCCCGATCTGGAAAAATTTGCCGAACAGCATGGTTTGAAGATTGGCACCATTGCCGATCTGATTGAATACCGCATGACCAATGAGAAAACCGTTGAGTTGGTCAGTGAAAATATGTTGCCCACCTGGTATGGCGAATTCCGACTGCTGGCATTCCGCGATACCGTCGACGACATGACCCATGTGGCGTTGGTGAAAGGCACGCCGACCCCGGAAGAAATCACCACTGTGCGGGTGCATCAGGTCGATCCGCTGCGTGATCTGATGAGCGCTAAAATTCAGGGCCGTACCGGCTGGAATATGCACCGTGTGTTGGAAGAATTGGCACAGAGCGACGCCGGGGTGGTGATCATTCTTGGTCAGGATTATGTCTCCAATCATATGCAGGGGCTGATCGAGGAGTATTTCTCCGGCAAGCGTCGCCCGGCAGGATCCAGCGGCCCGGCCTACCGCAACATTGGTACCGGTTCGCAAATCCTGCGAGAACTGGGTGTGCGCCGCATGCGTCTGCTGTCCTCACCCATGCGATTTAATGCCCTGTCTGGATTTGACTTGGAAATTGTCGAGTACGTTGAGGCAACGTAACGACACTTCGGCTTGTCCTTTCTCACTAAGGCGAAACTCTGACCGATTTCGCCTCTTCTCTTGCTCTCTCATTCCTTCTTCCTGCGAATCCGGTATGGGTTCGTCTTTTGACCAGTGAATGTCCGCTTTTGACAATGCTGCATCCGCGCCTCGGGGGCTAACGTCCGTTCCCTGCCCGGTGAGTCTGTCGGCCTTTTGCCATACCCGGGACCAATAACAACAAAGCGGAGTAGGGCAATGCTATCGCGTGTGCTTATCCTGATACTGATGTCGTTCTGGCTTGTCGCCTGTGGTGGCGGTGGTGGTGGCAATGCGCCGCTCGACCCGGGCACTGAGATTCCGGATGATGGCGATCCGGGTGACGAAGGACCGGGCGATGATGGTCCCGGTGATGACGGTCCAGGCGACGACGGACCGGGTGATGATGGCCCAGGGGACGAAGGCCCCGGCGATGAAGAGCCTCCGGTCGTGCGGCTGATCAATGGTCGTGTCGCTGCGGGTGTGATCGCTAATGCCGACGTTTGCGTCAGCGTGTATGCGGCAGGCTGGCAGCAGCTGGGCTGTGATGTGACTGATGCGCAAGGTCGTTTCGGCTTCGATATTGAGCCGCAATCCGGTCCCGTGCGAGTGGAAGTCACTGCGGCAGTATCTACCCGCATGATCTGCCCGGCGCCGGCCGGCTGTGGCGCAGCGGCTTTTGGTGAAGAAGTCAATGTCACCCCGGGCAGTGCGTTGCGTGCGATTGTGCCCGGCAATCTGTTTGCCGGCGACATTGCGGTCACGCCGCTTACGCATATGGCGGCCAACTGGGCGGAGAAAGTGCCGGGGAGTCTCAACAACAATGTTGTGACACTGTCACTGAACCGCACCGCAGCGTTGTTCGATCTGGCGGCGGATTTTGCCCGCCAACCCATCATTGATATTACCCTTGCCGCCGAGCGTAACGACGCCAGTGCCACGTCATTGCGTCACTCGGTGCTGGCCGCAGCGTTTGCCGAGCTTGGTAGCCAGGAGAGTCTGCCAGCTGAGGTGATTGCCGAGCAGGCAGCACTGATGTTCGCCTGGTTGGGTGGTCAGGTCTGGCTGCAAAGCGGCCAGCTGGTGCTCGATGATCTGCTGTCCAGCGTGGATCTCGAGGCCTACCCCGAGTTGGTGGACTGGATTGGCAGCGTTGATTTTGACGCCTATCCGGAGCTGCTGGAACTTGCCGACGAATATAACACCATCAACTACACCGGCTTTGACAGCATGGTGTCGGCGGCAAATGCGGTGTCAAGTCATGTCGGTGCGGGGCTCAGCTTCTCGGCACTGCTGTCACCCTGGGAAGGCAAGGCACTCACAACACTGTCTGCCAGCACTGGCTATGATGAGGGTGCTTTTGATGACGCCGTCACGCTGCTGAATCACTTCGAACATTACCGTCTGGCGGCCGCCACAGCCGATGCTGCGCTTGATCCGGTGACCCGGAACCTGGCCTGGTTATATGCAAGTGAAACCGACAGGGAGCGCACGGTGGGCGCCCTGCGGGTGCTGATGGAAGCGATCCAGTTTTCACTGGACGGCTCGATCTGTGTGCCACAGCGCATAAACCTGCAGCCCTGCAATGTGGAGACTCCTTATGCGGATCTGAAAAGGATCGGCATCATTGGCAACAACTACCGTGTCGAGCTGCGCGGCAGTCGCTACGGCCAGACGGTCAACGTCAACTTGCCGTCGGTGGATATCCGCGATTTTCTCCGGGATGGCACCATGACCATGCCGATCACCGGCACCATCACCAATGGCACCTCGGTGATCACCCTGAACCTGAATATCGATCTGGATATTCGCGGCAACAACCTCAATGGATTCAAGTCGCTGTGCAATCTGTGCTTTGCTGACAGCAATCAGCTCAACCCTTTGCTTGATGCGCTGATCGCCGATTTGCATATCGTTGTGACGCTGCGTGGCAGTGGCTCTGTGGCCAGCACTACTGTTGGAGTTGGCAGCTACAGCTTTGCCAATCTCAATACCGGCCTCACCTTTAATCGGAAGGTGATCACGCAGGGCGCGGACGGTCCGGTACTCAAGGCACACCTCACTTCCGGCAACCGCACCAATCCTGCTGGCGAAGTATTGACCTCATTGACCGAAGAAAAGGCATTTGAACTGATTCTGGATGATCCGTTCAGCATCGACATCGCCTACGGCGCCGATCGTGCGGGTCTGCCGATGATGCGCTACCGTCTCGGCGGCGAAATTGCCGGCATGACACCTTTGCTGGAAGTGCTGACCAACTGGATCGAGAGCAATCTGGATGAGGAGGTCGTGCTGGAGGACATCGATTTTGAGGCCCTGCTGGCAGAGCTGGACTTCGATCTGCTGGCGCTGGATGGTTATGCTTCCATTGAAGTGCTGGACCCGGAGCGTGGCCACCAGCAGTACCACTTCACTGTGGATGCCGAAGGCCTGCACGTCAGCCTGCTGGCCGGTGCCGCGCCGGTAATGAGCCTGCGATTTAGCGGTCTGGTCGGATATCTGTTCGCCGGCGAGACGCTGGTTTCCACGGTGCACGTTGGCAATGCCGACCAAGGTCTGGTGCTGAGTCTGGTGAATGGTTCGCAGCGTTTCTACACCGGTCTCGATCATGGTGCCATGCTGCCATTCGACAGTCTGTTCGAGTTCCTTGGTTTGCTCTACGAGACCTTCGCGCCGGAACCTGTCACGCCCTGACAGCACGGTGCGCCCTTGACGGGGCGCACCGTGTCAGAGTTGTTCGAGAAATTCGCGAACCGCATCAAGAAAGAGGTCGTTACGGTCGCCGGCCACCATATGGCCGGCGCCTGTGACATCGACTACCTTCGATCCGGGAATCCGCTGCCGGAACTCCTGGGTGATGGCTTCATCGATGACATCGCTTTGACTCCCGCGCACCAGTAGTACTTGCTGCGTCAGCTTCCTGGCGGCGTCATAGAAGCGCTCGTCATCATGGACATCGTTCTCCTCTCTGCCCTGCTGAAACGCCTCCAGCATCACCGGGTCCCAGTGCCAGTACCAGCGGCCGTTATCATGCAGACGCAGATTCTTCCTCAGTCCATCTGGATTGTTACGTTGCGCCCGCTGCGGCTGGTAGGCAGAGACAGCGGCTGCCGCGGCATCCAGCGAGGCAAAGCCATCCCGATGAGAAGCCATAAAGTCGAGGATGCGGTCGACGCCCTCGGCGCGCAGACGCGGGGCGATATCAACCAGTACCAATGCCCGCGACACCTCGCCATCGTCACCGGCGTTGGCCAGTAGTGAGGACAGGCCGCCGAGCGACGCTCCCACCAGAACCGGCGGACTACGTTGTGCTTGCGCCAGCTCCATCACGTCGCTGGCAAAGTGCTGCACCCGGTACTCACCCGGCCAGTCGCTGTCACCATGGCCACGCATGTCGACACTGATGGCATGCCAGCCAGCAGCACCCAGCGCATCTGCGCTGGCTTGCCAGGCATGGCGAGTCTGACCGCCGCCGTGCAGGAAGATCACGGGCGAGCCATCGCTGGGCCCGTAGTGCGAGCAGGCGAGTCGGTAACCTGTGCGGGTGGTGAACATCTTCATGGCAGCGCTCCGTCCGGTATCGTCATTATCGATATTGGTCCGTCATTGCCCATGACCGAATGCATCACTTCGGTGTTGATCAGGGGCATGGTGTTCAAATCTGGTGCGCGTCAAGGTAAAGTCGCGAAAAACTCACAAGGAGGTTCCATGCGTATTGCTTTGATTGCCATGATAATGACATTGCCGGTGACTGCGGCAGCGGCCGAGTTCCATTTCTATGGCGGGCTTGGTCTGGATGTTGGCGGCGAGAAGGTTATTGAAGTCGTCTATATGGATGGTAGCAAGGATAGTATCCGCGCCGGAGAAGGTTTCCATATCGCGGTGGGTTCTGATATTGATCTGGATGAGCGCTACATGCTCCGAGCAACGGTCGGTTACAAGGTGGCCTCGATTTCTGCACAAAACGGCGATATCTCGTTCCGTCGCGTACCTCTGGAGTTGACCGGCTACCGGTTCTTTGGCTCCCACGGTATCGGTGCTGGCATCAGTCACCAGCGCAGTGTGCGATTGAGCTGTGATTTCTTTGGCTGCGGGTCGGTGGATGTTGACCCGGCAACAGGCGGGATTGTCGAATACCTCTATCGTGGCCGGCGCGAGGACAACAACAAGGGCTTTAGTGTTGGCATCCGAATGGGGGTGATCGAGTATCAGGGCAGTGGTGGGGGTTCCTCGGTTCGCGGGAACTACATTGGTGGCAACATCGGCATCACGCTCTGACCGAAGTGCGGGCCCGTCGGGCCCGCATTCTCCTGCTCAGACGCTGAGCAGATCGGTGCCACACTGCAGCTGTTCAAACCAGTCGAGGAACTGCTTCACCATCGGCTTGCCGACAAAGGGCTGGCCATGCTGAGGCACCAGCATCTCCGGATCCAGACGTCGCACCCGGTTGGCCCAGGCCCGGCAGGCGCTGTTGCTGGCCATGTAGCGGCGATGAAAGCCTTCCATGTAGCGAACGTGTTCGGCGAAGCTCTCCACCGGGATATGATCCGGACCACAGCCGACAGCGGCACCGACATCGCCGGTAAAGAGGATGCCACTGACCGGGTCGAAGAAATGGAAATTACCCACCGAATGCAGGAAATGGGCGGGGACGGCCAGTAGCTTGCAGTCACCGAGTGGGAACTCGGCGCCTTCATCGGGCAGCGAGATCATCCGGGCGCCGAGATCCTCGCCAATGCGGCCGCCGACAAAACCCGAGATCAGGTGCGGCAGAAACCGGCTCCAGAGCCGGGAGGTTACCACCCGCGCCTTGGTGTGCATCAGCCAGCGCGGCAGTGAGGAGATCACGTCCGGGTCCTGGTGGCTGGCCACCACATAGTCCAGATCCTGCAGCCGGATATGGCGCGACAGTTCGATCGACAGTGGGGTATAGGTCAGATCGCCACCCGGGTCGAAAAGGGCAGCATGCCCCTTGTGGACGATCACAAACTGGTTACTTTCAATCCCTTCACCAGACACCATGCCGGTAAACAACAGGCAGTGGTGGTCGTCCTTGCTGTATAGCGGGGTGACGCGACCGTTGCTGGCCATGGGTAATGCTCCGCAGATTAACGACGGTGGCCAGCGTAGCAGGGCGGGCTGAGCCGGCGCTGACGTGGATCAACGCCGGACCAATCCCTGGCGGGGCAATCTAAAACCCTGCAAAGCTGCAGCCCTGATGATTTTCCGCAGGAACAACGGCGACGAACTGGTTACAATGGCGGCCTTTTCCGGCCAAGGCCGATGTCAGGGGTAGGACATGAGCGAGTACAAGACCATCGAAGGCAACTTCCAGAATGTCGGCGGCCGCTATGCGATCGTCGTATCCCGCTTCAACAGCTTCGTTGTCGAGGCACTGCTCAGCGGCGCCGTTGACACGCTGGTACGACACGGCGTCAAGGCAGCAGACATTACCGTGGTTCGCGTCCCGGGCGCCTGGGAGCTGCCGGTGGCGGCCAAGCGACTGGCCGACAAGGGCGGCGTCGATGCCATCATTACCCTTGGCGCGGTAATTCGGGGGGGTACGGCCCACTTCGAGTATGTCGCCGGTGAGGCAGCCAAGGGCATTGCCGCAGTGCAAAACGCCAGCGGTATCCCGATGGCCTTTGGCGTTCTGACGGTGGACAGTATTGAGCAGGCCATCGAGCGCTCCGGCACCAAGGCAGGCAACAAGGGCGCTGAAGCGGCCCTGTGTGCGCTGGAAATGGTCAGCCTGTTCAAGCAGCTCTGATGACCGACCTTCCCGCAGCCCCGTCTACTCCGGCGGCGCGTCGCAAGGCGCGCCGCTTTGCCCTGCAGGCTGTTTATCAGTGGCAGTTGTCGAAGAATGACGTCGTCGATATCGAGCAGCAGTTCCTTACCGACAACGACATGAAGAAGGTCGATCGGCAGTACTTCCACGAGTTGTTGCACGGCGTCCCGGCGCGCCTGCCGGAACTGGATGCGGCTCTGCAGCCTGCGCTGGATCGGCCGTTGATCGAAGTGTCGCAGGTGGAAAAGGCGATCTTGCGGATCAGTGCCTTTGAACTGCTGGCTCGCCCTGATGTCCCTTGGCGAGTGATCATCAATGAGGGCATTGAGCTTGCCAAGGTGTTCGGTGCGGACGATTCCTTCAAGTACGTCAACGGGGTGCTCGACAAGGTGGCCCGTCGTCTGCGCACAGAAGAAGTGCGCGGTTTCTGAGTGCACTCTGGCCCGCCCGCCGGGCCAGCCGCAGGGATGGTGGCCGGCGTGAACGAGTTCGAACTGATTCACCGGTTCTTCCGCGGCCGCAACGGCCCCGGGGTGATCCTCGGTCCCGGCGACGATGCCGCCCTGCTGCAGCCTACTCCGGGCATGCAGCTGGTGATGACCATGGATACCCTGCTGTGCGGGCGGCATTTCCCTGACGATTTACCGCCGGCAGACATTGGCTGGCGTTCCCTTGCTGTAAACCTCTCTGATCTTGCTGCCATGGGCGCGGAGCCGCGCTGGTGTCTGTTGAGCCTGTCACTGCCCACCGCTGATGAGGACTGGTTGGCCGCGTTTTGCCGCGGTTTTTTTGCCCTTGCCGAGCAGGCTGGTATCACGCTGGTGGGCGGCGATATGGTGCGTGGGCCACTGGCGATTACGGTACAGGCCACCGGCGAGGTGCCCGCGGGCAAGGCGCTGCTGCGCAGTGGCGCCCGGCCGGGGGATCGCATTTGTCTGGCCGGGGTGCCGGGTCAGGCCGCCGCCGGGTTGCAGCAGTGGCAGGCCGGCGAGCGTGACGGTGCGCTGGTGCAGGCATTTTGCCGGCCCGAGCCGCAGTTGGCGCTGGGTCGCCGGTTGCGCGGTCTGGCCAGCGCCTGTATCGATATCTCTGATGGTTTGCTGGCGGATCTTGCCCACCTGCTCAAAGAGAGTGGTGCTCTGGGTGCCGAACTGCGACTCGCGCGCCTGCCGCAGTCGCAGGCCCTGAGTGGCTGGGGTGACGAGGTACGTCGCCGCGACGCCCAGCTTGCCGGTGGCGATGACTATCTGTTGGTATTTACTGTGCCGCCGGTGTTCAACCTGCCAGCGCAGTGGTGTGAAATCGGCCGGGTAGAAGCCCGCACGGGTCTGCGCGTGGTGGATACGGCTGGTAATCTGGTCACCTCCCTGCCAGCAGGCTGGGATCATTTTGCTGACGGAGGGTCCAATGCATGACATCCGTTCTGTGGTCATTGTCGGCGCCAATCTGGCGGGCATGACCGCTGCCCGCGCACTGGCCGGGCGGATATCGGCCAAGGTTTATGAGCCTGCCGCCGCACTCGAATGGTTGCCCAACATTCATGAGCTGCTGTCGGGCCTGAAGCGGCCCCATAATCTGCGTGTCGAGCGAGGCCCGTTGCTGGCCCGTTGCGGCCACGATTGGCATCGCCAGCGGGTGGTCAGGATCGATGCGCACGCCCATGAACTCACTCTTGAAGACGGCACTGTTCAGGCCTTCTCTCGCGTTATCGTTGCGGTCGGGGGTGTCCACCAGAGCTATGGCATCGAAGGCACCGACCGTTATGCTATGCCGTTCAAGTCGGTTGCTGATTGCCGGCGCATCGCCGTGCGTCTGCAGCAGCTTGCCAGTCGGGCGGGGCCGGTGCGTGTGGTGGTGGTCGGGGCAGGGATTGAAGGGGTTGAGGCTCTCGGCGAACTGCTGCGCACGTATGGTCGCCGGCCCGGCTTTTCGGTTGATGTGATCGATGCCCGTGACAGGGTGCTGCGAGAGCTGCCCGCCGGCGTCGACGCCACTGTACGCGGGCACTGTCGCAATTGGCCGGTGACTTTCCATCTTGGCAGCCGTGTGGCCGGGGTCAATGGCGAGTCAGTCTGGCTGGCCAGCGGTGTCACGCTGCCGGCGGATCTGGTGATCTGGACCGGCGGGGTGGGCCCCCATCCGTTGCTGCAGGACAGCCATCTGTGTGATCCCACCGGCTTTGCGCCGGTCAGCGCCGCGTTACATAGCGACCATGCCGAGGGCGTGTATGTGGTTGGCGATGCGATCAGCACCGTCGCCGGCCAGCCGATGTCGCGTCAGGCTTATCACGCCATCGACATGGGCCGTCTCGCTGCCCGCAATGTGCTGGCGGCCCGCGCCGGTCGTCCGCTGGCCCCGTTCCGGCCGGCCCCCAAGCCGCAGTTGGTGACCTTCGGTGATCTGGATACCTTCCTTGTCAGTGGCCATCGCGTGCTGGCCAGCCCTGCCCTGCGGGTGTTGAAAGAGGCTATCTACCAGGCCGGTATCGCGGGTTTCGACCGACGGCGAGCCGATCGCCGTCTTTGGGGGCTGTGGCGGCGAATGCTCGACAGTGGCGTCGATGGAGCCATCGACAGTCTGCGTCATCCTGCCGGCCTGCTGGGCTGGCCCCGTTTTCGTGTGCTGGAGTAACTGATGTCCGCCCGTCCTGATATGCGCAACCCGATTCATTTTCTGGCCTTTGGTTTTGGCAGCGGATTGTCACCGAAGGCACCGGGCACCATGGGCACACTGGTGGCCTTGCCGATCTGGTATGGCGCCGCCCAACTGCCTTTGTTCGGCTACCTGCTGGTGACGTTGGCGGTGATTGCCGTCGGGCCCTGGCTCTGCGGACGCACCTCACGGGACCTCGGGGTTCACGATCACGGCGGTATTGTCTGGGACGAGATTGCCGGGTTCCTCGTCACCATGGTGCTGGTGCCGGTCAGTCTCTGGACAGCCCTGCTTGGCTTCGCCCTGTTCCGCTTTTTCGACATCATCAAGCCCTGGCCGATCGGCTGGCTGGATCGCCACATTCATGGCGGCACCGGCATTATGGTGGATGATCTGGTGGCGGGGCTCTATGCTGCCATTTGTATCCAGACCATTCTCTGGTGGTGGTAAAGGCGGGGCGGCTGTGACGACAGAGGACAACAACAATAACCAGCTCGACGAACACGCCCTGATCCTTTCCCATCTGGGGCGGCGGGATTTCTGGTTAACCCTGCCTGAGCCGATGGAGCGCGATTTCTGCCGCGATCAGGACCGTCGCTCGGCCGATGGTGTGAACAGCACCATTGCCGCAATCGCGGTGCTGTATGTGGGGCTTGGTGCGGCGCTGGTGCTGGTGTCCGGGTTTGCCAATCTGGGTTTGTGGCCAGCCAGCTACGGTGTTTTCCTTGTCCTCATTATGACTGCGTGGCTGATGTCCGTTGGTCAGGTTTTTGGTCGCCATTACCAGCTGCCGATGACGGCGCTGGTCACAGTGGCGGTGTCTTTTGCGCTGGTGCATCCGTCGCTACTTCGTGACGGCATCTTGGTCTATCTCGTTCATGAGGGCACCATCTTCGTCATGGTGCTGGTGTTTCTTGGTCTTAATCTGCGCTTGCCCTGGGCGCTGGCCGGGTCGGCGTTTGGTGCGTTGATAGCGCTTGGCATTGTCATCGGCTTTGATCTGCGGGTGGACTGGGACATGAGCGCCTCCACCTTTCTGGGTGGCGCAATGCTTGGCGTGGTGTTGCGCTATCGCGATGAACGTTACCTGCGCCGGGATTTCCTCCATGCCCGCTTGCTGGCGTTGGATAATCAGCGCATTCAGGCCATGGCGGATGAGCTGGAGCGACTGTCGTTGCTCGATGGACTTACCGGGCTGGCCAATCGTCGTTACTTTGACAGTAGTCTCGACAAGGCGTGGCGCAGCTGTCAGCGCGACAAGGCTCCACTCACGATAATTATGGTGGATGTGGATTTCTTCAAGCCTTACAACGATCACTACGGCCATCAGCAGGGAGATGAAGCTCTGCGTACACTTGCCACGACGATATCGGCTCAGGCTGTGCGGCCGCAGGATTTGGTGGCGCGTTACGGCGGCGAGGAGTTTGTCGTGCTATTGCCGTGGGTGGACGAGGCTGCAGCTGCCCACATGGCGGACCGTATCCTGCAGGCGGTGCGTGATATCAACATGCCACATACAACGTCAACCTGCGCAGACCGTATTACGGTCAGTGCCGGCGTCGCGACACTGGTACCATCAGCTGAACATCGTCCGGCGGAACTGGTCTCGTCAGCAGACGGCGCGCTCTATCAGGCCAAACACGCCGGTCGGGATCGTTGGGTCAAGGCGGCCCCGATAGCCGGTCGATAAGTCAATATCAGCGCGCCAGAGTGGTGAGACGTGCCTCAATCGCAGCAGCGATACCACTGCGGTCGAGACCATGTTGTGCCAGCAATACTTCGCGTTTGCCATGATGAATAAAATGATCCGGCAGACCAAGATTCAGTAATGCCACCTGTCGATTCTGTTCGATCAGATATTCATTCACCGCCGAGCCAGCACCAGTCATACGCTGGTGATCTTCGAGAGTCACTATCAAATCATGGCTATCGCTGAGCTGGTCCAGCAGGGCAGCATCCAGCGGCTTGATCCAGCGCATGTCGACTACGGTGGCGTTCAATCTCTCCGCGGCGGCAAGGGCTTCTGGCAGCAATGGGCCAAACGACAGGATCGCCACCTTGCTGCCTTCGCGAACGACTCGCGCCTTGCCCACCGGCAGTGCGGTCAGCGCTGTGTCGATAATAGCACCAGGGCCGGTGCCGCGCGGGTAACGCACCGCCGCAGGTCCGGGGTGACGATAGCAGCTGGTCAGCAGCTGGCGGCATTCGTTCTCATCCGACGGGGCGGCAATCAGCATGTTGGGAATGCAGCGCAGGTAGCCGATATCGAACATGCCACCATGGGTGGCGCCGTCTTCGCCGACAATGCCCGCGCGGTCGATGCCGAATGTGACATCCAGATCCTGCAGCGCAATGTCATGCACCAGCTGATCATAGGCGCGCTGGAGGAAGGTGGAGTAGATCGCAACCACCGGTTTCTGTCCTTCACAGGCAAGGCCGGCGGCCAGCGTCAGGGCGTGCTGTTCGCAGATGGCGACGTCATGAAAGCGATGGGGAAAGCGCTTGCTGTAGGGCACCATTCCGGAGCCCTCACACATCGCCGGGGTAATCGCCACCAGCTTCTCGTCGCGGGCCGCCATGTCACACAGCCACTGGCCAAACACATCCTGATATTTCGGGCCGGAGAGCTTCTTTACCGGTGCTGGTACATCGGTTTTCGGCTCGAGCTTGTTGATGGCGTGGAAACCGATCGGGTCGTGCTCTGCGGGTGCGAAGCCCTTGCCCTTGGTGGTGTAGATATGCAGTAACTGTGGTCCCTTGAGGCTGCGCATGTTTTCGATGACACGCAGCAGGTCATGCAGATCATGACCATCAATGGGGCCGATATAATTGAAGCCGATGGCTTCGAACAGCGCATCCGGGCTAACCATATTTTTCATGGATTCTTCGGTACGGCGGATGAACTCCCAGGCGGTGGGCATCTTCTGCAGTACCTTTTTACCGCCTTCACGCAGGGCGATGTAGCTCTTGCTGGCCCAGATGCGGGCAAAGTAGTTGGCGAGGCCGCCGACGTTGTGACTGATCGACATGTTGTTGTCGTTCAGCACCACCAGCAGATTGGCCTTGGTGTGGGCCGCATGGTTCAGCGCCTCGAAGGCCTGGCCGGCGGTCATGGCGCCATCACCGATCACTGCGGCGACGCGACGATCGCGGCCGGCCATCTGGGCACCGAGTGCCATGCCAAGGGCCGCACTGATCGAGGTTGAGGAATGACCGACGCCGAAAGTGTCATACACCGACTCGCTGCGTTTCGGAAAACCGGAGATGCCCTGCTGCTGGCGAATCTGCAACATGGCATCGCGGCGACCGGTAACAATCTTGTGCGGATAGGTCTGGTGGCCCACGTCCCATACCAGCCGGTCCTCTGGCGTCTGGTATAGGTAGTGCAGGGCAACGGTGAGCTCGATCACGCCGAGGCTGGCACCGAAGTGGCCACCGGTGCGGCCGACGCACCAGAGCAGATAGGCGCGCAGCTCGTCCGCCACCTGATCGAGGTCCTCGCGTGGCAGCGCCCGCAGGTCGGCCGGCTGGTTGATCTGATCCAGCAGCGGTGTCGCCGGGCGATCGCGCGGGATCTCGTGAAAGGTCTTTGCCATCGGTAGTATCAGCCTGAATGCAGGGGGCGAAGTATAGCGGTCTGACAGTGAAGAAGCAGTCCGTGTCAGTGTTCCCGTTCGACGATGTAGCGCGCCAGCGCGGGCAGAGTGGAATCCGGTGGCGCCCGATCAGCGATGGTCGCACAGGCTTGATCGCATAGTTGGCGCGCCCGCTGGCGGCTGGCATCGAGGCCGATCAGGCCGGGGAAGGTGCTCTTGCCCTGCTTTTCATCGGCGCCGCTGGACTTGCCCAGCACCTCGGCGGAGCCGGTGACGTCGAGGATGTCGTCGTGAATCTGGAAGGCGAGGCCAATGGCATCACCGTACTGGCGCACCGCCTCTGCCAGTGACACATCGTCGCGACCGGACGCGATCAGGCCCATCTGCAAGGCGGCAGTGATCAGTCGGCCGGTCTTCAGGTAATGCATCTCTTCGAGCGCCGCCAGCGTCAGCAGCTGCCCCTCGGCGAGCATGTCCTGCATCTGCCCGGCAGCCATGCCGTCGGCGCCGGCGGCCCGGCACAGGGCGGCGATCATCCGGACCCGCTGCGACGCCGTATAGGGGCCGGATTCCGCCAGTAACTGGAACGCGAGGGTATGCAGGGTATCTCCGGCCAGAATGGCGGTGGCCTCGTCAAAAGCTCGGTGACAGGTGGCCCGGCCCCGGCGCAGGTCATCGTTGTCCATCGCCGGCAAATCGTCGTGCACCAGCGAATAAGTGTGCAGCAGTTCGATGGCGGCGGCCGCCACGTCGGCCTGTTCCGGGCTGCCCCCGGCGAGCTCACAGGCAGCATAAACGAGAATGGGACGAACTCGTTTGCCGCTACCCAGCACCGCGTAGCGCATTGCCTCAGCGAGTCGGGGTGCCGGGGTCCGGTGGTCTGGCAACAGTTTCAGCAGGGCATCGTCGACGCGCCGGCGCCGGTCTGCCATGAAGGTCTTAAGACCAGTGTGATCACTGGTCATCGCGGGCGTCATCGCTGGTAAAAGCCTCCGGCTCTCCCTCGCCGGCCAGCAGGATGCGCACTTTCTGCTCTGCCGCCCGCAGGGCCTGCTGGCACTCCCGGGTCAGGCGCACCCCTTCCTCAAACGCCTGCAGCGATTCTTCCAGTGACAGGTCGCCGGACTCCATTCGTTCCACCAGCGCCT
This sequence comes from Alcanivoracaceae bacterium, assembly GCA_046292765.1. Classification (GTDB taxonomy): domain Bacteria; phylum Pseudomonadota; class Gammaproteobacteria; order Pseudomonadales; family Alcanivoracaceae; genus PGZG01. The sequence goes on along the minus strand of JBKBQA010000007.1, from coordinate 124,624 downwards.
CCAGAGTGTCGAGGGACTGTTCCAGATTGGCGGGTTGCTGGGCTTTACGGGCCATGATGTCCTCGGCGCGGGGTCCTGTTTGGGCGCTGATTGTAGCCTCAGGAAGGCAATGATGCAGCGTTCGGAGCGTGACGACGGTCGGGTTGTCAGACACTGGCCCGCCCCCACGCCTGACTGTGGAGCCTGACCGGTGTCCGAGCCTCTCTCATAACCCCATGAGCCAAAAAGGGAAAAGAGAAATGGTTAGGACCAATCGCTGCATTGATTCCAAAACGGAATAAAATTTAACCTGCGGCCCCCGAGGGGCGGCGCTATATTGGCTCTCCTTGCCGGCCCGCAGGCATCCGCCGCCCTCTTGCGACCTCCTGAGCTATGGCGTTGTCTGCACCTCTGGCCGGCGAGGGTTCTACCCCTCCTTGTCCTGCTCCTGATGCTCTTTCAGTATTATCCGGATCTGATCCGGGATGGCGCTGGAGCGTCTTTGTTGCGGGTCGAAATTGACCAGTGTTGCCAGTCCTCGTGCCGTCAGGGCGTTGTCCTGCCATAGCTCCTGAGCCAGTTGCAGGGAGCTGTTGCCAATTCGCACCACCCGGGTGCGGACCTCGACGTCGCTACCGAAGCGGGTCTCGGCGAGATAATCCACCTCGATGCGGACCACGGCCAAAGCGGCCTCGCGCATATCCAGTGCTGGTGAAAACAGCCGCAGCACCGGTTCCCGCGCCTCCAGAAACCAGACCGGAATCACTGTGTTGTTGATATGCCCAAGTGCGTCGGTATCGGAAAAGCGCGGATGGATGACGGTGCTGAACATGGCAGTCCTCAGGGCTGGAAGCGGGCGGCGAGCCGCCACTCCGGGCCATCGTAGCGACGGGTATGGGAGGATCCCTCATTGACCCAGAGAGCGTCCCGATTGAACTTCATGCCGGGCTGATAGCCGGGCAGGGTGCTGGCAAGCGGATACTCCCGCAGGGCCCGGCGGCCGAACTTGCGGGTGGCCTCCAGCAGCCAGGCCTGATCATTACGCTTAAGTACCACCCAGGCGTGCCCTTCGCCATCGTATTCGCCCAACACCACCCAGGCATCCTCTCCCATGTTAATCAGCCAGTCGGCCAGCAGCAGGGCGTGGTCTTCACAGTCGCCAGTGCGTAAGGACCAGGACTCCGGGCCGGTCTGCCAGACGTCATTCCGGCCGAGATAGCGGTGGTGATCACGCAGATAGCGGATTCGCTGGGATACCGCGTACCACGGCACCCAGCGGTGACTGGTGTCGAACGGTTGCCAGCCGACCAGATAGCCGGGGGCAAAGAAGTGGCGGCCGTCGGTGCCAAGGGCGCTGACCGCCATGCGTTGGCCTCGCGGCTGGCTCCAGGTGTAGGTCAGTGCATGGCGTTCGGCGGCCAGCGATTCGACATGACGCCGGACCTCGTAGTCACTCAATGGCCACCCTTCAGGATGACTGACCATGGCTCCCCGTCGCGGTCGGCCGAGCCCCTCGCCGGGCAGGCTGTTGTCGTCCAGCCAGCGCCGCAAGTTATCTTCCTCGCTGCGCGGCGTGATGCGTTGCATCAATGGCGCAATCTCGGCCTGCTGCCGTGGCAGGTCTGACTCCGGCAGTGGTTCGCCGAGGGTCAGCCCCAGCCACACCAACGCGAAGACGATGATGCCGAGGGTTCGGTCGCTGATCACAGTCTTATGCCTTGAAGCCGAACGACACGATCAGGGCAACGAACAGCAAGATGGTGGAGGCAAAGATGGCTACCGCAATATTGTTGTTCTTCAGCTCTTCTTCGATATCGACCTTGTCGAGCAGGCGACGGTCAACGAACTTCAGTGCCAGCACACCAACCATCAGGGCGACGATGGTGTAGATCAGGTTGATGGACAAATTGAACAGGGTAGCAAGGAAGAACTCCGATCCCATGGTGGCTTCGCTCAGTGACTGGGTTCGGGCGATGCTATCATAGCAGCCATGAAAATCGTTCTTGCACCCATGGAGGGCCTGGCGGACTTCTGGGTGCGTCAGGCCCTCACCGACATTGGCGGTTACGACTGGTGCGTAACCGAGTTCGTTCGTGTCAGTGGCAACCTGTTGCCGCCGAAGGTCTTCTATCGCTGGTGTCCGGAGCTTGAACGCGGCGCCCGCACGCGAAGCGGTACACCGGTGCATGTACAGCTACTGGGTTCCGATCCGGCCTGCATGGCGGACAATGCCGCACGGGCGGTTGAGCTCGGTGCGCCGGCGATTGATCTCAACTTCGGCTGCCCGGCCAAGACCGTCAATCGTCATGGCGGTGGCGCGGTGCTGCTCGATGAGCCGGAGCGCGTCCATCGGGTGGTGGCAGCGGTGCGTCGAGCGGTGCCGGCAGGGATTCCGGTTTCCGCGAAAATGCGTCTGGGCAATCTTGATGGCGAGCTGGCGCTTGACAATGCCCGCGGCATTGAGGCTGCCGGTGCTGCCTGGCTGACAGTGCATGGCCGGACCAAAAATCAGGGCTATCGGCCTCCGGCTTTCTGGGATCGGATCGGGCTGATTCGCGAGGCGCTGGCGTTGCCGGTTATCGCTAATGGCGAAATCTGGACCACCGAAGATGCCCGGCGCTGCATCGAAGAATCCGGTTGTCAGGCGATGATGCTGGGTCGCGGTGCGGTCAGTGATCCGTTTCTGGCGCGCCGGTTGCGTGGCGAATTACTCGATAATGGCTGGCCCGAGGTGCGGGTTCATCTGCGGACGTTTATTCGCGAGCTGGACGGCAGTGGTTCGGATAGTCAGGTCAGCGGGCGGGTCAAGCAGTGGCTTAATTACCTGCGCCGCGACTGCGCTGAAGCAGAGGCGCTGTATCAGAAGCTGGTGAAGCTGCGTCACCCGCAAGAGATGCTGGCGGCAATCTGAATCAGCTGGCCACCACTACCCGATTGCGACCGGCCTCCTTGGCCTGATACAGCGCCTGATCCGCTCGCCGGAACAAGTCATCACTGTCAATGCTGGCGCCCCTGACGGACGCTACCCCGAAGCTGCCATTCAGGGTCAGTTCCGCTTTATCGGTTTTAACCGGCTCTGCGGACAGCGCCCTGCGGCAGCGCTCTGCTGTGATACGGGCATTTTCCTCGTTACAGTTTGGTAGCAGCAGGACAAATTCCTCGCCGCCGTAGCGGCCCAGATGATCTACCTCGCGAATGGCGGCGCCGAGTTGGCGGGCGGCGTGAATCAGCGCCAGATCGCCAGCTGCGTGGCCATGCTCGTCATTGATGCGTTTGAACAGGTCGAGGTCGACCACGACGATAGCCAATGGCTGGCCGCTGCGCTCGGCCGACGCCACCTCGCGGGCCATCAATTCGCTGAGGTAGCCACGGTTCCATGCGCCGGTCAGAGCATCGCGTCGTGACAGCTCGCGCACCTGAGCTTCGCGGGTACGCAGAGCGCTGACGATGTAGCGGGTAAACATCAGAAAGCCAAGCGCCACCGGGAAGCCGATCAGCACCTGCATGAATAGCCACATCGGGGCGAGAAAGCGGTTCGGTGGTTGGTCGCCATACAGCGGGGCATCGGTAAGCCAGCCGAGACTGACAGCAAGACCGAGTAGAATAATTTCCAGCCAGATCATCAGCATGGCATTCATGACATGGCGATTTCTGAACATAACGAAACCGAATGCCGGGGTCACCGCCAGTAGCAGCCCGGTGACCATGGAATGAACGCCATTGAAGTAGGCCATCACTACCAGCGGGTGGCCAAAGAAGTAGGTGACGATCATGCCCGGGATCAGGCTTTGGGGATTGCTTCGGCGAATTACCATGGTCAGCACAAAAATGCCGGCCCAGCAGGCAATCATGGCGAGGCAAAACAGGTTGAACTGTCGTAGCGCCGGCTGATGAATATGTGGTGCAAGTTGCGGCAAAACCTCACCAATGATCCCGGTGACCAGGAAAAACAGGTTCATGCCGATGACCATGATGCAGGCAAGCATGGCCCCGTCCGCGGGCGGCCAGAACATCGGATTGCCTTTCTTCGCTAGCTGCGCCAGAACAGACATGGTCTTATTGCTACGCCTTTATACTTATTATCAAGGCAGTATACCCACCGTCTGCACGGCAGGTAAACGCTGCTTCGGCCAGCACTACCTGACCGGAATCACCAGTGCCCTGGTGCCATCCGTCATCGCCTGAGACGATTCCAGTGATTAGTCTCGCAGCCTTCGGAACTCAGGAGATAACCGCCATGGCCCGCTATCAGGCTCCGCTCGATGACATCCGCTTCGTCGCTCATGATTTGCTTGATCTGACCGGTCACTACCCTGCGCTGCAGGAGGTCGAAGCGCCCGATCAGCAGACCTTTGACATGATGCTTGAGCAGGGTGGCCGCTTTAGTGAGCAGGTGCTGCATCCCCTGTATCGTAGTGGCGATGAGACCGGCTGCGACTTCAATGGCGGTAACGTCAAGCTGCCCAAGGGCTATCGCGAAGCCAGGGAGCAGTGGGTTGAGGCCGGCTGGCCCGGCTTGACTGCCGCTACCCGCTGGGGTGGTCAAGCGTTGCCCCGCTCTGTCGGTATTGCCGTCAATGAAATGCTCTGTGCCGTGAATCCGCCCTGGGTGATGCTGGTGGGATTGCCCAGTGGCGTAATGATGGCGATTGATGCGCACGGTGCTGAATGGCAGCGTGAGCGCTTTTTTCCGGGGCTGGTCGATGGTCGTTTCAGTGCCACTATGTGCCTGACCGAGCCGCATTGCGGTACCGATCTCGGCATCTTGCGTAGCAAGGCGGAGCCCCAGGCAGACGGTACTTACAAAATCTCCGGCACCAAGATCTTCATCAGTTATGGCGAACACGATTGTTCGGAAAACATTATTCATCTGGTGTTGGCAAAGCTGCCGGATGCGCCCGCTGGATCGGCGGGAATTTCGATGTTTATCGTGCCGAAGTTTCTGGTTAACGAAGACCAGTCGTTGGGCGAGCGTAATGCAGTCAGCTGCGGTTCGATTGAGCACAAGATGGGCTACGCCGCCTCACCGACCTGTGTGATGAACTTTGATGGTGCTACTGGCTATATGGTCGGTGATCCGCATCAAGGTTTGAAGTACATGTTCGTGATGATGAATGACGCGCGCATCGGTTCGGGTATGGCGGGGTTGGGTCTGGCCACTGCCAGCTATCAGGGGGCGCTCGGCTACGCTCGGGAGCGCCTGCAAATGCGTTCGCTGTCCGGGCCGAAAAACAGGGATGGTGTCGCTGATCCGATTATTGTGCATCCCGGCGTGCGACAGCTATTGCTAACCCAGAAGGCATTTACCGAGGGCTGTCGTGCCCTGTGCCTGGATGCGGCCCGTTACGGTGATCTGGCAGAGTATGGTGCTGATGCAGATGTTCGCAAGACAGCGTCGCGACGGCTTGGCTTCCTTACTCCAATCGTCAAGGGATTTGTCACGGAGGTCAGCAATGAGTGCGTTAGCCATGGTGTTCAGGTGCTGGGTGGGCATGGCTATATTCGCGAGCATGGTATGGAGCAGCTGATGCGCGACTGTCGCGTCAGTACCATCTATGAAGGCACCACGCAGGTGCAGGCGCTGGATCTGATCGGTCGCAAGATCATGATGGATCGGGGTCAGGCGATGCGTGATCTGCTGCAGGAAATCGATGCCTTCTGTGCCGATCATGAGAGCCATGCCCTGATTGGTGGCGAGGCGCAATTACTGCGGGCAAACCTGGCTGAATGGCAGCAGCTGGCGGCTGAGGTGGGTGCGGCAGCAATGAAGAATCCGGATGAGGTGGGGGCTGCTTCTGTGGATTTTCTGATGTACTCCGGTTATGTGGTGGTCGGTTGGTACTGGCTGCGTCTGGTGCTGGCCGCAGAGCAGAAGCTGACTGGCGGTGGAGATGCGGATTTCTGCAATGGCAAGTTCAAGGCGGCAGCCTTCTACTTTGCTCGCCTGTTGCCTCGTACGCGGGGATTGGCCACGGCAATTCGTGCCGGCGCAGATAGCATGATGAGCTTTGCCGACGGTGAGTTCTGAATGTCAGCGGTGAAGCGATGAAAAAAGGGGCGCCTGATCAGGCGCCCCTTTTTGCAAGCTACACTTTCCGAGGGTCCCTCGTCAGTCATTATCTGCCGGGTAGACACCATTTTTATCGTGAACTTCCTTGCCACTTAATGGTGGATTAAAAGCGCAGGCCATGACCATGTCGACGCCCAGATTGGCTCGCAGGTAATGCTCATCGTGCTTGTCGAGCATATACACCGTGCCGGGACGGATCGGGTAGACATTGCCGTCTGCGACAGTCTCGATCTCGCCTTCGCCGCTGATGCAGTACACGGTTTCCAGATGATTCTGATACCAGATATGAGTCTCGGTGCCGGCATGAATGGTAGTGATGTGGAACGAAAAACCCATGCCATCGTCCTTCAGGCTCAGGCGCACGGACTCCCAGTTACCATTCGGTGCAACCACTCGGCGCTCACTGTTGCGAGCTTCTTCCAGAGTGCGAACAATCATGCTGCGTATTGCTCCTTCCAGTGATTCAGTATTGCTTGCGCATCCTGCCGGTCAATGCCGAAGTGATCGGCAGAGCTGCTCAGTACGTGCAGGATGGCACGGGGCATAATCAGGTGATCTTCCCTCATTATGCCACCACGCTGACTTTGCCGCGGCGTTGCTGCTTGACCCGGTCCTTCATCACCGTGTCGACGCTGTCTGAAACAATGGTCAATCCGCGAATCAGATCTTCTTCACTGATGGTCAGCGGGCAAAGAGTCTTGATGACATGATCATCAGCGCCGGAAGTCTCGATCACCAGTTTGCGAGCGAAGGCTTCTGAGGTGATTTCTCCGGCAAGTGTGCCATCACGACAGACCAGGCCCTGCATCATGCCGCGGCCGCTGAGGTGGAACCAGTAATCATCGTAGCGATCAGCAATGGCGCGAAAGTGTTCGGTGATGATGTCCGCCTTTTTCTTGATCTCGGTGGCGAAGGTGTTGTCGCGCCAGTAGTGATCAAGGGCAGCGGTTGCGGTAACAAATGCCGGGTTGTGTCCGCGGAATGTACCGTTATGCTCGCCGGGCTTCCACTGGTCGAGTTCCGGCTTCATCAGTACCACCGAGAATGGCAAGCCATAGCCGCTCAGTGACTTTGACAGGGTGATGATGTCCGGCTTGATCCCAATTTCATCAAAGCTGAAGAACGATCCAGTGCGACCACAGCCTGCCTGAATGTCGTCGACTATCATCAGCATGTCATGCTTGTGGCAAACCTTTTCCAGGTTGCGCAGCCATTCGAAGCTGGCCGCATTAATGCCGCCTTCGCCCTGAACAGTTTCGACAATGACGGCGGCCGGGTGATCGATGCCACTGGAGCTGTCCGAGAGCATTTTGTCGATCATTTCTGTGGTGTCAAAGCCGGTGCCAAGGTAGCCATCATAGGGCATCACCGAAGTATTAGTCAGCGATACACCGGATGCGCCGCGATGGTGGCTGTTGCCCGTTGCTGCCAGTGCGCCGAGAGATACACCGTGGAAGCCATTGGTGAAAGTAATGATATTGCTGCGGCCTTTAATGTTGCGGGCAATTTTCAGTGCCGCTTCCACTGCATTGGTGCCAGTCGGGCCGGTAAACTGCATGATGTACTGCATCTTGCGCGGCTTGAGCACCACTTCCTCGAACATCCACAGGAAGTTACGCTTCGCCACCGTATGCATGTCAAGGCCGTGAACGATGTAATCCTCGCTCAGGTAGGCAAGCAGCTTTTCCTTCAGTACCGGATTGTTGTGGCCATAATTAAGAGTGCCTGCACCGGCAAGAAAATCCAGATAGGCCTCGCCGTCCTCATCGTACAGGTAAGATCCCTTGGCCTTCGAAAAAAGTACCGGGAAGCTGCGGGCATAGCTCTGCACTTCTGACTCAATGCGATCAAATACGTCGGTATCTGACTTGGCGTCCATAATTGTCTCCCTTGTTTATTCTAGTGGCTCAGTGCGTCATTGACCGGGGTGCGGTTGAACGGTCCGATGCGCAGCAGGTGCTCATCCTTGTGAGCACCAGAGAAATGAAGGCGGCTATCGAACAGGATGAATGTCTCGGTGCGATAGCGGCGTTTATCCGCGAAGCGACGGAACAGGGCCCAGGAGGCTTCGTTATCCGGTGTGATGGTGGTATCGATGTACTGCACCTGATGACACTCATCACGATCAAGCAATTCCGCCAGCATGCGAGAGGCAAGGCCGAGCCCGCGCGCCTTCTCGTCCACGGCAACCTGCCAGATAAACAGGGTGCTTTGCTGCTTCGGAGGAATATAGGCAGAGATAAAGCCCACTAGCTCGCCATCGATCTCGGCGGCGACACAGGTATCGGCAAAATGCGTGCACTGAAGAAGATTGCAGTACAGAGAGTTTTCATCCAGCGGTGTGCAGCGTCTTACCAGTGCGTGCACTCTGGCGCCATCCTCGCTATCGGGTTTGCGCAAGCGGATAGTGATGTCGGGCGTCGATCGAGCGTTGCCGGCGCCTTTGGATGTGTCGGTGAACATGGTCGGTATTCTCCTGTTTCGGCCGGGCTACCGGCGTGCGGCGCGGCCGCAGCGTTGTCCTCCGCGGGGAAGGGTTAAGGTGTCGGCCACAGGTTGGCCGCGGTCAATGGCGCCGACATCCAGTAGCGGAGCGGCATCGATGTCGTCGGCATCCATCATGCTGGCGATACGCTCCACTGCACTGATGATTTGGGATTGCTCCCAATCTTTCAGCTTGCTGAAGCGACGCACAAAGGTTTCCTGCAACGGTTCGGGAGCGTCGGCGATAACCGCATGACCGGCGTCTGTCAGCCGCGCATAGACGCGGCGTTTGTCGGAGGCGCCCCGTTCCCGTACCACCAGTCCGCGCCCCTCAAGACGGTCCAGAATGGTGGTCACGGTGGCTTGGCTAAGCGAGACCTCGGCGGCGATGTCGCCCATGGTGATCTCGCCGCGACCGGCGATTGCCTGCAGGATCAACAATTGCGGCGCGGTCAGGCCTGATTCCCGGCTCAGTCGCCGAGAGTAGAGGTCGGTAGCGCGAATAATGCGTCGCAGGGCAATCAGCACGTCGTCGTGTCGGGCCATCGGAGTGCTTCTCGTTCCTTAGATGTATGACTAATTTCAGCCTTCACAATCGGCTCCTCCAGATATTAAAATGCCAGCAAAACGATTAAATACATAAAGTTAATATGTACTCTGGCGGGCTGATCAAGGGATGGAGGACACCCTACCAGATTATTACTTAGATATCAAAGTAAGTGGGCGGGCGCCAGTTGATCAAAATGCAGGACTTCACGGGATATCCATGCTGATAGTGTGAGCCTATCTACGGCAGAGCCAAAGCCACACGGTGGTTCAGTCTATTCAGGCAACCTTATCTGCTAGACTTGCCACCCCCGAAAGACAGGCATTGCGACGTGGTGTGGGCAATGCCCCTGTCGCGGCCAACGGAGACTTCGATGAAAAGCCAACAGGGCGCGGTCACCATCAAAGACATGCCCGATGTTGCCAGCACGGCGACCAAGCACATCCGCAGCAAGCTCGACTGGGTCGGGATGAGCGAGATCCACCTGCCGGCGCGCCTCAGCGACACGCTGGCCGGCGAGCGCCCCATCAGCGCTTCCATTCAGGCCTACGTTAACCTGGAGGATCCGAGTGCCCGGGGCATTCACATGTCACGCCTGTATCTGGCGCTGGAGGAAACTTTTGCTGATTGCTCGGTCAGTGCGGCCTCCATCGGCAAGCTGCTGGCAACTTTCCTGTCGACCCACGAGGGGCTCAGTGATCAGGCCTTTGTGCAGCTGGATTTTGAATATTCCATGCGCCGGGAGTCGCTGAAGAGCAACTATTTCGGCTGGAAGAGTTATCCGGTTAGCATCTGCGGCACCCTCAAGGGTGGCGAATTGCGCGTCGAGCTGTCGGTGGAGGTGCCGTACTCCTCGACCTGTCCCTGTTCCGCCGCGTTGGCGCGGCAGTTGATTCAGGATGCCTTCCGCACGCAGTTTGGTGATGTCGGCACTATCCCGGCGGAAGCGGTGGCAGAGTGGATCGGTACCGAAAAGGGTATTGTCGCAACGCCCCATAGCCAGCGTTCCATTGCTCAGGTGCGGGTGCTGCTGGATCACGCCGAAGAGACGGGTTTCCCGATTACCGCGCTGATCGATGCTATCGAGGGCGCGCTGAAGACGCCGGTGCAAACAGCAGTGAAGCGCGAAGACGAGCAAGAGTTTGCCCGTCTTAATGGTCAGAACCTGATGTTTTGTGAAGATGCGGCCCGCCGCCTGCAGCGGGCCATTGACCCCCAGCCGCAGTACAAGGACTTTTGGTTGCGGGTCAACCATCTGGAAAGCCTGCATGCTCATAATGCAGTGGCGATCGTCACCAAGAATGTTGCCGGCGGCTATCTGCCGATTCCCTGAAATGAAGGAGGCCGGCATCAAGCCGGCCTCTTTTGTCAGAACCGGGCGCCGAGCCCGATGCCGATATTGCTGATCTCCGCCTTGCTCCGATCAACTGCCCTCAGGTACTCCACCGCCAAAAACATGTCCTGAGTGAGGGTGTACTCTGCGCCTATGCCAAGGGAAATGTCGTTGAACCTTTCGCGGCTGCTGTTGATGGTTGTTTCGGCGCGGGTCACGCCCAGCATGCCATAGGGTCGCAGCGGCATGCTGTTGGGAAACTGGGCGCGAAGGTAGGCGCCGAAGTATCGGTTCATTTCGTAGCGGGCGCCGTTGTCAGTATCGCTGCCAATGCCCAGTGCGGCACGAAACTCTCCGCCAACCGTGCCGTTGCTGTTCAGGGTGGTGCCGATCCTGAATTGCAGCGCGCCAACATCACCGCTGCCTGTGGTGGCGGTGGGCTTAATGTGGCTCATCACCAGATCGGCAGCGGCATAGCCGCCTGCGACGGATGTTGAAGACAGGGCGAGCATCAAGGTGCCCATGAAGAGGTGTCGCATGCTGTGGCATCCGTAATGTGTTCTATCGGATTGTAGGGGATGCTAGCGGCGATGGCGAATCAGCCATACGGTGGTCTGGTCGATAATCAGCAGTGCCATCAGCCAGGCTGTCAGCACCGGGCCAAAGGGAATGTCTGCCATCAATGCGGTGATGAAGGCCAGCAGATAAGCGAGCAGGGTGATCGCCAGCGTCAGCCATAGCCCGGCACGCCAGTGTGGGGCGTGGCGAAAGGCAATGGCAGCCGGCACAAGGAGCAGGGCGAACGCGGCCATCACGCCGAAACTCATGGTGGCCAGAGCGATGGCGCTCAGCGTGAGGATGCGCCACAACAATATCGTCGTCGTTGGCAGGGTGGCATCCGGTAGCAGCAGATGTCTGAGCAGACGGTGTTGCAGTGTTGGTGCCATTGCGATGGCGGCAATACCAAGCGCCAGCGCTGCAGCCAAATGCCAGCGATGGGTAAAGTAGAGCTGGCCGTCAATCAGCATCTGCGCCAGTCCATGGGCATGATGAGACAGGCTGCTGCCAATCATCATCAGGGTCCAGCCGGCGATCATCAGCAGGGCAAAGTATTCGTTGTCATCGCGCAGGCGTGCTGGCCTCAGCAGGCCCGCCAGCAGGGCGGTGAGCCATGCTACCGGTAGTGCCGGCAGGCTGACTGCTCCGGCGATCACGCCACCGGCGCCGGCAAGATGGGCGACGCCGATGGCAGCAAGCCACTGTTTCTGCAGGCGCAGCATCACGGCAAACACGGGCAACGTCAGGGCAAGGCAGAGCCCATTCAGGAATGGCACCCGGAACAGTGGATCGAGCAACAGTTCCATCATTGCATCTCCACGCGCCGCACGGGCAGGCTGGCCAGAAACTGCGGCTCATGGGACACCAGCAATACCGCCAGATTGGCGGGGCGATGGCAGAGCGCTTCAGTGAGCAACTGCTCGGCATCCGGATCGAGGTTGTTGGTGGGTTCGTCGAGCAGCAGCAGGTCTGCGGGTTGGTGTATCGCCACCCAGGTGCGGATCAGCTGACGCTGACCGCCGCTCAGCCGGTCCAGTCGCCGGTCCAGACAAAGACCCAGTTGCGCCGGCAGGCCGTGACTGGACAGGCCTGCCAATCCCAGCAGATCTCTGCCCGAGAGTGGAAGTTCTGCAGGCCAGGGTGAGTGCTGATCCAGAGAGCTGATGTGCAGTGCCGGCGATCTGTTGATGTGGCCGCTAAAGCGGGTGACGCGATTCAGGATGGCGCCCAGCACCGAGCTTTTGCCGCTGCCATTCGGTCCGCACAGTGCCACCAGCTCACCGGGCATAATCTCGAAAGACAGTGGCCCGGCAATCGGATGGTCATAGCCGACCACCACCTCATCGAGGCGCAACAGTGGTGATAGCGTGTTCATTGCGTTCCGGCCATGGCATCGGCCCATCGGTCGATCAGCGCAAGATAATCATCGGCCGACCCGTTCAATGGCACCTGGGTCGGGAGCTGGTATACCGGCCAGCCCAGTTCCGACTCCACCAGTCGAGCGTTTCGACGGGGTTGGTACATGGGCATGATCAGCACGCCTTGCTGACCGCGCAGTGCGCGGGTCAAATTGGCCAGATGCCTCCCGCTTGGTGGTATGCCCGGTACCGGCTCCAGATATCCGTGTACCGGCACCGAGAAAAGTCGGGCGAGATAGTTGGCGTCGGCATGGAACAGCAGTACGCCGGGCGCGGCGGTGGTGGTATGGCGCCACGCTGGCAGCCGATCCTCAACCTGTTTGGCAAACGCTTCCGCACGTTGATGGAAGTGGTCGGAAAATTCGGGACGCAATGCCGCCAGCGAGTCAGCCAGTGCATGAGCGATGACAGTCATACGGACCGGATCCAGATACACGTGCGGATTGCCGTCGGCATGAACATCGCCCATGGACCGATTGGCATCCGGCACCGGGTCAATCAGGGTGACATGGACGGCCGCTTCGAAATGAGCGGGTTGTCCGGGGTTAATGCGCGGATTTTTCGCACCCTGAATGGCGGGGGGTAACCAGCCAATCTCCAGCTCTGCTCCCACCGCAACGACCAGATCAGCCTGACGCAGGGCCACCATCATGGCCGGACGCACCTCCAGATGGTGGGCATCGCGGTCCGGCGGCGCCAATGTGGTGACCTGAACCTGATCACCGCCCACGGTACTGGCAAGCATGGCCATGTTGCTGACGGTTGCGACCACGTTCAGGCGGGCCTGTGCCTGTGCCTGGACCTGAGACGAGACGATCGTCAGCAGCAATATCAGAAGCGTTCTTGTCACAGTCGTCATCCGGTTGTGCCGATGTCGGCGTGGCTGGCCACGCCGACATCCAGCGCCTGTCAGAACTGATGGGCGCCGTGAGCGCCAAGGCTGACATTGTATTGCAGCATCACGGTCCAGGGTGTGTGGTGATGGCCACCACCATGGTCGTGGTCATAATCCAGCTGGCTGACTTGCAGCCGCAGCCGCGAAAACTCGGTGGGCATAAAGCTGATCTGACCGGTATAGCGCCAGGAGCTGTCGAACGATTCGAAGTCACCGCCGTCGGCTTCAAGGCTTTTGTTGGTCAGGCCAACGGCATCAACCCGAAGGCCTGCGTTCCAGCGCGGCGCAAAGCCATAGATGCCCTGCAGGTAGAAGCCATCCTGACGCGAGCGGGAAGTGAACTGGTCGGTAATGGTATCGGTGTTGGTATCTATCTCGGTGTAATCCGCCTTGATTTCGCGCAAGTAGTACTCTGCCTGTACCACCCAGTTGCCATGACCAAACGGCTTGCCGGAAGAGTGCTTGTAGACCGCATCGACACCGGCGAACCAGCCTTTGCCATCCCACAGCGCCAGCTCGTCATCATCATGATGCTCCACTTCCTTGCGGAACGATGATGAAAGCCCCGCAGATGCACCGAACATCACGGCATGATTGAAGCCCAGATCCGGCGAGAACTTGGCAAAGGCGGTGTAAAGACGCGGGCCAGATTCCTCTTCCAGCTCCTCGTGGACATCCTGCGTGGCAATGCTGCCTTCACCCTGAAGCACTTCAATGCCGAAGCGGGTATAGACGTCCGTGGAGGGAAGCCAGGACAGCTGCAGGCCAGTGTCCTGCAGGCCGTGTTCGCCGAACAGCAGTTCGCTGACCAGCGGGCGGTCAACGAATTGCCAGTCATGTGGGTGCTGGCGGTTGATATAGCCGATGTCGGAAAGGAATCGCCCTGCCTTGATTTGCAGGCCAGCCGGTAGGGAGCGGGTCAGCAGGTAGGCCTCTTCCACTTCAATGCCCTCATTGCCTTCAATCGCGAGGGTCATGACACCATCGAAGTAGTTATCGATGGACGCGGAGAAAGTGATCTCGGCTTCACGCAGACTGAACCCTTCCTCGGGGCCGTGGCCGTGATCATGACCATGACCATGATCATGGCTGTCGAAGCCGGCGGGAGCCTCGACCTCTCGCGAAGCGTGATAGAAGACGCCATCGAGAATCACCGAGATGGCCGGGTTGAACTGATTGCCGGCGGTGCGGGCGCGGTCGACGCCAGTTTGGCCCGGGTGGGTTCGGTTGGTGTCCTCGGCAGAAACGGCGCCGGACAGCAGGGCAGCGGACAGCGCGCCCGCCAGTAAAGGGAATGACTTGCTCATGTATAGCTCCTGAAAGCGTTAGAAACACAAAAAAGTGGAAGTGTGTGTCAGGCTTTCAGGGGTGGGCCCCGGGCGCTGGGGGCGATCAGCGCCACCATACCGGAGTGAGAATGATAGGGGGTGATAAACCGGGCGCGCTGGTCGTCGCTTGTGCTGGCAGGTGCCGAGCCAGCTAACGCCAGGCCGTGGCCATTAATGCCAAGGGGGCAGGAATCGCCCGTCTTGGCGCCGGTGTCGTGGTCCTGCCCGGTCTCGGCGCTGATGCTGTCAGCAGGGTGAATATGGTCGCCGAGGTGGCTGGGCATGTGCCAGGCCAGCAGGGTCTGGGCCAGCACCACCAGAATCACCAGCACGGCAGACTGACGGGCGCCGGGGATTCTCATCGCGGTGTCTCCCCGTGATTGTCGCAGCTGCGGCAGGGGGACGTCTTGGGCACCGGATCCATCCCGCCCGGGTGCCAGGGGTGGCACTTGCCGATCCGTCGCACGGCGAGCCAGCCGCCGCACAGGGCGCCATGGCGCTCAATGGCCTCAGCGGCATAATGGGAGCAGGTGGGATAGAAACGGCACTGGTTCCCCACCCAGGGACTGAGCAGGAACTGATAGCTGCGGATCAGGGCCAGTAGCAGGCGCTTCATCATCATCCGGGGGACATATCTGGTCCGGCGAAGGATAGGGGGTTTGCGCTCTATTTGCCACTTTGTTGCATATAGAGCGGTGCAGGAGTGTCGGCCCGAAAGGAGCAGCGCCCTAGGTGCGTGACCAGCGAGTGCCTTCGCGGGTGTCTTCGAGAACGATGCCGGCGGCCAGTAGTTGGTCGCGAATAGCATCAGAGCGGGCGAAGTCCTTCGCCTTCTTGGCGGCTTTACGTTCGGCGATCAGCGCGTCGATCTGCTCGCTACCGAGGCCATCCTTGGCTCCCTTGTTCTGGAACCAGCTGGCAGGCTCCTGTTGCAGCAAGCCAAGCAGGTCGGCGGCGGCCAGCAGCTCGGCTTTCAGGGGCGGTTTGTCAGCGTCGTCGGCCTTGTTCAATTGCGCGGCGATGGCGTGCAGGGCACTGATGGCCCCGGCGCTGTTCAGGTCATCCAGCAGTGCAGTCAACACCGGGTGATCGTCGGCGAGCTGGTAATCAGGCTGGGTGGTGATCTGTTCGCCTCGGCCGAGCAGGGCATAGTAGAGCGAGTCGAGGGTCGACTCGGCCTGTCGCAGCACTTCCTCACTGAAGCTCAGTGGCGAGCGATAATGTGACGACAGCAAGGCAAAGCGCAGCACTTCGCCACGATATTGCTTCAGCAGCTCGCGCACCAGTCGGAAGTTGCCAAGTGACTTTGACATCTTCTCGCCATCGATATTGATATAGCCGTTGTGCATCCAGTAGCGCACATAATCGGTGTCATGGGCGCAGCACCCCTGGGCAATTTCATTTTCGTGGTGCGGAAAAATCAGATCCTGGCCGCCGCCATGAATATCAATAACCTTGCCAAGATGGCGACTGATCATCGCCGAGCATTCGATATGCCAGCCGGGTCGGCCGCGACCCCAGGGGGAGTCCCAGCCGGGCTGGTCGTCACTGCTAGGCTTCCAGAGCACAAAATCGCCCGGATATTTTTTGTAAGGCGCGACTTCGACGCGGGCGCCGGCAATCATGTCATCGAGTGAGCGCTTTGATAGCTGGCCATAGTTCGGCATCGACTCCACTGCGAACAACACATGGCCTTGCGCAGTATAGGCATGCCCCTTGCGGATCAGCGTTTCGATCATGCTGATCATGTCGCCGACATGGTCGGTGGCATGGGGAACGATAGTCGGCGGCAGGGCGTGCAAGGCGGCCATGTCTTCTGCATAAGCCGCACTGAAGCGATCGGTGATGGTGCTGATCGGTTCGCCGATTTCACGCGCGGCGTTCATGATTTTGTCGTCGATATCGGTGATGTTGCGTGCATATACCACCTGCTGCTCGCCGTACAGGCGACGCAGCACCCGGAACAGCAAATCGAACACCACCACTGGGCGGGCATTGCCGATATGCACATAGTTGTACACGGTAGGGCCGCAGACATACATGGTCACCCGATTCGGATCGAGCGGGACAAAGGCTTCTTTCTTGCCAGAGAGAGTGTTGTGGATCTGCAGGCTCATCACTTTTTACCGTAAAGCTGGTCAGGGCTGATCAGCGGGGCTTTGTCGAGTTCGATCTGGTCGCCATCAACGCGCCAGAAGAAGCAATCACGGCGGCCGGTGTGGCAGGCGGGGCCGGTCTGATCTACATCCAGCAACAAGGTGTCGCCATCGCAATCGATACGCAGGCTAACCAGCTTCTGCGTCTGGCCAGAGGATTCGCCCTTGCGCCACAGGCCGCCACGGGAGCGGGAGTAGTAGCAGACCTGGCCGGTGGCGAGGGTCTCCTCAATGGCAGCACGGTTCATCCATGCCATCATCAGTACCTCGCCGTTATCGTGCTGGCGGGCAATGGCGGGGATGAGGCCGGCGTCGTTATAGCGCAGCTGGTCGAGGGCGTCGCCGATGGGCAGGCGAAAGCCGCTGGGTTGGTGTTCGTTGTCTTTGAACATGGGCGCCCTCGTCCGGGGAATCGCGGCAGGATTGCCGCTCCTGATGCCACTACTATTGTTGCTACTACAGTGGCATGCGGGTCTGGTCGCGCAGCAGGGCGATGGCAGCGTCGAGGGACAAGGTCTCGGTGTCCTGACTGCCGAGACGACGAATCGCAACCTGTCGTTCCGCTGCTTCTTTTTCACCGAGCACAAAGATTATCGGTACTTTTGACTTCGAGTGCTCGCGAACCTTGTAGCCGATTTTTTCATTGCGCAGATCAATCTCGTTGATCACGCCTGCGTCGGTTAGCGCCCTGGATACTTCACGAGCATAGTCGTCCACTGCGTTGGTAATGGTGGCGACTACCACCGGCAATGGCGACAGCCACAGCGGCAGGTACCCGGCAGTGGATTCGATAACGATACCAAGGAATCGCTCCAGCGAGCCGAGCACGGCGCGGTGCAGCATCACCGGGCGGTGGCGCGCGGAGTCTTCGCCGACGTATTCGGCGTCGAGTCGTTCCGGCAGCACAAAATCCACCTGCAGGGTACCGCACTGCCAGTCTCGACCGATTGCATCGCGTAACTGGAACTCCAGTTTCGGGCCGTAGAAGGCGCCTTCGCCGGGATTGAGTTTGTAGTCGAGGCCGACGCTTTCCACGGCCGCTTTCAGGGCGGCTTCGGCCCGGTCCCAGGTTTCATCAGAGCCGGCGCGATTGGCTGGGCGATCCGAGAACATTACCTTGATGTCGGTGAAGCCAAAATCGGCATAAACCTCGCGCAGCATCTTGATGAAGTTGGCGGTCTCTTCATTGATCTGTGCTTCAGTGCAGAAGATGTGGGCATCGTCCTGGCCGAAGGTGCGCGCCCGCATCAGGCCATGCAGGGCGCCATGGGCTTCATTGCGGAACAGGGTGGTGAACTCGCCGAGGCGGATCGGCAGGTCGCGGTAGCTCTTCAGGCCCTGATTGAAAATCTGCACATGCCCGGGGCAATTCATCGGCTTGATGGCCATGTCGCGGTGATCATGGGTGCAGACGGTGAACATGTCATCGCCGTACTTGTCCCAGTGGCCGGACTGCTCCCACAGCTTGCGGTCCATCATCTGCGGCGTGTTCACTTCCTGATAGCCGTTGCGTTCCATTTTGCCGCGGATGTAGTTCTCCAGAGTGCGGCGCAGGCGCCAGCCCTTCGGGTGCCAGAACATGCTGCCGACCGCTTCTTCCTGCTGATGGAACAGGCCCATTTTGCGGCCGAGCTTGCGGTGGTCGCGCTTTTCCGCTTCTTCGATCTGTTTAAGGTAAGCGTTCAGCTCATCCTTGTTGCGCCAGGCGGTGCCATAAATGCGTTGCAGCTGCGGATTGTTGCTGTCGCCACGCCAGTAGGCGCCGGCCACCTTGGTCAGCTTGAAGCCATCGCCGAGCTTGCTGGTACTGGGCAGGTGCGGGCCGCGGCACAGATCGATGAAGTTGCCCTGGC
The DNA here is from genome assembly GCA_046292765.1 of Alcanivoracaceae bacterium. GTDB lineage: Bacteria > Pseudomonadota > Gammaproteobacteria > Pseudomonadales > Alcanivoracaceae > PGZG01. The sequence goes on along the minus strand of JBKBQA010000007.1, from coordinate 106,003 downwards.
GATACAGGCTGACTTCCTGATCGGCCGGCAGGTCGCGAATAATCTCGGCCTTGAAGGTCTCGCCGTGCTGGAGGAAAAAGGCGACGGCTTCATCGCGGTCCCAGACCTCGCGGCGGATATCCTCATTGCGCTTGACGATCTCGTGCATGCGCTTCTCGATCGATTTCAGGTCCTCCGGTGTGAAGGGCTGCTGGCGATGGAAATCGTAATAAAAGCCGTTTTCAATGGTCGGGCCTATGGTCACCTGAGTGCCCGGGAACAGCTCTTGCACTGCCTCGGCCATGATGTGGGCGGCGTCGTGCCGGATCAGCTCAAGGCCGTCGTCGTCTTCGCGGGTGATGATCTCCACCGTGGCGTCAGCCGGCATCGGCAGATAAACGTCCCGGAGAACGCCGTTGACCTTAACGGCAAGGGCCTGCTTGGCCAGCTTTTTGCTAATGCGGTCAGCCAGCTCCAGACCCGATACGGGTTGGTCAAAGGCCATTTCTGCCCCGTCGGGCAGGCGGTAGGAGACGCTCATGGGAGTGCTTCACGACAGGTTGCTACAGAACCGCAGAAGTCTAGGGAATCCGGGGTGGCTTTGCCACCCTCCGCCGCCCCGGGCTGTGCTATCGTTGCTCCGTATTCTGACCATTCGCCGCCCCCCAGGATGCCCGGCCCATGGATGACACCAGCAACATCTCCCTGCATCACTACCAGCGCCTGGTGAAGGTTGCCCAGCGCATTACTGCCCAGCACGACATCGCCCGGCTGTGCGAAACGGTATTGGAGGAGGCTCGCCAGCTGACCCACGCAGACGGCGGCACCCTCTACATGGTCGAGGGGCATGCCACTGCGGCGCGACTGGAGTTTGCCATCGTCCGCAACCGCAGTCTGAGCATCCAGCTCGGCGGCTCCAGTGGCGGCAGCATCCATTATCCCGCTATCCCCATGTACCGGAATGGCATGGCCAACCATCAGAACGTGGCCAGCCATACCGGCTTGACCGGACAGCTGGTCAATATCGCCAATGCCTATGACGTCGAAGAGTTCGACTTTTCCGGTACCCGGGCCTTTGACCAGCAGTTTGGCTACCACACCCGGTCGGTGCTGACGGTGCCGTTGATGACCGAGTTTGGTGAGCTGGTGGCAGTGCTGCAGCTATTGAATGCCACCGATGAGGTCAGTGGCGAAGTGGTGCCGTTCAGTCCCTCTCTGGAACCCGTGGTGCGAGTGCTGGCCAGCTTTGCCGCCATTGCCATCCAGCAGCAGCGCACCATGCACGATCAGAAAGAGCTGCTGGTGGCGCTGTCTGGTGAGCCCAACACGGGCCGCCTGCTGGAGCGTATCCTCACCGAAGCGCAGGCCATGACCTTCGCGGATGGTGGCTCCCTCTATCTACTGCGCGATGACAACCACTCGCCCCGACTTGAGTTTGCGCTGGTTCGTAACGATACTCTGAAGATTAATCAGGGCGGCTCCAGTGGTAACACGATCAGCTTGCCCGTCATTCCACTGCGTGATGCCGAGGGCGCAGAGAATCATCATCACATTGCTGCCCATGTCGCCATCAGTGGCCAGCTGGTCAATATCCCCGACGCTTACTGTTCTGATCAGTTCGACTTTTCCGGGACCAAGGCCTTTGATGAGCGGCACGGCTATCGCTCGGTATCGTTTCTGACCATTCCGCTGCTGAACCATCTCAATGAGGTGATCGGCGTGCTGCAGTTGGTCAATGCCCGGCACCCGCAGAGCCGCGAAATTGTTCCGTTCTCGGAACATATCGAGCCATTGGTGCGGGCCCTGTCGAGCTATGCCGCGATAGCCCTGAACAACCTCATTCTGGTGCAGGAGCTGAAGAATCTGCTGGATGCCTTTATCAAGGTGATTGCCCAGGCGATCGATGCCAAGAGTCCCCATACGTCTGGCCATTGCCAGCGTGTGCCCCTGCTGACCGAGTTGCTTGCCCGTGCCGCCTGTGAGGACACCGGCGCATTCCGTGATTTTACTCTGGATGATGACGGCTGGTACGAACTGCATGTCGCGGCCTGGATGCATGACTGCGGCAAGCTCGCCACCCCGGATTCGGTGCTCGACAAGTCCACCAAGCTGCATACGCTATGCGACCGTATCGACACGGTCCGAACCCGGTTTGCAGCCCTGAAAGGACAGTATGAACGGGATGCATTACGCGCCATTCTCTCCGAGCCACAACGTCGGAGCGAGCTGGAGATGGCGCTACGTGATCAGTTAGTGGTGCTGGATGAAGAGCTCGCCTTCATTGAAACGGCCAATAAGGGCGGTGAGTTCATGGCCGAACAAAGCAAGGACAGGGTTCGTGCCATTGCCGCCCGGCGCTGGCGGGATGCCGCCGGGCAGGAGCAGCCGCTGCTCACCGACAATGAGGTCTACAATCTCTGCATCGAGCGCGGCACCCTGACTGCCGAAGAGCGGCAAATCATCAATAACCATATGCAGGTGACCATCGACATGCTGGAGTCGCTGCCGTTCCCGCGCAAGTTGCGACGGGTGCCGGAGTATGCTGGCGGGCACCATGAAAAGATGGACGGCACGGGCTTTCCCCGCGGGTTGACCCGCGAGCAGATGTCCTGGCCGGCCAGAATGATGGCCATTGCCGATATTTTCGAGGCGTTGACGGCGCGTGATCGCCCCTACAAGGATCCGATGAAGATCTCGCAGGCGCTGTCGATTATGAAAAAAATGCGCGATAGCGATCATATCGACCCGGATTTGTATGAACTCTTTGTTCGCAGTCGGGTCTGGGAGCAGTATGCGAAACAGGTTCTTGATCCGGTACAGCTTGATGTTCAGGATGCGTCTGCTTATTGCTAGCGTTGCTTTGCTGGCTAGTCCATGGCTGCCGGCGGAGGTGCTGCTGTCATTGCGTGGCGAGCCTGCTCCCGGCGCCCTGATGGTTGGCCAGGCCACGCCCGGCGCCAGAGTATGGCTGGATGACAGGGCGCTACGTGTCAACGATGACGGCTACTTCCTGTTCGGTTTTGGTCGGGACGATACTGGCGAGCGCGTGCTGCGCGTCGAAGCCGCCGGTCGCCAGCAGCAGCGCCTACTGCAACTGACACCACGGCAATGGAATATCCAGCGTGTTGAAGGAGTGCCCGGGCGGACGGTGACCCCCCCGCCTGAGGCGCTTGAGCGAATCCGGGACGAGGCCCGTCAGGTTCGCGAGGCGCGTGAGGCGGATTCGAGTCTGGATTATTTTGCCACGGCGTTTGTCTGGCCGGCTTCCGGCCGAATCAGCGGCGTTTACGGCAGCCAGCGCTTCTACAACGGTAATCCCGGTAATCCCCATCTGGGCGTGGATATTGCTGCACCCACCGGCAGTCCGGTAATCGCGCCGGCTGGCGGTGTGGTTACGCTGGTGCATCGTGACATGTTTTATTCCGGCGGCACGCTGGTGATAGACCATGGCATGGGTCTGTCGTCGACCTTTATCCATCTCGAGCGTGTACTGGTGAAGGAAGGTCAGCGTGTGCGTCAGGGTGATCGCATCGCCGAGATTGGCGCCACCGGACGGGCGACGGGACCGCACCTTGACTGGCGTCTGAACTGGTATCAGGAGCGACTGGATCCGCAGTGGTTCATGGGTGGCATGGACGCTGCCCGAGTGGAGGCGGGATCGCCCATGGCGGCATTTCCTTGAGGCGGATTACACCGGCTTGAGTGTGCCGTTGTCGTCTATCATCATCACCCGGTTACGCCCCAGCCTTTTCGCCTCGTAGAGCGCCTCGTCGGTCAGATGAATCAACTCTGCCGGTTTGCTGATGCCGGCTTTCCAGCCTGCCACGCCGACGCTGATTGTCACCACGTTGCTGCAGCGCGACGCCAGATGCTCTATGCCCTGCTTCTCGATTCGGTCGCGCACCCGTTCGGCAAAAACCAGTGCATCGTTAAGACGAATCCCGTTCAGCACCACCAGAAACTCTTCGCCGCCATAACGGGCAACAAAATCACCCTCGCTCTGGATCATGGATTGAACCACCATGGCAACGGTGCGCAGGCAGCTGTCCCCGGCGAGGTGCCCGTAGTTGTCGTTGTACTGTTTGAAAAAGTCGATATCGAACAGCAGCGCATACAGGTTGCCATCTTTGGTTCCGATCTTGCCTTGCTGTTGTACCAGTCGACCAAGGCGATCATCCATGCCGCGCCGATTGACTGTGCCGGTGAGCGGGTCTTCGCTGACTTGATACTCCAACACCTGATTGGCAGAGTGCAGCTCGCTGCGGTGCATGGCCAGAACACGCTCAGCCAAAAAGTGCTGGCGTTGCAGTTTCTCGAAGCTGTAATGACCAAAAAGGCTCAGCACCCCGCCTGCCATGACGAAGAAAAACAGGATCAGAGTTTCCGTTGACGACAGACGGCTAAAAAATATCATTGAAACCAGCATGGTGCTAAAAATTGCCACGCTGGTTAATAGTGCCCAGCGAACCGTGATCCTGAACAGCGTGCCCATCAGCAGAATGGACAGCAGGTTAAACAGGTAATAGCTGTAAGCCAGATCGTGATGCAGCGTGTTACTGAGATAGTTATTCGAAAGCGAAATCACCAGTGCGGTCAGGCATACGGCTGGTTGGATCTGGCCGTCTGGCCGCTCCGGAGCGGCAGCCCACCATGCGTAGCTGGCCGCAAGGATGGCGATCAGTCGGACGCGCCAACTGTGCAGTGCGCTGGGCGGGTCGACGAGGATTTCTACCACAGTGCCGCCGAGCAAGAGCACTACGACAACAGGATAGGCTTTGCGAATAAGGGATTTCGATAACGCCAGCAGATGAGTCTGGAATGACTGCTCCAGAGCTGGCGGCAGTGACAGATGCCAGGGCAGGTGCAGGTCTGTGCCATTGGGCAGGCGCCGTTCGCGGCCCTGCCGTCGTTCCGCGTTCATGTGGTCATCCTTGTCCGTCGGGCCTCGCCAGCGTGTCGACGCCCCTGGTGTCATTTATAGCATCACCCCGATATCACCCGCCAGAGCACCCGAAGATGGAGGCAGCTCCAGAGTGTTAGCGCTCCCGTTATTGAGCGAGATCGCTGTAGAGGCATAGCGATATCTCTATGTAACCCTCATGATATCGCAGTGATATTTGCTGGTGAAAAACATGTGAAAAATGGTGCTTAATGACACAAATTGCTGCGCTATGGTGCCACATTATCTGGAGTGAAGGTCGTGATGAACCTTCCATTTCCATCATCCTTTGGAGTCCAGACCATGAGCACCTCTTCTGCTTCCCTCTCTGCCACGCATCGCCAGTCAGCGCATGAACAGCTTGCCGAGCGCATGCATGCATTTCGTCAGCAACGTTGGGCCGTCGAGTGGCAGGGCCGGCACATCATGCGCGGCCGAAATCCGGACGCCGCGTCCGTACGATTGATCAGCAATGACTACCTGTCGGTGGCTAACCATCCCGACATCATTGAGGCCCAGATTAATGCGCTGCGTCATAGTGACGACAGCATCCTGATGTCCGGTGTTTTTCTCCATGGTGATACGCCGCAGCAAAAGCTGGAGAAGCGATTCGCAGAATGGACGGGAATGGATGAAGCGATCTTGTCGCAATCGGGTTACGCAGCGAATGTTGGCCTGTTGCAGGCCATAGCTGGCCCCGGGGTGCCTGTGTACATCGACATGCACGCGCATGCGTCCCTGTGGGAGGGCATTCAGAGTGCGGGCGCGGAGGCGCACGCATGGCGACATAATGATCTTGTCCATCTGCGACGGCAGCTTGCCACCCATGGGCCAGGCATTGTTTGTGTGGATTCCGTTTACAGTACCAATGGCAGTGTATGCCCGTTGCGAGATGTGGTGATGCTGGCAAAATCCATGGGCAACGTTGTGATTGTAGATGAATCCCATTCATTGGGTACGCATGGCCCGAGTGGCGCCGGTCTGGTAGCCGAGCATGGCTTGCTGGATTCGGTGGACTTTATCACCGCCAGCCTCGCCAAAGCCTTTGCCGGACGGGCGGGTCTGATCCTGTGTTCCGCCGGGTTTTCGGACTACTTTTGGTTCACTGCCCGGCCTGCAATCTTCAGCTCATCGTTGCTGCCCCATGAAATAGCCGGGTTGGACAAGACCCTTGATGTGATCCGGGCAGATGACTGGAGACGCCACTCGCTGCATGTCAATGCAGATATCCTCAGGCAGGGTTTGACCGATCTTGGTTATAACGTGTCGGCGAGTCAGTCGCAGATCATTGCTCTTGAGGCCGGCCTTGAGTACGACACCCTGCAGTTGCGGGAGGCCCTGGAAGATCAGGATGTCTTTGGCTCGGTGTTCTGCGCGCCTGCAACGCCCAAGAAGCGCTCGCTGGTTCGTTTCAGTGTTAATGCTGCGTTGACCATGAAGGAGATCGAAAGAGTGCTGCAAGGCTGCGCGGAAATTCGGGAGCGGGTCGGTATGCGAAAATGGCCTTCTACCCGGAGGGCGCTCGAACCTGCCGGTATCAGGCGCGTTGTAAACGTCGTCAGCTAGCTGACGGCCAATGATCAATCATGCGCATCCAGCTCTGCCAGATATGAGGCATAGCTGGATGCCTCGCTGTCATACTCAATGTCGGCAGGCGGGTTGTCGACGATTGCAAAGTACCATACTTGCCGGCCTTCGACTTTTGTTGCCGGATGGGCATAATCCTGCCAGTCGAAACTCTCGTCTTCGTCGATATCTTCTTCGGGCATCCAGAGCCAGAGTAGCGACTTACGCTGCGCGAGATGGGCCATCAGGGATTTTGGCGGGGAAAGACGACGGATGGAAAAAATCTGCTCATCTATATCGCTTTCGTTGCAGACAATAAGACGATACAGCTTGCCTTCGCAGGACACCATGAGGAAGCCGTTAGGTTCCTCGACATAGTAGTACTCGACTATGCTAAGTTTTGTTTTGATGCTCAGAAAAGTCGCAATAAACGCTTCATCCTGTATAAAGTCGGCAGATTTAAGTGCAAGCATGTTCTGGATCAGGGTGGAAAGATCGCGGAAGTAGGCGCGCTGAAGGTCTGAGATTGTCTCGTTTATTTTTCGGCCGATGTCTGGGTCATTCTTGGTCAGGAAGCGGTCAATCAGGCCTTCATTGAATGCCTTGACCGCCACTTTCTCGTCGCCCACACCAGTAAGAAGCACTTTCTTGATTCGCGGGTTCTGGATTGCTTCGCAAAAAGCCAATCCATTCATTTCCGGCATATCATAATCCACGACCACCACTGATACTTCCTGAAACCGGTTCGGATTGCTGATTTCCTGTTCGATCAAGGCGAGATCAAGCCGCACTGCGCCACTGCCGCCGGAATGCCTGCCCATCAGGGAAATGCATCGCTGGTCGAGCGGAGTGGTTTGTGAATGATTGATGAAATCGAGTGCAGCACGAAGGTGGGAAAAACTTCTGAATGCCAGCTCCTCAGATAGTAGTAATGTAAAGCTGTCAAGAAAACGTTCGTTGTCATCCACGAACACGATGGTGGATGGATGATAGTAGGGAAGGATTCGCTTTAACGTCATTGAGCCAATTCCGGGAAGGTCAGTGTGAATTTTGCATATTCTTCCAGCTGGGACTGGCAGGTGATGCTGCCACCCATGCTTTCCATAACCCGTTTGCAGAATGACAATCCGACCCCCGAGCCTTCATCGATGGATTTCGAACTGTAAAACTGCTCGAACAGATGACGCTGGTCCTTTGTCGAGATGCCGGTGCCGGTGTCATGTATGCTGATGTAGTGATTCCGGTCGCCCCGAAATATCGTGATGGTAATACTGCCTTTTCCGGCCTGAAGCACGCTATGCAAGGCATTCTTGATCAGGTTGAAAATGGTGTGGGTCAGTAACAGGCAAGAGCCTCGATAGTGGAACTCATTCTGGCACACATAATGGACTAGCTCGCGCTCCCGATCGGACTTGAATGGGTACCGCTTAAGTGCGGCTTCAACGGTTTCCGAGGCTGAGTGAATGCCATCATCATCGGTTCGCAGGGAGCTCTGTCCTGCACTCACCAGAAGCATGTCAATAATCACATTCGAGTAGTCGATTTCCTCGTCAATACGGTTGGCGGCCTGAGCCAGCTGGCTCAGGCGCGAACTTCGCACTTCCCTGACGGGGAGCCCTGCATCTTGCGCCAGACGATAGGCGTGAGTCAGCTCGGGCAGATAATGCGAGATCGCACCGGCGGCGCCCTTCATGCCGAGTAGCGGTGTGCGCAGCTCATGGGCAATGTTGCGACCGACTGCAGCATAGGCGTCGAGCTTCTCCGCCTTCACCATCTGCGCGGTGTAATTGAATATGCTGCCAGCAATAATCACGAAAAGGTAGATCGGTAGCTGGGCCAGATAGCTGGCGATCTCCGGCTGGCTGTCGGCGGTGAGCCAGAAGGCGATCCAGGCAAGGATGGAGCCGCCCAGGGAGGTCAGGATAACCAGCAGCCAGTCGTGCAGGGCCAGCACCAGCAGGAACAGAGCCGCCATGGTCGACATCGCCCAGATCATCGACATGTCGTTGCGGAGCAGCATGTAGGTAAAGAAAAACGGCAAGGTGTAGACCATGGTCACCAGCCAGTAGGCCGGGAAATGCCGTTGCAGTGCCTTGGGCCAGTAACGTGAGGTGACCAGTGGCAGGCAAATGGCGGTGCCAACAAGGCGCAAGCCGAGACTTTCGTAAGGCTGGGGGAAAAGGTATTGCCAGATGTAGTAGTAAAGCGGGAAGCCGATGACACCGAGGGCGCCCACCATTGGCGCGTTATAGCGGGAATAGTGGGCGCTTTCGTTGACCGCTTCGGCTATGCGTAACAGGAACGCCCGCAGGGCGGGCAGGGAGCGACCCATGCATCAATCCGTCTGGAATCGGAACAAAGCCGACCCGCAGAGCGGATCAGTCCAGCAGCATCAGTACCGCGTCCCGCTTACTCTGGTCAAGTTTCCTGAATGCCTGCAGCAGGCGGCGTTCGATGGTAGTGCTGGCCACCGTGTCGCCGCCGCCCTCGACGGCTCGCAGCGCCGGTGCGGCCGGAGTGGGTCGCTCGGCCACCGTCACCACGGCATCGGTGTCGGCGAGACTGCGCTCCAGTCTTGCGACGATCTCGGAGTTCATGCTGCGGCGGCTACGCTTGGCCACCTCGGCAATGGATTGGCGCATGCCGCTTGGCAGACGGACGACGAACTTTTCAACCTCGGCCCTTGCTTCACTGGGGGCCTTATCAAAGCGAATCATGGCGGAATTCCTGCTTGTGCGCGTCTTCGGGGCCCGCATCCTGCAGGCGGCCTGATACTACACAGTTAGTTAACCTGCTAGCGCCCTGCCCGGTCAACCGTGGCAATTTGACATCATTCGGCGGCGTGACGCGGGACCTTGTTCGGGTGGCTATGGCACAATCATCGGTGATTATTGGCTTCTCCTGAGTATTCATTGCATGAATGTTGGCCGCGTCGACCTGAACCTGCTCAAGTATCTGGACGTGTTGCTGCGCGAGCAGAACGTGACCCGCGCGGCGGAACAACTGGGTATTACCCAGCCCGCCATGAGCAACGGTCTCAAACGTTTGCGGGAGCTGTTCAATGATCCCCTGCTGATTCGTACCTCCGATGGCATGACGGCCACTGAGCGCGCCCTGGAGCTGCAGCCCATGGTGCGGCAGGTGCTGTCGCAAACGGAGTTAATGCTGACTCCGGACGAGGCTTTCAGGCCCGAGCAGAGTCGGCGGGTATTCCGGATCATGACCAGCGATTATGCCGAGGCGACACTGGTGCCGCATATCGTCCGTCGGCTTCGCGCGGAAGCGCCGCACCTGATCCTCGATTTCCTGACACCGTCGGACGTCAGCTATACCGACATGGAGCAGGGGCGGGTGGATATGGCGATCAACCGATTTAACGAAATTCCACAGTCATTTCATCAGGTTACATTGTGGCGTGATTCCTTCTCCTGTTTGCTGAACCGGGATAATCCCATTTCCCGGGGGTTCAATCTGGATGCCTATCTGGGCGCTCAGCATATCTGGGTATCGAAAACCGGCTTCGGTGTCGGGTTCGGTATGAATCCGGAAAAGCTCGGAGGGCTGGGCTGGATCGATCAGGCACTGATGCGGATAGGCAAGAGCAGAAAAATTTCGATCTTCACCCGCCACTATCAGATGCCGGCGCTGCTGGCGATGAACAATGATCTGGTTGCCACCTTGCCGACCCGGGTGGCGAGGATGCAGGCGCAGAACTCCAGTCTGGTGATCAAGGAGCCGCCTTTTCCGATCCCGGAGTTTGAACTGAAGATGGCCTGGTCGCCACTGCTGCACCATAACGCGGCGCACCGCTGGCTGCGCAAGCTGATTCAGGAAGAAGCCGAGCATATTGCCGCAATGCCATTGCCTGGCTGATCAGAGCCGCATCTGACCGGCTTCGGCGAGGGCGCCTTTGGCAACCCCCTCGAAGGCCCGCACCCGAAAGTGCTTTCCCGGTGCCTCCCGAGCCAGCTCGCTGGCGATATGGGCGGCAAGCTGTTCGACGGTGCTGTCGGTATTGATCATGTAGCAATGATCCTCCGGTATCAGCAGCTCGAACATGCCCTGGCCACTTTCATAGCGGAACCGGTGGTGGGGCGTTTCATCAATGTAGTAGGTGCCTTCCAGATCGGCATCGGTGCCGATGTAGATATCTTCCCAGCGGTCCGCCCACAGCTTTTCCCAGTAGCGACTGCGGCGACCATTCTCGTGGATCTCGATACGAGAACGGTGGCCATGGGCAATGCGCTGGCAGTTGCCGTCATGTTTCTTCAGGCCGTGGGAGTAATGGTAGTGGGGAGAGGTGCCGAACTCCTCCTCTCGCAGTTTGAGCAGGATCTCGCTGACATTGGCCGGCACCGCGGCGCGGACCTGCTCGGTCAGATACAGGGTCAGATTGCCCTTGCTGATTTCCATGCCGGGCACCAGCAGAATACTGGACTCGGGCGCCCGCATCCGGACATCCCCGCCGGGATAGCGCCAGGTCACGCTGACCCGGTCTTCGCCGTCGGTGCCCAGCGTCAGCTGATCGTTGTCTGCGGGCACCAGCAGGCGATGGTCGGCGCACTCATCGAGGACGCGTTTGATCTGCTTTTTGATATCACCGAAGTCGAGCACCATGCTCTGGTCGTCCAGCTGCCCGGACAACTCCATATCTACAATCCAGGACTCCCCGACCATGCCGCGCTTGGCGTGGAGATAGGAGAAGTCGAGTACAGTCAGGTTGTCGACGAACAGGGTGGCCATGGCTTACCGCAACAGGCAACGCAGAGGTTCACTCATTATGCCAGCTGCGCGGTGATGTACCAGCGCCCTGACTGGAAAACTCCGGGCTTCTGCCGCCATTGTGACCGGCAACACAGCCCAACGACCTTGAAATGCGACTGCGCGCCAACGGCATCGAGCGCCTGATGCTGGAGCTCCGCCCGGAGCCAGCCAGCCAACCAGCAAGAGGAGGCACTGGCATGAGCGACATCCGCATCCAGAAAACCGGCGAGCCCGGCATCTTGCAGACCAGCGACGGCAGGCTGCCCCTGTCTGTGCCGATCCAGATCAAGCGCCGCAGCGGCCACCGCTGGCTGGTCTTGCTGGAATCGGGGGAGGCGAGGTCCTTGAAGGAGATCGCCACGCGGCAAGGAATCGACAACAGCTATGCGAGCCGGATGGTCAGCCTGACCACACTGGCGCCCGACATCGTGGCGGCCATCCTGGACGACGCCTTGCCGAACCACATCGCATTGTTCGATCTGGCGATCGATCCGCCGGCGCTGTGGGATGAGCAGCGAGAGAGAGTCTGGCTCTGAGGTGGAGACACCACCTCAGCTCAACATGCCCTTGAGATCCTTGAGCATCAGGAACAAATGGTACGGATCAGTCGGGCTGGGCTCGAATTCCCACGATTCGTACCACTGCCGCGCTGGGTCGTCCTTGGCATGCACCAACAGGCAGCGAATGCCGGCGATGTCGGCGGCCTGTGCGGTACGCAGCAGCGCATCCTTGAGCAAGGCCTGGCCCAGACCTTTACGCTGATGCTCCTTGTCCACAGCGAGCCGGGCCAGGATCATGACCGGCACCGGGTGGCGGGCCAGCCCCTTCATCACTCTCGATGGCGCGGCTTCCGGATCGACGCTACCAACGACTAGGCTGTAGAAGCCGACCACTACGTCACCCTGACAGCAGACATAGGTCTGCGCGCTGTTGGCCTTCTGGTTGACAAGCGCGTAGCGCTGCAGGAACTGGTTCAGCGCGGCCTGACCGCAGTCGAACGCATCGATCTGATCCGTTGCAGCGAGCTTGCGAACGGGTGAGTAGTCATTGCTCAACCCAGCACCCCGGGTTCACGCAGCAACTTCTTCAGACGCGGCTTGCTATGCACCGGGCGGTCCAGCGCCTCCTGAAAGGCCTGCCACTGTGTGTCATCGAGCACGAACTGGCGACGATCTGCCAGCGTCTGCGCGGCCGCCGTCACGCCCGCGTCGAGCAGGAACTCGCTGACGTTCTTGTGGCAGGCGCGCGCGGCTTCTTGAAGCAGTTGCTTGACTGGCGTGCTGGCGCGAACGTCAATGCGTTCGGTCTTGGAAAGATTCAGGGTGCTCATGGTGCCCCTCCGGGCGGATATTGGATGCTCTATATTGTAGTCGTCCGGACATTGTCATGACAATATGTTTCTTGCCTTGGCCACCGTCCAAGCACGTACTTCCGCGTTGCAATGTGTCGGTAGTACTCGATAATTACCGACGAAACGCAACCGCAGCGTTTCCTTCGCTACCCGACGCTGCAATCCAACCCCTTGATTCGTCCGCGCGTAACTCTCTGATTTGTATGAGTCTGACTTGCGACCTTTGCAGGCTTCGGGCCAGTTTCAGGGAGCGAGGTCGGAGCGAGGAATAGCCAGGAGAGAGTGGAATGTGGCCCGGAACGGCCGGATCAGCTGATCGGTGCAGTCCGCAGGAACCCCCAAGAACACGCGGGAACTGGTGCGATCAGGCAAGAAAAAACCCAACCGAGAACGGTTGGGGTTTCAGTATTGGTGGAGCTGCGTCCTGAGCCCGCCAACCAACCAGCGGAGGCACTGGCATGAGCGACATCCGCATCCAGAAAACCGGCGAGCCCGGCATCCTGCAGACCAGCGATGGCAGGCTGACCCTGTCTGTGCCGATCGAGATCAAACGCCGCAGCGGCCGCAAGCTGGTCACCTTGCCAAACGGCGAAACCGCGCCGGTTAGACCGTGGGACGTAGCACCGACCTCCATCCAACTGGCGCTGGCCAGGGGCCACCGCTGGCTGGCGATGCTAGAGTCAGGAGAGGCGAAGTCCTTGAAGGAGATCGCCACGAGGGAAGGAATCGACAACAGCTACGTCAGCCGGATGGTCAACCTGACCACGCTGGCACCCGACATCGTGGCGGCCATCCTGGACGACGCACTGCCGAACCACATCACGCTGTTTGATCTGGCGGTTGATCCGCCAGCGCTTTGGGATGAGCAGCGGGCCAGGCTCGCTGCTCGATAGGCCTATCGCAGATGGGCGCCGACCGCCTCGGCAGATTGCTTGATCGCGTTTGCCACATCTTCCAGGAACCCATTCCGATCAGGAGATGGCGTGACATCTGGAATCGGAGCTGCCCGGTCATAGACCCGTTCTGCAATCAAGTTGGCACGTCGGTATGTAGAGCCGGCACCGGATTCGTCGAACGCCTGCCTCCATTCCGCCAGACGCTCGGTCCGCACGCGACGTGATGCCAGCTCAATCAGTCTGCGGCTAAGCTCCTTTGCAATGGTGTCGAATACGTGCTGCTTTTCATCATCTGTCGGAATCGGTCCTGTCCATTCGACCGGATTTTGAAGGAGCACGTACATCCTCTGTTGCAGTTGCTGCTTCAGATCAGCGACCGGACGTAGGGTGTCGTATTCATCCGAGATCCCGGTGGCGAATCGGCGGCTCAAGGCTTTGACTCGTGTCCAATGCTCTTTGTCGATCCCCGGCTTCACGGCCAAGCCAAGGCGAGGCCACCAGCCGTTGTGGAAGCTCTCAGCAGCACGTTCAACGGCCAGCACGAGGTTCATTCGGTCATAGACAGGGCGAGACTCAACGGAGGCGGGCCTTTCAACGATGCCGTCGATTAGCTCAAGAAGCTTTTCAAGCTGCTTTGCAGTGCGCGCACCATCCTGGGATTCCGCATCCAGCTTCTGATCTAGATTGGCGAGAAATACTCGTGATGTTCCCAGCCGCGCTCGCAAGGCACGTTCTGCAAATGGACCGAGATCTTCTCCGATGGCGGCAAGCACGTTTTCAGCCGATGCTAGGATGTGCTGAGCGCGCGCACTTGGAGACGGCAGATTGTCGCCGCCGACCCGATCAAAATGCGTGAAGGCGAAAACGAGCTTGGCCGAGTTGCCGGATGACACGAGCTCTTTCATCGCAGCGACAGGGGCTGCCTGCATCGGCTGGGTGGCGTTGTCGACAAGAATGACGGCGTCAGCCATATCAATTCGTCTTGTCAGTGTGGTGGACAGCGTCGACATCGATCGCGGAGTGTGTCCAAGCCCTTCACCATCGAGCAGGACTAGCTTCGGTGTGCTCTCGGCCCAAGTCGGGACAAAGGGGCCTGCCACACGCACGCCATTGACCAGTGGCGTGAGGAGCGTACCAAACAGCGGTGCGTAGTTGGACGAAAACTTGGAGATCGTCCTGATGAACTGATCTCGGTCCGACGATTCCCAAGTCCACGCGAGAGGCCAGCCGACCTTTGTCTTTTGAAGGCGACCTTCCGTGAGCAACAAGAAGCGCTCTTCAATCTCGTCCATTACGGCATCAACCACTTCCTGGAAGACATCATCGTCACGCGTGCGGTTGTCCAGTTCTTCCTCGAAGAGTTCGTCGACGACGCGCTGATCCTTCTCATCGGATGCGTTCAATTCGGTGCGTAGCGCTTCACCGTGCCGATGCGCGATTCCCTTGACAGAGGCAAGGGCATTGGCCAACACGACGTTCGTACGTTTCAGTTGCTCGGCCATTTCCTCATCGGCAATCACTTCGCCATCGTCGTCGAAGTCGCTGACCTCTTTGACGGGACCGTTGCCGAGTGCATAAGTAAACCGGAAGCGCTGATTCACATGCGTCAAGAGGCGACGCATGACTTCGGCATCGGATTCCTTTCGGTATGCCGCTAGAACGGCTGCAGAAACACACTCTTTGAGATGTTCCCGGACATCCTCCATTGGGAAAAACGTTACGGCGGCGCGATACAAGCCATCTTCGATGACAACCTCTGTTTCGTGCACGGTTGTCTTCGCCGTGGACGTCGATGGGAATCGTTCCTTGGTGGGGTCGGTACCAATGATCTGGCGCAGCAAGGTGGTCTT
Organism: Alcanivoracaceae bacterium; assembly: GCA_046292765.1. Lineage (GTDB taxonomy): Bacteria > Pseudomonadota > Gammaproteobacteria > Pseudomonadales > Alcanivoracaceae > PGZG01. The sequence continues at coordinate 90,658 of JBKBQA010000007.1, read as the reverse complement.
GCCGGCTCCGGTAGTGCCAAGGAACAGGGCTCGGCGGTACTCGGTGTTTCGGGAAGAAGGAAGTTCGATTGCGCCGTCACGAAGGGCAAGAAAGTCCGTCTCACCACCTTCCAGCTTGTAGAAGAAGATGTCGACGATGCGTTGGTCCAGCTTGGCAAGGGCCTGCTCGCGGGCACCGAGGTCCCAGAGATCGGGGCTGGCCAGGAGTGCGTTCATTTGGTCCCGCAGCTGTTCAGCATCCTTTTCGTTGTCCGTCTTGAGGCTCTGGCGAACCCGCAAGCCATCCTTGCCCGTAGCTGGGTCGGTCCTCTTGGGGTGCCGAAAGATGATGGCCCACGTATTGCGGCCTTGGGTCCTGCTCAGACTTGCAGTGTAGAAGCGCTCGCTCATATCTCCTCCGTTGTTCCGATGTTGTACCGCTCGCACTCTATCGCGGTCTAACTGGTCGGTCAAGCGCTGCTGGAACAACACGGGAACAACAACTCTGAGATGGAGCGAGCGATTGGGTCATTGGGCTTGGCGATCGGTTCACAAAAAGATCTTGTGCTGATACAGAGCGTGTAGTACATATGACACATTATGCAATTCGGCGAACACATTCGACAGGCACGACAAGCCATCCAGGAAGGTGACCGGGCATTTTCGCTTCGCCAGGTGGCCGCTCGCGTTGGTATCGAGCCTGCCTACCTCTCCAAGATCGAGAGGGGTGTATTCCCGCCACCGTCCGAGGAAGTCATCGTGAAACTGGCGGGGGTCCTAGGCGAAGACAAGGATGTCTTGCTCGCGTTGGCAGGGAAGCTCTCCAGCGACTTGCAGCAAATCATCATGCAGCGTCCCAAGCTCTTTGCGGAACTTCTGCGGCAGCTGAGAGAAGTCCCCGATCACGCAATTCTTCGCGTGGTTCGGGAAGTCAAAGACGGGCAGTGGTAGCAACGCTTAGGAGCCATGATCATGATCGAGTTGAAGCACGACGAGCTAGTCTTTCAATTTCCCGAGGTGCACGAGGATGCGGTTTGCCGAGTGGACTTTCAGCGGACGCTGCGCATTCCTGACGACAACCGGGAGTACCCACTGCCGCCGGGATTAGGCCGTTTTCCAGTAGAGCATGTTGAAGATCATTCTTCTCGATTGCCCACTGCATGGATTGAGCGTGGCGGTGTCTTGCTCCCCATGTACCAAGCTGAGGCGTTGTGGATTAATTTTTCCAGCGGGATCGGCTTCCGAAGAGGAGCGAGTTATCCATTCGCGGTCAAGATCGCGGCAGGCAAGATCAACGCGGTGACGGGGGACGAATGGAGCAACGGTCTCGTCAAAGATCCACAGGACTATCTCGTGGTGCCTGATCAGCCTTGGCTCGACGGTTTCTGCGTGCAGAAGGGACTGATCAGGCAGTTTGTAGCGATGCCGCTTGGGCAGGGTTACACGGCCGAGGAGCAGATCTCTGGCGCCGCAGAACATGGCGGCATTCAGATCATCGTTTACCCGATGAAACGAGATCGCTATGAAGAAATGTTGAAGCGGAACACTCGCGTTTTCGATGCAGACGTCTGCTACAGCCTTGCTGCTCCATGCGAGTCGGCATCGATGGGATTGGCGCCTGGCGGACTAATGCGGCAGGAGATCTACGAGGACGAGTATGGATACGATGCATGGGACGTGTCCCAGTCCAGCCGGTGCTTCGTTCACATACTCAACAGCGCTCAGTGGAAAATCGCTACCGGTAAGCCTGTGCCGGGGCAGCAGCCCTCGGCGGCCGACTACACGAAAGCGGGTTTGCCCTGGTTCGAGTACTACGATGACAAGCTTGGTGCGTTGAGTGGCGCGAAAAAACTTGCAGGGATGGACAGCGTTGCCGCCAAAGGCGTGAAGCTGGGCGAGAAGCCGTTGGTGGAGAATGATGTGGTCAACCCGCAGAAGATCGTGCCGCTAGGTTCAGGCTCCGCGAAGGTTAATGAAGGGAAGTGGTGAGGAATTCACCCTGAGGTCAATTGCCTTCGGTAGCCAATGCTGCAATCCAACCGTTTGATAAGTCCGCGCGTAACACGTTGATTTGTATGGGTCGTGCTCGCGGCCTTTGCGGACTTCGGGCCAGTTTCAGGGAGCGAGGTCGGAGCGAGGAATGGCCAGGAGAGAGTGGAATGTGGCCCGGAACGGCCAATTCGGGCGGCAGGCGAAGTCCGCAGGCTTCCGCAGGAACCCCCAACAACACGCGGGAACCGGCCCAATAGTGAAGCCCCAACTGATAACAGTTGGGGCTTCACTATTGGGCCGGCACCTCCCACATGCCGGCCTCAACGTCGAATTCCTCCCACTTGGCCTGTCGCAGCTCGCCAGGGCGCACGAAGGTCAGCGCTAGCAGCTTGATGCCCAAAAGGGTCACCGGGGACGCTCTGTGCTCGCTTTTGAGTGTCTGGAGGAATCCGGGTAGCTGCTCCTTGGTGAGGGCGGCAAAGTGGCGCTGGCGGCTTGGTTGGAGTGCTCGCACCAGATCCGCGGCTGGGTTGCCCTCATTGCGGCTTGTCACGATCCCGTAGCGGAAGACTTCGCCGCAGGTTTGGCGTAGGCGGTTAGCCCGGTCGATGGTGCCTTCGGCCTGCATGGCTTTGAGTACCGCCAACAATTCTGCGGGGGTGATTTCCGAGATGGGGCGATGTCCCAGCTCCGGGAAGATGTGCTTTTTGAGTCCCTGCAGGGTTTTGGTGGCATGGCCTTCTGTCCAGCGCCCGGCTGCCTGTATCCCATGCCATTCTCGGGCGATGGCTTCAAAGCTATTGGCGGCCGATTTGGCCTTTTCCCGTTTGGCTTCTTTCTTCGCATGGCCCGGGTCAGTTCCGTCGGCCAGCAGGGCGCGGGCTTGATCCCGTTTGGCGCGTGCTTGTGCAAGGCTGACGTCAGGGTATACCCCGAAAGAGAGACGTTTCTCTTTGCCTTGATGGCGGTACTTCATCCGCCAGTAGCGCCCGCCAGAGCTGAGCACCTCCAGGTACAGGGCTTTCTCATCGTAGAGGCGGTAGGGTTCGTTTTTCGGTTTTGCTGCCCGGAGCTTGGTGTCGGTAAGGGGCATTTGGGGGCATCTCCGCTGGGGGTATCAAATATGCCCCCAAATATGCCCCCATGTGCCCCTGGATTTCAATAGAGCGGGTTGTAGGGGGCCGGGCAGCAAAGGTGCAATAAGTAGCTGATTTCAGGCAACAAAAAAGCCGCGCTAGGCGGCTTTTTTGTTGGTTTTGGTGGAGCCGGCGGGGATCGAACCCGCGTCCGTCAGCAATCCACTTGCAGATCTACATGCTTAGCCGTGTCTACTGATTTAGGTTCCAGCGGCCCGACGGGCAGGGTGCTGGTTCCGATCCCCTAAAGGTTTAGCAATTCAGTTCGGGGCGAACCTCATCGCGAGTCTGTGTATGCGTGCCCGTGTTGCTCCCCCACAGACAGGGTCGCGCGACGGTTAGCAGGGATTTAGGCTGCTAGTGCGTAGGAATCGTCGTTTGCGATTACTTTTTTGCCACAATGGATTTACGAGCATCGTAGCCTGCTCGGCATGCACCACAAGATTCAATACCGGCGTCGAAACCATGTCGGCCCCAGTGGGTACAGGATACTAGATGGGGGGCGTGGGAGATAGTTTCAAGTGTGACTGATCAGTAAATTTGTCTGTCCGACAATCAATCAGAAACCGTGTCATTGTCCGCTGTCAAAGGGGCATCATAAACGCGTTGAAAGAGTGCCGCGAGGTTTTCGGTGAGCAGGGCGCCACAAGCGCCAGCGGGTCCGGAGGGGAAACCGGCGGTGTTGGCCACACAATGGTCGGAGAGTTAAGGCTCTCCTCAGCGCGTCCCCAAGAAGCTAAACAAAGAGACCGCTGATCAGACCCGGGTCATTCATTGAGGAGTAGACGATGAAGACGCTGTTTGATCGAGTGAATGAAGTGAGCGCGCCTATGCTGGCGCCGCTGAAGAAGTTTCCGCTGGCGTTTCGTGGCCTTGGCCTGATGCTGGCGCTGACCCTCTACGCCGCCGGCATTCTGCTGGTGGACCGCATCACCGATATCGGGTTTGTGGTGGTGTTGGTAGCGCTGTATTTCCTGCCGGCGCTGCTGCGCGCCTGGCTGCTGTTTTACTGGCAGCTGCGTGACGACATCAGCGCCCTGAGGGCGCGCCGTTCCGCCAAGGTACTATGATGCAGTCAAAGGGCCGGTGATCCGGCCCTTTTGTTGTGCTGCTAGCGTTTGCGCATCAACCGCTGTTTCTGCCGGCTCCAGTCCCGGTCTTTCTCGGTGGCCCGCTTGTCAAATTTTTGCTTGCCCTTGGCGAGCGCGATTTCCAGTTTTGCCCGGCCACGGTCCCAGTACAGACTCACCGGCACGCAGGTATAGCCGTCGCGTTGCACGCCGGCAAAAATCTGGCTGAGCTGCTTCCGATGCAGCAACAACTTGCGGTTGCGAAGCGGGTCCGGGATGACATGGGTGCTGGCGGTTTGCAGTGGTTCGATCCGGCAGCCAAACAGCCAGGCTTCACCGTCCTTCAGCATGATGTAGGCCTCGGACAGATTGCACTTGCCGGCGCGCAGGGACTTGACCTCCCAGCCGAGCATGACCAGCCCGGCCTCGAATTTTTCTTCGAGGAAGTAGTCGTGGCGTGCCTTGCGGTTAACGGCAATGTCACGGGGGGCGGAGGAGGCGCTGGCGGATTTGCTCATAGGGCGGCGATTATACGGTAGCTGCGGCCAAATGCATGCCTGACGTGCACTGGTTGCGGGTTTTCCTTGAGGCGGCGACGGTTTGTCCGGAAAATGGCGCCTTTCCTGATCTGGGCGGGCTGTTATGGAAAAGAACCACGCATCGCTGCACGGCATCTGGACCAGCCGCTGGGTGTTCATTCTTGCTGCCACCGGTTCTGCGGTGGGGTTGGGCAATATCTGGAAGTTTCCCTATATCACCGGCGAGTACGGCGGCGGGGCTTTCGTGCTCCTGTATCTGCTGATCATTGCTCTGGTGGGGGTGCCGGTGATGGTTGCCGAGGTGATGATGGGACGGCGTGGCGGCATGAGCCCGATCAACACCATGAAAAAGCTGGCCAGTCAGGCCGAGGTTAGCAGTCGCTGGAAGGGCCTGGGCTATCTCGGCGCGCTGGCGGGGTTCCTGATTCTCACCTTCTACAGTGTCATCGCCGGTTGGGCGCTTTACTACATCTATGCCATGCCGACCGCGTTCTCCGGAGCCGATGCAGCCCAGGTCGGCGCCGTCTTTGATGGCCTGCTGGCCAGCCCCTTGACCATGCTGATATGCCACACCCTGTTCATCATTCTCACGGCGGCGGTGGTCATTCAGGGTATTCACCGGGGCTTGCAGCGGGCCGCCCAGATCCTGATGCCGGCGTTGTTCCTGATGTTGCTGGTGCTGCTGGGATATGCCGCCGGTTCTGGCGGGTTCGCCGAGGCTGCGGCGTTTATGTTCGATGTCGATTTCAGCAGGCTCACGTCCGAGGCTGTGCTGGTGGCGATGGGGCATTCGTTTTTTACCCTCAGTCTCGGTCTTGGCGCCATCATGGCCTATGGCGCCTACATGCCGCGCGAGGTCACAGACAGGGCCGGGCAGAAAAAGCCGGTTTCAATCGGCTCCACTGTTCTCACCATCGCCTTCCTCGATACGCTGGTGGCGTTGGTGGCCGGCTTGTGCATTTTCCCGATCGTCTTTGCCAACGGCCTGGAGCCAGGCGCCGGTCCCGGCTTGCTGTTCCAGACCCTGCCGCTGGCCTTCGCCCAGATGCCGGCCGGCATCTGGTTCGGCACCCTGTTTTTTGTACTGGTCCTGTTTGCGGCCTGGAGTTCGTCGATCTCGCTGCTGGAGCCGCTGGTGGCGTGGCGGGTGGAAGCTGGCTGGTCGCGCCGCAAGGCCTCGCTGGTGCTGGCGGGTGGGGCATGGCTGATCGGCATCGGATCCGTGTTGTCATTCAACCTCTGGCAGGATGTCACCCTGTTTGGCCGCACTGTGTTTGGCAGCCTGGATTTTCTGACCACGAATATCATGCTGCCGCTGGGTGGCCTGCTGATTGCCCTCTTCGCTGGCTGGGTGATGAAAGACAGCCACGCCCGCAAGGAACTGAATATGACCAGCTTCCGCGTCTATCTCGGCTGGCGGGTGGCGGTGAGAATCATTGCCCCGCTCGCCATTCTGGCGGTGCTCGCCCATGGTCTTGGGTTGCTCTGAGGGGGATGCATGAGTGACGGCCTGATCAATGTCGAGGTGGTGTTTGCGCTGCCGGAGCGGCAGAAGGTGATTTCCTTGCGGGTTGCCGAGGGTACGACGGTATTTGAGGCAGTGCAGCAGTCGGGGATTACCGGGCACTTTCCCGAGCTGGACATCGAGCGCGCCACGTTGGGGGTGTTTGGCAAGGTGGAGGCCAGCCCGAAAACTCGGCTGCTGATCGATGGCGAACGGGTGGAGATCTATCGGCCGCTGATCATCGACCCGAAGGACAACCGCAAGGCGCGGGCGAAGCAGACAAAGGAAAAGCGCGCTGGACAAGCCTGAGGCCGGACCGGCGCTGAAGTCGGTGTTTACTCGCGCGCGCGCCGCTGCTGGTCGGCCTGAGAGGCCAGCTCGCGATCCTGTGAGGCGCCAACCTTGCTGCGGAAGTCGGCAATGACCTCGCCATCGTGGTGGCTGTAGCCGCCGTCACGGAAATGCACCACGATCTGCTGCTCCACCGGGTCGCCTTTGCCCGGTTGCAGCGACATCAGATAAAACCAGGTGTCCGGAGTGAAGGGGTCGACCAGTGTTGGCATACCCAGCACATAGCGGACCTGATCCGGACTCATGCCCGGGTTGAGCTGGTTAAGCATGTCCTCAGTGACAAAGTTGCCCTGCGGGATATCAATCCGGTAAACGCCGGGGAAGCGCAACGTACTGCAGCCGCTGACCACAAGCGCGGCGACAAGAAGGGCGATCAGGCTGGCAATGCGCATGGCAGTTTCCACTTCACGGTGAATTGGGGCGATAATACAGACCCCATCCGGGGAGACAAGTTCACCCGTCGGTTGACCGACGGAACTAACCGGGAGCGAATCGGTGGAAGATCAGGAGCTTCGCAAGGCGGGCCTCAAGGTAACCCTGCCCAGAGTCAAGATCCTGCAGAAGCTGGAGGAATCCGCCGAGCGCCACATGAGTGCCGAGGATATCTACAAGGCGCTGCTGGAAACCGGCGCCGATGTGGGGCTGGCCACGGTCTATCGGGTGCTGACCCAGTTCGAGCAGGCTGGCATTGTCATGCGTCATAATTTCGAGGGCGGTTCGGCAGTTTTCGAGCTGGCCAACGAAGGCCACCATGACCACATGGTACGGGTCGACACCAACGAGGTGATCGAGTTTGTCGATGCGGAGATCGAGAAGCGCCAGCGACTGATTGCCGACCAGCACGGATTCGAGCTGGTTGACCACAAGCTGGTGCTGTACGTAAAGCCGAAAAAGTCCTGATCAGCTCGCCAGCGCCTGGCTTTTCTGCAGCATTTCCCGGGCGTGGGCGAGGGTGGAGTCGGTGATTTCGACGCCGCCAAGCATCCGCGCCACTTCCTGCACGCGCTGGTTCTGATCCAGTGACAGCACCCGCGTGTGGGTGCTGTCTTTCTTCTGCTGCTTTTGCACCTGCCAGTGGCTGTGGCCAAGGCTGGCCACTTGCGGCTGATGGGTAATGCAGAGCACCTGAGCGTGCGCGCCGAGCTCGCGCAGCAATCGCCCGACGATTTCCGCCACACCACCTCCGACACCAACGTCCACCTCATCAAACACCAGGCAGGGCACAGTCAGGGTCTTCGCGCAGATCACTTGTATGGCAAGACTGACTCGGGACAGCTCACCTCCGGAGGCAACCTTTGCCAGCGGGCGGAGCGGTTGGCCGGGGTTGGCAGTAAACAGGAACTCGACGTCTTCGAGGCCGTCGGCGCTGGCCTCGCAGGGCGTCAGCACCACTTCCAGCCGGGCGCCTTTCATGCCGAGCGCCTTGAGGTTGCTGAGCACACCGCTGGCGAGGGCGCCGGCATGGTTGCGGCGCACATCAGACAGCTGTCGGGCGAGGCCGGTAAAGGCCTCCCGCGCTGCCTGTTCCTGCTTCTCCAGCGCCAGCAGGTGATCGTCATGGTGCTCCAGCCGGCCGGCTTCGTCGCGGAGTGACTGATGGTGGGCAAACAGCTCCTCCGCCCGCACCCGATGCTTGCGAGCAAGGGTGTAGGCCTGGCCAAGCCGTTCTTCCACCTGGGAGAGGCGTTCAGGGTCGAGATCGAGACGGTCCAGATAGTGACGCAGGTCGTCGGCAGCGGCCTCGACCTGCAGCCGGGCCGACTCCACCGTGGCCAGAGCACCGGCGAGGGCTTCATCCCCGCCAATGGCGTCACCGAGCCAATGCTGTACTCGGGCAAGCTGGTCACCGACCGAGCCTTCATCCTGCTCGTACAGCAGACCCAGCGATTGCTGACACAGGCGGATCAGGGTATCGGCGTTGCCGAGCCGCTTTTGTTCAGCCTCCAGTCCGGCGAGCTCCTGCTCGCCAAGGTCAAAGGCTTCCAGCTCTTCGAGCTGGAAGCGCAGCAGATCCTGTTTTTCACCCAGCTCGCAGGCGCTCGCGAGGGCGTCGGAATGGGCCCGATGGGCGTCACGCCACTGGCGCCAGCGCTGGCGCAGTTCGCGCAGCAAAGCATCGGCGCCGGCAAAGCTGTCGAGTAGCGCCCGTTGCGCATCACGTTTCAACAGCGATTGATGTTCGTGCTGGGAGTGGATACTGATCAGTAGCTCGCCCAGCTCGCGGACCTCGGTGACTGGTACCGGCGAGCCGTTGACGTAGGCGCGGGAGCGGCCGTCCTCGCGTACTGTGCGCCGCAGGATGCACTCATCGTCATGGTCCAGTTCCCGCGCAGCCAGCCATTGGCGCGCCGCCGGACAGTCGGTCAGATCAAACGCGGCTTCGACTTCGGCGCGTTCGCAGCCGGCCCGGACCACGCTGCTGTCGGCCCGTTCGCCGAGGGCAAGACCGAGGGCGTCAATGATGATCGACTTGCCGGCACCGGTTTCGCCGCTGATAACAGTCAGCCCGCGGCCGGGTTCGAGTTCCAGCGAGTCGACGGTGGCGAAGTGGCGAACACCGAGATGGGTGAGCATATGCTGTCCATGCGATCAGTATGATGGGGCGATGATAAGGGTAATGACCGTCACTCTACAATATGGTGCGCCGGTGGGGTTGGCCCTTCCCCTTGTCGCCCACCCTCCTATAATGAGGCTCGTTGTCCACAGTCAGCCTGCTTGCCATGGCCGCTCCCGAACTCAGTGAACGCAAACAACGCCTGTTGATGGCGCTGGTGGAGCGTCATATCCGCGACGGCCAGCCGGTGGGGTCAAAAACCCTGGCCGATGGCGCCGTACTGCAGGCCAGCCCGGCCACCATTCGCAATATCATGGCAGAGCTTGAAGATATGGGGATTCTCGCCAGCCCCCATACGTCTGCCGGCAGGGTGCCGACGGAGGCGGGGTATCGGTTGTATGTGGATGCCCTGCTGCGCAGCGCGCCGATGCTTGATGCCAATGCCCTCTCCCTGCGAAAAGAGCTGGAGCAGCTGATTGACCCGGACCAATCTGCAAAGGAGCTTGTGGCGCAGGCGTCGCGCGCCCTCGCGGAGTTGACCCGGATGGCGGGCGTGGTGGTGGTGCCGAAGCGGGAGGTCACCCGTCTGCGGATGGTGGAGTTCCTGCCGTTGTCGGGACAGCGGGCGCTGGTCATTCTGGTGATCAACCGTGCCGAGGTGCAGAACCGGGTCATTCACACCGACCGGGAGTATGGCGAGACCGAGCTCCGTCAGGCCGCCAACTACATCAATCGTACCTATGCCGGTTGTGATCTGGACGACATCTGCGACGGCCTGCTTAAGACCATGGCGGCCGACAAGCGGCAGATGGATGTGCTGACGCAGACCGCCATGGACGTCGCCGCCAAGGCGCTGCGCCGAACAGACCATGATGCCGGCGATCAGTATGTGGTGTCCGGAGAGGCCAATCTGCTGGATTCTGCCCGCGCGGACGACCTCGACAAGCTGCGCGACCTGTTCGAAGCCTTCAGCAGCAAGCGCGATATCCTTCATCTGCTGGAGCGCAGTGTCCGCGCCGACGGCGTACAGATATTCATCGGCCGTGAGGCCGGCTATCAGGCCTTTGATGAGTATTCGCTGGTGTCTGCGCCCTATCGGGCAGAGGGCCACACCGTCGGTGTGCTGGCGGTCGTGGGGCCGACCCGGATGGATTACGAGCGGGTCATTCCGACCGTCGACATCACCGCCCGGATTCTCTCTGCAGCACTGCGAAACAGCTGATCCGGCGGGATTAATTGCCCGTCGCCCTTGAATCTGCCTTCCCTGTTCCCATATCTTTCCCGGCTTTCCTGAAAGACGGACGGGTGTCCGTGTGTAATCCGGAGATAACTGCATGAGCGAACAGGAAAAAGACCCGAATGAGCTGGCAGCGGAGGCAGTGGCCCCCGAAGTGGCCCCCGAACTGGCAGAGGACGTAGCGGTCGACCTTGCTGCCGAACTGGCCTCCCTGAGGGAGCAGTTTGCCGATGTCAGTCGCCAGCTCGCGGAAGCGGATCTGCGTGCCCAGGCCGAGATCCAGAACATGCGTCGTCGCATGGAGCGCGAGGTGGCAAATGCGCACAAGTTTGCCCTTGAGAAGTTTTCTGCGGACCTGTTGCCGGTGGCCGACAATCTGGAGCGGGGGCTCTCCGCCGTGCCGGCAGAGGATGAGGCGCTGAAAGCGGTCCGCGAGGGCATCGAGCTGACGCTGAAATCCCTTGCCGACGTTTTCGTCCGTCACGGCATTGAGGGCGTTGACCCGCGCGGCAGTCAGTTCGACCCGCAGCTGCATGAAGCCATGGCGATGGTGCCGGTGCCCGGCGCCGAGCCGAACAGCATCATTGATGTGCTGGAAAAGGGCTATTCCCTGAACGGTCGCCTGATTCGCCCGGCACGGGTGGTGGTGGCAAAAAATCCCTGACAGCGCTCTTGAAAGCGGCGCCACTGGCGCCATATAGGCGGTGAAACCAAATCAGCTTCGCCGGTCGCCGACAGGGGCCGGGGACAGACGTGAAAGGAGATAGGTAATGGGTAAGATCATCGGTATTGACCTGGGCACCACCAATTCCTGTGTGGCCGTGATGGAAGGCGACAAGGTCAAGGTTCTGGAAAACAGCGAAGGCACGCGCACCACGCCGTCCATTGTCGCCTATGCAGACGACAAGGAGGTGCTGGTCGGGCAGGCCGCCAAGCGTCAGGCCGTTACCAACCCGACCAACACCCTGTTTGCGGTGAAGCGCCTGATTGGTCGTCGCTTTGCCGACGATGTGGTACAGAAAGACATCGAGATGGTGCCCTACAAGATCGTCAAGGCCGATAACGGCGACGCCTGGGTGCAGGCCCGTGACGAGAAGCTGGCACCACCGCAGATTTCGGCCCAGGTGCTGAAAAAAATGAAGAAAACCGCTGAGGATTACCTCGGCGAGAAAGTCACCGAAGCGGTGATTACCGTGCCAGCGTACTTTAATGACGCCCAGCGCCAGGCCACCAAGGATGCCGGTCGTATTGCCGGTCTGGAAGTGAAGCGCATCATCAACGAGCCGACTGCAGCTGCGCTGGCCTATGGCATGGACAAGACTGACGGCAAGGACCGCAAGATCGCCGTATATGATCTCGGCGGCGGTACCTTCGATGTCTCGATCATTGAAATTGCTGACGTCGATGGCGAGAAGCAGTTTGAGGTGCTGTCTACTAACGGTGACACCTTCCTCGGTGGTGAGGATTTCGATTTGCGTTTGATCAACTTCCTGGCTGACCAGTTCAAGAAGGAATCCGGCATTACTCTGTCCGGTGATGCACTGGCGATGCAGCGTCTGAAGGAAGCGGCAGAGAAAGCCAAGATCGAGTTGTCGTCGAGCGAGCAGACCGAAGTGAATCTGCCCTACATCACGGCTGATCAAACCGGTCCGAAGCATTTGGTGGTGAAGTTGACCCGTGCCAAGCTCGAGTCCCTGGTGGAAGATCTGATCAACAAATCGCTGGAGCCGTGCAAGATCGCGCTGACCGACGCCGGTGTGAAAACTTCTGACATCACCGACGTAATTATGGTCGGTGGTCAGACCCGCATGCCGCTGGTGTTGAAAAAAGTCGCCGAGTTTTTCGGCAAAGAGCCGCGCCGTGACGTTAACCCGGATGAGGCGGTGGCGATCGGTGCTGCACTGCAGGGCGCGATCATGTCCGGCGACGTGACCGACGTACTGCTGCTCGACGTTACCCCGCTGACCCTCGGTATCGAAACCATGGGCGGCGTGATGACGCCGATCATCGACAAGAACACCACCATTCCGACCAAGGCATCGCAGGTGTTCTCGACCGCCGCGGACAACCAGACTGCAGTGACCGTGCATGTGCTGCAGGGTGAGCGCAAGCAGGCCAGCCAGAACAAGTCGCTGGGTCAGTTCAATCTGGAAGACATTCCGGCCTCGCCGCGCGGCATGCCGCAGATCGAAGTGACCTTCGATATCGACGCCAACGGCATCCTGCACGTCAGCGCGAAGGACAAGGCCACCGGCAAGCAGCAGACCATTCAGGTGAAGGCTAACTCCGGTCTGTCCGATGAGGAAGTCGACCAGATGGTGCGCGACGCCGAGGCCCACGCTGACGAAGATCGCAAGTTCGAACAGCTGGTGCAGACGCGCAATCAGGGCGATCACCTGCTGCACGCTACCCGCAAGACACTGGCGGAAGCGGGTGACAAGGCCACTGATGAAGAGAAAGGCACAATTAACAGCGCGCTGGATGCTCTTGAAGTGGCGCTGAAGGGTAGTGACGTGGAAGAGATCGAGGCAAAAACCAAGGCCGTTGCCGATGCGTCTGCCGGTCTGGCCCAGCGTCTCTATGCCGAAGCTGCGCAGCAGGGTCAGCCGGACGCCGGAGCACAGCCTTCCGGCCAGCCAGGGGATGACGTGGTAGATGCCGAGTTTGAGGAAGTGAAAGACGACAACAACAAGTAACCCTTGTTGAGCGCGTCGGACGTCCGACAACAGACACACGACGCCGGGCCTGTCCCGGCGTCGTGCTGAAACAGGAATGCAGATACATGTCGAAGCGTGACTATTACGAAGTGCTTGGCGTCGCCCGCGAGGCCGATGCCGACGAGCTAAAGAAAGCCTATCGCCGTCTGGCGATGAAGTATCATCCCGATCGCAATCCGGATAATACCGAGGCCGAGGAAAAGTTCAAGGAGGCCAAGGAAGCCTACGAAGTGCTGACCGACGACAACAAACGCGCCGCCTATGATCGCTTCGGGCATGCCGGTGTGGATGGTCAGGCAGCTGGTGGTGGTGCCCACGGCGCCGGCGGCTTTGGTGATATCTTCGGTGATATTTTCGGTGACATCTTCGGCGGCGCCGGTGGCCGCCGGCGTGGACCGAGCCGTGGCGCGGATCTGCGCTACACGCTGGAAATCGATCTTGAGCGCGCCGTCAAAGGCACTCGCGAGAAAATTCGTGTGCCGACCTGGACCAGCTGTGACAGCTGTAACGGCAGTGGCGCGGAAGGCAACGACAAGCCGGTCAGCTGCGGTACCTGTGGCGGTGCCGGTCAGGTGCGCATGCAGCAGGGGTTCTTTACCGTGCAGCAGACCTGCCCGACCTGTCGCGGCAGTGGCACGATCATCAAGAACCCCTGCAAAAAATGTCATGGTCAGGGGCGGGTGCAGAAGACCAAGACGCTGGAAGTCAGCATTCCGGCCGGTGTCGATACCGGTGACCGGATTCGTCTGGCAGGTGAGGGCGAGGCTGGACCGAATGGCACGCCGTCGGGCGATCTGTATGTCCAGATCTCGGTACTGGAGCACGACATTTTCCAGCGCGACGGTAACGACCTCTACTGCGAAGTGCCGGTGTCGTTCGTCGACGCCGCCCTCGGCGGCGAGCTGGAGGTACCGACCATCGACGGCAAGGTCAAGCTCAAGGTGCCCCCTGAAACCCAGACCGGCAAGCTGTTCCGGCTCCGTGGCAAGGGCGTGACGTCTGTGCGCGGCGGTCCCCCGGGCGACCTGATGTGCCGGATCGTGCTGGAAACTCCGGTGGGGTTGAGTAGTGAGCAGAAAGAGCTGCTGCGCAAGTTTCAGGGTTCGCTGGACAGTGAGGATTCCCGCCATAACCCGCGTAGAACCAACTGGTTCGAGGGTGTAAGACGTTTTTTTGACGGGCTTTGAGACATTTGCCGGATTGTTGACCTGCCTCCCGCTGCTATAGTCCCATCCCCTGAGTGGCCCGTCTGTGGGCGGGCCGCCGACCAATAACAACAACAGGTTCCGGGATGAGACGGATACTCACCTTGGCGTTGCTGGTCTGTACCAGCCTGCCACTTCACAGTCTTGCGTCGCCGGGAGATCAGGCCCGTGCCCGTGTCATGGCCACCTTCGCCCAGAAGGATGGTGCCCGTATTGTGGTCGATCCGGTGCGCATTGAGGCCGAGTGGGAAAGGGCGCCGTTTGATCCGCTGCCGTATACCTACAGTTTTGACGAGATCCGCGACAACTGGCCGCATATCATGCGCAGCCTGAAGATTCCCTATCCGTCGCCGGACTATCTGCGCGAGCGCTATAGCCGCTTCCCCGACATGATGCATGACCTCGGCTATCAGGATGCGGACTGGGAGATGCACAGTCTGAATGTGCTGGAGGTCTGGCAGGCATTCTTCCGCGGTGATTTTCGCAAGGCCCGCGACCTTGGCATCCGTTACGGCGGCTATGCGCAGATTCCAGGTGTTTTTGCCCAGTTGATGCAGGCGCTTTACCTGACCCGCTCGGAGCAGGTCAAACAGATGCTGCTTCAGGATGCCATTGATCGCATTCAGGCCTATGCCCAATCGGCGCCTTTTCTGCCCGGGGAGACCGAGTTCCATCAGGATTACGTCATCTTCCGCCTTGGCTTTGCCTATGCGGTTGGCCGTCTGGCCGAGGATGTGCCCGTGCCGGTGATGCTGGCCAACGGCTATGCACCGATGGTGATCAATGCCGCCAATGAGGCCATGGCGGTGGACCCGGATCACGCCCTGACGCTGGCGCTGAATGCTGCCTTCGATGCCAATGTGATTCGTCGGGTTGGCAAGACGGCAGGCCGGATGACCTTCAATGCCCAGCCCATCAATGCGGGCGAGATTTTCGGCCGCGCAGTGGAGTTGGCTGGTGACATGGCGATTGTTCGCTACGAATACGCCAACAGCTTGCTGTACATGGAGCAGACCCGCGAAACCGAGGAGGCCATCCGCCAGTTGGAAGCGGCTGCGGCAGCGGAGCCCACCTACAGCATGGAAGTGCTGGATCAGCTCTACGCGAAAAAGCGTCTGGAGGAGGTGCGGGCGTTGCAGCAGAGCGGCATGGGTTTTCGCGGCTTTGACCGTGCTCGCCGGCGCCACATGGAGCGCAGTGGCGACAATCTCTATTGCGTGTTACTGCCGCCGTTCAAACCCTTGTGATGATTTCGCTGTAGCGCGCCACTGACACGTCATTGGTAAGCAGGCGCATTGGCTCGGTAAGCGCCTGGGCGACCAGCAGGCGGTCGAAGGGGTCCTGATGGTGATTGGGCAGCTGGGCCACTGCAGCGGCGTGCTCGACCTCAACGGGCAGGAACTGATAACCCGATTGCCGAAAATAGCGTATCGCCTCTTCTCCGGAAAGCGGCATCCCGCCTTTGCCAAGACTGTGCTTGATAGTGATTTCCCAGATGCTTGCGGCGCTGATCCAGATATGTGCGCGTGGATCGTCGATCAATTTCCTTGCTTGCGCGGACAGCCTGGGGCTGTCCGCAATGGCCCACAGCGCAATATGGGTATCCAGTAGCAGATTCATGCCTCCGGTTCTCCAAAGAACAGACGAGCGACTTCTTCGTTGTGCGCGTCGATATCGTCCGGTGCCTCGAACAGCCCCTTGGCTACCCCGATACGCTGGCCGGGCAGGGCGTCTCCAATCGGTACCAGTCGGGCCACGGGGCGGCCATTCCGGGCAATGATGATTTCCCTCTCCCGCCCCAGCTCAATGGCTTCCACCAGACGGGACAACGAGGACTTGGCTTGCAGCATGTTGACGGATTGCATCGGGGGCTCCTGAGGGGCGGATCTTGGTCTAGTCTGGCTAACTATTACCAGTATGGCAAGATGCTCCCACCAGTCCATTTCCGCAGGATCTTTGCCGCCTGGGAAGAGGTGTTTTGGGTGGCCCTATTAGCAAGTCGCTGGGCGCCCGTTATAGATGGCCCCTTCCCGCTCTTCGTATAGGGACAGCACCCGTTGCCCGTGTCGCTGCAACAGCGGTCCACGCACGGAAATTCCGCGCACCTCCAGCTGTTGACGCCAGCGCGGGGTTCGCGGCCCCTCGTCGAAGCCGATTTTTTCCACGTCCGTGCGAGTGGTGGCGAACACCAGTGCCTGAACACCGCTCCAGACAATAGCGCCAAGGCACATGGTGCAGGGCGCGCTGGAACTGACCAGAACGCAGTCGCGCCCGGACAGAGTGTGGTTGCCGAGCGTCTGCTGGGCCAGTGACAACGCCTGCAACTCGGCATGGGCAGCGGCGCAGTGGTTGCTCACTACGGTGTTAACCGCTGCCGCCAGACGCTCGCCGTTATCCAGTGCATACACCGCTGCGGCAAATGGGCCGCCACTGTTCTGGTGTATGTTCTCGCCGGCCAGCGCCAGTACTTCGCTGAGCCTGCCGTGCTCGGTGTCCGGTGCCGGCTGCTGCAGCCAGTCACTCAGCCAGCCGGGTTGGCGAAGATGAATCTCGGTCTGTGGCATGTTTCTCCTTTTGGCGGGGTTATTCCCCGGCCTGCTACCCGATACACTAGCGCACCTTTTCCTTTCGGTGACAGACGCAATGAAAGTCGGAATTCTGGGCGCCGCCGGGCGCATGGGGCGCACCCTGATCGAAGCCGTACAGGCGGCCGATGGTCTGACCCTGGGCGCTGCTGTGGATGCGCCGGGCAGTAGCCTGATCGGCGCGGATGCCGGCGAGCTGATTGGTGTGGGCAAGCTCGGTGTAGCGCTGGCGGACGATCTGGCGCGGGTGGTAATGAATGCCGATGTGTTTATCGACTTTACTCTGCCGGAAGCCACCGAGCGGCACATTGCCCTGTGCCGGGATGCCGGCCGCAGGCTGGTGATCGGCACCACCGGCCTCAGCGATAGCCAGAAGGCGGCGCTGCAGGACGCTGGCAAGGTCATTCCGATCTGCTTCGCCGCCAACTACTCGGTCGGTGTCACCCTGTGTCTAAGCCTGCTGGAAACCGCTTCGCGGGTGCTGGGCGATGAGGTGGATATCGAGATCATCGAAGCTCATCACCGCCACAAAATTGACGCGCCGTCGGGCACCGCGCTGGCTATGGGCGAAGTGATCGCTGACGCCCTCGGGCGCGACCTGAGGGCCTGTGCGGTCTACGGCCGGGAGGGCCGTACCGGCGCCCGCGAGCGCCAGACCATCGGTTTTGAGACCATTCGCGCTGGCGACATCGTTGGCGAGCACACAGTAATGTTCGCCGGCGAAGGCGAGCGGGTAGAAATTACCCATCGGGCCACCAGTCGAATGAACTTTGCCCGTGGAGCGGTGCGGGCAGCCGGCTGGCTGGGGCAGCAGCCAGCCGGAGTCTACGACATGCGGGCGGTGCTCGGACTCTGACCGGGGAGCGAGCAAAAACGGCATAAAGAACAGCCTGTTTACCCGTGACATGGCGGGGGCTAGTCCCTACAATACGCACCCGCCCAAGGGTCTCCCTGATCCGCGCCCAGAATGACGAAAAAGCGAGATGGAGCAGTCCATCTCGCTTTTTCGCACGCACGCGCGGGCTCCCGACCCTGCTCTGAATCACACACTGGAGGTTGCCTTGACGGTCCCGGCCCTACTCGCACTGGAAGACGGCAGCATCTTTCGTGGCGTCGCCATTGGTGCAACCGGTGAAGCGGTGGGTGAGGTGGTTTTCAACACCGCACTGACTGGCTACCAGGAAATCCTGACTGACCCCTCCTATGCCGAACAGATGGTCACCCTGACCTATCCCCATATCGGCAACGTCGGCGTCAACGCCGAGGACGAGGAATCCACCCGGGTCTGGGCTCGGGCCCTGATCATCCGCGATGCGTCCATGGTGGCGTCCAACTTCCGTTCGCAGGAGTCGCTGTCAGATTACCTGAAGCGCCATAACGTGGTCGGTATCGCCGATATCGACACCCGTCGTCTGACTCGCATCCTGCGCGAGAAAGGCGCCCAGAACGGCTGCATTATTGCCGGTGACAACATTGACGAGGCCAGGGCGCTGGCGGCAGCGCGAGCGTTCCCGGGTCTGAAAGGCATGGATCTCGCCAAGGAAGTGACCGTCGACAAGGCTTACCAGTGGACCGAGGGTAGCTGGCAGCTGGGCCGCAGCCATGTCACCCCGGCCGAAACCCGTTTCCACGTGGTTGCCTATGACTACGGCGTTAAGCGCAATATCCTGCGCATGCTGGCCGACCGTGGCTGCCGCCTGACCGTGGTGCCGGCGCAAACGCCTGCCAGTGAAGTGCTGGCGATGAAGCCGGACGGCGTGTTTCTGTCCAACGGCCCGGGCGATCCGGCACCTTGTGATTACGCCATTGAAGCGATCAGGACCATTGTCGGTACCGGCCTGCCGGTGTTCGGGATCTGTCTGGGCCATCAGTTGCTGGCGCTGGCCAGCGGCGCCGAAACCGGCAAGATGAAGTTTGGTCACCACGGCGCTAACCACCCGGTAAAGGATCTGGATCGCGATGTGGTGATGATCACCAGCCAGAACCATGGCTTTGCCGTGCTGGAGACGGGTCTGCCGGCAAACCTGCGCGCCACCCATGTGTCGCTGTTTGATGGTTCGCTGCAGGGCATTCACCGCACCGACAAGCCGGCCTTCAGCTTTCAGGGGCACCCGGAGGCGAGCCCCGGGCCACACGATGCAGCGCCGTTGTTTGATCATTTTATCGAGCTGATGGAAGCGGCCCGTTAAGGCCGATTGTGTCAGACATCCCGCGTTGCGGGTTTGCAGAATTGACTGGTAGAGACCATGCCGAAAAGAACTGATATCCAGAGCATCCTTATTATCGGCGCCGGCCCGATCGTGATTGGTCAGGCCTGTGAGTTCGATTACTCCGGAGCCCAGGCCTGCAAGGCGCTGCGCGAGGAAGGCTACCGCGTCATTCTGGTGAACTCGAACCCGGCCACCATCATGACCGACCCGACCATGGCGGACGCCACCTACATCGAGCCGATTACCTGGCAGACGGTGGAAAAGATCATCGAGAAAGAAAAGCCCGATGCGCTGCTGCCGACCATGGGGGGGCAGACCGCACTGAACTGTGCCCTTGATCTTGCTCGCCATGGTGTACTCGACAAGCATGGCGTGGAAATGATCGGCGCCAATGCGGATGCTATTGATAAAGCAGAAGACCGTCAGCGTTTCGACAAGGCGATGAAGTCTATTGGCCTTGCGTGTCCTCGCTCGGCCATCGCCCACAGCATGGAAGAAGCCTTTCAGGTACTCGATTCGATCGGCTTCCCCTGCATTATTCGGCCGAGCTTCACCATGGGCGGCTCCGGCGGCGGCATTGCTTACAACCGCGAAGAGTTTGAAGAAATCTGCCAGCGCGGTCTGGATCTGTCGCCGACCAAAGAGTTGCTGATTGACGAATCGCTGCTCGGCTGGAAAGAGTACGAGATGGAAGTGGTCCGCGACAGAAAGGACAACTGCATTATCGTTTGCTCGATCGAAAACTTTGATCCGATGGGGGTGCACACTGGCGACTCGATCACCGTCGCTCCAGCGCAGACCCTGACCGACAAGGAATATCAGATCATGCGTAACGCCTCGCTGGCGGTACTGCGTGAGATCGGCGTGGAAA
This sequence comes from Alcanivoracaceae bacterium, assembly GCA_046292765.1. Lineage (GTDB taxonomy): Bacteria > Pseudomonadota > Gammaproteobacteria > Pseudomonadales > Alcanivoracaceae > PGZG01. The sequence continues at coordinate 70,708 of JBKBQA010000007.1, read as the reverse complement.
CCGGTGGCTCGAACGTACAGTTCGGTGTTTGTCCGGATACCGGCCGGATGGTAGTTATTGAAATGAATCCGCGGGTGTCCCGTTCTTCGGCACTGGCATCGAAGGCGACCGGTTTTCCGATTGCCAAGGTGGCGGCCAAGCTGGCGGTCGGTTACACCCTGGACGAGCTGCAGAACGACATCACCGGTGGCAAGACCCCGGCATCGTTCGAGCCGTCGATCGACTACGTTGTTACCAAGATTCCGCGTTTCAACTTTGAAAAATTTGCCGAAGCCGATCCGGTGTTGACCACCCAGATGAAGTCGGTCGGTGAAGTCATGGCGATTGGCCGTAACTTCCAGGAATCGATGCAGAAGGCCCTGCGTGGGCTGGAAACGGATTCCACCGGTTTTGATCCGGCCCTCGATCCCGCAGACGGCGATATGCGCACCCAGGTGGCACAAGCGCTGGCAACGCCCCGTCCAGATCGCATCTGGGTGCTTGGTGATGCGTTCCGCGCTGGATTCACTGTGGAAGAGCTGTACCAGCTCACTAAAATTGATCACTGGTTCCTGGTGCAAATCGAAGACCTGATCCGTGAGGAGCAGGCGCTGGCGGCGTCCACCTACACGGCGCTGGAGCGTGACACCCTCTATCGTCTCAAGCGCAAGGGCTTCTCCGATGCGCGCCTCGCTCGCCTGCTTGGCGTCAAGGAATCTGACCTGCGCGCCCGTCGACACGAGTTTGGTCTGCGCCCGGTGTACAAGCGCGTCGATACCTGCGCCGCTGAATTTTCCACCGATACTGCCTACATGTACTCGACCTACGACGAAGAGTGCGAGGCCAATCCGTCTGGCCGTGACAAAATCATGGTGCTCGGCGGTGGTCCGAACCGGATTGGTCAGGGCATCGAATTTGATTACTGCTGCGTACATGCCGCACTGGCGATGCGCGAAGACGGTTACGAGACCATCATGGTTAACTGTAACCCGGAGACCGTCTCAACCGATTACGACACCTCCGATCGTCTGTATTTCGAGCCGGTCACGCTCGAGGATGTGTTGGAAATCTGCCACGTTGAAAAACCCAAGGGTGTGATCGTTCAGTATGGTGGTCAGACGCCGCTGAAGCTGGCCCGCGCCCTGCAGGCCGCTGGCGTGCCAATCATCGGCACCAGCCCGGATGCGATTGATGAAGCCGAGGATCGCGAGCGCTTCCAGCAAATGGTTAACAAGCTGGGCCTGAAGCAGCCGCCGAATCGGACTGCCCGCAGCATTGAGGATGGCGTTCGACTGGCCGCAGAGATCGGCTATCCGCTGGTGGTGCGCCCCTCCTATGTGCTCGGCGGTCGGGCGATGGAAATCGTCTACAACGAGGATGAGCTGCGTAACTACATGAAGAACGCGGTCAAGGTCTCGAACGATTCGCCTGTGTTGCTTGACCGGTTTCTGGATGACGCCATCGAGACCGACGTCGACGCGGTATCCGACGGCAAGGATGTAGTGATTGGCGGTATCATGCAGCATATCGAGCAGGCTGGTGTGCACTCCGGCGATTCTGCTTGTTCGCTGCCGCCTTATGCGCTTGATGAGAAATTGCAGAATGTCATGCGTGAGCAGTCTGCTGCCATGGCGCGCGAACTGGGTGTTATTGGTTTGATGAACGTTCAGTTCGCTGTCAAGGACGGCGAAGTGTATGTGCTGGAAGTGAATCCCCGCGCTTCCAGAACGGTGCCGTTCGTGTCCAAGTGCATCGGCGTTTCGCTGGCCAAGGTGGCGGCCCGCTGCATGGCAGGCAAGTCGCTGGTGGAGCAGAACTTTACCCGCGAAATCGTACCGACCCGTTTCCACGTCAAGGAAGCGGTATTCCCGTTTGCCAAGTTCCAGAAAGTGGATCCGATCCTCGGCCCGGAAATGAAATCCACCGGTGAGGTGATGGGAGTTGGCAGCACCTTTGCAGAGGCCTATGGCAAGGCCGCCCTCGGTGCCGGTGAGCGCATTCCGCGCACTGGTACGGCGTTCGTCTCTGTCCGCGAAGTCGACAAGGCGGGCGCGGTGGAGGTGGCCCGTGAGCTTGCCCGGCTCGGGTTCAAGGTGGTTGCAACCCGAGGCACCGCCGCGGTTATTGAGGCCGCCGGCATTGCCGTGACGCCGATTAATAAAGTACTGGAAGGTCGTCCCCACATTGTCGACATGATCAAGAATGGCGAAGTTGATCTGATCGTCAATACCACCGAAGGCAAGCAGGCGATCAAGGATTCGTTTGCCATTCGCCGCTCGGCCTTGCAGCGCAAGATCTACTACACCACCACCATCGCGGCGGCCAAGGCGGCGTGCCAGTCGCTGGCGATCAGTGGCGAAATCCAGGTGCGGCGTTTGCAGGATATGCACGCCGAAATTGCAGGAGGCTGATCATGCAGCGTTTCCCGATGACCATTGAAGGCGCCAAGACGCTGGAAGAAGAGCTCCAGCGACTGAAGGCTATAGAGCGCCCGCGCATTTCCAAAGCCATTGCCGAGGCCCGGGAACATGGCGACCTGAAGGAAAATGCGGAGTATCACGCCGCCCGCGAGGAGCAGGGCTTTATCGAGGGTCGTATTGCGGATATCGAAGGCAAGCTGTCGGCGGTACAGATCATTGATATCCGCAGTATTCCCTACACCGGCAAGGTCGTATTTGGCTGCACCGTTACCATCATCAACGTTGATACTGATGAGGTGAAGACCTATCGGATCGTCGGCGATGACGAGGCAGACATCAAGCAGCGCCGCATTTCTGCCGGCTCACCGATTGCCCGGGGACTGCTTGGCAAGAGCGAGGGTGATTCGGTGGCAATCGACACCCCCGGCGGCAAGGTTGAGTACGAGATCGAGAAGGTCGAGCATCTCTGATCGTTGCCCGGGTGGTTGCCTGATCCGATCCACGCATGCTGCATCAGCCAACCACCCGAAAACGCTGAAGCATTGGGCGTCGGTTCAGCGAGCAGAAAAGCGCAGCAGGTTGGAAAGTTTCGGATTCGGCTTCTTCGCTGGCCGGTACAGCAGAGCGATCTTGCCAATCAGCTGAACCAGCTCGCACTCGCCGGCCTCGCACAGAGCGGCAACCACCTCGTGGCGATCTTCCCGGCTCTCGGCATTGACCCGCACCTTGATCAGCTCATGGTCTTCCAGCCGCAGGTTCAGCTCCTCGACAAAGCCTTCGCTGAGTCCTTTGTCGCCAAAGATCAGGATTGCGTTCAGGTGGTGACCGATGGCTTTCAGGCGCTTGCGCTCTTGTGAGCTGAGGGGCATGGTGTTCTCCGCTGAGCAGGGTCGACGGGTGCGCCGGCCATGCGATGATCCAAAAGGGCGGGTATTCTAACCGCCACAACAACATCCCGATACGGTAACCGATGGCACGTTCGAAAAGCAGTCAGCGCTGGCTCAAGGAGCATTTCGATGATCCATGGGTGGCTCGTGCCCAGGCCGAGGGCTACCGCTCCCGGGCCTGCTACAAGTTGTTGGAAATCAACGACAAGGACAAGCTGCTCCGGCCCGGGCTGCGGGTACTGGATCTCGGTGCAGCACCTGGTGGGTGGTCGCAGGTGGCGGCTCGGCTGGTCGGTGACAAGGGGCTCGTGCTGGCCTCCGATATCCTGTCGATGGAGCCACTTCCGGGTGTCACCTTTATTCAGGGTGATTTCCGCGAGGAGGGGGTGTTTCAGCAATTGCTGGATGCGCTTGGCGGCGGCAAGGTCGACCTTGTTATTTCCGATATTGCCCCCAATATGAGTGGTAACCGCTCTGTGGATATGCCGAAGGCCATGTATCTGGCGGAGCTCGCGCTCGACATGGCGAAGACCGTGTTGGAACCGGATGGTCGGTTTCTGGTCAAGGTATTTCAGGGGGAGGGCATCGAGGAGTTCCGACGGTCCCTTCACGATACTTTCCGTAGCGTGGTAACGCGCAAGCCCGCCGCCAGCCGACCCCGTTCCAACGAGGTCTATCTGCTGGGGTCGGGCCTGAAAATAGTGTAGTTTGGACGACCGAACGTCCCAGAACCTCCCGGTATTTCCCGGGCAAGAGGTGCATCTTGAACGACATGACCCGCAACATCGTCCTCTGGCTGGTAATTGCCGGGGTCCTCTATATCGTGGCCCAGAGCATCAGTCCGCAGGCCGTCAGCAACCGGATCGAGTACTCCGAGTTCATTACCCGGGTTGAGCGCGGTGAAGTTTCACGGGTCACCATTCATGAGAATCGCATTGTTGGCGATCTCGCCGCCGGCGGTCGTTTCGAGACGGTGAAGCCGCCGATTCTGGATCTGGATTTGTTGCCAACGTTGCATCAGAACCGGGTGGCTGTTGTCGGCAGCGAACCGGACCGTCCCAGCTTCCTGTCGCAGCTGTTCCTGTCGATTCTGCCGATCCTGCTGATCCTCGCGATTTTTATTTTCTTCATGCGCCAGATGCAAGGCGGCGGTCGTGGCGGTGCCGGGCCGATGACCTTTGGCAAGAGCCGCGCTCGACTGCTGGGCGAAGACCAGATCAAGACCACCTTTGCTGATGTCGCCGGTGTCGAAGAGGCGAAAGAAGAAGTGCAGGAGCTGGTCGAGTTCCTGCGTGATCCGGGCAAGTTCCAGCGACTCGGTGGCAAGATCCCCCGTGGTGTATTGATGGTGGGTTCGCCGGGCACCGGTAAGACCCTGCTGGCAAAAGCCATCGCTGGCGAGGCCAAGGTGCCGTTCTTCTCCATCTCTGGTTCCGATTTTGTCGAGATGTTTGTTGGTGTCGGCGCGTCGCGGGTGCGTGACATGTTCGAGCAGGCCAAGAAGCATGCGCCTTGCATTATTTTCATCGATGAGATCGATGCTGTCGGTCGGTCCCGCGGCGCCGGGCTGGGTGGTGGGCATGACGAGAGAGAGCAGACGCTGAACCAGCTGCTGGTAGAAATGGATGGCTTTGAAGGTACCGAGGGCGTGATCGTTATTGCCGCTACCAACCGCCCTGACGTGCTGGATGCAGCACTGCTGCGTCCGGGTCGTTTTGACCGGCAGGTGGTGGTGCCACTGCCTGATGTGCGTGGTCGCGAGCAGATTCTCAAGGTCCATATGCGCAGCGTGCCGGTTGCAGACGACGTCAAACCGGCGCTGATCGCCCGCGGCACCCCGGGCTTTTCCGGTGCTGATCTGGCCAACCTGGTCAACGAAGCGGCCTTGTTCGCTGCCCGCGCCAACAAGCGTGTGGTGAACATGGAGGAGTTCGAGAAAGCCAAGGACAAGATCATGATGGGGGCGGAACGTCGCTCTATGGTGATGAACGACAAGGAAAAACTGAACACGGCTTATCACGAAGCCGGCCATGCCATTGTTGGTCGTCTGGTGCCTGAGCACGACCCGGTTTACAAGGTCAGCATCATTCCTCGTGGCCGGGCGCTTGGGGTCACCATGTACCTGCCGGAAGAAGACAAGTATTCCCAGTCCAAGCGGTCGCTGGAGAGCATGATCTGCTCACTGTTCGGTGGCCGTATTGCCGAAGAGCTGACGCTGGGCTTTGACGGCGTGACCACCGGCGCCTCTAATGACATCGAGCGTGCCACCAAGATGGCCCGCGCCATGGTTACCAAGTGGGGGTTGTCGGAAAAACTCGGCCCGCTCGCTTACGAGGAAGACGAAGGCGAAGTATTCCTTGGTAAATCGGTGACCCAGCGCAAGCATGTGTCGGAGCAGACTGCGGAAGAGATTGACCGGGAAGTGCGCTCCATTATTGATATGTGCTACGGCCGGGCGAAAAAAATCCTTGAGGCAAACCGCGACAAGCTGGAGGCAATGGCTCAGGCGCTGATGCAGTATGAAACCATCGACGCCGACCAGATCGAGGACATTATGTCAGGCAAGCCGCCGCGGCCGCCGCGGGACTGGAGTAACAACGATTCCAGCGGCGGACCTGCTGCCGGCGAGCAGCCGGATGCGGAGGTCCGGGATGCGGACAAGCCGATTGGTGGGCCTGCCAACACCCACTGATGCGTACTGACAGACTGCAATGCGGGGCGCGGACACTGGACCTGTCCGCGCCTGTCGTTATGGGGGTGCTGAATGTCACCCCTGATTCCTTTTCCGATGGCGGCCGTTTCAGCGATCGGGACGCGGCCCTCCGACATGCAGAGGCAATGATCGCCGCAGGTGCGGCCGTGATCGATATTGGCGGCGAGTCGACCCGTCCGGGAGCGGCGCCGGTGTCAGTGGCACAAGAGCTTGATCGTGTGGTGCCAGTAATCGAGGCAGTGGCGGCCCGCTGCGATGTGGTGATCTCGGTGGACACTTCCACGGCCGAGGTGATGCGCGAGTCTGCCAGAGCCGGCGCCGGGCTGATCAACGACGTTCGTGCCTTGCGACGCCCTGGTGCCTTGCGGGCGGCGGCGGAGTCGGGTTTGGCGGTGTGTCTGATGCACATGCAGGGCGAGCCGGACACCATGCAGCGCGCGCCCCTGTATCAGGATGTGGTTGCAGAGGTGCGAGCCTTTCTGGCTGAGCGCGTCGAAGCCTGTGTTGCGGGCGGTATCGCCCGGGAACTGATGGTGCTGGACCCCGGCTTTGGTTTTGGCAAGACCGACGATCATAATCTGGCCCTGCTGGCGGCCTTGCCGCAGCTGGCTGCAGAGAGGCCGATACTGGCCGGATTGTCGCGCAAATCGATAATCGGCCGATTGCTCGGTAGATCAATGGAGGACCGTATGATCGGCTCCGTTGTGCTTGCCCTGTTGGCGGCGGAACGCGGGGCTCGTATCCTGCGCGTTCATGATGTGGCAGAAACCGTCGACGCACTACGGTTGCTGCGAGCACTGAATTTGACAGAGGCAGGACAGGGATGACCAGACAATACTTCGGCACCGACGGCATTCGCGGCACGGTGGGACAGCCTCCGATTACCCCGGATTTTGTCCTGCGTCTCGGCTGGGCGGCTGGCAGGGTGATGAAAGCGCGTGGTTCAGAGGCGCTTGCAAACAAGATTCTTATTGGCAAGGACACGCGCAGCTCTGGCTATATTTTCGAGTCCGCGCTGGAGGCGGGGATATCTGCCGCTGGCGTCGACGTGCGTTTGCTGGGGCCGATGCCGACACCGGCCATTGCCTACCTGACACGGACCTTTCGCGCCCAGGCCGGTATTGTTATCTCCGCCTCCCACAACCCCTATACCGACAACGGCATCAAGTTTTTCGGCCCGGATGGTCGCAAGCTTGCCGATGAGGTCGAGCTGGAAATCGAGCGGGTTCTGGATGAACCAATGCGCATGGTGACCGCCGATCAGCTCGGCAAGGTCAAGCGCATCAGTGATGCCCGAGGCCGTTACATTGAGTTCTGCAAGAGCACCGTGCCGGCGCCTTTCAGCCTGAAGGGCATGCGCATCGTTATTGATTGCGCTCATGGCGCCTGCTACCACATTGCGCCGGACGTATTTGAAGAGCTCGGTGCAGAGGTGATCGCCATGGGCCGCGAGCCGGATGGCGTCAATATCAATCTGGAGTGTGGCAGCACACATCCGGAGGCATTGCAGCAGAAGGTGGTTGAAGTGCGCGCCGATCTGGGTATTGCCTTTGACGGTGATGCTGACCGGGTGCTGATGGTGGACGATCAGGGTGAACTGGTTGATGGCGACCAGTTGCTTTATATCCTTGCCATGGACCGCCAGCGCCGCGGCAAGCTCGGTGGTGGCGTGGTCGGTACCCTGATGAGTAACTTCGGCCTGGAGCTGGCGCTGGCTGATGCGGCCATCCCGTTCCACCGCGCTGGTGTTGGCGACCGCTATGTCATGGAAGCACTGGATCGCCATGGCTGGCTGCTTGGGGGCGAATCATCCGGGCATATTGTTTGCCTCGATCGCACCACCACTGGCGACGGTATCGTTTCGGCGCTGCAGGTAATGTCGGCGCTGGTGCAGCAGAAGCGCTCGCTGCGCGAGGTGCTGTCCGGGTTCAAGTCTGTGCCACAGAAAATGATTAATGTCCGTGGGCCGAATCGAACCGGATTCATGCAGAACGAATGGGTGCGAAAGGCCATGGCGGAGGCAGAGCAGCAGCTCGCCGGTCGCGGCCGGGTGTTATTACGTCCGTCTGGAACCGAGCCGCTGGTTCGGGTGATGGTCGAGGGTGAGGATGCTGAACAGGTCGACCGCGTCTGCGCGGCGTTGGCCGAAGTGGTAGCCGAGGTGATTGCCTGAGGTTGTCCCCGCCACGGGGCGCCGCTATTCTTCGCCCCTTTGAAAACAGGGAGATATTGATGCCCCGGACACCACTTGTTGCCGGCAACTGGAAAATGAATGGCTGTCGAGCGATGGCCGCAGAACTGGCCGCCGCAGTGGCCGCCGGCGCGCCGGCGGGGGTGGATATCCTGCTTTGCCCACCGCTGGTGTATCTCGATACGGTTTCGGCGGCACTGTCCGGCTCCATGGTGCAGCTCGGTGCCCAGAACGTGGCGGCCAGTGACGACGGCGCTTTCACCGGAGAGGTCTCGGCGGCGATGCTGGTGGATGTCGGCTGCCGGTGGGTGCTGGTTGGACATTCGGAGCGTCGCGCCCTCTATGGTGAAACCAGTGAGCTGGTAGCGGACAAGTTTTTTCAGGCGCTGGACGCCGGCCTGTTGCCAGTGCTGTGCGTCGGAGAAACCCTGGAGCAGCGTCAGGCCGGCAGCACGGAGGCGATAGTGGCGGCGCAACTGGAGGCGGTATTCGGTAGAGCCGAGCCGGCGCAGATGGCCACCGCTGTGATTGCCTATGAGCCAGTCTGGGCGATTGGCACCGGGCAAACAGCGACGCCGGAGCAGGCCCAGCAGGTCCACGCCTTTATCCGCGCCCGTCTCGCCGGCGCCTTTGGCCAGTCATTGGCGTCGTCGGTTCGCCTGCTTTACGGCGGCAGTGTAAAGGCGGATAATGCCGCCTCCCTTTTTGCCAGCGCCGACATCGACGGCGGCCTGATCGGGGGGGCGTCACTGGACGCAGCGACATTCCTCGCCATTTGTCAGGCGGCAACAGCGTAACAATACGGACAGTCATGGATATCCTTCTTCACGTTGTGCATGTACTGACGGCCCTCGGCCTCATTGGTCTGGTGCTGATTCAGCATGGCAAAGGCGCGGATGCCGGCGCCTCTTTTGGCGGCGGTGGTTCGCAAAGCTTCTTCGGCAGTGCCGGCGCGGCCAACTTCCTTACGAGGACCACGGCCATTCTGGCTGCGGTGTTCATGCTCACCAGTCTGGCGCTGGCTTGGCAGGCGCGTCAGCAGGTCAGTGCTGACAGCGAGCTGCTGCCGGCGCTGCAGAAAGTGCAGGAGCAAATGGAAATTCCGCAGATTGAGGGCGGATTCCCGGTGTTTGAAGAAAACGCTGCCGACGTGCCGCAGGTTGATGTAGAATCGCCGGCTGCCGACGTCCCGGTAGTGGAGTAAGCGACAAGCCGAAGTGGTGAAATTGGTAGACACGCTATCTTGAGGGGGTAGTGGGCATAGCCCGTGCCGGTTCGAGTCCGGCCTTCGGCACCAATCTGAAAAGGCGTCCCGTGGACGCCTTTTTTGTTGTGCTCATGGATGTGCGCAGGGTGTGTTCCGGTCAGTTGTTTGTCGGCGGATGGCCTGATTTACATTGACAGCCCAGAGTCACCTCACTATAGTGCGGCACCTGATTCGGATGCGCATCCGCAATCAAAACCGCCCGATGCGGGGCGTAAAAACGGCATCAAGTTAAGTTGCGGGGTGGAGCAGTCTGGTAGCTCGTCGGGCTCATAACCCGAAGGTCGTAGGTTCGAATCCTGCCCCCGCTACCAAACAGAGGAAGTCTGCGGTTCTGTTTGGCAGGCGGCCTGGTATTACCAAAGCCCCTTTTCAGGGGCTTTTTTGTCTTGCGGGCCGGCTGCCTCAGGCAGCAGGTTCGCAACGTGAAATGGGCGTTGCGCCCATTTTTTGTTTGTGCGGTTGGGTGAGACGTGTCACGCAGAAGCGATGAGATTCAGGCAATGCTGCAGCCGGTGGTGGAAAGCCTCGGCTATGAGTTCTGGGGCCTTGAGTATATTCAGGGTCGCGGTGCTACGCTGCGTGTCTTTATCGACCGAGACGAGGAAGGCGTCAGCGTTGATGATTGCGCGCTGGTGAGTCATCAGGTGAGTGGTGTGCTCGATGTCGAGGACCCGATTCCCGGTGAATATAATCTTGAAGTGTCGTCGCCGGGTATGGAGCGGCCGCTGTTCACGCTTGAGCAGTGGGCTCGTTACCTCGGCGAGGACATCCAGATACGCCTGCTGGCCCCGGTGGCCGGCAAGCGGCGTCTGACAGCTACGCTCACTGCCATAGAAGGCGATGAGGTGCTGTTGGACGTGAAAGGCGAGGCCCTGCGGGTGCCATTCGCACAGGTGGATCGGGCAAATCTGGTCGCGAAATACGACTGATTTTTGACCCGGTGTCGTCAAGGGACTGTTTGTCTTTGTAAAGGCTTGGCCATGAACAAAGAAATCCTGTTGGTTGCTGAATCTGTATCGAACGAAAAAGGCGTCAGCCGTGACGTTATTTTCGAGGCCATTGAGCTTGCTCTGGCAGCGGCGACGCGCAAGCGTTTCAATGAAGAGGAAGACGTTGAAATTCGCGTCAGGATTGACCGCGCGACGGGCGACTATCGCTCCTTCCGGGTCTGGCACGTGGTGCCGGACGAGGAACTGTATGAATTCGGTCGTCAGTTGACGCTGGATGAGGCTCACGAGAAGGATTCCAACCTCAACCTCGGCGATATCTGGGAAGAGGAAGTGGAGTCGGTCGCCTTTGGCCGTATTGGTGCCCAGGCGGCCAAGCAGGTCATCGTGCAGAAGGTGCGCGAAGCCGAACGTGCGCAGATCGTAGAAGAATACCGCCCGAGGATCGGCGAGCTGATCAGCGGCATCGTCAAGAAAGTGACTCGCGATAGCATTATTCTTGATCTCGGCGGCAATGCCGAGGCCCTGATTACCCGCGAGCACATGATCCCGCGCGAGATGGTTCGTCAAAATGACCGTCTGCGCGCGTACCTGCTTGGCGTGAATGAAGAAAATCGCGGCCCGCAGTTGTTTGCCAGCCGCGCCTGTCCCGAAATGCTGATTGAGCTGTTCAAGATTGAAGTGCCGGAAATCGGCGAGGAGCTGATCGAGATCAAGGGTGCTGCCCGAGATCCGGGTGCCCGCGCCAAGATTGCCGTCAAGACCAACGACCAGCGCATTGATCCGATCGGTGCCTGTGTTGGTATGCGCGGAGCCCGCGTACAGGCCGTTTCCAATGAGCTGGCCGGTGAGCGTGTCGATATTATTCAGTGGGATGACAACCCCGCCCAGCTCGTTATCAATGCCATGCAGCCTGCCGAAGTGGCTTCTATCGTTGTCGACGAAGACAAGCACTCGATGGATGTGGCGGTAGAAGATGAGTCTGCGCTGGCTCAGGCCATTGGCCGTGGTGGTCAAAATATCCGTCTTGCCTCCGAGCTGACTGGCTGGGAGCTGAACGTGATGACGCTGGATAAGGCCCAGGAAAAGCAGGAAGAAGAAGCCCAGCAGTCCATGGACGTGTTTATTCGTGAGCTGGATGTGGACGAGGACATCGCCGAAGTGCTGGTGGCTGAGGGCTTTACCACCATCGAAGAAGTCGCCTATGTGCCGGTGGAAGAGATGCTCGGCATCGACGGCTTCGATGAAGAGATTGTCGAAGCGCTTCGTCAGCGTGCCAAGGACGTGTTGCTGACCCGTGCGCTGGCGTCGGAAGAGCAGCTTGAACATGCCGCACCAGCTGACGATCTGCTCAATATGGAAGGCATGGACCGCAAGCTCGCTGTAGAGCTGGCTTCGCGCGGTATTGTCACCATGGAAGATCTGGCCGAGCAGGCTGTGGATGACCTGATGGAAATTAACGGGATGGATGAGCAACGTGCTGCCGCATTGATCATGACGGCACGCGCGCCCTGGTTCGAAGGTGAGGAAGCTGCCGGCCAATAATGCGTAGTACGGCCCGGTAAGTGACGAAACGAACAGGAGCAAGGTTAAGGTATGGCAGAGACGACGGTTAAGAAGCTGGCAGAACTGGTGGGAACTCCGGTGGATACCCTGCTCACGCAAATGCGTGACGCGGGGTTGCCGCACGTTGGTGCGGATGATGGTGTTTCCGATGAGCAGAAGCAGCAGCTTCTTTCCCATCTTCGCAAGTCCCACGGCGCGGCCGATACTGAGCCGAAGAAAATCACCCTGCAGCGCAAAACCACCACCACGATCAAGACCACCGGCACGTCCGGCAAGGCCAAGACCGTGGCGGTTGAAGTGCGTCAGAAGCGCACCTACGTGAAACGTGAGGTGCTGGAAGCAGAGGCTCGCGAGCGCGAAGAAGCAGAGCGTCTCGAGACTGAGCGTCTTGCCGCAGAAGAGGTGGCCCGCAAGGCTGCAGAGGAAGCCCGTCGCAAGGCGGATGACGAAGCAGCGCGACGTCAGCGCGAGGATGCTGAACGGGCGGCAATGAGTCCGGAAGCCCTGCAGGAAGCGGAAGAGCGCGCCCGCAAAGCGGCCGAAGAAAAAGCCAAGCGTCTGCATGTGCCGAAAGCGGGCGGCAGCAAAAAGGCCGAAGAAAAAATCAATGAAACCCCGGAGGAGCGCGCCGAGCGTGAGGCCGAGGAGAAGCGGAAACGCGAGGCTGACGAAGCGCGTCGTAAGGTTGAAGCCGAGAACCGTCGCAAGGCGGAGGAAGAGGCCGCTCGCAAGACCGCCGAGGAAGCGCGGCGACTGGCCGCCGAGCTCGAGAGCCGAGGCTCCGGTGAGGAGCAGCCCCGCGAGGAAGAGGATGACTCCGGTGCCGGCATCGTTGTCGAGGCTATGGAGGCGAGCTGGCGTGATGAAGAGCGTACCTCCAAGCGCCGCCGTCGCAAGCCCGGTGGTAAGGAGCGAGAAGGCAGTATGCCGGTGGTCGCTCATGGCCAGATGAAGAGTTCGTTCCACAAGCAACATGGCTTCAAGAGCCCGACGGAAAAAATGGTATACGAAGTTGAAATTCCGGAAACCATCACCGTGGCAGATCTCGCCCAGCGCATGAGTGTGAAAGCCCGCGAAGTGCTGAAGGCGTTGATGCAGATGGGCGAGATGGCCACTGTTAACCAGCATATCGATCAGGAGACAGCGGTGCTGCTGGTCGAGGAAATGGGTCATACGCCCAAACCGGTCAAAGACACCCATGAGGCGCTGGAAGATGATCTGGCCAGTCTGGTGCCGATGGCAGGCGAGAAGCGTCCGCGCGCGCCTGTTGTCACCATCATGGGCCATGTAGACCATGGCAAGACGTCGCTGCTGGACTACATCCGCCGGGCCAAGGTTGCCGAAGGCGAGGCAGGCGGGATTACCCAGCATATCGGTGCGTACCATGTGACCACCGACAAGGGCATGATCACCTTCCTTGATACGCCGGGGCATGCGGCCTTTACCGCCATGCGCGCCCGTGGTGCCAAGGCCACCGATATCGTCGTCATTGTGGTCGCTGCCGATGACGGCGTGATGCCGCAGACGGAAGAGGCGATCAATCACGCCAGAGCCGCCGGCGTGCCGATCATTATTGCCGTCAACAAGATGGACAAGGAAAGCGCTGATCCGGAACGGGTCAAGAGCGAGCTATCCCAGCGCGAGGTAATCTCGGAAGAGTGGGGCGGCGACTACCAGTTCCGTTACGTCTCCGCGCATAGCGGCATGGGCGTAGATGATTTGCTTGATGCGATTCTGGTCCAGGCGGAGCTGCTTGAGCTGCAATCCATAGATACCGGCGCTGCTCGCGGCGTGGTGATCGAATCCCGCATTGAGAAAGGTCGCGGAGCGGTCGCTTCCGTGCTGATTCAGGAAGGTGAGCTGAAGATTGGCGACATCTTGCTGGCCGGTGGCACCTTCGGTCGTGTCCGCGCCATGAATGACGAGAACGGCCAGCCGATCAAGTCGGCAGGACCCTCGATTCCGGTGGAAGTGCTCGGTTTGGATGGCGCGCCGGATGCCGGTGAGCAGTTTCTGGTGGTGCCCGATGAGCGCAAGGCCCGCGAAGTGGCCGAGTCCCGTCAGGCCCGCGAGCGTGATACCAAACTCAAGCGCCAGCAGGCATCCAAGCTGGAGAACCTGTTCTCCACCATGGACTCCGCAGAGCAGAAGCAGGTCAATATCGTTCTCAAGGCCGATGTGCGTGGCTCGCTCGAAGCGATCATTGGTGCGCTGAACGATTTGTCTACGGACGAGGTAAGGGTCTGCATTGTCGGCAGTGGTCTGGGCGCCATTAACGAATCTGACGTGAACCTGGCGATGACTTCGCAGGGTGTGTTGCTCGGCTTTAACGTTCGTGCCGATGCTGCCGCCAAGCGGCTGTGTGATCGCGAAGGGATCGACCTGCGTTACTACTCGATCATCTACGAGATGATAGACGATGTGAAAAAGGCGATGTCGGGTCTGCTGGCGCCGGAGCGTCGAGAGGAAATTCTAGGTGTGGCCCAGGTTCGCGATGTGTTCCGCTCGTCGAAATTCGGTGCTGTCGCGGGTTGTATGGTGATCGAAGGCACTCTGTATCGAAACCGTCCGATTCGCGTGCTGCGAGACGATGTGGTGGTATTCGAAGGTTCGCTGGAATCGCTGCGCCGCTTCAAAGATGACGTCGCTGAAGTGCGTAACGGCATGGAGTGTGGTCTTGCGGTGAAGAGCTACAACGATGTCCGCGAAGGCGACAAGATCGAAGTGTTTGAGGTGCGCGAGGTCGCGCGGTCGATCTGAGCATGACCAGACACCGTCGCCCGCAGGGCTTTAAGCGCACCGACAGGATCGCGGATCACATTCAGCGGGAGCTGGCTCGCCTGTTCCGCGAACAGATGAAAGATCCGCGCGTCGGTAACGTCACGGTGCAGGATGTCCGTGTGGCCAAGGATCTGGGCTGGGCGGATGTCTACTTCACTCTGCTTGGTCAGGGTGAGGAGGAGGGCCGTGCTGCTGCATCAGTACTGAATGCAGCAGCCGGGTTTCTGCGAACGGAGCTGGCTCAGGTGCTGAATACCCGCACCACGCCCCGGCTCCGCTTCCATTACGACGAATTGCCAGAAAGAGCCAGCGAGATCTCGGCGCTGATTCAGCAAGCACTTCGCGAAGACAGCATGCATCCCGCTCGCGACGATAACGACGACGCGCTCAATCAGGAGTAATCTCAGGTGGCGAAACGTCATCGTGGCCGCGAGGTCAACGGTATCCTGTTGCTCGACAAGCCGGCTGGCATTACCAGCAATGGCGCCCTGCAGGTGGTCAAGCGGATGTTCTCGGCGGCCAAGGCCGGTCATACCGGCAGTCTTGATCCACTTGCCACCGGGATGCTGCCGATCTGCTTTGGCGAAGCGACAAAATTCAGTCAATTTTTGCTCGATGCCGACAAGAGCTATCGGGTCACCGCAAAGCTGGGGGTGGCCACCGATACCGGTGATGCCGATGGCGAAGTATTGCGGCAGAGCCCGGTCACCGCTGATGCCACCGCCGTTACCGCCGCGTTGATGGAGTTTGTCGGCGAGATCGAGCAGATCCCGTCGATGTTTTCGGCCATCAAGCACAATGGTCAACCGCTCTACAAGCTGGCCCGTCAGGGCATCGAGGTCGAGCGCAAGGTGCGCCAGGTGACCATTCACCGGATCACCGTGCTGGAGGTCAGGGCTGACGAGCTGGATTTCGAGGTGGCATGCACCAAGGGCACTTACGTTCGCTCGCTGGTGGAGGACCTCGGCCAGAAGCTCGGCTGCGGCGGCCATGTCCAGGCCTTGCGCCGGCTGTCCGCCGGACCCTATCCAGCGGAGCGGATGCTCACCCTGGACCAGCTCGGTGCGATGAAGGAGCAGGGTGGATTCGAGGCAATCGACGAACAGCTCTTGCCTTTATCCACGGCCGTGGCAGACTGGCCCGCCGTCGAATTGGGGGACAACGCAGCCCACTACCTGTTGCAAGGTCAGTCGGTGATGGCAAGTAACCGTCCCCGGGACGGCTGGGTAACTTTGATTCAGGCCTCCACAGGACGTTTTCTGGGGGTCGGAGAGATACTGGAAGACGGGCGTATTGCGCCCCGTCGACTGGTCGCCGGGCACTGAAGTTCACTTCGGTGCTGGCACCTCACGGCAGCTGTAAATATGCGCGGCTGCCCGTGAATTTCTATTCGCATATTTAACTGGAGAAAGAACATGGCATTGACCGTAGAACAGAAAGCCACCCTGCTGAAGGAATATGGCCGCAAGGATGGCGACACCGGCTCACCGGAAGTGCAGGTTGCCCTGCTGACCCATAACATCAACTACCTGCAGGGTCACTTCAAGGAGCACCAGAAGGATCACCACAGCCGTCGTGGCCTGATCCGCATGGTAAACCAGCGCCGCAAGCTGCTGGACTACCTGGCTCGCAAGGACCGTGAGCGTTACCTGACCCTGATCGAGCGTCTGGGCCTGCGTCGTTAATCGGCCGGCACCACACGATCATCACGCAAAAGCCCGGCTAGCCGGGCTTTTGTCGTTTTGGGGCGGGTGGAGAAAGTCCTTTTCGGGTGAAAAAAGGGGGGCGTTAGCGTATCATTCTGCGCGCACGCCTCAGGCAAATACGAGAAAACAGAGAGAGAAGAGAGAACATGTTCAATATTACCCGCAAAGAATTTCAGTACGGCCGTGACACCGTGGTGTTGGAGACTGGCCGCGTTGCCCGCCAGGCCACTGGCGCCGTTATGGTCACCATCGGCGAAACCGCTGTGCTTGTAACCGTTGTTGGTCGCAAGCAGGCAGACCCGACCAAGAGCTTCTTCCCCCTGACCGTCAACTATCAGGAAAAGACCTACGCGGCCGGCCGTATCCCCGGTGGTTTCTTCAAGCGTGAAGGCCGTCCGTCCGAGAAAGAGACCCTGACCTGCCGTCTGATTGATCGCCCGATCCGTCCGCTGTTCCCGGAAGGCTTCATGAACGAGGTTCAGGTGATCGCGACGGTCATGTCTTCTGGCAAGGATGTCGATCCGGATATCGCTGCCATGCTCGGCACCTCGGCAGCACTGGCCATCTCCGGCATTCCTTTTGCCGGCCCGATTGGCGCTGCCCGTGTCGGCTTCATCGACGATATGTATGTATTGAACCCGACCTACAGCGAGCTCAAGACTTCCGCTCTGGATCTGGTGGTGGCAGGCACCGAGAAAGGCGTGCTGATGGTTGAGTCCGAAGCCAAAGAGCTGAGCGAAGACCAGATGCTTGGCGCTGTGCTGTTCGGCCATATCGAAATGCAGGCCGCGATCAAGGCCATCAACGAGTTCGCCACTGATGTGGGCACCCCGAAATGGGAGTGGCAGGCACCTGCGGCCAATACCGCACTGTATGATCAGGTGAAGGCAAAGGTTGGCGCCCAGCTGGCCGAAGCTTACAACATTACCGATAAGCAAGAGCGCTATGCCCGTATCGGCGATATCAAGCAAGCGCTGCTGGCAGATATGGTTACCGGTGAAGAAGGGGCTCCTGAGAAGGGCGATGTATCTGCCCAATTCTCCGAGCTGGAGTATCGCACCGTGCGTGATGCGATTGTTGCCGGCAAGCCGCGTATCGATGGCCGCGATCTGAAAACCGTCCGGCGCATTGAAACAAACGTGGGCTATCTGCCGAAAGCCCACGGTTCCGCCCTGTTCACTCGCGGCGAAACCCAGGCCATTGTTGTTGCTACGCTGGGTGGCATGCGTGATGCCCAGAACATCGATGCTCTGGAAGGTCCGCGCACCGACCGATTTATGCTGCACTACAACTTCCCTCCCTACTGTGTCGGCGAGACTGGCATGGTCGGTACGCCGAAGCGCCGCGAGATCGGTCACGGTCGTCTTGCCCGCCGCGGTGTACAGGCGGTGCTGCCGGATGAAGCGACTTTCCCGTATGCGATCCGTGTGGTCTCGGAAATTACCGAGTCAAACGGTTCGTCGTCCATGGCATCCGTGTGTGGCGCCTCGCTGGCACTGATGGACGCTGGCGTGCCGCTGAAAGCCCCGGTGGCGGGTATCGCCATGGGTCTGGTGAAGGAAGAAGATGGCCGCTTTGCGGTGATTTCCGATATTCTGGGTGACGAAGATCACCTCGGCGACATGGATTTCAAGGTGGCCGGTACCGCCGCTGGCGTGACCGCGCTGCAGATGGACATCAAGATCGATTCCATCAATGAAGAAATCATGGAAGCGGCTCTGAATCAGGCGCGCGAAGGCCGCCTGCATATTCTCGCTGAAATGGCGAAAACCATTTCCGCCTCGCGCAGCGAGCTGAGCGAGAATGCGCCAACCCTGATCACCATCAAGATCAATGCCGAGAAAATTCGTGATGTGATTGGTAAAGGCGGTGCCACTATCCGGGGGCTGACCGAGGCCACTGGCGCCAACATCGATATTACCGACGATGGCACCATCAAGGTCTATGGCGCGACCCGTGAATCTGCCCTGGATGCGGTACGTCGCATTGAAGCCATTACCGCAGAGCCGGAAGTGGGTGAAATCTACGAAGGCAAGGTTACCCGCGTTGTCGATTTCGGCGCTTTTGTCGAAATCATGCCGGGCACCGAAGGTCTGCTGCACATTTCCCAGATCGCTCAGGAGCGAGTGGAGAAAGTCAGCGACTACGTCAAGGAAGGCGACATGATCAAGGTCAAGGTGCTGGACGTAGACCAGCGTGGCCGGATCAAGCTGTCCATGAAAGAAGCCCAGCTCGAAGCCAGCCAGGCCTGATCCGGCCATGCTGATCGACTGACAATAAACCCCGGCAAGCCGGGGTTTATTGTTTCTGATCATGGCGCTCCATGGCCGGAATATGGGAAAGTCCTGGCATCAGAAGATCCTGATGCCCTGACAGAGCAGACTCACAACAGCGCTGTTCCACCATCTAGAAGAGGCGATAATGAAAGCCGATACACGCAAGATCATTTACACCCAGACTGACGAAGCTCCTGCCCTTGCCACCTATTCCTTCCTGCCGATTCTGAATGCCTTTACCCGGGCCGCCGGTATTGTCGTAGAGCCGGTGGATATTTCCCTTGCAGCACGCATTCTGGCCCTGTTCCCCGATTACCTGCCGGAAGACAAGCGGGTGCAGGACAACCTTGCGGCGCTGGGCAAGCTGACCCTGCAGCCGGAAGCCAATATCATCAAGTTGCCGAATGTCAGTGCCTCGATTCCGCAGCTGAAAAATGCCATCTCCGAACTACAGGAGCATGGTTACCCGGTTCCGGATTACCCGGACGAGCCTGCCAATGATGAAGAGCGCGCCATCAAGGCGACCTATGGCAAGGCGTTGGGTAGCTCTGTCAACCCGGTAATCCGAGAGGGTAATTCTGATCGCCGTGCGTCCACGGCGGTGAAGAACTTTGCCAAGAAGCATCCGCACTCCATGGGTAAATGGAGTCAGTCATCGCGCACCCATGTCGCCCATATGCGGGCCGGTGATTTCTATCATGGTGAGAAATCCCGCACTATGGAGAAAGAAGACGTCCTCCGCATTGAGCTGCTGACCAAAGATGGCCGCACCGTTGTTCTGAAAGAGAAAACGCCGGTACTGGAAGGTGAAGTGGTCGATGCCATGTTTATGAGCGTCAAGGCGCTGCGAAAATTCCTTGAGGAGGAAATCGAGGGCGCGCGTAAGGCCGGCCTGCTGTTCTCCCTGCATGTCAAGGCAACCATGATGAAGGTGTCGCATCCGATCGTGTTCGGTCATGCCGTGACGGTGTATTTCAAGGATGTGTTCGAGAAGCACAAGACGCTGTTTGAAGAAATCGGTGTGAACCCGAAGAACGGCCTTAGCAACCTGTATCAAAAAATCGCCAATCTTTCCTACTCGACCCGCGCTGAAATCGAGGAAGACATTCGTGACTGTTATGCCCACCGCCCGGAAATGGCGATGGTCGATTCCGAGCGCGGCATCTCCAACCTGCATGTGCCCAGCGATGTGATTGTTGATGCATCCATGCCGGCAATGATTCGGGCGGGCGGAAAGATGTGGGGTACAGATGGCAAGTTGAAAGATACCAAGGCAGTCATCCCGGAAAGTACCTACGCGACCATTTATCAGGAAATCATCAACTTCTGCAAACATCACGACGCCTTTGATCCGCGCACTATGGGGACGGTGCCGAATGTCGGGCTGATGGCGCAGCAAGCGGAAGAATATGGCTCCCACGACAAGACCTTTGAGTTACCGGAAGATGGCACGGTGCGCGTGGTTGGCCAGGGCGGGAAAGTCTACTTCGAGCACGAAGTAGAGAAAGGCGATATCTGGCGCGCCTGCCAGACCAAGGATGCACCGATCCGCGACTGGGTTCGTCTGGCGGTGCAGCGCGCCCGGTTGAGCGGCATGCCGGCGGTATTCTGGCTCGATCCGGAGCGCCCGCACGATGCCCAGATGATCGCCAAGGTGCAGCATTATCTGAAAGATCATGACACCGAAGGTCTGGATATCAGCATCATGTCTCTGGATCAGGCAATTCGTCACACCATGGAGCGCCTGATTCGTGGCAAGGACACCATCTCGGTGACCGGTAACGTGCTACGCGATTACCTCACCGACCTGTTCCCGATTCTGGAACTCGGTACCAGCGCCAAGATGCTGTCGATCGTGCCATTACTGGCCGGTGGTGGTTTGTTCGAAACCGGTGCCGGTGGCTCCGCGCCGAAGCATGTGCAGCAGTTTCTTGAAGAGAATCACCTGCGCTGGGATTCACTCGGCGAGTTTCTGGCGATGATGGTGTCGCTGGAGGATCTGGGTGATAAGACTGGTAATAAAAAGGCCAGCGTACTTGCGAAGACACTGGATCAGGCTACAGCGGTGTTCCTTGATGAAGACAAGTCACCTTCGCGCAAGGCCGGTGAAATTGATAACCGTGGCAGCCAGTTTTATCTGGCGTTGTACTGGGCCAAAGCGTTGGCCGAGCAGTCCGAGGCCCCGGAGCTGAAAGCCGGGTTTACGGAGCTGGCCAAGGAGCTTAGCGATAACGAGCAGACCATCATGAATGAGTTGATTGCCACTCAGGGACAGCCGGTGGACATCGGCGGTTATTATCAGCCTGATCCGGAAAAGGTGACCGCAGCAATGCGGCCGAGTCCGACCCTTAACCGGATCATCGATTCTGCCTTCAAGTAGTTGTGCAAGCATGGCCCCTGCATCGGAGTATCGGCCGTATGCGGGGGCACCTAGCGAACCATCATTCTCACCAGCGTCGTGATCAGCGCCTGTTCCGTCGCTTCAGCATCGGCGGGTCTGCCAAATGCCACTTCCGCACTGAAGTAGCCGAACAGGGTGCTTTGCACCACCATGGCCAGTATCAGCGGATCCACCTCGAGTAGCTGTCCGCGCTGGATGCGCCCGGAGTAGCTTTTCGCCAGTGCCTCAGTGGCCTGATGCACAAAGGCATCACGCAGCCGTTTGATCAAAGCCGGAAAGTGATCCGCTGCGCGACTGAGCAAGCTGATCAGTGCCGCGTTCTGCCTCAGGCCGATTAGCGTCAGCCGGAATTGTTGTGCCAGCGCCTGATGTATATCCGTTGCGGGATCGTAGAGCGCATCCTGTTCCAGACTGCGACGGGATTGGGCTCGTTCAATTTCTCGTTCTATGATTGCTTCGAGCAATGCATCCTTGTCAGTGAAATGGCGGTAGAAGCTGCCGTTGCCTGCCTTGAGACCGACAGCTTCTTCCAGCTCGCTGACCGTTACCCCTTCCAATCCCTTCTGCGCAAACAGCGTCATGCCTGCGTCCAGCAAATGTTGTCGGGTTTGCCCTCTGGGCTTGCGGCTGGTGCCGGCGGTTGAGGTCGCTGCGTTCGATTGCGTCATCAGGTTTTCCTGTTGGTGCAAAGGGCTGGCATTAGACGCCGGCGGTCTTCCCGGCTCAATGCTTCTTTCGTTGTCACCAAGATGGTCATGCCGTTCAGGCCATTATGCAAGACTATTCTTGCGCTTTAGGCTTAATGCAAGAATACTCTTGCGCAAGTGGAAAAACACTACTAATACCAATTACTTAGAATAATGGGAATGGAGGTGTGGGATGGTTCGCTATGGCGCAAGGCTAAAAATAAGCTGGATAAGTCTGCCAATCAGTCTGGCTGGACTGCTACTGGTCACGGATGCGTTGGCCATGGCTCGGGTGCCGCCGCCGCGACCGGAGCCCCCCCTGATCATGCGTGACATGGCGAAGATCGATGACCAGTTCAAGTTCACCAGTCCGATCATCCCCGGTAACCGGACAACCATGGACGGCCGTGTGGCGCTGGTGGCAGAGGGCGGTTCCGGACGTGAGGAGAGCCCGATACTGCGTAACCTGATTTTCTCGTTGCACGTTCCGGAACGGGTCGGCAGCCCGATCATGACCGGCCCTGCCGGGGCGGAGATTCTCGGTGTAGGCCAGCCAGTCATGGTCCCGGTGCCATCGCGGATTCCCGCCGGCTTACCGCTGATCAACTATAACTACCACCACGCCATCTGCGATGCTTCGCCGGAGTTTTTCACTCCGACTGAGAAGCCCAATCCCTATACCTGTGGCGCTGATGGCCAGAACGACTGCTATGACGTGACTATCATCACCTCCACGAGTCTACTGTTGGAGACATCACTGTGGGGAACTCCGGCCCGGGTTGAGGTGGCCAACCCGAAAACCCGGGATGCTCGCATTGTTGATGTAAGTTTGGGAGAAACCGTGCGCGGCGCTACTTTGCATAACTCGCCAAACCTGAACGAGCCGATGGTCACTGAAGATGGCCGCCTACTCACCGGACGGCGCGGCGGCTTCCCCCGACTATGGACCAATCCCAATACCGGGCATACAGCGATCTATGGCCATGATCTGGTTTATTCGGTGCTGCCGGACAATGCCGCACCCTGTGATGTGACTGGCTGGCGGAATTTTCACCCGATATCCCATGCACCCTACGACCCGAATATGGTCGGCCGCTACGGTCTGGCAGCGTATCCGTTCCGTGATACCGAGGGTAAATATATTGCCGACGGTGATGATATGGGCGGCACCTATCCGTGGGTCGATCGCAAGGGGGATAACGTGTTTATGTCCGGCATCGGCGCGCGTCTGAGCGAGGAAAAATCGGATCGCTTTCCGCGCCGCTGCGCCCAGAGTGGCGCCAATTGCGATAGCTATGAGCAGCCCAAGGATTACGACCGCGGGCAGATGGTAGGTGGTGCCTGGACCCACGGTAAATTCGTGTTGCTGGATGCCCAGATCAACCATGTCGATTGGGCTGTGGGTATCGCGCCTCAGGCACACTTTAATGTCGATCTTTACCGCAACGCCGCTGGTGCGGATGTCCCGGTACGAGTTGGTGGCGGCCGGTTCGTCATGCCACTACGCAAGGATATGGTGCCCCATTACCCGGCCGGCTACAGCTTTAATCCCAACATCCTTGATTCGGTACAGAACAATTTTAACTATCACCACAATCTGAAGACTATCACGCCGCAGGATGTGGTTTGGCTGATGAGCAATGGCGTGGCCACGGATGAAATTGCCTTCGATGACTACCTGTATTTTGATGCGCTTATCATTTCCAACATGCAGGCATCGATTTCCCAAGGGCCTGTAAACATCAACAGTGGCCGCACACCGCAGTATCGTGATGGTAATAAACGCAATCTGTATCAGGGCATAGTACCGATATTCAATATCTATGATGGCGGCTCCGAGGATATCCGTATTCAGAACGCGGCCACGTCACTGGAGTGGAAAATGCCCGCCTATGGCAGGGTTGAGCAAGGTGACAGTCGCAGTCGGATTGAGCCTGTGGCGATGGGCGGTATCAAAGGTAAGGGCTTCTGGCTGGACGGCAGCAACCGTATCAACTACTCAGTGCCGGCTCAGGTGGGCAAGTCAATCAGTCATTACCCCTGGTATATCAGCCTGTTTCTTGACCCGAGGCTGGCCGGAAACGAAGGCAAGCCGGTGACGCTGGTCAGGTTTCCAGACGGCACTGAAATTCGCGTAGTAGTTTCAAATAACAGCGTGCGCCGTGTTCAGTACGTCAGGGGCACAGCAGTGATTGCCGATATTGGTGTTTTTGCCAAGCCCGGCTGGCGCCACCTGGCCTGGCAACTCGAACCCGGCAACCGCACCGTCACCATGCTGGTGGATGGCTTTGCGTACAATCAGCAAACTTTTTCCCAGCCGTTGTTTCAGATGCAGCGTGGTGCATTGATTGTCGGTGGCACGGGTAGTGCGGCATCTTCTTTTCGCGGTTGGCTGGACGAGTTCAAAGTGCTGGCACAAACGCCAAACCCGGAAGTGTCCTGCAATCATGCTCTCGGCACCCTGATCGCCATCGATTATCAGGATCAGTGGTTAAGCACTGCTGGACGATATCCCGATTGGGCCCATCAGGGTGTGGCTCAGGTGGCGGGTGGTGAGGCTGCGGCGAGTGGTAAATATGCCTGCTTTCATGATTACAGTCGGGATTGGGGCGCGCATCTGGCAAACATTCCGAACGGTACACGGGGGCTGAGAGAGGTTATCAACTTCCCGGAAGGGCCATTGCGTTTCGGCCAGCCGCGACCGGATTCCACCGCCAATGCATTTTGCCTGAGCTGTCACCACGCTGCCGGCAAGAATGGTCTTACCGTTGAAGCACTGGCCTATCGCCCGATTAATGTGGAAGACGATGAACGACGCCAGCCGAACCAGCCGCCGCAACGGGTATTCGGTAATTTGCCGGCGAACTGGATTGCGCCGGGGGAGGGGGCCGGTAGCCCGAGCCAGCCTGGTGTGGCACCGGCACAGGGTGTAAAGATAGATCAGTGGGTGTTGCCACACTGAGATGCTGTTGCAGCACCGGCCGCTGGCAGCGCCAAGGCGTGCCAGCGGTCGGGCGCTGCGTCGATCAGCTGTTCATTCTTCCGGATATGAGTTGATCGACTACAGCAGGATCGGCCAGCGTTGAGGTGTCGCCAAGGGTGTCGAGTTCATTGGCGGCAATTTTGCGCAAAATCCGGCGCATGATTTTTCCGGAACGGGTTTTCGGCAGGCCCGGAGCAAAGTGGATAAGATCCGGCTTGGCTATGGCGCCGATTTCGTTGGCGACAAAATCACGCAGTTCCTTCAGCAACACTTCATTCCCTGCAACCCCGCTCATCAGCGACACATAGGCATAGATGCCCTGGCCCTTGACGTCATGCGGGTAGCCGACCACTGCGGCTTCGGCGACGGCGCAGTGGAGTACCAGTGCAGATTCCACCTCGGCGGTACCGAGGCGGTGGCCGGATACGTTCAGTACGTCATCGACCCGGCCGGTGATCCAGTAATAGCCATCCTCATCACGACGGCAGCCGTCACCGGTGAAGTAGGTGTCTTTGTAGGTGGAGAAGTAGGTGTCGATCATGCGCTGATGGTCACCGTAGACGCTGCGGATCTGACTTGGCCAGCTACGTTTCAGCACCAGGTTGCCACTCGCCGCGCCGGACAGTTCATTGCCGTTTTCATCCATCAACGCGGGTTCAACGCCGAACAGCGGCAGGGTGGCGGAACCGGGTTTCAGGTCGGTTACGCCGGGCAGGGGCGCAATCAGGATCGAGCCCGTTTCAGTCTGCCACCAGGTGTCAACCACCGGGCAACGGTCTTCACCGACCACGCGGTGATACCACTCCCAGGCTTCCGGGTTGATTGGTTCACCTACGCTGCCAAGCAATTTCAGCGAGGCACGGGAGGTTTTCTTGACTGGCTCATCGCCCAACCCCATCAGCGCGCGAATCGCAGTCGGCGCGGTGTAGAAAATATTGACCTTGTGCTTGTCTATCACCTGCCAAAAACGCGAAGCATCGGGATAGGTCGGCACACCTTCAAACATCAGCGTGATTGCGCCATTGGCGAGCGGACCGTAAACGATGTAGCTATGGCCAGTGACCCAGCCAACGTCAGCGGTACACCAGTAGATGTCTCCATCGTGGTAGTCGAACACATATTTGTGCGTGAGCGTTGCACCGAGCAGATAGCCGGCAGTGGTGTGCATCACCCCTTTGGGTTTGCCGGTGGAGCCGGAGGTGTAGAGGATAAACAGCGGATCCTCGCTGGCCATCGGCTCCGGGGCACAGTGGCTGTCGGCCTGCATCATTGCTTCGTGGTACCAGACATCGCGACCGTCCTGCCAGCCGATATCAGCGCCGGTGCGTTGTACGGTGAGGCAGGTGTTTACGTTCGGGCAATGGTTGAGGGCGGCATCGCTGTTGGATTTAAGCGGCACTTTTTTGCCACCGCGCACACCTTCGTCGGCGGTGATAAGCACGCGCGCTTCGGCATCAAGAATGCGGTCTTTCAGTGCTTCCGGCGAAAAGCCGCCGAACACCACCGAATGAATGGCACCGATGCGGGAGCAGGCCAGCATGGCATAGGCCGCTTCTGGAATCATCGGCATGTAGATGCAGACCCGGTCGCCCTTCTTCACACCACGGGTTTTCAGCACGTTGGCCAATTTGCAGACCTGTTCGTGCAGCTCGCGGTAGCTGATGTGCATTGACTGATCAGGCTCGTCCCCTTCCCAGATGATGGCGGTCTGGTCGCCACGGGTGGCCAGGTGGCGGTCGATGCAATTGACGCTGACATTCAGGCTGGCGCCATCGAACCAGCGTGCCTCGCCGCGACTGAAGTCGCCGCTGTGAACCGATTGCCAGGGGCGCATCCAGTCGAGCAGTTCACTGGCACGGGCGGCCCAGAAGGTCTCCGGGCTATCCAGGGATTCGCGATACCAGGCCTCGTAGGTGGCCCGGTCAATCAGAGCGCTGCGCTTGCTGGACTCCGGAACCGGATAGAGCTTGCTGCCGGACATGGTGTCTCCTCTGTTGTCATTCGATGTGGTCGTAACTATTGACCATCGGGTCGCGCAGGACAAGCGTCGGCGAAGTTGATGGCGGCGGAGCGCGTTGCCGACAGCCGGGCACAAAAAAGCCGGCGGGAGGCCGGCTTTCAGCAGAGCATCAGCAGCGGTCAGGCAACTTGCACCGGAATCGCGTTGCTGGCGCCCTTGACCAGATTGCCTTCGGCCAGATACACCAGCCGAGGCTTGAAGTTGATCAGTTCGGCTGCGCTGTAGTTGGCGTAGGCGCAGATGATCACTCGGTCACCGGGGCCGGCCTTGTGAGCGGCAGCACCATTGACGGAAATCATCCGCGAGCCTTCTTCAGCGCGAATGGCGTAGGTGGTGAAACGTTCGCCATTGTCGACGTTGTAAATCTGGATTTGCTCGTACTCCAGAATGCCGGCCATATCGAGCAGATTGCCATCAATGGCACAGGAGCCTTCGTATTCCAGTTCCGCATGGGTGACGCGGGCCTGGTGCAGCTTGGCTTTCAGCATCGTGCACTGCATGGCTAATACCTCTCTCAGCAACCCATGGTTTACAGCAGGTTTCCAACCAGATGAGCGCGCGTCCTGCTACGACGTTGGTACCAAAAATGGGGCGCCAGTATCTATGAATCACCGGTCACGTGCAATTGACAGGCTGACATTGTCTATCAATCGCGTGGCGCCCAGCTTGGCCGCTACGGCAATGAGTAACTGGCGATCCGGCAAAGCTGCGGGCGCCAGTGTGCCGGCATGGCTGATGCTCAGGTAGTCGACGGCAAAGCCGGCCTGAGTCAATTGATCGGTACCGGCTTGGACCAGAGCCGGATAGTCCCGTTCCCCGGCCTCTATACGGGCCTTCAGGGCCTGCAGGGTCGCATGGATAGCCCCGGCCTGCGCCTTCTGGGCCGCACTCAGGTAGCCGTTGCGGGAGCTCATGGCGAGGCCATTAGCCTCCCGGGCAGTGGCGACGCCAATGATCCGGACCGGGAAGAACAGGTCCTGAACCATGCGCCGGATGATGGCCAGCTGCTGGAAGTCCTTCTCGCCGAAGCAGGCGATATCCGGCAGAACGATATTAAACAGCTTGCTGACCACGGTGCTGACGCCGCGGAAGTGGCCCGGGCGGCTGGCGCCGCAAAGGTGGTCGCCGAGGTCATCGACGTCGACCCAGGTACGGTTCTTCTCTGGATACATCTCGTCTACCGACGGGGCAAACAGCAGGTCGCAGCCGGCTGTGGCCAGCTTTTCGCTGTCGGCGTCCAGGGTACGGGGGTAGCTGGCGAAATCCTCGCTCGGGCCGAACTGGGTCGGATTGACGAAGATGCTGGCCACGACCTTGTCGGCATGGTGGCGGGCTTCGTCGATCAGGCTAATGTGACCGGCGTGCAGGTTGCCCATGGTCGGCACAAAGCCGATGGTCAGGCCGGCCTGACGCCAGTCACGGACCTGCTGGCGAACCTCGGCGATAGTGTGAACGGTGCGCATGGAGCGTCTCCGCAGAAGGGCGCCGGGGCAGCGGCGCCCGGCGCGGGGATCAGAAACAGTGTTCGGCAGCGGGGAAGCTGCGGTCTTTGACAGCCCGGTCATAGGCGCTGAAGGCAGCACGGATATCGCCCGTATCGGCGGCAAAATTGCGCACGAATCGGGCCGCTTTGCCAGGCGTAATGCCGAGCAGGTCGTGCATCACCAGCACCTGCCCGTCACATTCCGGGCCGGCGCCGATGCCAATTACCGGCACGGACACCGCCCGCACCAATTCGGCAGTGACGCTGCGGGGGACGCATTCGAGCAGCAGCACATCTGCCCCCGCCTGCTCCAGTGCCTTTGCATCGGTAATCAGCCGCTCGGCGTCGGACTTTTCCCGGCCTTGCACCCTGTAGCCACCAAAGGCATTGACTGACTGGGGCGTGAGGCCAAGGTGGGCGCAAACTGGCACGCCGTTACGTTTCAGTACCGCGATGGTCTCCGCCAGCCAGCCAGCTCCCTCAAGCTTGACCAGATTGGCGCCAGCCTGCATGAGCGTATGTGCGGCAGTAAGTGCTCGCTCAAGCGTGGCGCCGCTCATGAAGGGCATGTCCGCCATGATCAGGCTGCCCTGATTGCCACGGGCCACGGCAGCAGTGTGGTAGGCCAGATGTTCGGTGGTTACCGGCAGGGTGCTGTCATGGCCCTGGAGTACCATGCCAAGAGAGTCGCCCACCAGCATCACATCGACGCCTGCCTCGCTGATCAGGCGTGAAAAGCAGGCGTCGTAGGCGGTCAGCACGGAGAACTTCTCGCCGCTTTGTTTACGCTGCTGCAGGGTGCGGAGCGTCACGGTCATGGTTGGTCTCCGGTCAGTGATCAATCACCCGGCCAGCGGGCGCGGGTTAAAGTAGTGCCGGCCGGAGCGGATGTCCAGTGCCCGGCGCAGCAGCTGGGCATAGTCTTCATCGCAGTGGATCGGGTCAATATCGCTGGCGTTGACGATCAGTAGCGGCGCCTCGTCGTAGAAGTGGAAAAAGCGCGCATAGGCGTCATTGAGCCGATCAAGATAGTCGGCGCTGATCGGCCGTTCATGGCTGATGCCGCGTTGCTGGATGCGCTGGAGCAGCACCTGACTCGGTGCTTGCAAGTAGATCACCAGATCCGGCACGGGCGCTTCCGGTGTCAGGTGTCGGTAGACATTGTCGTAGAGCGCGAATTCATCCTGATCAAGATTGAGTTCAGCAAACAGCCGATCCTTCTGCAGCAGGAAGTCACTGATCCGCACCGGGCGAAACAGTTCGTTCTGCGCCAGCGCCCGCATCTGTTCGGCGCGCTGAAACAGGAAGAACAGCTGGGTCTGCAGGGCGTACTGGCGAGGCGACTGGTAGAAGCGGGCGAGGAACGGGTTTTCCTCCGGTTGTTCCAGCAGTGTATCGACATTGAAGGTCATCGCCAGCTTGCGTGCCAGCGAGGTCTTGCCGACGCCGATGGGGCCTTCGACAACAATATAGCGGGGTGCACTGACGCCCGGCGGGATAAGGTCACTCACGGGATCCGGCTCCAGCGTTCATCAATATGAGGGCAGAGTGGCTGGTCTTTGATGGCGACGCAACAGGGTGCCAGCGGGGTGCCGTCGGGCAGGTGGAGCGTAGCGTCAATGTCCAGCAATGGCCGCAGTACAAAGGCACGCAGATGCAGTCGCGGATGCGGAATTTGCAGATCGGCGAGATCAACTACCTCGCTGCCGTAAAGCAGCAGATCCATATCCAGTGTCCGCTCGCCCCAGTGACGTCCGCGCACCCGGCCCCTCTGCTGTTCGATATCAAGCAGGGCGTGCAGCAGTTCGGTGGGCGTGAGCGCCGTGTCGATAGCAATCACGGCGTTGACATAATCAGGCTGGTCTTGGGGGCCCACTGGTGCACTGCGGTATAGCGGCGAGGCTGCAGTCAGGCGCGTCTCCGGCAGGGCGGCGAGAGCCGCCCGGGCGGCAAGCAGATGGGCCACGCTGTCGCCCAGATTGCTGCCAAGGCCGATAAAGGCGAGGGTCATGCGCTATCGGCGGGTTTGCGCCGGCGCCGGCGCCGCTTCTTGGCCGGACCGGCAGTTTTGCCCAGCTGCCGTACCATTTCCGTGCGACCGTGTTCGTCTTCTTCCTGATAGCGGGTCCACCAGTCGCCGAGTCCTGGGGCCAGTTCGCCAGCCTGCTCGCGCAGCAGCAGGAAATCGTAGCCAGCCCGGAAGCGGGTATCGCTGACCAGTACTTCGGCCTGACGACCACTGCGGCGGTCCAGTCGTAGCTGCATGTCCCAGATTTCCCGAATCACCTGGGTGAAACGTTTGGGAATGGCGGTGATGTCATTCTGGGCGTGCAGGACTTGCCCGGCAGCCTTTTGCCGGGCGGGCGCGAACGGCATGCCATGTTCCATGTGTTTTTCGGTGCGGGCGACAACGGCGGGCCAGAGCAGTACCGCGAACAAAAAGGCCGGCGTCACCGGGCGATCCTCGGCAATGCGTTTGTCGGTATTGATGCAGGCGCGTTCAATCAATTTTTGCCATACCGGCCCTGTATCCCGGTCATGCAAATGTTTGCCGGCCTCCGGGATCAGGATCTCAAGCAGTCCGAGCTGCTGCAGTGATTTCAGCGACTGCAGTGCATGGCCGGTGAGAAACAGCTTCAGCACTTCATCGAACATCCGCGGCGCCGGCACCTGGTGGAGACTGAGGCCGAGCTGGTGAATCGGTTTTTCCGTGGCAGGTTCGAGCTCGAACTGCATCTTGGCGGCGAAGCGCGCGGCGCGCAGCATGCGCACAGGATCCTCGCGATAGCGCCGCTCTGGATCACCAATGATACGAATACGCTTCTGACGAATATCCTCAAGGCTGCCCATGAAGTCGTACAGGGCAAAATTGTCGATATTGTAATAGAGCACGTTGAGGGTGAAGTCCCGGCGCAGGGCATCTTCTTCGATGGTGCCGTAGATGTTGTCGCGAAGAATCATGCCATGCTCGGATTCCTCGCGTTCCTCGGGCTCGGAAAGGGCGCGAAAAGTGGCTACCTCAATGACGTCCTGGCCGAAGTAGACATGGACGATCTTGAAGCGACGACCAATGACCCGCGCGCGCCGGAACAGTTTCTGAACCTCTTCCGGCGTCGCATTGGTGACGACATCAAAATCCTTCGGTTTTATGCCGGACAGAATGTCGCGCAGGCATCCACCAACCAGATAGGCCTCGAAGCCTCCCTTGTTGAGGCCGTACAACACATTCAGTGCCGCCCGGCTCATGTCCTTGCGGGAGATGTCGTGATGTTCGCGCGAATGAATTTCCGGTACCGGCAGGGCCGGGGTGGAACTCCGTCCGAACAACCGGGTCACAGGGCCCAGCGGTTGCGAGAGATAATTGGCGATCTTTCGAAGCATGGAACGGATTGGCCTTGAGGCTGTCAGGAAGGCGAGGATGTTAACACTGTGAGCCGGTTCGGGTAACGCCTTGTGAGGAGTTGCTGTCCGTACTGCCACAGAGCGGAGTGCTGAAAAGTAAAAAGGGACCAGAGCTCCGCCCTGATCCCCTATTGCGCTGATTCTATTGTTATTGTTTTTCGTTTTCTGGTTTTGCCTTCGGTCTGCCACATTGGCGGACCATGCTGTATTGGCTCGTAAAACTGTTGTTTTTGTTATCGCGGCCGGCTGTTGTTATTAGATCCGGGAGCCAAGTTTGCCGTTATTGTTGTTGTTCGGCGTGGAAGTCATGGTGCCGTCGCTGACGGGGCTTTGCAATGATTTGAAATGCTATTGAAAATCAATTGGTTGCGATGATTTTGCCTTTTCGTCCGTACACCTGTCAGAACAGGTGTTAACTTTCTGTGTAGGACGGTAACACTTCGGTTACCTTTGGTACCGCTGCCCCCCTTCGCCGGGGGTGGCCTAGCCGTTGCTTGCGCTGTTTCGGCTTCTCGGTATGCCAAGACGCTGCCGTCGTTCCCACAGACACTTGCGACTGATGCCGAGCTTGCGCGCCAGCTCAGTCTCGGTCATGTGGTCCTGATTCTCCATCACGAAGCGGGCGAAGTAATCCTCCAGCGACAGATCCTCTACCGGGTCCTGGAAGGCGCGAACCGGCACGGCGGCGGCGTCGATGCCGAGCAGCTCCTCGCTGATCGGTTGGCCATCCGCCAGTATCACGGCCCGCTCGATGGCGTTTTCCAGCTCCCGCACGTTGCCCGGCCAGAGGTGGCTGATCATGGCCCGGCGTGCCTCCACGGTAAAGCCCCTGGTTTTGAGGTTGAGGCGCAGGCTGATCCGCTCCAGCAGGCTGTTGGCCAATAGCAGGATGTCGTCGCCGCGCTCGCGCAGGGGGGGCAGGGTAAGCCGGACCACCTGCAGCCGGTAATAGAGGTCTTCGCGGAAGCGCCCCTCCGCCACCAGGCGCAGCAGGTCGCGATGGCTGGCAGCGATAATGCGGGTATCGATACGGCGGGCCTCGTCCCCACCGATGCGCAGGACCACCTGTTGTTCCAGCAGCTGTAGCAGCCGGCCCTGAGCCGAGGCGGACAACTCATCAATTTCGTCCAGAAACAGGGTGCCGCCGTCAGCGCTCTCGGCCA
Source organism: Alcanivoracaceae bacterium (assembly GCA_046292765.1). Taxonomy (GTDB): domain Bacteria; phylum Pseudomonadota; class Gammaproteobacteria; order Pseudomonadales; family Alcanivoracaceae; genus PGZG01. The sequence continues at coordinate 37,837 of JBKBQA010000007.1, read as the reverse complement.
GTCCGCGCCGACTACGCTCGTTGCCGCTCTGGCGTTCGATGCCGAACAACTGCTGTTCGAGCTCATCAATTGCCATTGCCGCGCAGTTGACCGGCACGATCGGGCCGCGGCTGCGTTCGCTGCGGTCGTGGAGGGTGCGTGCGACCAGTTCCTTGCCGGTGCCGGATTCGCCGCAGATCAACACCGTGCTGTCGGTGGGCGCCACCCGCTCGATGTGTTGTAGCAGGGTTTGCATTCCGTCGCTCTCGCCGATCATGTCGCTGACCGGGTAGCGTTGGGCAAGGTCTGCACGCAGGGCGTCATGGCCGCGACGCAGGGCGCGCTCCTTGAGAACGCGGCTGACTGCCATGACCATTTCATCATGATCGAAGGGCTTGGCGATGTAATCGACTGCGCCCAGTTTCATGGCGTCGACTGCAGAGCGCAGGCTCGCGTAGCTGGTCATGATCAGCACCGGCGTGGGCCGGGCTTGCTGGATCAGGTCCGTGCCCGGTGCTCCCGGCAGGCGCAGGTCACTGATGATCAGGTCAAAATCACGTAGGTCCCGTGTCGTGGCCTGCTCTACTGAATCGGCTTCCACCACGCTGTGGTCATGACGTTCCAGCAGCTTGCGCAGAGCGCCGCGAATAACCGGTTCGTCTTCGACTATCAGGATATGGCTCATACTGCTGTCCTGTCCGCATCCGCCGCGACAGCAACCGCCGGCAGGGTGAGAATGAAGCAAGTGCCGTGGTCATCGGTAATCGGGCTTTCAACCCGGATGCTGCCCAGATGATCTTCGATAATGCTGTATACCAGTGCGAGGCCCAATCCGGTACCCCGTCCTGGCGGTTTGCTGGTGACAAAGGGCTCGAACAGGGTATCAAGCAGTGCAGGCGGAATGCCATGCCCTTGGTCCTCTATGCGAATAATCACCGACGGCCCTTCACCTTCGGCACTGACGCACACCGGCTGGTCGTTGGGACTGGCGTCGGCGGCATTGGAAAACAGGTTGACGAATACCTGTAGCAACCGTTGCGGATCACCGGACACCATCAGGCCCGAAGGGCAATCGTTGACGAAGCGCTGCTGGCGTCGGTCGGGATCAAGCCCCAGCAGGGCGATGGCTTCTGCGGCGGTGTCGTGAATGTCTACTGGCAGGTGATGATGCTGGGGCAGGGTGCCGCTGTGCGAGAACGTTACCAGCGATTCAACGATGCGAGTAATACGACGGGTCTGTTCCAGGATTTGCCCGGCACCCTGTTCCAGTTCATCGTCGGATGCGCCGAGTGCCAGATTCTGGGTCAGGCAGGCAATTGCCGTCACCGGGTTGCCAATCTCGTGGGCCACGCCGGCCGCAAGTCGACCGATGGAAGCCAGTCGCTCGTTATGGGCTGCGCGCATTTCCAACGCCCGGATTTCGGTGATGTCTTCCACCACAATGACCTGGCCGGCGTCCTTGTCGCCATGCAGGGATTCATGCACCCGCGACTTGTGCAGGCTGAGCCAGCGGGTGGCTCCGCGCAGCGTGATCGGCTGTTGTGGCTGGTGGCCGATGCCGCCGTTGGCGAATGTTAGCAGCAGCTCACGCCAGGCGCCGGGCAGGTTGGCCAGACGAGAGCCGGTCATGCGTCGTCCGGAGATGCCAGTGAGCTTTTCCATCGCCAGATTCCAGCCAATGATTTCGCCATCCGCGCCGAGAGAAATCACGCCAATTGGCAGTTCCAGCAAGGTCTGGCGATGGAAGCGGCGCAGGCTGTCAAGTTCGGCAGCAAGGCCGGACAGGCGGCTGCGGTACTGCTCCAGTCGCGATTCGATGAACTGGATGTCTTCGTTGCTCTCTTCCTCGCCCTGCGCCTTATAGGGCAGATGATCGTCCACCAGTTGATGAGCCACTGACGGACCGAGCAGGCCTGACAGGTTCGTCTCCAGCTGGTCTCGCAGTCGTCGCAAGGCATAGGGACGGGTCTCATTGCGACTCAGACCAAGATCGCGCAGGGCAAGCTCCACCTCGCGCTCTGCCGTGACTGCGCCAAGTGGTTGGGCCAGCGAGAGGATAAAGTCGTCGACATCATCTGCTTCCAGTTCCCAGCGATAGGGGCGGCGCAAGCTGTCGACGGCGCAGGTTTGGGCGGCGTTCTGTTCAGCGCTGCTGGTGGAGGTGACCAGTGACACCAATGCAAATAGCACGCCGTTGGTGGCCACCGACATCAGCGCAATGCTGTGCCATTGGCTCAGCGGGGAGGCAAAGCGCAGTCCGAGCAGCTCGGACAGGGCAGTCCAGTGCCAGGCCGGGTTTAGCGTCGGCAGCACCAGCATCAGCAGCCAGATCAGGAAGCCGGCACTCAGGCCAACCAGCAGTCCGCGACGGTTGCCGCCTGGCCAGAACAGGGTGCCGATCAGGCCCGGGACGAACTGCAGTGTGGCAACAAACGACATCACACCCAGAGTGGTGAGGCTATGGCGGTGACCGGTCCAGGAGTAGAACAGATAGGCAAGACCGATGATGGCGATGATCAGCAGTCGTCGTGCCCAGAGCAGCCAGCGATACAGGTCCTCGCCCGGTTGGGGGCGACGTAATGGCAGCACCAGATGGTGCAGGGCCATGCCGGACAGGGCCAGCGTGGCGACAATCAGCATGCCGGTGGCGCCGGCCAGACCGGCGATATAGGCAAGCAGCGCGCCTTGATCGCCAAACCGGCTGCTCAAACCAAGAGCAAAGTAGTCCGCCGGGGTGCCGACATTCTTGGCCAGCGCCGCCCAGACGATGACGGGTACGCAGATTGCCATTACCAGCAGCATCAGCGGGACTGCCCAGCTGGCGGTAATCAGCGCACGCGGGTTCAGGTTCTCGGCGAATGCCATATGGAACATGTGTGGCATGACCACGGCGGAGACAAAGAACGCCAGAATCAGGCTGTGCCAGGTGCCGTCCTGCAGCGGGAAGTAGAGCCGGGCGAGCATCTCCGGGTGTTCGTCCAGCCATTCATTGAGCCCTGCTGGACCATCGAAAACTCCGAACAGACCAATCAGGGCGACGCCGACAAAGGCGACCAGCTTGATCAGGGATTCCGTCGCCATCGCCACCACCAGGCCCTCGTGCTTTTCACGCGCGGTGGCATGGCGGGCGCCGAACAGGATTGCAAACAGGGTGAGCATTGCGCAGAACCAGACCGCGACGTTCAACGGCTGGGTGTCGCCGCCGCTCATGATTGCCACTGATTCCGACACCGCTTTGATCTGTAGCGCCAGCAGCGGCAGCATGCTGACCAGCATGATCAGGGTGGTCAAGGCGCCGGCGGCGCGACTGCGGAAGCGGAACGCAAACAGGTCGGCCAGTGAGCCAAGCTGGTAGGTGCTGGTAAGGCGCAGAATCGGCGCGAGCAGAATCGGGGCCAGCAGGAATGCCCCGGAAATGCCGAGAAAGTAGGCCAGATAGTTGTAGCCATACTGATAGGCATAGCCGACGCTGCCGTACACCGCCCATGCACTGCAGTAAACGCCTAACGAAAAGACGTACACCATCGGGTGGCGGACCAGTCGCGCCGGTAGCCAGCCGCGGTCGGTGATCCAGGCCACCAGGAACAGAAACAGCAGATAGCAGGCCGCGATGCCGAGCAGGTAGTAAAAATTAAAGTCCATCGAAGTCCCGGCTGCGGCCAATCCAGTAGCTGAGGCCAATCAGCAGCATCCAGACCAGGAATGGCCGGAACCAGGCCCGACCACCGTCGCTCCACCATTCAATAATGGCCGGTGACAGCAGATAGGTGCCGAGGATGAAGATGATCAGCAGGCGGTCGGTGTACATGGGCGTATCCGGGCCAGGGTACCGGCATGGTAGCGCGTTTTCTGCGAGCGGTAATCCCGCTGGAAGACGCAGTCAGGAATCTATGGTATTGCGCAGCCGCTGCAACGCTTCATCGAGCATCCGCGAGGGTTCGTCGGCTGCAATGTCGAGGCCCAGGTGGGACAGCGCCAGCGACAGGGTTGCGCCTGGGTGTAAGCGATCAACGGCCGCGCTGCCTGCCGACTTGGAGAGTTTGTTGCCCTGTCCGTCGACGACAACAGGCAGATGTGCATAGCGTGGTGCTGGTCGCGAAAGGCTGTCGAGCACATGAATCTGTCTGGGGGTGGAGTCGAGCAGATCCATGCCGCGGACCACATCGGTGATGGCGAGGTCGGCATCATCGAGCGCGCAGGCGAGTTGATAGGCGTAGAGATCGTCGCGGCGACGGATCACGAAGGCGCCTTCCTGCTGGTCGAGTCGGAAGCTCTGGCTGCCCAAAGCGCGATCATCAAAGCAAATTGGCTGGTCTGGCACGGCAAGTCTTACCGCCGCGCCTGCAGCGGCAAGACTTGCCGCTGCAGGCCCCGGATGAATCTGGCCGCAGGCCTCCAGCTCACGTCGTGACAACCGGCAGTAAAAAGCCCGCTTGTCCTGCAGCAGCATCTGCACGGCTGCTTCGTAGCCCGGATGGCGCTGGCTCTGATAAATCACCTGATCGTCCCAGTGCAGACCAAACAACGTCAGTTGTCGCAGGATGACGTCGGCGGCGCCTGCCACTTCCCTGGGCGGATCAATATCATCGATTCGCACCAGCCAGACGCCATCGTGCCGGCGTGCGTCGAGCCAGCTGGCTGCGGCCATCACTAACGAGCCAAGGTGAAGCGGTCCGGAGGGGGTTGGAGCAAAGCGGCCGCGGTAAGATGTCGCGGCGGTGCTTCGCGCCGGCAACGGAAAACGCCGGGTTGCCCCGGCGTCCTGTGCGGTGCGGTCTGCGGTGGCCATCAGCCGGCGAGCTGCTTTTCCTTGATTTCGGCGAGCTCCTTGCAGTCGATGCAAAGCTCGGCGGTGGGCCGGGCTTCGAGACGGCGGATGCCGATTTCGATGCCGCAGGCTTCGCACCAGCCGTAGTCGCCCTTGTCGACCTTGTCGAGCGCCTTCTCGATTTTCTTCAACAGCTTGCGCTCGCGATCACGGGCACGCAGCTCCAGTGCAAACTCTTCTTCCTGAGTGGCGCGGTCATTCGGGTCGGGCAGGTTGGATGCCTCGTCCTGCAGGTGATGCATGGTTCGGTCGGCCTCTTCCATCAGTTCCTGGCGCCAGGCCAGAAGGATCTTGCGGAAGTGAACGTACTGAGCCGGGTTCATGTACTCCTCGTTCTTGGCCGGCTGATAGGGCGCGAGGCCGAAGATCGGCGTGGTAGAGGCCGGCATGGGGGTGCTACTGGTCTGGCGTTTCACGGGTGTCGTTACCTGTAGAGAGGACTGCGTTGCTCTCCCCGCACTCGGTTTGGCCGGTAACACGGAAGCAGGCCGGGCGGGAATGGCCGACGGCGTCGTCGGGACTTTCTCCGCTGCCTTTCTGGCATTTTTCGGTTTCGCTGTTTCCTGTTTCACCGGTGCCTTGCTGGCCGCAGGTTGGGCGGCGGTCGGCTTCGGTGCGGGCGCCTTGGGTGTGGTTTTCGGTTTTGCTACCGCCTTGGGGGCAGCCGCTTTGACCGGGGCTTTCTTGATGGCGGCAGCTTTCGCTTTCACCGGTGCTGCGGCCTTCGCTTTGGCGGGCGCAGTTTTTCTGTTCGGTGCGGCTGCCTTGGCAGCGCTGGGTGCCGCCTTTGGCGCAGCCCCTTTGGCCGCAGCCTTGGGCTTGCTCGGCGACGCTTTGGCTACCGCTTTGGCAGCCGGCTTTACCGGTTTGCTGGCAGCGGCTTTTTTTGCCGTCGGCTTGGCAGCGGGCTTGGTCGGTTTGGCCGCAGCCTTTGGCGCGGGTTTGGCTACCGCCTTGCTCTTCACTGCCTTGCTGGCAGTGGGCTTTTTGGCTGCTGGTGTTTTGGCCGCCGGTTTTTTCACTGCAGCGGGTTTGGCTGCGGGTTTGCTGGCGGCTTTCTTGCTGCTGGCTGCCTTCGGTGCGGCTTTGGCTGCCGGTTTGCTGGTGTTGTTTTTCTTGCGGGTAGCCATTCTGATCAACTCCCTTAACATACTCGCTGCTCGCTGTTAGTGTGCCACCGGCTCCGCCGGCTTGGGCCCCTCGGCCCAACTAAACGTCCGACAATACCCGTAGCACCGGGTCCTGTCACCTTTGATGCACCAGCTGGTAAAAAGCGCCGCGCATTATAGCGAGATGCGCACAAACTGAAAGTCGAGATAAGGACTGATTCGATGCTTCGCCAGGCCTCCCGGAACGACCGTATCGCGCCTTTCCATGTTATGGCGCTGCTTGGGCGGGCGCAGGCCCTGCAGTCGGCCGGTCATGATGTCATCCATCTGGAGGTGGGGGAGCCGGATTTTCCGACTCCTGCCCCGATTCTGGCGGCTGGCCAGCGTGCGCTGGCGCAGGGCCTGACGCACTACACCCCGGCAACGGGTCTGCCTGCGCTGCGCGAGGCCATTGCCGGTTACTACCGGAGTCGCTTCGGCGTCGACGTCGAGCCCTCCCGGATCATTGTCACTCCCGGCGCCTCGGGCGCCCTGCAGTTGGCGCTGGCGCTGCTTGTCGACCCCGGCGACGGGGTGTTGCTGGCAGATCCGGGCTACCCTTGTAACCGTCATTTTGTCGAACTGGTGAACGGCGATCCGCAGAGTATGCCGCTGGGAGATGACCTGCGGGTGACGGCGGACCTGATCCGCAAGAACTGGCAGCCGAGTACTGTGGCCACCTTGTTGGCAACGCCGGATAACCCCACCGGCGCCGTGCTGTCTGCGTCGGACTGTGCTGGCATCGCGACAACGGTGGCAGCACTCGGTGGCGGCCTGATTGTCGATGAGATTTATCAGGGGCTGGTTTATCGCCAGCCGATTCATACCGTGCTGACGGTGGCGCCGGATGCGCTGGTGCTGAACAGCTTCAGCAAGTATTTCGGCATGACGGGCTGGCGTCTTGGCTGGATGGTGGCCCCGGCAGCGCATGTGCCGGCTCTGGAGCGGATGGCGCAAAACTTTTTTATTGCGCCGGCAACCATGTCGCAGCATGCCGCACTGGCGGCCTTTGCTCCCGATGCGCTGGCAGAGCTGGACCGTCGGCGCGATGTGCTGGACGGGCGCCGACGCCTGCTGCTGGCGGCGCTGCCGGAGTTGGGGATGCGAGTGATGGGGCAGCCAGAAGGTGCGTTTTATCTGTATGTCGATATCAGTGCGCTTACCCACGACAGCTTTGCCTTCTGCGCGCAGTTGCTGGAACAGGAGTTTGTTGCCCTGACGCCAGGCGCGGATTTTGGCCAGCGTCATGGGCCTGAGCGTTGCCTGCGGATCGCCTATACCACCGACGAGGCCCGTTTGCAGGAGGCGCTGGCGCGGCTTCGACGCTTCGTCGGCCGGATGACCTCATGAGATTCGATCCACCACTGCAGCAAGCGCGACTGATTCGTCGTTACAAGCGCTTTATGGTGGACGTTGAATTGGCCGACGGTGGCGTTATTACCCTCCACTGCCCGAACACCGGGTCGATGAAAAACTGCCAGCCGCAGGGCGCCCGGGTGCTTTACTCCGACAGCGGTAATCCGGCCAGGAAATATCGCCATACGCTGGAGGCGGTGCAAGTGGCTCACGGCCACTGGGCTGGCGTGAACACAATGCGCACCAACGCGCTGGTGGCGGAGGTGATCGAAGCCAAACGCATTCCGGGGCTGAAGCGCTACCAGTCCCTTCGTCGGGAAGTGACCTTCGCCGACAGCCGCTTTGATCTCGCGCTGGATCACGCAACGGGAAAGCAAACCTTCATTGAGGTCAAGAATGTCACCCTCGGTCCGGCCGCTGACGAAGCGGATGACGGCATGATCGCCTTCCCCGATGCGGTGACGGAACGGGGTCAGAAGCATTTGCTGACGCTCATGGATGTTGTCCGGCAAGGGCATCGAGCGGTGCTGTTCTTCTGCGTGCAGCATACCGGCGCCAAAAAGGTGCGTCCGGCGGACGAGGTGGATCCCCGCTATGGCGAGCTGCTGCGACAGGCAAGTCGTCAGGGTGTGGAGATTATGGCGTGGCGGACACACATCAGTCCGGACCAGTTCCGGCTCGACGTATCTGTGCCGGTTGTGCTGACGAGTTGATGGAGATTTACCGGGCCAGCAATGTCAGCAGGGTGCCGGGCAGGTTGATCAGTAATGCCAGTTTCTCTTGCCGGCCCTGTGCCATCACCCAATCTCCTCGATCACAGATCGGTAGGGTACGAACATCATGGATATCAATATATCAGATGAGGTTCCTGTAGTGACGACATCTGCATGCGCAGGTCAAGAATCATGTCGCCCCAGTAACGCGGGCTGTTGAACCAGGGGAAAGCTCGGGGAAAGGCGGGGTCATCCCAGCGCTGGGCAATCCAGCCGGCAAAGTGAAGCATGCGCAGGGTGCGCAGTGGTTCGATCAGGCGCAGTTCGGCACAATCAAATTCACGGAAATCCTGATAGCCGTCGAGAATTGCGCCAAGCTGACGTTGTTGTTGGTCGCGATCGCCGGAGAGCAGCATCCACAGGTCCTGAACCGCCGGCGCCATGCGCGCGTCGTCCAGATCAATAAAGTGCGGGGCATCATCCCGCCACAGCACATTACCGGGGTGGCAGTCGCCATGTGCCCGAAGTTGTGTGACCGGACGGCCGGCGGCGAAGCGATCAGTGACCATGGCCAGCAGATCTCGGGTGATGCTTTGCCAGGACGGCAGCAAGTCCTTCGGAACAAAATGCTCGCTGACAAACGCCACCGGTTGATGGCCGAATTCATCAATCGTCAGTGATGGGCGAGCGCTGAAGTCACGCACTGCTCCGACATTGTGAAACTGAGCCATCCAGCGACCCAGCGTCTCTAGGCAGCGATCATCGTCGAGCGGTGGAGCATGGCCGCCACGGCGCGGAAACAAACTGAAGCGGAAGGCGCCGTGCCGGAACAGCGAGTTGCCGTCGTCATCCCGCAACGGCGCGATAACCGGTAGCTCCCGTGCCAGAAGTTCGTCGGTAAAGGCATGCTCTTCGAGGATCTGGGCATCGCTCCAGCGATCCGGGCGATAAAACTTGGCAATGATTGGTGCGCTGTCCTCGACACCGATCTGGTAAACGCGGTTTTCGTAGCTGTTCAGGGCGAGGAAATGGCCGCTGGTTAGCCAGCCCTGCTGCTCGACCGCATCAAGAATGACATCCGGCGTCAGATCATCGAACGGGTGGCTGGACGGCGTCGTGGTCATGCCGGCTGGGGCAGCTCGTCAAGCCACAGCTCGTCACCCCGGACGCTGTGCTTTACTGCCACCAGCTTGTCGCCACTGCAGGGGCCGGACAGGCAATGACCGGTGTCGATTTCAAACAGGGCGCCATGATTGGCGCACTGAATGAATTGATCGTCAGAATCAAGGAACACATCCGGCTGGAAATTGAGTTCAATACCGAGATGGGGACACCAGTTCAGGTAGGCATGTATCTGGCTGTCACGGTGCACGACGACAATCGACTGGCCATCGGCGGTGAACTCCCGGGCACCATCTTCCGGCAGATCTTCGAGGCGGCAAAGCAGGTGCATGGTCGGGTTCCGGTTAGTGGCCAAGAATGTCGCGACGAATCGCCAGATGTTCCGCAGCAGGCAGGCGTGGACCAAAGTCACTGACCACCCGTGCGGCAGCTGCGCTGGCCAGCTTGCCGGCGGTGGCAAAGTCATGGTCCTGACTCAGGGCGTACAGGAAGGCGCCGGCAAACATGTCGCCGGCACCGTTTGTGTCGACTGCCTTGACCGGAAACGGGGCAATATTGATCGTCTGTGTGCCGTCCCAAAGACGGGCGCCACGGGCGCCACGGGTGATCACCAGGGCGCCGGCGTATTGTTTCAATATATTCATCGCATCATCGAGAGTGTCGCTGCCAGCAAAGCCCAGAGCCTCGGTCTCGTTGCAGAACAGGATGTCGACACCGTCACCGATCATTTCCCGCAAGCCATCAGCGAAAAACTGCACCATGGCTGGATCAGAAAACGTCAGGGCGGTGCGCACCCCGTGGCGACGGGCCTCGTCGCGCAACCGGATGGCTGCTGCCCGGGCACTGGGAGAGGTGACCAGATAGCCCTCAATATAGGCAAATCGCGACGCTGCCACCGCCTGTTCAATCACCGCTTCGTCACCGACCGTCTCGGAGATACCGAGAAAGGTATTCATGGTGCGCTCGGCATCCGGGGTGATCATTACCAGACACTTACCGCTAACGCCGTCGCTTTTGCTGCCACTCATGTTGGTATCGACACCAGCAGCGCGCAGATCGTCAACGAAGAACCGCCCGGTATCGTCATCGGCAACCCGGCAGGCGTAGTAGGTGCGGGCGCCGAAGTACTGGGCCGCCACAACCGTGTTGCAGGCAGAGCCGCCGCTGGCTCGTCGGTGGACGCGGCTCTCGCCATTCAGCGCGGTGACGAGGTCATGCTGGCGCGATTCATCAACCAGGGTCATCATGCCCTTGCCGATTCCCATCCGTTCGAGGAAGGCGTCACTGACCTCCACTTCGGTGTCGACCAGTGCATTGCCGATGGCGTAGATATCGTAGCGAGCACTCATGGGCTGTTTCCTGATTCAGAGAGCGGACATTATGGTGATGGCAGGGTCTGTTGCCAAACGTGAAGATTGCCGGGCCTGCCTTCGATACTGTGATGACCATCTCCCCGCCGACCTGCGCCGCATGAGGCGGCCGCTGTGATGAGCGACTATACTCGTCGCCCATGAGCAAACCCAAGTCACCTTCCCCTCGAAAAAAGCCGTCGGCCCGCAAGGCTGCGACTGGTGGTATCCGCTGGCGAAGCCTGCTCTGGCAAGGCCTCGCGGTGGGGCTGGTCGTGGGACTGCTGGCGGTGGCCTGGCTTGATGCCATGGTGCGCAAGCGTTTCGAGAACCATCAGTGGCAGTTGCCGGCCCGGGTCTACGCCCGGCCGGTGGAGTTGTATGCCGGGCGTGAGCTGACCGAGTCGAATTTGCAGCAGCTACTGGGCCTGCTGCGCTACCGGGACAACGGTGCGGCGCAGATGCCGGGCAGTTACGCCCGTGTCAGCGGCGGGTTGCTGGTGCACACCCGCGGCTTCCGCGACAGTGATGGCGGCGAAGCTGCGCAGTTGTTGCGCCTTCGTCTTGACGGCGGCCGCATTGTCAGCCTCGCCGATGCCAGCGGCAAGCCGGTGCCGGTGGCCCGCCTCGAGCCACTGCAGATTGGCAGCATTCATCCCGGCCACAATGAAGACCGGGTGCTGGTGCGGCTGGAGGAAGTGCCGCCGGCGCTGGTATATATGCTGATGGCGGTGGAGGACCGGAACTTCCATGAGCACATCGGTATTTCCCTGCGCGGCCTCGCCCGGGCCTTGTTTGCCAATCTGCGTGCCGGAGAGGTTGAGCAGGGTGGCAGCACCATTACCCAGCAGCTGGTGAAGAATTTCTGGCTTACCCGCGAGCGCACGCTGTCGCGCAAGCTGGTGGAAATCCCGATGGCGCTGTTGCTGGAGCTGCATTACAGCAAGGAGCAGATTCTCGAAACGTATCTGAACGAGGTCTATCTCGGTCAGGATGGCGGTCGGGCCATTCACGGCATGGGGCTTGCCGCCCAGTTTTATTTTGGTCGACCACTGGCTGAGCTGGAGCCGCATCAGTTCGCCCTGCTGATTGGCCTGCTCAAGGGACCCAGCTACTACGATCCACGCCGCCATCCACAGCGTGCGCAACAGCGTCGCAATACCGTTTTGCAGGCGGCGGCCAATCAGGGGCTGATGGATGAGCGGGCTCTGAGTCACTACCGGGCCCAGCCACTGGATGTGGTGCCACGGGGCGGCGCAGCGCTGTATGCGTTCCCCCACTTTATTGATTTGGTCCGGCGCCAGCTGGCGCGCGATTACCCGGCGGAGATCCTGTCGTCCGAGGGCCTGATTATCCACTCGACGCTGGATGTGCTGGCCCAACTGGTGGCGGAGCAGCAGCTTGGCCAGTTTCTCCAGGGGCATGCGGAGGTCAATGGTGCGGTGGTTATTACGGCGCCGGATCAGGGCGATGTTCTGGCGCTGGTGGGGGACAAGATGCCGCGCAGTGCCGGGTTCAACCGGGCGCTGGATGCACAGCGGCCGATCGGTTCACTGGCAAAGCCTGCAGTGGTTCTGGCCGCCTACCAGCAGCCGAAGAAATTCCACCCCGGCACCCGCATTACCGACGGGCCATTCGAGGTGCGGATGGAAGGTGGTCAGGTCTGGCAGCCGAAGAACTTCGACAACCAGTCCATGGGGCCGCTGCCGGTGACCGAGGCGCTGGCGTTGTCGCGCAATCAGGCCATCGCCCGTTTGGGGCTGGATGCCGGACTCGCCAATGTCATCCGTACGTTCCAGCAGTTGGGGGTTCAGAGCCGCATTCCGCCCTATCCGAGTATTTTTCTCGGCAGTCTGAATCTCAGCCCGTTCGAAACGACGGTGATGTACCAGACCCTCGCCACCGGCGGCCAGCGGACACCGCTTCGGGCCATCACGGATGTGCTGGATCGTCATGGTCAGCCGCTGGCGCGCTATCCGGTGCGGCCGCAGCAGGTGATTGATCCGCAGGTGTCCTACCTGCTGCAGTGGAGCCTGCGCCAGGCCATGACCCGGGGCACCGGCCGCTATGCGGTCGACCAGTTGCCGGAAAAGCTGGTGGTGGCCGGCAAAACCGGTACCAGTGACGGCCACCGTGATGCCTGGTTCGCCGGCTTTAGCGGCAGCCATCTGGTGCTGGTCTGGCTCGGCCGTGATGACAACGGCGACACGGGTTTCACCGGCAGCAGCGGGCCGCTGCGGGTCTGGACCGGGATCATGGCGGCGTTGCCGCAACGACCGCTGCGAATGGCTCCGCCGGCCGGGGTCGAAATGATATGGTTGGATGAACAGGGGTTGCGGCGCAGCGCGAGGGGTTGCCAGGGCGCCCGGGAGTATCCACTGCTGACGGCCTCGGTGCCGCAGGAATCCAGTGCCTGCGGTAAGGCTCAGGCGGTGCCGCAAGGTATCCGACAATGGTTCAAGGGTTTATTCGACTGATCTTGCTGGTCTGTCTGGCGGGGCTTGCAGCCTGCGCCAGTCGCACGCCGGAGGTGGTCGTGCCGATGGAGATGCCGCCCGGCGATCCACTGCGTGGCAGTGCTGCAGAAAGTCTCTGGCAGCAGGCTGTATTGGCTCGCGAGAACAATCAGCTGGCGGCGGCGGGCCGTTATCTGGAGCGAGCCCTCTACATGCAGCCGGAGTCATCCTGGCTTTATCGGGAGTTGGCAGAGCTGCGGTTACGCGAAGGGGATCCGCAAAGTGCCGAGGTGATGGCGCAGCGGGCCCTGCGGCTGGCGCCGCGACGGCAGGCCTATCAGGCCGCGCTGTGGCATCTGGTCGCCACAGCGAGAATGCGTCAGGGCGACGAGGCCGGCGCCGAGCGTGCTCGCCGCGAAGCAGAGATGCTGGTCCGCCGCCATCCCCAGGGGAGAAGCAATCTTCCTCACAACTGATTTGTGTCATGGCCAACTGCTGTCAAAACGCTATGCTGTAGTCCGGTTGTTCTGGGATGTCTGAGCCGGGGTAGCAATGCAAGCCAAACTTGATTCCCGCACCATGCAGGCAGTGTATGGTGTGCCGCGCAGCGCCTTTGTCGCCTCCGCCGATATCGGCCGGCTGATGTCGGGCCACAGTATTCCCTCGCGTGAAACCATCAAGACTATCCTTTCGCGCATCCCGTCATTAAAAGAGTCTGACCGGGTGCTGCAGGTAGGTGCCGGCTCCGGTTACCTCAGCATGGTGTTGTCGCGGCTGGTGACGAGTGTGGTCGTGCTGGAGCGACAGGAGGCGATCGCCGCCATCGCGCGAAAGAATCTGGCGCCGTTTCACCCCGACAATGTGGAAGTGGTTGTCGGTGAGGGAAGTGTCGGCGTCCCGGATCATGCGCCATTCGACCAGATCATAGCGCTCTGTACGCTCGGCAATATTGATGGCCTGCTCGATCAGCTTTCCGCCGGTGGCTCGCTGGTAATGCTGGATGGCGGTGAGGGCGGCTGGTCGACACTGGTTGCCTGTGATCGCGATGGTGAGGGCCGGGTCCGTCGTCATGATCTTGGTGTGGTCGATTTCACCAGCGACATCAGTGCCGCCCTGATTGATATGGGGGTGATCGACAACGCCATGTTGAAGAGTGCCCGCGAAGAGGTCGACCGACTCGGGCTGCCGCTGATGACCATCATTCAGCGTCGTCTTGGCGGTGAGGATGCCGAAGTCTATCGCGCGCTGGCGCGGCGCATGGGGATTCGTTTTGCCGATGCTGACAGTCTGTTTCCCGAGATTGATCGCAGTCTGGTACGAAGCTTCTCGCGCACCTTTCTTGATCACTACCGGGTAATTCCCATCGCCCGCAAGGACGGCAAGTTGCTGATTGCGTCGGATAACCCCGACGCCCAAACCGATGCGATTGAAGTGATGCACCCGGGTAGCGGTGTGGTGCGGGTGCTGGTCACGCCGACGGATTACCGTCGTCTGTGGTCCACCATCAATATCATTGACAAGGCCGCACGCCCGCATGATCGAGCAGCACCTCCGCCCAGTCATCATGATGGTGAAGACTTTGCCGCTGAACTCGATAACCAGATCAGCCCGTATCTGGTGGCAGTGTATGAAGGCATCCTGCTGGACGCGGTCAGTGAGAAGGCGAGCGATATTCACATCGAGCGCTACCATCAGCGCGTTCGCATTCGCCTGCGCGTCGATGGCGAGCTGTTCGATCTCGAGCACTACCAGCTCACGCCCTCTGAAATGGAAGGGGTGGTGAATGTGATCAAGACCCGCGCCGAGCTCAATATTGCCGAGCGGCGCCTGCCTCAGGGTGGTCGATCACGATTGAAGGTCGGACAGACCACTTACGACCTGCGTATTCAGACCCAGCCATCGCTGCACGGCGAACATGTGGTGATACGCCTGCTGCCACAAAGCGGTCGTGCCATGGGGCTTAATGAATTGGGGCTGGCGCCGCGACTGACGCAGAAATATCGGCGGCTACTGGATAACCCGGCCGGTCTGGTGCTGATTGTTGGTCCCACCGGTTCCGGAAAATCCACCACGCTGTCTGCTGGGCTCCAGGAGCTCGCTGATGACGGCCGGCGCAAGGTGATTACTGTCGAAGACCCGATCGAGTACGCCATCGATAACATCCAGCAAACCCGGGTAAGATCCAAGATCGGGTTCGGTTTTGCCGATGCCATGCGCTCTTTTGTCCGGCAGGATCCGGATGTCATTCTGGTGGGTGAGATTCGCGATGCGGAAACCGCTCTCGAGGCGGCGCGGGCGTCGCAGACCGGACATCTGGTGTTGTCCACACTGCATTGCAACGACGCCGTTGATGCGGTGCAGCGACTCTACGATCTGGGCCTGCATCGCAATTCTATCGCCAGTGAATTGCTGGCGGTGGTAGCCCAGCGACTGGCGAAGCGGATTTGTAGCCACTGCCGGGAGCAGGTTGAGCCGGATGAGGGCATTCTGCGTGAACTGTTTCCTGCCGAAGTGCCGGCGAAGTTCCGCTGTTTTGCCGGTCGTGGCTGCAACCAGTGCAACCAGCGCGGCACGCGTGGCCGAGTGGCTGTGGTTGAGTATATGGAGGTCAATGCGGATTTCCGTGACATTATCAGCCGCCAGCCGCCGCTGGGTGAGTTGCGCTGGCGGGCACTCGATGCCGGTTTGGTCACCATGCGTGACAGCGCCATCGATCTGGTTATTCAGGGGGTCATTCCGATGTCAGAGTTGCCGCGTATTCTGCCGGCGGAGCGGATGGCGCCGGAAGTGCGCGGCGGGGCGAGGGAAATGTGATGAAGACGTCCGAACGGATCCAGCGGTTGCCGGCGGAAGTGCGATTCGCGGAAGAACTGTCGACATTGCGCCAGCACGATGACTATCCGGTGCCGCCCGGTTGGCAGATGTCACCGATTGCGGTAGAAAAATTCATCGCCGGGGATCAGGCGCTGGGTATTTTGCGCAAATTCGTCGCCGAGCCCGGTGTGGTCAGGCGAATGGTGATTTCGCTCTGTACCAATCGCGGCTGTTTCATGGTCGGCGAGCCTGGTACGGCGAAGTCCTGGGTATCCGAACTGCTTGCCGCCGCAGTCTCTGCCGATTCCACTCTGGTGATTCAGGGTAGTGCAGTGACCTCGGTAAGCCAGTTGCTGTACGACTGGGACCAGTCGCGGCTGACCCGCACCGGACCAACCCGGGAGGCACTGATTCCCGGTCCCCTGTTTCGTGGCATGCGTGACGGCAAGCTGGTGCGGTTCGAGGAGCTCAGTCGCTGCCCGCAGAACCTTCAGGATGCGATCCTCTCGGTGCTGTCCGAACGGATCATTTCCATTCCTGAACTCGGCGACAGGGATGGCACTCTGTTTGCCTCGGCCGGGTTCAATATCATCGCCACCAGCAATAGCGTCGATGAGGGCGTTAACCGGATGAGTGTGGCGCTGCGGCGGCGACTCAACTTCGAGACGATCTCGCCGATACGACGCCTGCAGGACGAGCTGGAGGTGGTGATGTCTGAGCTGGCGGCGTTGAACGACGGTGCCGGCATTCATATCAATGTTGATGCGGATGTCATTCAGGTGCTGGTGACCATGTTTCACGAGCTGCGCAGCGGCCAGTCGCTGGATGGCCGCAGCACCCACCGTCTGGCAGGGGCGGCGCTATCGACCGCCGAGGCGATCAATGTTGCCCATGCGCTGAGTGTTTATGCCTTCTACTACAGTGACGGCAGCATGCGGGTGGAGGATCTGGTGCACTTTATTATTGGCACTGCCCTCAAGGACAGAGCCGACGATCGGCGCCGGCTGAAATACTATTTCGATACCGAGGTCAGCCAGAAGCCGGGCAAGATCTGGCAGGCGGTTTATCAGCAGCGCCACCTGTTGTGATGGGCCAAAACATCGCAGCCCCCTTTCCCCGGAGAGAGGGCTGTGGTTCCATTCTTGCACCATGGTCCCATCTGCGGAGTAATTCATGAGCAATACCCGAATCCATGCTTTCACTGACGACGCCCTTGCCGACCACGATGCGGTGGCGCTGGCAGAGATGGTGCGTCGTCGTGAGGTCAGCGCCGCGGAGCTCACCGACGCTGCCATTTCCCGCGCGGAGCGGGTCAACGATCGGCTCAATGCCATTCAGGTGGCCGACTTTGATCGGGCGCGGGCGCGGGCATCGCAGGGTAGAACCGGAATATTTGTCGGTGTGCCCACCTTCATCA
This sequence comes from Alcanivoracaceae bacterium, assembly GCA_046292765.1. Taxonomy (GTDB): domain Bacteria; phylum Pseudomonadota; class Gammaproteobacteria; order Pseudomonadales; family Alcanivoracaceae; genus PGZG01. Next base: position 20,655 of record JBKBQA010000007.1, on the reverse strand, counting down.
AAGACAACACCGATGTGGCGGGGTTGCCGACCCGGCATGGCTCTTTGGCTGTGCCCGCAACGCCAGCGCAGCACGACGGCGCCTTTGCCCGCCAGTATCTGGCCCAGGGCTTCAACCTGCTGGGCAAAACCACCCTGCCCGAGTTTGGTTTTAATGGCACCACCGAGTATCAGTCGCTGGCGCCGACACGAAACCCCTGGCACACCGACTATTCCAGCGGCGGCAGTTCCGGGGGCTCGGCGGCGCTGGTGGCGGCGGGGGTGGTGCCCATCGCCCACGCCAATGATGGCGGTGGGTCGATTCGCATTCCGGCGGCCTGCTGCGGACTGGTCGGACTGAAATCGACCCGTGGTCGCTTTGTGACCAATGAGATGGCGAAGACCCTGCCGGTGAATGTGGTGTGCGATGGCGTTGTCACCCGCTCGGTGCGAGATACCGCGCATTTCTTCGCTGGCGCCGAGCAGTACTGGCGCAATCGCAAGCTGCCCGAGGTCGGGCTGGTGGAAGGGCCCGGCCGCAAGCGACTGAAGATCGGTCTGGTGATGGACTCTCTCACCGGCCCCACCTGCGCTGAGACCCGTGCCACCGTCGAGGACACGGTCGCCTTGCTGGAAAGTCTCGGCCATCGGGTGGAGATTATGCCGCTGCCGGTCAGGCCCTCGTTCGTCGATGATTTCTCTGACTACTGGGGCTTCCTCGCTTTTATGGCGGGCCGTTTTGGCAAGCACAGTTTCGGCAAGGAGTTCGATGCCGCTCAACTCGATGCGCTTAGTCAGGGCTTGGCCGAGCGCTTCCGCAAGCGTGGCTGGCGTCTGCCGGCGGTGCTGTTTCGCCTGCAGCGCAGTTGGCATGACTATGCGAAAGTCATGCGCGAGTACGACGCGGTGTTGTCGCCGGTACTGGCGCATACCACGCCAGAGCTTGGCTACATCAGCCCCGAGGTGCCGTTCGAGGAGTTGTTCGAGCGGATGATGAACTACGTCAGCTTCACGCCGATGAACAACGCCAGTGGCAGTCCGGCAATTTCGCTGCCGATCGGGGAATCACAACAGGGCCTGCCGATCGCTGTGCAGTTTTCTGCTGCCCACGGAGCAGAGCGTACACTGCTGGAGTTGGCCTTCGAGATTGAGCAGGCTACGCCTTGGCGACGCATCACCGCCTGAGAACGCGTCGGGTCGCGGCCACGATTTACATCACTACAGCGGGAGAGACAGATGCAGGGAACCCTGGTCGAGATCGGCCTGCCGGCAGCGTTGTTCCTGATCATGATCGGCATGGGCCTGACGCTGACGCCGAAGGACTTCCGCGAAGTACTGGTGGCGCCGAGGGCAACCCTGTTCGGTCTGCTGGCACAGACCCTGCTGTTACCGTTGATAGCCTTTGCGCTGGCGCTGCTGATGAATCTTGATCCCCTGCTGGCCGTCGGGCTGATCATTATCGCCGCCTGTCCTGGCGGCACCACCTCGAATATTTTTGCCTATCTGGGTGGCGGTGACGTTGCCCTGTCAGTGGTACTGACGGTGCTGGCGAGTCTGATAGCGATCGTTACCCTGCCGCTGTTTGCCGGTCTGGCGCTGGACTGGTTTCAGGATGCCAATGTCGCCATCGAGTTGCCCTTGAGTCGTACCATGGTGTCGTTGCTGGTGATTGTTATTGTGCCGCTGATCATTGGCATGTCGCTGCGCAAATGGACACCAGCGATGGCCGCCCGGGCTGAGCGATTTGTCGGTGCTTTCGGGTTGATCGTGCTGGTGCTGGTAATTGGTGCCATTCTGGTGTCGCTCGGCGACAGGGTGGTGACGCTGGCGCGGGATGGAACCTATATCGCCGTATTACTCAATGTTGCAGGCATCGCACTCGGCCTCGGGGGCGGCCGCCTGATCGGACTTGATCTGCGCCAGTCCTTCACGATTGCGGTGGAGCTGGGGCTGAAAAATGCCACGCTCGGCCTGATGATTACCCTGACTCTGCTGCACTCGAACGAGATGTCCGTGCCGAGCGCAGTGTACGGCGTGGTCATGTTTGTAATGGGCGCGATGCTGGTGATGTTCAGCCGGCAGATGGGGCTGCAGCGACCGCCGATCGAGAACGGTTGACCAGTGAAAACAGTACGTTGGTGCAAAAGCTGGCGCTTTGCCAGTATTGAGCGACCCCTCCCTGCCCCCGTACTCTGGCTGGCCCGTTTGACTGAGATTTCAGCATGGCCTGCCCGTACATGGATCAGTGTCAGAGCCCGAAGGAGCAGGGTACCGGCCCAGTGTACCGTCGTCGTTTCTGTCTTGAAGACTGTGGTCGCTGCGCCCGCTTCCAGCTGGCAGGCTACTGGCCAATAGAGGCCATTCCTAACTGGATACGACCCACCATGATGGCCCATGCGGAGCTGCTATTGCGGCATCGGGAACAGGGCCTTGCCGACCTTCCCGCATCTATGCCGACGGCCATCTGACCGCCGGCTCCCGCACTTGCAGCGTTACAGGGACTGGAACGCCCCTCGGGCCCGCTCAAGTGTGTCGTCGATGATGGCATCCGTGTGGGTAATCGAGACAAACCCCGCCTCAAAGGCACTCGGTGCCAGATACACGCCGCGATCTAGCATGGCATGGAAGAAGCTGCGGAAACGGTCCTGATCGCAACGCATGACATCGGCGAGTGAGGCGATGCGGGTCTGATCGGTAAAGAAAATGCCGAACATGCCGCCGACCTGATTGGTGGTCAGGGCGATACCCTCCTCCCGCGCCATGGTCTCAAGGCCCTGAACCAGTCGTCCGGTGAGGCGGGTCAGCTCATCAAAAAAGCCTTCTTGCCGGATCAGGTTCAGCGTCGCCATGCCAGCGGCCATGGCGACCGGATTGCCTGACAGCGTGCCGGCTTGATACACCGGCCCCAGCGGCGCCAGATATTCCATGATCGCGCGTTTACCGCCGAAAGCGCCGACCGGCATGCCGCCGCCGATCACCTTGCCGAGGGTGGTCAGGTCCGGGGTGATGCCGTACACCGCCTGAGCGCCGCCCAGCGCCACGCGGAAACCGGTCATGACCTCGTCAAAGATCAATACCGTACCGTGCTCGTCGCAGCACTTGCGCAGGGTTTGCAGAAAGCCGTTCAGCGGCGGTACGCAGTTCATGTTGCCGGCCACTGGCTCGACGATCACACAGGCAATCTGATCGCCCATGCGGGCGAAGGTCTCTTCCACCTGGGCGGAATTGTTGTAATCCAGCGTCAGGGTATGCTCGGCCAGTGCTGCCGGCACACCCGGAGAGCTGGGCACACCCAAGGTCAGGGCGCCGGAGCCTGCCTTTACCAGCAGGCTGTCGGCATGGCCGTGGTAGCAGCCCTCGAACTTGATCAGGGTGTCACGGCCAGTGTAGCCACGGGCCAGGCGGATGGCGCTCATGGTGGCTTCGGTGCCCGAGCTGACCATACGCACCATGTCCATGGACGGCACCAGAGAGCAAACCAGGTCCGCCATTTCCACTTCTGCCGCTGTCGGCGCGCCGAAGCTGAGGCCGTTGCGGGCTGCCTTCTCAACGGCAGCAAGCACCTCCGGGTGGCAATGGCCGAGAATCATCGGGCCCCACGAGCCGATGTAATCGATGTAGCGATTGTCGTCCTCATCAAACAGATAAGGTCCCTCGGCTCGGTGAAAGAATACCGGGTCGCCGCCCACGCCCCTGAAGGCGCGCACCGGAGAGTTGACGCCTCCGGGGATACGCAGACGGGCCTTGCGAAACAGGTCTTCGGAATGAATGCGGCTCATGGACAATCCTTTAAAGCAAACAAGCGGGAAAACTGGCGCGCCCGGGCTTCGATATCGTCGGCACCGAACAGGCCATGGATGACGGCCAGCATGTCGGCGCCGGCGTGCAGCAGCGCCGCGGCATTATCCGGTGTGACGCCGCCGATGGCCACCTTGGGGATTGGCAGCAGGGTAGCAAGCACCGCCGGGTCGGCTGTCGAAGCCTGTGGTTTGGTAAGCGAAGGGTAGAACCGGCCAAAGGCAACGTAGTCAGCGCCCGCTTCGGCTGCGGACATTGCCATTTCAGCGCTGCCATGGCAGGTGATGCCGATGATGGCGGTCGGGCCAAGGATGTCCCGAGCGCGTGCGAGGCCGCCGTCCGATTGGCCGATATGGACCCCATCAGCGCCGACACGGGCGGCCAGCAGCGGATCATCATTGATCAGCAGCAGGGCGCCATGGTCGCGGCACAGGTCGCGCAGGCTGGCGACACGTTGCTGTCGCTGGCGGTCGCTGGCCGGCTTGTCGCGGTACTGAAGCAGACGGGCACCGCCACGCAGGGCTGCCGCGCAGGCGGGTAGCAGCCGGGCATCATCCAGCAACACCGGATCGGTAATGGCGTAGAGGCCTCGCAACTCAGCCACGGCGATCCGGGATCAGTTGGCCGCGACCGGCCTGCCAGGCCTTGCGCAGGGTGCGATGGACATATTCCTGAGCCTCGGTAAGCGCCGTCTCAAGGATCACGCCGTGGGCGAGACGGGCGGCGCAGGCGCTTGCCAGCGTGCAGCCGGAGCCGTGATAGCTGCCGGGCAGGCGCGGCCAGGACCAATCAGCGACGCCCTTGGCCGTAAAAAGATGATTGTGGACCGCCTCGGTATCGTCGTGAGTACCGGTGATCAGAACTGCCGGGCAACCGTGGCCGAGCAGCGCCTCGCCGGCGGCCTGAACGCCGCGCAGTGCAGACAACCGCTCCGCCTCCGGCAAGTTCGGAGTGGCCAACGTGGCGCGCGGGAACAGCAGCTCGAGCAGAGCCGCCGGAACAGACTGCTCGCCGAGGCTGCCGCCGGATTCGGCGGCCAGCACCGGATCGAGCACCACCGGTACGCCGGGCAGGCGATCCAGCACAGTGGCGATAAACCGGATGATGGCGGGGCTGCCGGTCATGCCGATCTTGACCGCCTGAAAGGTCATGTCGTCAAGCAGGGCGTCGGCCTGACGCTGCAGCAGGTCGAGGCTGACCAGCTCGAAGCCGAGCACCTGCTGGCTGTTTTGCACCGTGAGTCCGGTGATCAGGGTGGCCGGCAGGGCGCCAAGGCTGTGAATGGCCTCGATGTCGGCATGGATGCCAGCACCACCGGAGGGATCGTGGCCGGCGATCACCAGCACATTGGGTTTCATGGTGGACTCTCCTCGGCGACACCGGTGACGGCGTCGGCCGGCAATCAGAACGGCCTGACCACCGCCAGACAGATCACGGCAATCAGTGCCAGCACCGGTGCCTCGTTAAACCAGCGGTAGAACACATGGCTGCGGGTATTCGCATCTGCGGCAAAACGCTTCAGGTAGACGAGGCAGACATGGTGATAACCTACCAGCAGCAGCACCAGCGCCAGTTTGGCATGCATCCAGCCCTGCTTCATCAGGCCCGGATTGAGATACAGCAGCCACCCGCCCAGCACCAGAACAACGATCATCGACGGCGTCATGATGCCCCGGTAGAGCTTGCGTTCCATGACCTTGAAGCGCTCGCGGCTGATCTGGTCTTCGGCCATGGCGTGGTAGACGAACAGCCTGGGCAGGTAAAAAAGGGCGGCGAACCAGGTCACCACGGCGATCAGGTGAAAGGCTTTGATCCAAAGGTACATGGGGGCGCTCCGTCAGGGGCGCCCATGATAACAAAGTGCGGGGTGACGGTGTGGTCAGCGCTATCCGCATCACATCTGCGCAACACGCGGGTTGCCGGGCCGGCGGGGCCTTCCTATCATGCCCCTCCTTTCACCCCACTTTTGCGGAGAGCAGGTCATGGGTTCAGCGTCATCCCGTTTGCGGATCGGCATCGTCGGCGGAACCGGGTATACCGGCGTCGAGTTGCTGCGACTGCTGGCGGCCCATCCGCAGGCCGAGGTGGTGGCCATTACCTCGCGCTCCGAGGATGGCGTCGCCGTCGCCGACATGTTTCCGAGCCTGCGCGGCCACTATGACCTGCGCTTCTCGGTGCCGGACGTGAAGTTGCTGGCGAGCTGTGATGTGGTCTTTTTTGCTACTCCGCACAACGTCGCCATGCGCATGATGCCGGAGCTGCTGGCAGAGAAGGTGCGGGTGGTGGACCTGTCCGCCGACTTCCGCATTCGCAATGCGGCGCTCTGGAGTGACTGGTACGGCGAACCCCACGAGTGCCCGGAATTGTTGGCCGAGGCGGTGTACGGGCTGCCGGAGACAAACCGGGCCACCATCCGTGATGCCCGGCTGGTGGCCTGTCCGGGCTGCTACCCCACCTCGGTGCAGCTCGGTCTGTTGCCGCTGCTTGAGCAGGGCTGGACCGACACCCAGCGGCTGATTTCCAACAGCGCCTCCGGCATCAGTGGCGCCGGGCGTCAGGCCAAGGTGCCGATGCTGATGGCCGAGGCCAGTGACAGCTTCAAGGCCTACGGTGTCGCCGGCCATCGCCACCTGCCGGAAATCGAGCAAGGCCTCGCCGACATCGCTGGCGAGCCGGTGCGGATTACCTTCGTGCCCCATCTGCTGCCGATGATTCGCGGGATCCACTCCACTCTGTACGCACCGGTGACCGCCAGCACGCCGTCGCTGGATGTGATTCAGGCGGAATATGAGCGCCGCTACGCGGACGAACCCTTCGTCGATGTCATGCCAGCGGGCAGCCATCCGGAGACCCGGTTCGTCAAAGGTGCCAACCACTGCCGTATTGCCATTCACCGTCCTCAGGGGCGTGACATGCTGGTGATCCTGTCGGTCATCGACAACCTCACCAAAGGCGCCGCCGGTCAGGCGGTGCAGAACATGAATATCATGTTCGGTCTGCCGGAAGATGCCGGGCTGACCGGCGCCGCGTTGCTGCCTTGATCATGGCAAAGAAGCGGCCGGGGAGCCCGGTGGACGACATGGTGCTGGTGCCGATCAATCGGCGCCGGCGTCGACGGCTCCGGGTGTACGGGTCGCTGGCGGTATTGCTGCTGCTGATGGCTGCATTTGTCGGCGGTCAGATCAGTGTCCGGGAAAACACCAGTCGACTGGAGCGCGATCGTGCCCGGCTCACTGATCAGGTCACCCGGCTCGATTCGGCGCTGCAATCGGCGCGAAATGAACTCGCCCTGCATCGCACGGGCACCCAGGTCGCCCAGCAGGCTCAGGAGCAGGTTCGCAGCGAGATCCGTGACCTGCGCGGGCAACTGGCCGAGCTGGAAGAGGCCGTGGCTTTCTATAAAAGTGTCATGGCTCCCGGCTCGGTGGAGCAGGGGCTAAGGATCGAACGGTTCGAACTGGCCCCCGCCGGAACCAGCGGTGAGGTGGCCTTCCGGCTGGTATTGACGCAGGTTGGCGACAATCGCAATAACGTCGCCGGCGATGTGTTGCTCCGCCTGGCCGGGCGACAGGGTAACGAGGCGGTCCAGTTGAGCGGCAGTGACATGCTGGTGGAAGGCAGTGAAACCCGGTTCCGTTTCCGGTACTTTCAGGAGCTGACTGGGCGCTTGCGGCTTCCGGATGACGTTCAGGCGGAGCAGATCACCGTGGAAGCCATCAGTGGCACCCGGCGTAACCAGAAAACCGAAAAAACCTATATTTGGCAGTTACAGGAGAGAAGCGGTGCTTGGGCGGGATAAAAAACCGGTAAAAGAGAATTACAGCAACCATACCCTGATCGCGCCGAGCGCAGAGATTCGTGGTGATATCCAGTTCACCGGCGGCCTGCATGTACTTGGCACGGTGGTGGGCAACATCAGTGTCGGCGCTGAGGGCGGTCGTCTGGTGATCGGTGAAACCGGCAAGATTCAGGGTGAAATCCGGGTGCCGAAGATCGTCGTTAATGGCAAGGTCGAAGGTGACGTGCATGCCTCCGAGCACCTGGAGCTGGCGGAGAAGGCGGTCATTGAGGGCAATGTCTACTACACCCTGATCGAGATGGTGATGGGTGCCCAAGTGGACGGCAAGCTGGTGCGCCAGAATGAGCGCAAGCACCTGCCCCATCCGGATCAGGTCAACGGTGGCAATGGCAAGGATGGCAAGAAGGCGTAGTCGGGGCAGGGCTAATACTTGACTGTTTTTGTCGGGTATTACACCATGCCCCTCCAGTCTCCAGCCTGACCGTTCGCCATGAGTGAGTCCGCCGTCATTGCCTTCACCGACCGTGCCGCCGCCAAGGTCCGCGAGTTGCGTGAAGAGGAGGGCAATGCTGCCCTGAAGCTCCGGGTGTACATCACCGGCGGCGGCTGCTCGGGCTTCTCCTACGGTTTCACCTTCGATGAACGCGTCAATGACGACGACACCATCGTCGATAATGGTGATGTCACTTTGCTTGTTGATGCCATGAGCATTCAGTACCTGAGCGGGTCGGAAGTTGACTACGATCAGGGTTTGATGGGCAGCCGTTTTGTGGTGCAGAACCCGAACGCCACCTCGACCTGCGGTTGCGGTTCCTCTTTCTCGATCTGATATCCGGTTGTTCGCGCTCCGGCGCCGTGCTATCCATACCGCTTCTGATCTGGAGCGGAGCCTGTAGTGACCGATAACAACAAGATTCCCCGAGACCCCCAAACCGATTACAGCACTGCCATGGCGGCAACACGGCGAACCTTCGTGACGGCGCGTACCGGCGCCTCGCTTGAACACGTTGGCAGTTTTTCGATAGATCCCGCCGTACTCCCCGGCAACATCGAAAATTTTTCCGGCGTTGCCCAGATCCCCCTCGGCTTTGCTGGCCCGCTACGCATCAACGGCGAAGCAGCGCAGGGCGATTTCTATATCCCGATGGCGACCACTGAAGGCACGCTGGTTGCGAGCTATAACCGCGGCATGCGTATTGTTTCGGCGGCGGGCGGGGTGATCACCACGGTTATTGATGACTGCATGCAGCGCGCGCCGTTGTTCGTATTCGATAATGCCCGTAACGCTCGCGAGTTTGGCCTCTGGGTGCAAGAGCACTTCTCTGCCATCAAAGCCAGGGCAGAGGAAACCACGCGCAGCGGTCATTTGCGCGATATCCAGCAGTTCGCCCAGGGCAAGATGCGCTGGCTGCGCTTCAATTTCACCACCGGCGATGCGGCCGGACAGAATATGGTCAGCAAGGCCACCCGGCACGCCTGCCAGTGGATTCTGGAGCAGCAACCGCCAGGGCTTGAGCATTTCACTCTGGCGGCCAATTTTGATACCGACAAGAAGCACTCGGTAGTCAATGCCCTTCACAGTCGAGGCAAGCGGGTGGTCGCCGAAATTACGTTGCCTGCCGCACTGGTGGAGAAGGTCCTCCACACCAGCAGCAAGGCAATGCATTACCAGCGTCAGCTGTCCAACGCCGGCGCCATGCTGGCGGGTTCTGTCAACAATGGCTCTCACTTTGCCAACGGCATTACCGCCATGTTTATTGCGTGCGGTCAGGATGTGGCGAACGTGGCCGAATCGTCGGCGGGTATGGTCTATACCGAGTTAAAAGATAACGGAGACTACTACTTTTCCGTCACCATTCCGGCGCTGATCGTCGCCACCTACGGCGGCGGTACCGGCTTGCCGACTCAACGCGAGTGTCTGGAAGTGTTGGGTTGCTATGGTCAGGGCAAGGTTGCCAGACTGGCAGAAATTGTGGCCGCTGTGGTGCTCTGTGGCGAGTTGTCGCTGGGCGCTGCGATTGTTGCGGACGAGTGGGTATCCAGCCACGACCGCTATGGTCGCAATCGGCCCTGACAACAGCATTCAGGGAGGAATCATGATGAGTCAGGACGCACCGGTAACCGTTACGGCAGACTGGTCGATGGTGATCCAGCGGGTCACGCAGACTGGCGCCGAGATCTGGGTAGGCACACTGTTTCCCTACATGAAGATGCCTGATGTTGCACGGGTAGTGATTGAGGATGGGGCGGGTAATCGCCATCACCAGACCATCGACAGGCATCACTGGCAACGCCCGTTCCGCAACATGAGCCAGCGCTTTTATGCTGTTGTGCACTTTACAGGCCTTGTGCCGGGTCAACAGTATCGGGTCTTTTTCGAGCGTCGGGTTGAGGCTGTGGAAGGAGTCTGGGAGCACGCTTGGTGGCAGGAGCTGCGTGATGGTGAGTTTGGTACCTTGCCTGATCGCCTGCCTTCGCCCACGGAGCTGCCGTTCACCGTCGGACTGGGCAGTTGTTTTTATAGTCACCGCGATGGTGGTCAAGCCGCTGCAGCCTATCGTGCTGTTTACGAGCAGGGCGGTCGGGTCAGTCCGGACATCACCTTTCTCAGTGGCGACCAGGTTTACCTCGATATCGGCTTTGATTCGCTGTCGTTGATTCCGAAGGAAATCCGCGAGCGAATTGCCAGCGATTACGCCAGACACTGGCAATTGCTTGGCAGTATTCTCACTCGTGGTGGCACCTGGATGCTGCCGGATGACCATGAATACTGGAACGATTTTCCGTTCTATAAATCACCGATTCCGGCACTGCAGGCGCTGCGCCTTTCTCATGTCCGCAGCGCCTGGAAGGCAGCGGCAAAAGATGCGGTGGCCAACATCCAGCGCAGCCCGGTGGTAGAGACCTTTGCGATCGGAGATGAGCTGTCATTTTGTCTCGCCGATCTGCGTTCCTGGCGCACCGGCAGCAGGCTGCTGCCGGATAATGACTTTGACCGTCTTTGTCAGTGGGCGCAGGGGCTAACCTGTCCCGGCGTGCTGGTGTTGCCGCAGCCGCTGATTGTCGAGACTGACCCGTGGGAGAAGAATCTCCGCAGTTACCGGCATCAGTATGCCCGCCTTATTGCCGCGCTGGGTCACAGCGGCCATGACATTGTGTTGATGAGCGGCGACGTCCATTTTGGTCGTATCGGCTCCGTGCCGCTCGGTGGCCGGGGCGGGCGACTGGTGGAAGTCATTTCGTCGCCGATGTCTAACCTGACCGGCCTGAATGGTCTGGCCACCGCGACACCCTCGTTCAAACCAGAGCAGTTCCCCGATCAGGACACGGCCCGAACCATTGGCTGGGAGCCCCGACCGGTAGCCTACCGGGAAGCAGGGCGAGCGGTGTCCACGCGTCCCGGCCGTATTGGATCTGCCTACCCTCGGGCCCGTACCAGCGAGCACTTCATGACCATCGGTTTTGCCCGAGACGGTCTGGGCGCGGTGCGCCTGGAGGCGAATGCGTGGCGGGTGCGGGAGCGCGCCGGGCCGGACAACATGCCGGTGGCGGATTTTCGTCAGCCTTTTATTACCCGACTACGCTGAGGCGCTCTGGAATGCTGGCATGAGACTCGACTTTTTTATTGCCCATGCCACCGGTCTGTCGCGTCGCGAGGTGAAAGTACTGATCAGCCGCGGCCAGATTAGTGTCGATGACGACCTCCGACCGAAAGCGAACCTGCAGCTTCAGCCGGGCCAGGCAGTGCGGTGTCGCGGAGAGCTGCTCAGCTTGCCCGGGCATCGTTACCTGATGTTGCACAAGCCCGCCGGTGTGGTCAGTTCAACCTCGGACCGTGATGGTGCATCAGTTCTCCAGTTGTTGCCGGTAGCGTTGCGCCGCGATCTGCATATTGTCGGGCGCCTTGATGCCGACACGACCGGTCTGCTGTTGCTGAGTTCGGATGGTCAGTGGTCGCATCGAATCACTTCGCCGAGATCCGCTTGCAGCAAGGTCTACCACGTCATGACGGCGCGACCATTAACCAGGCAGATGATCACGCAGTTGCGTGCTGGTGTTCTGTTGCACGGCGACGATCGGCCTACGCTACCGGCACAGGTTGAACAGCTTGAGGCATGTTGTCTGCGCCTGACCATTGACGAAGGTCGTTACCATCAGGTGAAGCGGATGCTGGCGGTGGTGGGGAACCATGTTGAGGTGCTGCATCGTGAGAAGATCGGACAATTGTCACTGGACTTGGCGCTGGCGCCCGGTGGGCATCGCGCCCTGACGGCCGATGAAATCAGGCTGTTCTGATTCATCCGTAACAAACCTCCTTTTTAGGCATCAGGAGCATAGAAGTCAGGTGGTCAGTAGGCCAAGCTTGATGGGTTCCTCACAGCCACTGCGGTTCACTGCAATGCATGCTCAGGAGATAAGCCATGCAGCGACGACGTTTTCTACAGCATGTCCTTTTGCTGGGTGCAGCCACCGGCCTGCCGGCCGTGTTGGCGCGTGCTGCCTCACCGGTGTTGAAGTTGGATGTGTCTGCCGAGAGCTGGCGCGACAAGGTTTCCGACGAGGCATGGCAAGTGTTGTTTCGTGAGGCCACAGAGCGGCCCGGAAGTAGCCCCCTCAATCATGAAAGGCGTGAAGGCACCTTCATCTGCGCAGCCTGCTACCTGCCATTGTTCTCCAGTGAGCACAAGTATGACAGCGGCACAGGCTGGCCAAGCTTTACCCGTCCAATCGATTCGAATCATATCGGTACGCGCAGGGATTTTCGGCTGCTGCTATCCCGTACCGAGTATCACTGTGCCCGGTGCGGTGGACATCAAGGCCATGTCTTTAATGATGGCCCTCCACCGCGGCGCGAGCGCTGGTGCAATAATGGCGTGGCGTTGCGGTTCGTACCAGATGGTGATGAATTACCGGCGCTCAGGAGCTGAAAATGAAATATGTCGTGGTGCTGGCGTGGTTGCTGGTCGCATTACATGCCCGTGCCGAGCAGGGGGTGGCTGTGTTTGCCGGCGGGTGCTTCTGGTGTACCGAGTCGGACTTCGACAAGGTGCCCGGAGTGCTGTCCACCACCTCGGGCTATATCGGCGGAGAGTTGCGCAGCCCCCGCTACGAGCAGGTGGCTCGAGGTGGCACGGGGCATATCGAGGCGGTAAGGGTGGTGTATGACCCGACCATCACCAGTTATCTCGCGTTGCTCGACGCTTTTTGGTTAACTATCGACCCACTTGATGCCGGCGGGCAATTCTGCGATCGCGGTTACCATTACCGCAGCGCCATTTTTTATCTTGATGACAGCCAACGCGCTCAGGCTGTGGCATCGATGACTTCACTGGCATCATCCGGCCGTCTCAACGGCGAGATTGTCACGCTGTTGCTCCCGGCGGGCGAGTTCTGGCCTGCCGAGGAGTACCATCAGGATTACGCGGCACGGAACCCGGTTCGCTATCGCTACTATCGCTCCCGCTGTGGCCGCGATCGACGTCTGAGCGAGCTGTGGGGTGATTGAGCGCCGTCACGCAATGGTCACATGGCTGTCACCAAGTCGCCGCAGGGGCGTTGCACCATGGCAGCATGAACCCGACCAGAGCCAAATCCTTCCAACGCCTCACCGGCTATGACCTTCGCGCCATGTGCTGGCTGCTGGGGCGTCCTTCTGCCGAGCGCTCCGCTCGCGTTGCCAGACAGATATCCAGACTCGGCGATGGCCCTTTCTACGGTGTTGCGGCGGCGGCACTCTGGTATGCGGCGGTGCCGGGTGCCGATATCTTCACTCGACTGCTGCTGGCGGCATTTCTGATTGAACTGCCTCTCTACCTGCTACTGAAAAATCTGATTCGCCGGCCACGTCCTGCGGATGCGGTGGAGAGCCTGTCGGCCTTTATTCGTCCGTCAGATCGCTTCAGCTTTCCGTCCGGTCATACTGCGGCCGCATTTGTTTTTGCTGCAACTGTGGCGGCCTGCTTTCCGCTCTGGGCGCCACTGGCGCTTGTGCTTGCAGCGGCCATCGGCCTGTCCCGAGTGCTGCTGGGCGTACATTTCCCCAGCGATATCGTTGCCGGCGCAGTGCTGGGAGTGGGCTGCACGGTGACGGCACTGGTTCTGCTGGCATAAAAAAGGCAGCCGGAGCTGCCCATGGGTGCCGTCTGGCGCAGCGTCAAAGCGCCACGGCTTCCGCCGTCAACTGGTCGCGACTTTCTCTGCAGCGCACCACTTCATACGCGCCGGGTGCGAGGTCCCGAGTCTCCAGCCAGAAGCGCCAGGTCGATGCCGGCCAGATCGTGAAGTTCTTGCCATCCGCCTGCTGGTACCAGCTCTGGCATCCCGACGTCCAGACTGTGCCCTGCAGCTTTTCCTGAATGCGCTGGTTGAATGTTTCCTGCACATCCGCACGAACGTTGATGTAATCGCCACCTTGCTGCTTGAGCAGATTCATGCAGTTCAGAATATGCTGCACCTGACATTCGATCATGAAGATGATCGAATTGTGGCCGAGAGCCGTGTTGGGCCCGACCAATTGGTACATGTTTGGATAGCCGCTGACAGTCGTGCCGTAATAAGCCTCGGCACCATCCTTCCAGTCGTCGCTCAGTTTGCGGCCACCGATTCCGGTCAGCTCGAAGTTTTTCATGTAGATGCGGGGGTCAACAATAAAGCCTGTGCCGAGAATGATGCAGTCCGCCGGGCGCTCCACGCCATCACGCGTCACGATGCTGTGTTCGCGTACTTCAAGGATTCCTTCCGTTACCAGTTCCACATTGTCGCGGTTGAAGGTGGGATAGTACTTGTTCGAAATCAGGATGCGTTTGCAGCCGAGGGTATAGTTCGGCGTCAGCTTGCGTGCAATGTCCTTGTCCTTGACCTGCACCCGGATAAACGCCTCGGCCAGCTTCTGCAGGCCGCGGGCCACTGCCGGATTGAAGATTGGCCAGACCCGCGACTCGTTGCTCCAGTAGAGCCGCGCCCGATGGAGCTTGCGCAGAGAGGGAAACGCTGAGAACAGCTTCTTTGACAGCCCGGAATACTGTCTTTCATCACGCGGAATGACCCATGCCGGCGAACGCTGAAAAGCATAAAGCTTCTTCACGTTCGGTGCGATCTCCGGCAGGTACTGGACCGCAGAACCACCGGTGCCGATCGACACCACATTCTTGTCGGTCAGATCATAATCGTGATCCCAGCGGGCAGAGTGGAATACTTTGCCTTTGAAGTTTTCCAGCCCCTTGATGGTCGGGTATTGGGGAACATGCAACGGCCCGGTGGCAAGCACCCAGTGGCGGGCGATCAGGGTGTCGCCGTTGCCGGTACGAATGGTCCAGAGCCCGGTTTGCTCGTCAAAGTTGGCGGCTGTGACCTCCTGACCGAAACGGATATGCGGGCGCAGGCCGTAATTGTCCGTGGTGTTCAGAATGTACTGCTGAATCTCCTGCCAGGGCGCGTAGCGACGGCTCCAGTCCGGTTTGCCTTCGAAGGAGAAGGAATACATGTGCGACTGGACGTCGCAGGCACAGCCCGGATAGCTATTGTCGCGCCAGGTGCCGCCGACTTCGTTGTCTTTTTCCAGAATGACAAAGTTGTCGTTGCCAGCTTGCTTCAGTTTGATGGCCATACCAAGGCCACCGAACCCGGCGCCGACGATGACAACGTCAACGGCTTCGGTGGTGGTGCCGGGGATACGGGCTTTACTGGTCATGTCGGCCTCCGGGGCGCCTGTTCTTGTGATTTGGCTCTCTGCCATTGGCCCATTCTGGGGCTTGCCGCAGGGGGCGTATATGCTAGGCTCCGGGGATAAATTGATATTTCCGGCCAGCGACGAAGGTGGTATGAGCAAGCACTCCATACTGGGCATGGTCTACATGCTGCAGGGATTTCGGGCGCTGGGGGAGCCGGTAGAACCGGTGCTGGAGCGCTTCGGGCTGGATCTGGATAACATTGACCCCGCCGCTGAGATTGATCGTGGGCTGGAGATGCGCATCCTCACCGAGGTGTCTCTGGTGATCCGCGACCCGCTTGCCGGTCTCCGGGTCGGAGAGCACTTCGCACTGGCAGGCTATGGGCCTTTCGTGATGTTGTTGCTGACCTGTGAGAGCGCCTATCAGGCGGTGCAGGAGGGCATCCGTTATCAGGACCTTACGTTTCTGTTCAGCCGTCTGGGATTTGAACCGGGTGGTCGCATCAGTGCGTTGGTGCTGACGCCGCCGTCTTTGCCGCTGGCGGTTCGTCGTGTTCGCATCGACGGTGAGGTCTCGGGTACCGTCAAATTGCTGCGTGACATGCAAACTGGCGTTGGCACCAGCTTCGATCCGCACCTGATCGAGATGCCTTATCCGGTGCCGCTCGAAGCGGCCGCCTACGAATCACATTTCCGCTGCCCGGTGAAATTCGGAGCCGCGCAGGCGAGGATCTGGATTCCCAATGAACCGCTTGCCACCAGAATGCCGACGGCAGACCCGGTGGCGCATCGCATGTACCGCGCCCAGTGCGACGCTCTGCTGCTTAGCCGCAACCAGTCCAGTGAGGGCCTTGCAGACCGGGTGCGCGCTCATTTGGCGCTGTTCGCTGAGTCGTTGCCTGCTGCGGCGGAGGTGGCTGCTGCCTTCGGCATGTCGGAACGTTCGTTGCGACGCCAGCTGGATGCGGAGTCGAGTTCATTTCGCGGACTGGTGGACGAGGTACGGGTCGACAAGGCTCGGCAATTGCTGGCTGGTGCGGGTATGTCAGTGGAAGCCGTGGCCCGTCAACTGGGCTACACCGAGCCGGCATCCTTTATTCGTGCGTTCCAGCGCTGGACAGGCACCACGCCGGCCGCCTACCGCCGGCATTCGAGCCATCAGGGCAGATAGAGCGCGCCGAGTACGCTGGACGTCCGTGCGCCGGTGACGCAAGTTGCATTGCCGGGGACGCCGTTCAGTCTTGCCCACGCCAACCACGCAAATGCAGCACCCTCGACCCAGTCTGCGGCCAGTCCGGCATCGTCCGTGGGCAGTACCGGAATGCCGCCGAGACCAGCTCGAAGGGATGCCATCAGTGCCTGATTGTGCGCGCCACCACCGCAGACCAACACCCGGTCAGGTGCGAGCGGCATCAACGCATCAACAATCGAGCGCGAGGTGAGTGCCAGCAGGGTGGCTTGCACATCCGCGCCAGACTCGGCACCAAGCTGGTCTTCCAGCCAGTTCAGATGAAAGCGTTCCCGGCCCGTACTCTTTGGTGCTGGCAGCGCGAAATACGGATCCGACAGCAGACGCGCAAGCAACGCAGGCTGAATGGCGCCGCTCGCTGCCCACAGCCCGTCGGCATCGTATGGAATGGTCTGATGGCGCTGGATCCAGCCGTCCATCAGCACGTTGCCCGGTCCGGTGTCGAAGCCGGCGGTAATCTCGCCATCGACAAGCAGCGTGATATTGGCCATGCCGCCGATGTTCAGCACCGCCATGCGGCCTGCCTCGCCCCACAGGGCTCGATGAAACAACGGCACTAGCG
This sequence comes from Alcanivoracaceae bacterium, assembly GCA_046292765.1. Classification (GTDB taxonomy): domain Bacteria; phylum Pseudomonadota; class Gammaproteobacteria; order Pseudomonadales; family Alcanivoracaceae; genus PGZG01. The sequence continues at coordinate 3,600 of JBKBQA010000007.1, read as the reverse complement.
GTGCACCCTGACCACCGAGCACCATATCGCGGTTGCGAAAATCCGTGACCACGGCGATGCCGGTGCGACAGGCGAGCACATCTGCACTGCCAATCTGCATGGTGAAGCCGGCTTCGGGTCGATGCCGGACGGTCTGGCCATGACAGCCAATGGCCAACACATCAGTGGCTGCTATCGATGCCTTTTCCAGCAGAGAGAGGGTTGCGTCCGCAAACAGTTCGCCAAGCGACAGATGGGTTGAGCCCAGGCGATCGATTTCATTATCGCCGGGTAAACACAGCGCCAGCACCTGCTCACGCAGCAGGGGCGGGATCGGGTGACTGTGGGTGGCAACCAGTTCCGGCCGGGTGCCGCAACGCAGCAAAACCGCATCAACCGCATCCAGGCTTGTGCCGGACATCAGTCCGACGAACAGGCCATCAGCGTGGCTCATTCGCCGCTACCGTGTTGGCTTCCGAGTAAAGTGCCAGTTGGTTGCGGAGACGATTGACGTGCACCAGAAACGCCTTCCGTTCACCTTCGGGAATACCCTGCGCTTTCGGCAGCGGGACTGTCAGCGGGTCGCGATGGACGCCATTGACGAGAAACTCATAGTGCAGATGTGGTCCGGTAGCGAGACCGGTCATGCCGACAAAGCCAATGGTCTGTCCCTGCTTGACACGCGCGCCGGTGCGAATGCCTTGGGAAAAGCTGCGCATATGGGCATACAAGGTGCTGTAGGCCTGACCATGCCGGATAATCACAACATTGCCGTAGCCGCCGCGCACGCCAGCAAACTCCACTCGACCATCACCTGCAGCGCGAATCGGTGTGCCACTCGGCGCAGCATAGTCGACGCCGCGGTGGGCACGGATGGTGTTGAGGACAGGGTGACGACGGTTTGGATTGAAGCGCGAACTCACCCGAGCAAACTCTACCGGTGTGCGAAGGAATTCGCGGCGCAGCGAATTGCCCAGGGCATCCAGATATTCAGTGCGACCATCGGCAGTCTCGAATCGAAATGCGGAGACTTTGCGGTCCCGGTTCCAGAACTCTGCCATGAGAATATTGCCGTCAGCGACCTTTTCGCCGTCGAGAAGCAATTCTTCATAGAGCAGACGGAAGTGGTCGCCGCGACGGATATCGAGAATAAAGTCGATGTCCCAGGCGAACAGGTTGGCCAACTGCATGATCAGGTTGTCGGTCATGCCGGCCTGCGTCCCCGCCATAAACAGCGAGTCTTCGATGGTGGCCTCGGCGTAGCTGAGCTGCCGTTCGTATTCCCGGCTGACATGATCTGCCTGCCACGCCCCGTCTACCAGCTCGGCGCGCAGCATTTCGATGCGGCTGATCTGGCGCTCAATGGCCTGCAGGTTGCCATGTTCATTGACGTCGACGCGCAGCACATCGCCAACCCGCAGGTTGGCAAGCTGTTTCAGTTTCGGGCTGGTGGTGACCAGCGTATGAACTTCCGGCGCCGGCACGCCCTGATCCCGTAACAGCTTGCCGAGCGTGTCCCCGCTGCGCACCGTGAGCTCCAGCCACGGACGCTCAGACACTTCGGCCAGCGGCAGGCCGGTGCCGTCATCTTCGAGCTCCGGCAGAGTCAACTCGAGTGACTCCAGACGGGTCGGCACCGAAGAGCCGGTCTCCGGCAGTAATATCGCTGCACCCAGCAATACGGCGAGTCCCAGTGACGCTGCGATGTGGATGCGCGGGAACCGGGTCAGAAAAAATATGAATGGCAACAGTCGCTTAGTCATGATCCTGCAAATAAATGGCGAGTTTTCAGGGCTAACTAACGGGAATATATAGGACAGGGCCCCCTCGGGGCCAATATTGCGGCCTACTGTCGGGCTGCGCAGATGTTACAATCGGCGACTTTTCCGACTCACCCCCAACAGCTGACGGGAGTATACATGTCCAGGCTGGAAGATGCGCTGGCCCAGATCCGGCGCGGCACCGCGGAGATCATTCAGGAGCAAGACCTGATCCGCAAACTTGAGCATGGTCAGCCGCTGCGCGTGAAGGCCGGGTTTGACCCGACGGCGCCCGACCTTCATCTGGGCCACACCGTACTGATCAACAAGCTGCGCCAGTTTCAGGAGCTGGGCCACGAGGTGCTGTTCCTGATCGGCGATTTCACCGGGATGATTGGCGACCCCACCGGCAAGAGCGCCACCCGGCCGCCGCTGACCCGGGACGATGTGCTGGCCAACGCCGCCACCTATCAGCAGCAGGTGTTCAAGATCCTCGACCCGGCCCGAACCACGGTGGTGTTCAACTCCAGCTGGATGGACCGGCTCGGTGCAGCCGACATGATCCGCCTGGCCGGCCAGTACACGGTGGCGCGGATGCTGGAGCGGGACGACTTCAGCAAGCGCTTTCAGGGTGAGCAGCCAATCGCCATCCATGAATTTCTCTATCCGCTGATTCAGGGTTACGACTCGGTTCACCTGCGAGCCGATATCGAGCTCGGCGGCACCGACCAGAAGTTCAATCTGCTGATGGGGCGTACCCTGCAGAAGCACTATGGTCAGGAGCCGCAGGTCTGTATCACGGTGCCTATTCTGGAGGGCCTCGATGGGGTCCAGAAGATGTCCAAGTCGTTGGGGAACTATATCGGCGTGTCCGACCTGCCCGGGGAGATGTACCGCAAGCTGGTGTCCATGCCGGACAGTCTGGTCTGGCGGTATTTCGAGCTGCTCAGCGCCCGGGAAATGACCGAGATCAATGCGCTGCGCCGGCAGGCGGAGGACACTGGTGATCCGCGAGAGGCGAAGCGGTTGTTGGCGGTGGAAATGGTGACCCGATTCCACGGCGCCGAGGCGGCCGAGCAGGCCCCCCATGCTGCCGGCAACCAGATTGCCCTTGGGCAGATACCTGATCAGCTACCGGAAATCGAAGTGTTGCTGGAGGCCGGTGCGGACAGTCTGCCGATCGCGTCAGTGTTGCGGTTGGCGGGTCTGGTTAAGAACAGTTCCGCCGCCCGGGATCTGCTTGATCGAGGCGTGGTTTATGTGGACGGGCAGCCGTGCCCGCCGGATCTGCGTCTTGGGCGCGGAGCGGTGCCGGTGGTGCAGGCGGGCAAAAAGCAGATCGCCCGGGTACGGTTGGTCTGAGGCGGATCCCGGCAAAAAGTTTTGAAAAAACGTTTGACAGGGAGGGCCGTCTGAGTAGAATGGCGCCTCTCTCGACGGGGGTGACCCCGCAGCTCTTTAACAATCAGGCAGACAAACGTGTGGGCTCTGATGGGGCGATATCTTCAAAAAGATATCAGCACTATCGAGTCATTCATTGAGTGATTATGGTTTTGCTGAGCATGATTTAAGCGCGTAGGCGCTTTAAACACTTTCTTAACTGAAGAGTTTGATCATGGCTCAGATTGAACGCTGGCGGCAGGCCTAACACATGCAAGTCGAGCGGCAGCGGGTCCTTCGGGATGCCGGCGAGCGGCGGACGGGTGAGGAACACGTGGGAATCTACCTATTGGTGGGGGATAACTTGGGGAAACTCAAGGTAATACCGCATTAGCCCTACGGGGGAAAGCAGGGGACCTTCGGGCCTTGCGCCGATAGATGAGCCCGCGTCGGATTAGCTAGTTGGTAGGGTAAGGGCCTA
>JBKBQA010000006.1:0-247021 GCA_046292765.1 Alcanivoracaceae bacterium | reverse complement strand
GTGATCCAGCACCAGAACGTCATCGGCATGCCGGCGCGGCCACTTGAATGTGTCCCGCTCCAGTCGCTTCTGCCACAGGGCAAAACCGGTGGCATCCCAGTACAGCACCTTCAGCTGATTGCGCCGCTGGTTGCAGAACACGAACAGCGCAGGATCAAACGGCGAGCGCTCCATGGCCTCCTGCACGATCACGCTCAGGCCGTTGATCGCCTTGCGGAAATCCACCGGCTCGCGGTGCAGGTACACCGGCACATCATCGCGCCAGTCAATCATGACAGGGCCGCCACCAGCTTCGCTACATACGCCGGATCCGTATCACTGCCAAAGCGCAGGGAAACCGGCCCCACCGACACAGTCAGGATGGACGGAGATGCCACGGGCTTCAGCTGTGGCACCGCGCGCACAAATCGATCAGACTTGCCCGGTCCCACGGCGCCGTTCTTCGCTTTGGCGGCACGGGATTTTTGCAGGCTGAAATACTTGGCGCAGACATTGTTCTGGCGACAGAATGTCGTTTGGCTCAGACCACTTTTGGCGTGTGCTTCAAGCAGTGCTGGCCAGTCGTATTTGCGGGACATGGGGAACCTCACGATCAGGGAAAATCGCGAGGTTATTAGGTAATCCACTGAGCGTGTAGGGTGGGATTGGATTGGCGCTTACGATTCATGCGTGTCCCGTATTCTTCTCCAATCCAACCCAACGCAGCACGGGACACGCATGGATTGACACTCTTCAATTCATGCGTGTCCCGTATTGCTTTATTATTGCTTTATTGCTTTATAAGCGAAACATAGCTTTCCCCCTATCACTTCCAGCATATAGGAGTAACACGGCAATGCTGGAACCCACCAGCCGCACCGCCCCCCCCACCTCCCGAAAGGTATTCACCTTTACTTCCATCGCTATCAGTGCTCACAACTCAGGACACGCATGAATCACTTCAATTCATGCGTGTCCTGTGTTGTTGTTAATTTTTTCCCATAATTGGATCTATTATATCTCCGCTCATTGTCATGACGATGTGCGACAGTCTATCTGCAGAAAAACTTCTTTTCGTCACTACGGCGCTAACCACAACAAACCAGAAATCATATGCATCTCTTGTCATTGCCTGCTTAAGCCTAATTTCGTAAACTTCGTAGTCACTCCCAAAATAATCCAATGCGCTATCTTTGTATACATCTTTGTTCGCCACAAAAACATCAAAGGCATTATCGAAGCCACGAGGACTTACGTCGAGAATGCCCGCATCGATCATATATACACGCGATTTACCAGAACTCTGGGTTTCATATATCTTCAAATCTCCAGAAAGGACAGCACCTGGAAGAAATAAAATGAAAACCAAAAAAAACACCCTAAGTTCCATAACATTTTCTCTCATCGGAGACCTCTCTGCTTGGGCTTTTTCAAACCCAGCCCCATCTCACCATCGACAATCTTGAAATGCCATTTTGCCTTTTCGTAGTACTCATCACCAGACCATGAATTATCTTCTTTTCGGTAGTCATACGTTTCAAATGGCTCTCCACAGCCCACCTTACACCGATACACCTCCCTGTAAACAATAACATGCTCATAAAGATTTTTCGCATAGATATGCTCCAACCAATGCTCAACGTAAACATAATAGCAAGGCACAATAAGTCTGCTTGCCGGATGACATACCGGAATTGAGTCAGCCCTAACGAATTCCATTTCGCTACGAGTCACTTTTCTTTCGTTATATGACTCTCTGACTTTTTCCATACGAATAAAATGGCAATACGGGTTATTAATCAAATCCTTGCGGCGCTTTAAACCCATTGGATCAGAAAAGGAAACTGGACTCCCTCCCGTATAGTTGTAAAAATTAATGCCTCCGAGAAAGCGGATCGGATCTTGCTGAAAATACCTACCGATAATCACATCATAATCCCGACGAAAATTATGATAGAAACCACTCTCCCCATCAAAATACTGCCCCGGAAACCTCAACCGATTCTCAACTTCCTCAACTACAACCAACAACTCACCAAACGCCTGACTGCGCGCCTCCCACGTCGTGCGGCCCTGGCGATCAAACAGCTTCAGCGGCTGCCCCAGATGGCTGTTGTAGTAATAATGCACCTTGCCGGTCTGCACATCACGCAGGAATAGCGGCTTGGTCATCCAGGTGCTGCCCGGGGTGTACTGGTATTCGCGCACCAGGTTGCCCTGGGCGTCATACTCGGCCAGCAGGCCAGTGTCATCATAATGGAAGTACAGGGTTTCGCTCTGGCTGACTTTGCGCACCCGGCGGCCGAACGGGTCGTAGCGGTACTGCCCCAGTGGGGTTGTGCCGTTCTGGTCCGTTTTGCTGACCGCTGTTAGCCGTTCAGTGATGTCATACTGGAATTGGGTGATGATCCCGGTGCCGGTTTCTGTCTTGCTCAGGGTGTGGCCGTTAGCGTCATAGGCATAGACGTGCTCCGGGCGCTCGGTGAGCTGGTGGTTGACGTTGTACTGCCAGCTGCCGCCGTTCGCGTCGGCGCTGTCCGTCAGGCGGTTGCCAACGCCGTCGTAGCTGTAGTGCTCGTCTCGCAACAGCTGGGCTTGCTGCTGAAGCTGCTCGTTGTACTGGTAGGCAGCGGCGGTGAGGCGGTACAGCTCATCAAGCGTGTAGAGATGCACGCCCTCTTCGGTGTGGATACCGGTGATGTGATTCTCGGCGTTGTAGATATAAAGCCGGCTGGCGTGCGGATTGCTGCCGGGGTCGAGCAGGCTGGTCTGGCTCGGACGCAGCAGGCCGTCGGTGGCGGTGACGATACGGGTGCCGCCGGGGAACAGCCATTCTGCTGGCGCGCGCCAGTGGTAGGCGGTGACGGCAATGGTGCCTTCACCGGGGATGGTCAGGCTCTGGAAGTCGCCGTTGGCGTTGTAGCTGTAGGTGTAGGTGACGCCTTCCGGGTTGGTGTAGGTCTGTTTGCGGCCGTCGGCGTTGTAGGTGTAGCTGTGGTTTTTGCTGAACGGACCATAGTTGACGCTGACGGTGTCCAGCTGGCCGAGCACTGTGTAGGTGTAGGCGCCGCTGGTGGTGCCATCCTGATACTGGCTTAGCTGGCCGAGTGCCGTGTACTGGAAGCCGACGGTTTTGCCGGGCTGGTTGTTCTGCAGGGCTGTGGCGCTGGCGAAGTATTCCAGGCTGGTCAGCTGGCCGGCATCGTCGTAGTGATAGCGGGTGATTTCGCCCTTGGGGTTGGTTTCCAGCTGGCGCAGGCCGTTGGCGTGGTAGCTGTAGCTGCGCAGCTGGCCACCGGGGTAGGTTTCGCTGATCAGGCGGTCGGCGGCGTCGTAGGCGAAGGTGGTGGTGCTGCCCTGGGGGTCGGTGACCAACGCAGCACGGGACACGCATGGATTGACACTCATCAATTCATGCGTGTCCCGTGTTGTTCTTTTCTGTTTCAATTCATGCGTGTCCCGTGTTGTTCTTTTCTGTTCAATTCATGCGTGTTCTGTGTTACTCAATTCATGCGTGTCCCGTGTTGTTTTCCGTGTTGTTTTGTTGTTTTGTTGTTTTGTTGTTGTTTTTAATCCTGCCCACAGAGATAAGGAACTGGCTCACCACGCCAATCCAACTCTCTCTTTGTCTCTGCAAGGCCGTCATTGTCACAATCAAACAAAATAGCCACGGGCTTGCCGTGCTCGTAAATTATCTTCTTTACCTCTCTCCCAGAAGAATCCTTCCAAACCGACATAGAAATCAAGTCCAGAAAATAATAATCAACATGCTCAAAATGCCCATCTTCATCATAATCATACTCAACGTACTGGAGCACTCCCTGCAAGTAAATCCCCCTTATGTTTGGATATCCATTGTGATTGGCATCATACAGAAAAGAGACCGGCATCCCCCACTCAGACCCATCATATGAAACCCAGTAATCGTCATTTCCATCACCATTCCTGTCAGCAATAAACGCCACCAGAAACCCATCAACGTGGACACTCCGACCATCATGATTTCCATCTCCGTTATAATCGATCGGAACCACAGAAATACTCTCAAAGTAATCCGCATCATCTGAAACGATGGTATCCATCCAGGGCAATAAGAATATAGCGATCGCAATAAGAAACGCAGAAAAAAAACCTACAACGAAAAATACAAATTTATCCTGCTTCATTATTTCCCCAATTGTATTTCCCACTTTAACTCCCAAGACAAACATTCACCAGGAGGACTCGGGATGTATTGCGGCGCATCCCTATCAATCCATAGATAGCACTCGCAGCACATTGCTCGCTTCTGTCAATTCATGCGTGTCCCGTGTTGTTGGTGTTGTTGCCCTCCCGTCTTATGACTGTTTTATTGTTTGCATTCCAGCCCCGAGAGAGGCACCTCAATAACAACACCAACATCCATCATCTCAATACGAAGAAAATCAACTTCTCTTCTCGCTCTTTCCAGCTGCATCGTAACAAAGAAATCATTCATCAAACCAATATACTCATCATCTCTATTATTCTTTGAGATCAGGATAGGAACCATAGAAGATACCCTGCCTGACTTTTTTCTAACAAATTTAGCCGAAGATATATCAGAGAAATAATCCCCCGCAATATAAACACTTATCGAGTCGTCAAAGTACTCACCGCCCTGATCTGGTCGCCTATTAAGCGGAATACAAATAAATTCAACCAACACTCCATTCGACGAGACTCGATTATCAACTACGTTAGCCGTGTACACTTTCGCGCTTCGCCCCCCCTCCGAAAAAGAGATAGACGGCGTCATAGTAAAAGCCAATAAGAAAAGCATGCTCCTAATCATACCTGACTCCATCCGCAGACTACCCACAATAATCCAGTGGGTCGAAAGACATAAGATAATTTCCATGGTGACAAAGATTATTTTCCTCACGTCCGCCGCCAAATATTCGCTGTCCGCGTCAAGACCATCCACCAAAACACACAACGCTACGGAGCGGGCACTCCCTACCAATCAATATCTCCCTTTTTAGCTTCGATGCCACAGCACATTCTCAAAGAACAACAAAAGCAACTCAACTCAACGAAACGCCTGATGAATCGCATGAATATCCAGCACAATGAATTCAGCACGGGACACGCATGAAAGTCACCATCTCATGCGTGCCCCGTGTTTCTCTCCCGTGTTGTTCTATCGCTTGTTGTTCGCGCTGCTACTTTAAAATCTTACTGTAATGGTCTTCTGAAGGTATCAAGGGGCGTGAATTGAACCGGGGCACAAGTATCTTATCAACACCAGTATAATTCAATCCGCCATCGACCAAGCATCTATTAACATTACCAACAAACTCATCATTCAACTCAGATTCATCACCAGAAACATGAACACCATCTTTACCTAGAATGGAGTAAGTAAAATCAGAAGATATACATGTCATAACAGCATGAAATCTTCGCGGAGAATAATCGATGTTTTCATACCTTTCGTAGACCCTGAACTCAAACCACCCAGAACCACCACCAACTCTCTCGGGCAACATAAAGCTCCAGCTCCACGCATTGCAAAAAGTAGAAAAGCCATAAATAAGCATAAATACACTTAATCTAAAAAATATCATCTCATCCACCACTTCTTCTAACGGTTTTCTTTGATTCTTCGACTAACATCATGGATCATATCCAATACTGCATCCCATCTTAGAGGCCATGCCTTGTCGCATTTTTCTACGCATGCATCCAAATCGAAGCGGAGCCCAACACGGGACACGCATGGATCCCTCCAATTTATGCATGTCCCGTGTTGTTTCCCTGTTTCCGTTTAACGCCAACAACATACAGCGTCAGCGAAATAGATGCCAAAAAGAAGCCCGAGGAAGAAATTGCTCTACTTCTTCTCCAATCCACATCCAAACTGTCAACCGACTCATTACGCTGCTCCAACTCTGTTTTCCATTTACTTATTTTTACAACATTGTAATTCCCATATAGAAAAAGAAAAAATCCAAATGAAAATGCCATGACGCTCAATTTTCTCTCTTTTAAAAACCAGAAAGCAGAAGAAAATATGAAAATAATTTGAGAAAAATAGTACAAATAAACGAAAGCCCAATCTGAAAGCGTAGTCAATTCCATTTCATTCTCCTGACTTAAACATGAGCACCTTGCCTCTTCTATTACCCTGCACCAAGAGCGGCGCATTCAATAAAACAGACAGTAGCGCCATAACTTATTTCCAACCATTGTCTATAAAAACAGCACCATGGATCATCTGAACAACCACATCCACCCACTAAAATTCTGCACAAAGAGCGACACATGGTGACTTGGGAAAGCCACTTCTACAGATCACTACGCCAGTCGCCTCGACGGCTCCGATTCGGATTTCCTTCACCAGCAAATAGGCTTGCCTTGATCGACATTCCCTTTACGCCAGCGCTAAAAATGTTCGCATTCGTACTGCGTCCAATGTGGATCACAAATCGGACATCATTATTCCTGACATCGCCAGGATTCTTGGGAAGGTCTGGCCTCAACTCAACGAAACGCCTGATGAATCACATGAATCCCCAGCACAACAATCCCCAGCCCCATCCAGACAATATACTTCGGATCAACAGGCAGCGCACTGCCAGAGCCAGCACCACCATAGGTCATGGTGCCGTAAAAACGCAGATCGCCATCCGCCATTCCATGGCGCACAGCCATCAGCCCAATTACCAGAATAATTACGCCCATCAGGCCCTGCGGCCAGCGCTTTCCTTTCATTGCATTCTCCATCAAGGCAGCACTACGCAAGCTGGCATCGTGCCCCGTTATGCGCCCTCAACTCCCCCGACGCCGGAACTCCCCCGGTGCACACCCCTCCCAGCGTCGAAATGCATGATAAAAATTTGCCACATCCGCAAATCCCAACTGCTCGGCAATAGCAGCGTATGGGAGCTCCGCATCGGCAAGTAATGCACAGGCGCGCTGATGGCGGACGCGGTCGCGCAGGTCGACAAACCGCACGGATTCCACCGCAAGATGCCGTTGCAGGGTGCGCGGGGTCAGGTTAAGGGTGTCGGCAATGGCCTCGATGCTGGCCTCCGGGTGGCCGAGACGCTCTTCCAGCAAGCTCAGTACTCGTGCCGTCAGGCCACTGGCGCGGGACAGCCGCGCCAGCTGCTGGTCAGCAAGGGCGCGCAGGCGCTGGTGGTACTTCGGGTACGCCGTGGCGAGCGGAGTGGCCAGCACCACCTCATCCATCTCGATTTCATTACGCGGATGGGAAAAGGTCAGCGCTACGCCGAAGTAGTCCTGATAGGGCGCAGGCATGGTCGGGTGATCATGGCGAAAACGCACGGCACGCAGTTGCAGGTCGCCGCCCACCAGGGAGCGGCCGATGGCCACCATGGTGGTGACCACCAGCTCGTTATGGGTGCGGGTGGCGGTAAAGCCGAGGCTGTCGTCGGAGCTGGCGCCGAGCAGGCACTGGCCCTGTTCACAGCGAAGCTCGAAGTGGAGGTATGGCACCAGCAGGTTCTTGTAGGCAAGCAGGCACTGCAGGGCGTCGCCGAGGGTATTGCTGGTGGCCATCAGGTTGCCGAGCAGGTCGAGGTTGCCGTAGTGGTTGTCGCGACCGACATGGAACCCGAACCAGGGGTCTTCGACGCGGGAGAAGGCGGTGGTCAGCAAACGGTCCAGTTGCTCAAGGCGGATAAAGTGCTCGGCAGAGCCCACGGCCTCCGCATCAATGTCCGCATCTTCGAATAGCTGCTGGACATGCAGCCGCCCTTTCAGGGCGATCTCCAGTAGTCCCGGCAGAATGGAAGCTGGCAGCAGGGTATCGTTCATGACACGCCCTTCCCCTTTGGTAGTGTCAACATACGGTGAATCCGGGGCGGGTGACCAGTCCTGTGGTGGAAATGCCCGTTCAGGACTGGCCGTGGCGGCGCCCTGCGGCTACCCTTGGCCGATCCTGAACTGGAGTCTGCTTCATGCTGAAACGCTATTACACTGATCTGGTCACGGAGGCGCCGGTTTCGGCCCGCCAGGCTTACCGTTTTTTCTGCAACATCGACGACTGGTCTGACTGGTCCGGTGCCATTGATAGAGCCAAGCTGTTTGGCGGTGAGTGGCGCAAGGGTGCCTTCCTGATGTTTGCTCCCAAGATCGACAAGCTGCCGGCGGTGCCGATCGTGGTGCGGCTACTGGACGTGCAGCCGGATCGCAGCATTACCTGGGGTCTGGAGCTGCCGGGCGCGAGCCTGAAGCACCGCTTCTCGTTTATTCCGGTGGGCGATGATCAGTGCCGCATTCATCATGAAGAGTGGTCGGAAGGGCTGATGACCCTGTTGGCCTGGCCCGCCGCCAGCCTGATCCGCCGCTTCAATGATCGCTTCGCCCGCGAACTGGCGGCGATGTTCTGATCTTCCGGCGGGGCCCTGCCCCGCCTCCCTCCGACTTCCGGGAGTTACCGATGTCCCCCCACCGCCTGTTCCGGCTTTATCAGCGCCTGGTGCTAGCCCGTCCGAAACTGTGGCTGGTGCTGCTGGTGCTGATCAGTCTGGTGGCGGCGCTGCAGGTACGGCACTTTCGTCTCGATGCGTCGGCGGACTCACTGGTGCTGGAGCACGACAAGGCGCTGGAGTTTTACCGCGAAGTCTCGAAGCGCTACGGCGGCAGTGATTTCCTGATCGTGACCTACTCGCCGAAGGAACGGGCGCTGTTCGATCCGGACACGCTGGCACACCTTGACCGGCTGCACGGCGCCCTGTCGGCGGTACCGGAAGTGCAGACGGTGTATTCGCTGCTGGATGTGCCGCTGCTGTTCAGTCCGCCGGTTAACTTCGGTGATCTTGCCAACGACTATCGCACCCTGCGCGATGATGGCGTCGACCTGACGCTGGCGAAACAGGAGTTTGTCAGCGTCAACCCGATTTACCGCGACATGCTGGTCAGTCGCGACGCGCGCACCACTGCGCTGCTGGTGAGCTTTGCCCGCGACGAGCGCTATTTTGCACTGCTGCATCGCCGCAATGATCTGAGCCGGCTCGACCAACGCGGCGAGCTCGATGAGGCTGGCGAGGAGGAACTGGCCACGGTGCGGCGCCAGTTCAGCGAGTACAATAGTGCATCGCAGGCGCGAATGGCGGACCATATTGTCGAGTTCCGTCGCATAATTGATAGCCATCGCGACGAAGCAGACCTGTTTCTTGGTGGCGCGCCGATGATCGCCACAGACATGATCCGCTTTATCCGCAGTGATCTCAGCACCTTTGGTATCGGCGTGGTGCTGTTTATTGTCATCACCCTGCTGGTGATTTTCCGCCAGCCACGCTGGGCCGCTATCTCGCTGGCCTGCTGTGGCCTCGCCACACTCTGGCTCACCGGCCTGCTGGGCGCTCTCGACTGGAAGGTAACAATCATCAGCTCGAATTATGTGTCGCTGCTGCTGATCATCACCATGTCGATCACCATTCATTTGATTGTGCGCTACCGCGAGTTCCAGCAGGACAATCCGGGCGCCGAGCCACGCTGGCTGGCGGAGCAGACCACGCTGCACATGATGCGGCCATCGGTGTACATGATCCTGACCACCATGGTGGGCTTTGCCTCTCTGGTGATGAGTGATATCCGCCCGGTGATGGATTTCGGCTGGATGATGACATTTGGCATCGGCATGGCACTGGTGATCTGTTACCTGCTGATGCCCAATGTGCTGGCGCTGCTACCCGCCGGCAACAGCGACGCTTCCCACGATTACACCCGCGCCATGACGCTGTGGCTCGCCGGCATCACCGAACGATTCCGGCTGCCGGTACTGCTTGTCGCCGCCACCGTGCTGCTGCTGTCGGTGGTGGGCATCACCCGATTGACGGTGGAAAACCGCTTTATTGACTATTTCAAGGACGACACCGAGATTCATCAGGGCATGATCCTGATTGACCGGCAGCTGGGTGGCACCACTCCGCTTGATATCATTATTGATGCGCCGGCCTCGGTGGCGCGCTCGCCCTCTGCTGAGCCGGATCCTTTTGAGGATCCTTTTGCCGATTCCTTTGCCGATCCGTTTGCTGATGATGCCATGGCCGGGCTGGATGAGGATCCTTTCGCCGATCCGTTTGCCGAACCCGCAGCCAATGGTTTTGATCTGAGCAACAGCTACTGGTATACCCCGCAGCGACTTGCCCAGCTGGTAAAGATTCAGGAATGGCTGTCTTCGCACCCGGAAACCGGCAAGGTGCTGTCTCTGGCCACCACTTATGAAGCGGCAGAGAAGATCAACGGCGCGCCGCTTAGCTACATACAGTTGATGCTGCTGTCGAGTTTCATTCCTGCCGATCTGCGCGAGCAGCTGGTACGACCCTACCTGTCTGCGGATGGTAATCAGGTGCGGATATCGATTCGCGTGATCGATTCGGATCCGGCCCTGCAGCGCAACGAGCTGATCGAGCGGATTGGCAACGGACTGGTCGAGAATTTTGATCTGCAGCCAGAGCAAGTGCGGTTGACCGGGGCGCTGGTGCTGTACAACAACATGCTGCAGAGCCTGTTCCAATCGCAGATCCGCACCCTCGGCTTTGTCTTCCTCGCCATCTTTATCATGCTGGTGCTGTTGTTCCGTCGGCCCTTGCTGGCGGCAATTGCGCTGGTGCCTAGCATCATCAGTGCCGGCGGCGTGCTCGGCTTGATGGGCTGGATCGGGCTACCGCTCGATTTGATGACGATCACCATCGCAGCCATTACGGTGGGCATCGCAGTGGATGATTCGATTCACTATATCCACCGCTTTGGCGAGGAGCTGCCGCGGGACAATGATCACGTGGCCGCGATGAAGCGCAGCCATGGCTCCATTGGCCGGGCGATGTACTACACCTCGATCACCATCATCGCCGGGTTCTCGATCCTGACGCTGTCGAACTTCAATCCGACGGTGTATTTCGGCCTGCTCACCGGCGCCGCCATGGCCATGGCGTTGCTGTGTAACCTGACCGTGCTGCCGGCCCTGCTGACCAGCCTGAAGCCAAGGTTGCCCGCTCATCAGGAATAACTCGCGCGGCAATCCTGCCGGATTTGGGCAGGAGCGCCGTGCGGCGGTGACCTGATGGAGTCGCTCCCCGATACACGCTTGGTCCATCAGATCACGGCCGCACGGCGCTCTCGGGCATCGCAATGTCGCAGCAGGATTGCTGCTACAAGGGCACGGTCGGGCTGACCTTGACTGGGTCCTGGTGGATCAGCACATCGGCTTCAGGGAAGTGTTTCTGAATGCGTTCCTCAATGCTGTCCACCAGCGCATGGGCTTCCCGCAGGGTCAGATTTTCGTCCATATCGACGTGCATCTGGATAAAGCAGGTGCGTCCGGACTGGCGGGTGCGGAGCTGGTGAAACCCAAGCGCCATGGGGTGCTCGGCAACAATCGATGCGATCACCTGTCGCACTTCCGCTGACATCTCCCGATCCAGCAGCAATTGCACCGACTGGTTGCCCACCTGCCAGGCGGCGCGCAATACATACGCAGCGATTAACAAGCCCGCTACACCATCGAGCCACAGCAGGCCGAAGCTGGCGCCGACCAGCGCCAGCAGAATGCCAATGTTCATGGCGACATCAGACAGATAGTGCAACGAATCTGCTTCGACGGCGGTGGAGCCGGTGCGGCGCACCGTGTAATGCTGCAGGCGCAACAACAGTACGGTGGCAAAAATAGAAAACAGCATCACACTGATCGCCACGCCGGAGGCCTCCAGGGCCACCGGATTCAGCAAGCGGTCGATTGCTTCGTTGAGCAGGTACAATGCCGACAGGGTGATCAGCGTCGCCTGGGCCAAGCCGGCCAGCGCTTCTGCCTTGCCATGACCGAAGCGATGCTCATCGTCCGCCGGCATCAGCGAATAGCGGATGGCGAGCAGGTTCACCAGCGAAGCCGCTGCGTCCATCAGCGAATCCACCAGCGATGCCAGTATCGCCACCGAACCGGACATGTACCAGGCCACCAGCTTGACCGAAATCAGCACCACGGCGGTGAACACCGATGCCACCCCGGTCAACAGCATCAATCTGGAATCAGACAGCTTGACCATCAGCGTCTCGGTAGCAAGGTGAGAGGATCGACCGGGGTACCATCCCGGCGAATTTCAAAATGCAGTTGGGTGCGATAGGTGCCGGAATCGCCCATGTTGGCGATACGTTGACCGGCACTGACCTTCTCGCCTTCCGCCACCAGCATACGCTCATTATGGGCGTACGCACTCAGCCAGCGCTCGTCATGCTTGATGATCAGCAAGTTGCCATAGCCGGTCAGGCCGCTGCCTCGATAGACCACCACACCGGCTGCGGCGGCTCGCACCGGGTCGCCTTCGTTGCCGGCGATTACGATCCCCTTTGAGCTTACCGAGTCGGCAGCGAAGCGGCTCAGCAGCGGACCATCGGCCGGCCATTGCCAGGGGATGGGACCGGTGCTGGCGGCGGGTCTGGGTGCCGGCGCCGGTGTCGGGGCCGATGTCGGCGGTCTGGCGACCGGTGCGGGCGCGGCGGGGGGTGTCGCTGCCGGTCGCTGTGGTGGCGGTTGGGCAGGACGCGGTGCTGCTGCCGGCGTCGACGCGATGGCACGGCTCGCCGCGCCATCGAGACGAATCTGCTGACCGGGGTAAATGGTGTACGGGGGGGGAATATTGTTGGCGGCGGCGAGCTGACGGAAATCCCTGCCGTGTCGCCAGGCGATGGAGTAGAGGGTATCGCCCCTTGCCACGACGTGAACGGCGCGACTGCCACTGGTGGAGCTGGTCACAGGCGCGCTTCGCGTCACGGCACCTTGACGATCCACCACCGGTGCATGGCTGCTGTTTCCACAGGCAGCCAACCAGACCAGCAGTGGCAACAGCAACAACAACCCTCTCAAGCGGCACTCCTCCGGCATTCTGCTGGCATTATGACGTTCGCCGACCCGCAGCGACAGGCGGCGCGACCATTCAAGCCGGCCGATGCCCCCGGCGGTCCAGGCGTGTCAGCATCACTACGACCAGCATGCCGGCGATCAGTGCCATGATCGCCTGTGGCAACATCGCCGGCCCCACTACCGCTGAATATTCCGCCGGCCACAACCAGTGGTCGCGCACACCGTTCTCCACCGCCACGCGCCAGGGCCAGAGCTTGATCAGGGAGCCGGCCATAAAGCCGGCCAGCAACGCCATCACCGGATCATGCCAGACCCGCAACAACCAGCGCAGCAGATGCACAAAAGACAGCAAGCCGGCGGCGCAGCCAGCCGCAAAGGCGGCGATCAGGGTCCACTCTCCGCCACGTACCGCATCCAGCACCGGCACATACATGCCAAGCAGCAACAGAATGAAACTGCCGGAAATGCCCGGCAGGATCATGGCGCAAATGGCCAGCGCGCCGGACAACAAAAACACCAGCGGACTGTGGCTGATATGACTCAGCCCCGGCAGTAACGAGATGCCACCTGCCAGCAAGGCGCCTGCGACAACTGCCAGCCCTTCGCGACGTCGACGCTCGTGCAGGGAACGCCATACCGGCACCACGCTGGCCGCAATCAGACCGCAGAAGAACGCCCATACCGGCACCGGGTAATAGGCAAGCAGCCAGCTCATCAGGCGGGCGAACAGAGCGATGCTGGTGACAATGCCGGCGAACAGGGAAACCAGGAAGGCGAAATTGCCGGCGCGCCAGAACGGCATGAAACCATCACGCTGCCAGACCCGCAGCAAACGCGGATGCAGATTGGCCAGTGAACGAATCAGCTCCTCGTAGATGCCGGTGATCAGCGCCAGCGTGCCACCGGAGACGCCGGGCACCACATCGGCGATACCCATGGCGATGCCGCGAGCGTAGATGCCCGGCAGCCGTTTCATTTCAGGATGCCGCGCTGGAACGGGACGAACCGGACGGCATCAAGGCGGGTGGTCTGGTATTCGTTGCCGATCCGGTCGACCACCGTCAGCCACTGCTGATCACGCTCCCCCACCGGCATCACCAGACGCCCGCCATCGGCGAGTTGATCGAGCAATTCCTTCGGAATGTCCGGGCGGCCGCAGGCGGCCAGAATACCGTCGAACGGCGCCTCGCTGGCCCAGCCATAGCCGCCGTCCGCGTGCTTGAATTGCACCTTGCTGAAGCCAAGCGCGGCAATGCGTTTGCGCGCCTGATCCTGAAGCGGACGAATCCGCTCGACCGAATACACTTCGCCACCGAAAGCGGCCAATACGGCGGTCTGGTAGCCACAGCCGGTGCCGATTTCGAGCACCTTGCGGCAATCGCCCTTCTCCATCAGCAACTCGGTCATGCGCGCCACCACCCATGGCTGGGAGATGGTCTGACCATGGCCAATCGGCAGCGCGGTGTCGTCGTAGGCCTGATGGGCCAGCGCTTCGTCGATGAAAAAGTGGCGCGGCGTCGAGCGCATCACATCGATGATGCGAACATCGCTGATGCCACTTTCGCGCAGGCGACTGACCAGACGCTCGCGCGTGCGGGCGGAGGTCATGCCAATGCCGTTAATGTTGATATCGCTGTCTGTCATTCGCTTCGTTTTTGTTGTTGCCGGTCAAAAGCCCTTCAACCAGCTCTCCATAGTGGTAAAGGTATCATAGCGGGTCATGTCCGCATGCAGCGGCGTGACCGAGACGTAATCGTTGGCAATGGCATGAAAATCGGTACCCTCGCCGGAATCCGCCGGATCGCCGGCCACCCCGATCCAGAAGGCACGCCGGCCACGCGGATCGATAGTCGGCTGGACATCGGACGCGCGCTGCCGGTGACCGAGACGGGTCAGACGAAAACCGCGAATACGCTCCAGCGGGATATTGGGAATATTCACGCTCAGTACGGTACGTTCGGGCAATGACAGGGTGTGAAGGCGGCTCAGCACTTGCCAGGCGATTTCGGCGGCATCGGCCCAGTAGTCGGGCTGCCAACTGGTGACCGAGAAGGCCACCGCAGTGTTTTTCAGGAACCGCCCTTCCACCGCCGCCGCCACGGTACCGGAGTAAAGTGCATCATCACCGAGATTGGCGCCCGCGTTGATCCCGCTCACTACCCGCTCCGGATCCTCCGGCAGCAAGCCGTTGATGGCAAGGTGAACGCAGTCGGTCGGGGTGCCATTGACGGCATAGCGGATATCATCAACCTGCTCGACCCTGAGCGGCTTGTCGAGAGTCAGCGCGTTGGAGAACCCGGAGCGATTGCCATCCGGCGCCACCACGACAAAATCAGACAGGCGCGACACCGCACCCATCAGCGCCTTCAGACCTGGCGCATGAATACCGTCATCATTCGCGATCAGCCACATGCTCATTCCAGTCCAGAAACGTGGCCAGTACCGTGGTTGCAAAGGCACCGGCGGGTAAGGAAAACGACAGCGTCAGGGTGGTACCGTCGCGCTGCCAGCTGAAATCGGTCACCGGCAGACGCGTGGCGCGCCGACTGGCCTCAACGCCTTCGCGCGCCAGCCCATCAATCAGCGCCTGGTAGGGCGCCAGCACCTCGGCTTCCAGTGCGGCACAGGCCGCCGATGATGCCATGCCCCCGGCGCCGGGCAAAGGCGCGGTGGGATGAACCTCGCCGGCGGCTAGCCGGGCCACCGCATTCGGCTCGTCTGCCGCGAGGAAAAGGCCGCGACTTGCCTCCGGCTGCAGCACATCCCCTTCCAGCAGCTGATCCCAGACGCCGCGCCGTTCGCGCTCGGCCAGCACCTCATTGAACAACCGGCTGCGCGCCGCCGACAGCCACAGACTACGGAGTGCAGTCTTGCGCGGCGTCTCGCCCTGACCGTCGAGCCACTGCACGGCGCGGCGGTAATTGTTGTCGTCACGGCCAAAGCGCTGCTCGCCGAAATAATTGGGCACGCCGCGCTGGCGAATGCGCTCGAAGTGAGCAGGCAGAGCATCGATGTCGCCGTCGAGATCACGGACCACAATGCGAAATGCATTGCTGCGGTGGGTACCACGATTGAGCTTGCGATGATGCCGCACGACGTCAAGCAGCTCGACACCGGCCGGCAACAGGGAAAGGTCAGGATCCGCTTTGCCGGGCAAATGCAGACTGAACCACTGCTCGGTAACCGCCTGCCTGTCCTTCAGACCGCTGTATCCCACCAGCCGCACCGGCAGCCCGGCGAGCTTCGCCAGTGCCAACGCCAGGTCCATGGTATTCCAGCCAGTCTTGCGCAAATGCAGCCAAAGGTGTTCGCCGCCGCCGCCCGGAGCAAAGCCGAGCATTTCGCGCACCTGAAAATCCTGCGGAGAAACACGCAGCTTTCCCCGACAACAGGACTCAGTCATGGCAATCCGAATCTGCCGTCAGCAGGACCATGGCGGTCACGGCGATCCCCTCGCCGCGACCAGTGAAGCCAAGCTTCTCAGTGGTGGTTGCCTTGACTGAAATCCGGTTGATGTCACTGTCGAGCAGCGCGGCGATACGCTCACGCATCGCCGCAACATGGGGCGCAATCTTCGGTTGCTGACAGATGATGGTGATATCGGCATTGCCCAGACGGTAGCCACGCTCGGTAACGCGGGAATACACCGCACCCAGCAGCAGCGCAGAGTCAGCGCCACGCCAGGCCGGATCGGTATCGGGGAAAAAGTGGCCGATATCGCCCAGCGCCAGCGCCCCAAGCAGGGCATCGGCAAGGGCATGCAAGGCCACATCACCGTCACTGTGTGCTTTCAGCCCTTGATGAAAAGGAATGCGCACACCGCCCAGCATGACATGGTCGCCCTCGCAGAACGCGTGGACATCAAATCCCTGACCGATGCGCAGCGTCACGATAGCGACTCCTGCTTTTGCCGATCCAGATAGAAGCCGGCCAGGGCGAGGTCTGCCGGCACGGTAATCTTGATGTTATCTGCATGGCCAGTAACCAGACGTGGCTGGATCCCGGTGCGTTCGATCGCGGAGGCCTCGTCGGTAATCTCGACGCCAGCCGCCAGCGCCGCCGTCAAGGCATCGTGCAAGGCATAAATCGGGAACAGTTGCGGCGTCAGCGCGCGCCAGAGCTGCTGCCGGGGCACGGTGGCAAGAACATGGTCACGGTCGGCACGCTTGATGGTGTCGGTGACTGGCGCCGCCAGAATCGCCCCTTCTGGCCCGCAGTCGCGCAACAGGATTTCAATATCCGACAGTCGCACACAGGGACGAGCCATGTCGTGCACCAGCACCCAGTCTCGCTCAGTGGCGATTTCTTTCAGTGCACGCAGGCCACTCAGCACTGACAGGGCTCGCGTTTCACCGCCGAGCACCGAGCGCACCCGTTGGTGATGGGCAATGCCAAGCTGGGGCCACCACAGATCCACGGATGATGTCGCCACCACGATCTGCTGGATCGGCGCAAAGGCCAGCAGCCGGGAAAGGGTTTGCTCGGCGACCGTACTACCGCGCAGCGTCAGGTACTGCTTTGGCAACGATGCCGCCATGCGGGTACCGACGCCTGCTGCGGGTACCAGAGCATACAAACGGGCATCAGCGGGCAGTGCCATGCGCCTCTCCGGTGTCGTCAATCATGAGAAAAAAAGTTTCGCCGTCGCGAACCATACCGAGATCACGGCGAGCAATTTCCTCCACCGCATCAAGACCGGATTTGAGATCATCCACATCCGCCGACATCAGCCGGTTTCGTTCGAACAGCAGCTGATTCTCGGCCTGTTTGGTGGCCACCGTTTCTTTCAGGCCGGAAACATGGCGCAGGCTGCCCTCACCGAACCACAGACGCGCCTGCAGACCCAGCAGTGCCAGTGCCACGAGGGCAAGGACTACCTGTCTGCGAGGCGACATGGCCATGACACACCTTCCGGTTCAGCCCTGCGGCCGCACCTTACTTGAGGAAACGGAATTCCTTGCGACCATGATAAGCAGCGCGGCCCAGTTCTTCCTCGATGCGGATCAAGCGGTTGTACTTGGCAACACGGTCAGAACGGCACAGGGAACCGGTCTTGATCTGCCCTGCCGAGGTCGCCACCGCCAGATCGGCGATGGTGGTGTCTGCGGTTTCGCCGGAGCGGTGGGAGATCACGGCGGTGTAACCGGCGTCCCGGGCCATCTTGATGGCATCAAGCGTTTCCGACAGTGAGCCGATCTGATTGAACTTGATCAGGATCGAGTTGGCGATGCCCTCATCAATGCCGCGCTTGAGGATTTTGGTGTTGGTGACAAACAGGTCGTCACCCACCAGCTGCACTTTCTGGCCAAGCCGGTCCGTCAGAATCTTCCAGCCGGCCCAGTCGCCCTCGTGCTGGCCATCCTCAATCGAGATAATCGGATAACGGTTGCACAGATCCGCCAGGTAATCGACAAACTGCTCGGAGGTCAGGCTGCGGTTCTCACCGGCCAGTACATATTTACCGTCGTGATAGAACTCGGACGCGGCACAATCCAGCGCCAGGGTAATGTCCTGACCCAACTTGTAACCGGTCAGACCGATGGCCTCGACGATAGCCTCCAGAGCTGCTTCATTGGACGGCAGGTCCGGGGCAAAACCACCTTCATCGCCCACAGCCGTGTTGAGGCCGCGCTTCTTGAGTACGCTTTTCAGGGCATGAAACACTTCCGCACCGCAACGGATCGCCTCGGCAATGGTCGGCGCGCCAACCGGCTGGATCATGAATTCCTGAATGTCGACATTGTTGTCGGCATGCTCGCCACCGTTGATGATGTTCATCATCGGCACGGGCAGGCTGTAGGCCTGATCGTCATCTTGCAGGCCAGAGATGTATTCATAGAGCGGCTTTTTCTGCTCCACCGCCGCAGCCTTCGCCGCCGCCAGCGATACGGCCAGGATGGCGTTGGCACCAAGACGGGATTTGCTCTCGGTGCCATCGAGCTTGATCATGGCGTTATCAAGTGCACGCTGGTCGCAGCCGTCGCGGCCGAGCAGCAGATCACGGATATCGGAATTCACATTGCCAACGGCCTTGAGGACGCCCTTGCCCATATAACGGGCCTTGTCGCCGTCGCGCAGTTCGAGTGCTTCGCGGGAACCGGTGGAGGCGCCACTCGGTGCGCAGGCGCTGCCAAAAGCACCGGTTTCGAGCGTGACATCCGCCTCGATGGTCGGATTGCCGCGTGAATCGATGATTTCACGGGCTTTGATGTCAACGATTTTCGACATGGGGATTCTCCGCACTCACTTCTATTGATTGTCGAAAGCCGGCAGCGACTTGACCAGCTGATCGACCGCCTGCATTTGAATAAGAAACTGCTCAAGACGATCCAGCCGCAGTGCGCAGGGACCATCACATTTCGCCTTGTCCGGATCCGGGTGTGACTCCAGAAACAGACCGGCGATGCCCTGCGACATGCCGGCGCGACCAAGATCGGCCACCTGACTGCGACGGCCATCAGCGGAATCTGCCCTACCGCCCGGCTTTTGCAGCGCATGGGTAACGTCAAAAAACAGCGGATACCCAAACTGCTTCATGACACCGAACCCGAGCATGTCCACCACCAGATTGTTGTAACCAAAGCTTGAGCCACGCTCGCACAGAATCAGCTGGTCGTTACCGGCTTCCTCGCACTTGTTGAGGATATGACCCATTTCCTGCGGGGCAAGAAACTGCGGCTTCTTGATATTGATGATGCGACCGGTTTTCGCCATCGCCTCCACCAGATCTGTCTGCCGGGCAAGAAACGCGGGCAGCTGCAACACATCAATCACTTCCGCCGCCGGCGCCGCCTGATACGGCTCATGGACGTCGGTAAGCAGTGCGCAGCCAAAGGTGCGCTTGATCTCTTCAAAGATTTTCAGGCCTTTGTCGAGACCGGGACCACGGTAGGAATGCAATGACGAACGATTGGCCTTGTCGAAACTGGCCTTGAACACCCAGGGAATACCGAGCCGCTCGGTGACCCTGGCATAGTGCTCGGCCACCTGCAGGGCCATATCACGGGATTCCAGCACATTCATGCCACCGAACAGGACGAACGGCTGTGTGTTGCCAATACGGATGTCGCCGAGCGTGATGACCTTTTGCTCAACCACCTTTGCGACCTCGCTGCGCCAGTGCCGCCTCGACGTAGCAGCGGAACAGGCCATGGCCATCACGCGGCGTCGAGGTGAACTCGGGGTGGAACTGGCAGGCGAGGAACCAGGGATGGTCCGCCACTTCCACCACCTCCACCAGATCATCATGGGATCGGCCGGTGATCTTCAGGCCCGCGGCCTGCAGCTTCGGCAGGTAGTTATTGTTGACTTCGTAACGGTGACGATGGCGCTCGACGATTCGGGTGCTGCCGTAGCATTTCGCCGCCAGTGAACCCTCGCTGAGCATGCATTCCTGAGCCCCGAGGCGCATGGTGCCACCCAGATCAGAGCTCTCGCTGCGTTGTTCGACATGGCCATCCTCGGCCACCCATTCAGTGATCAGGGCCACCAGCGGCTCAGCGGTGCCCGGTCGCAGTTCGGTGCTGTGCGCGCCAGCGATGCCGGCCACATTGCGGGCATATTCGATCACCGCCAACTGCATGCCGAGACAAATGCCGAGATAGGGAATTTTCTGCTCACGGGCGTAGCGGATCGCCGCAATCTTGCCTTCGGTACCGCGATCACCGAATCCGCCCGGCACCAGAATTGCATCCAGTCGGCCGAGACGGCCGGGGCCATCCCGTTCGATCTCCTCAGCATCGATATACTCGATGTTAACCCGGGCCCGGTTGGCAATGCCGGCATGGATAAGCGCTTCGTTGAGCGACTTGTAGGCGTCGACCAGATCAATGTACTTGCCAACCATGCCAATGGTGACTGCCCGCTCCGGATTGAGCTGGGCTTCCACCACCCGGTCCCATTCGCCCAGATCCGGGCTCGGACACTGCAAACCGAATTTCTCCAGCACGATGTTATCCATGCCCTGCTCGTGCAGGATGCGCGGCACCTGATAGATGGTCTTGCAGTCCGGCGCCGAGAATACCGCGCGGGCCTCGACGTTGGTGAACAGCGCGATTTTTTCCCGCGCACCATGGGGAATGTCATGATCCGAGCGACATACCAGCATGTCCGGCTGCAAACCGATCGAGCGCAGCTCCTTGACGGAGTGCTGGGTCGGCTTGGTCTTGATCTCGCCGGCAGAGGCGATGTAGGGCACCAGTGTCAGGTGTACCAGTTGCGAGCGGTTGGAGCCAAGCTGAACGCGCAGCTGTCGAACTGCTTCCAGAAACGGCAGCGACTCGATGTCACCGGCGGTGCCACCGATCTCGACGATAGCAACGTCAAAGCCGGCCGCGCCCTCGAAAATCTTCAGCTTGATCTCATCGGTGATATGCGGAATCACCTGCACGGTCGCACCCAGGTATTCGCCCCGGCGCTCCTTGTCGAGCACATCCTGATAGACGCGCCCGGCGCTGAAGCTGTTCTTGCGAGTCAGGTGGGTGCGAATGAATCGCTCGTAGTGACCCAGATCAAGATCGGTTTCGGCGCCATCTGCGGTAACGAATACCTCACCATGCTGGTACGGGCTCATGGTGCCGGGATCGACGTTGATGTACGGATCCATCTTGATCAGCGTCACCTTGAGACCCCGGGCCTCTAGCAGGGACGCCAGCGATGCGGAGGTAATACCCTTACCCAGGGATGAAACAACCCCGCCTGTGACAAAAATGAATCGCGTCATGCACACACCGGATGCTGGAAATGGACTGCGAACCCCTGAAAAATCAAGGAAAAATCAGAAGGTTGCGCGATAACAGGACGGGAGGAAATGCTAACAGATGCGCCCCGTGGTCACAATGCGGAATCCTCAATGAGGAGATGAAAAGCCGGCTCGCCAGGGCCCGGTGACCAACCGTCAGCCGCGCCAATCGCGGCCGCTGCCACCAGCTCACCGGCAATAAAAAAAAGCGGCAACCGGGCCCGTTGCCAGGGCGGCACCCCGGCCGCCCGCCACAGCTCCGAGACTTCCCGCCGGAGACCACGCAGCAAGATGCGCTCGCCGCCCCGGGCGGCCCGCACCTCCAGCGACTGTCCCGGGTCGCGCAGGGCGATATCCCCGCCACTGACACCGACCCGCATCGGCCCGAGCGACAGCCACGGCTGTTGGCGGGGGTTCCAGTGCGCCTCTGCCTCCAGTGGCTGACGCGCTTCCGGCGCCAGCAACCAGAGTCGCTCCCGGTAACGTACCAGCACACCATCTTCCCAGACGATTTCCGGCTGACGGTCTGCCGACGCCGGCACCAGTTCAGTATCGATGCGGGCCAGCTGGGCGGCCGAGGGCGGGCGCATGCCGCGCTGGCGCAGCCAGCCGTGAATCAGGTTGCGGCGACGGGGCGCAGACAGCCCAGCCCAGACCAGCAGGGACAGACTGTGCTGATCTCCATCACAGGCCTGTAAATCCGTTGCCGCCAGCTCATCAAGCAGGGCCGCCTGCTCGGCCAGTACCGCCGCGCTGATGCCGACACGCTGATCCAGATCCGGCCAGCGCTCGCGTAATACCGGAAGCACCCGATGACGGAGAAAGTTGCGGTCAAAGCATTCCGCCTGATTGGCGGGATCCTCGATCCAGTGCAGTGGCCAGCCACGGGCGAGCTGCTCCAGCGTGGTCCGGTCCATATCCAGCAGTGGCCGGCGGATCTCCCTGCCTTGCCAATGGCGAAGGGCGGACATGGCAGCGAGACCGCGAGCCCCGGCACCTCGCAGCAAACGCAGCAACAGGGTTTCGCTCTGGTCATGCCGGTGATGGGCGAGCAATAACACATCGCCCTCGTCGACGTGGGCGATCAGCGCCCGGCGCCGCAGTTGTCGGGCGCGGGCCTCGAGATTACCTCCGGGCACCACTGTGATCCGCTCGGCAGCAAAGCGGACACCGGCCTGCCGGGCCTGATCGGCACAGAAGTCCAGCCACTGATCAGCCTGCGGATGCAGACCATGATGGACATGCACCGCCAGCAGCCGGTCGGCAAACCCGGCCCGGCAGAGACCATGCAGTAACAAGAGCGAATCCAGACCGCCACTGACGCCCAGCACCAGCCCGCCGGGAACATCGGCCAACGCCTGTTGCAGGAATGCGGAGAAGGTATCGGGCGTCATCACACCCAGCTCAGTGGGGGGGCGGCAATGGTGCCGCAACTCGTGTCCCCGGGTAGCACCCGGAGGGGCCGCACCGGGGACACGCACGTTTGCCGGCCTGCTATTCGTCGCCGGGGCGCCCGGCTACGTTGCTGTAGCCCGCCAGCCGCTTGTAGCGCCGGGCAACCAGTTCGTCCGGGGCGATACGACCGAGACGATCCAGCTGCACCAACAGACTCTGCCGCACCCGCTCCGCTATCTGATCGTAATCACGGTGGGCGCCACCAAGCGGCTCTGGCAGCACCTCATCGACAATGCGGAGTTCATGCAGGCGGACGGCCGTCAGCCCCATGGCCTCGGCGGCCTCGGGTGCCTTGTCGGCGCTGCGCCACAGAATCGAGGCACAGCCTTCGGGCGAAATCACGGAGTAGGTCGAGTACTGCAGCATCTGCAGATGGTCACAAACACCAATGGCGAGAGCACCGCCGGAACCACCCTCACCCACCACCGTGGCGATGATCGGCACCCGCAGCCTGGACATCACCATCAGATTGCGGGCGATGGCCTCACTCTGGCCTCGCTCCTCGGCATCAATGCCGGGGAAGGCACCGGGAGTATCAATAAAGGTGACAATCGGCAGTCGGAACCGCTCGGCGGTTTCCATCAGTCGCAACGCCTTGCGATAGCCTTCGGGACGGGGCATGCCGAAATTGCGCCGCACCTTCTCCTTCACCGAGCGTCCCTTCTGATGGCCAATCACCATCACCGGACGATTATCGATACGGGCCACCCCGCCGATGATGGCCGGGTCGTCAGCAAAGGTGCGGTCACCATGCAGCTCGTCAAAGTCGGTGAAGACGCGACGCAGGTAATCAAGGGTATAGGGACGGCGGGGGTGACGGGCCACCTGGGAGATCTGCCAGGGCGTCAGGTTCTTGAAAATCGATTCGGTCAGACCAAGGCTTTTGTCCTGCAGGCGGCGAATCTCTTCCGAGATATTGACCTCGCTACCGTTGCCAACCAGACGCAACTCCTCGATCTTCGCTTCCAGTTCGGCGATGGGTTGCTCAAATTCGAGGAAATTCGGGTTCATTAGACTGTCTGTCCGACCTTCTGCCTGAAGTGGGGCCAAGTGTAGCGGGGCCTTGGCGGGGCGTCACCCTCACAGACACCGGCTGTGGCACGAATTGCATTGCAAACTGTAACCTGACACCGGGTCAGTACTGCAAGATCACCGAACGACTGCCATAGCGGCTGCGCAGATCTTCCAGCAACGCCTCCTCCGGCGCCACCTTCCAGTCATCGCCCAGCATCATCTGGCCACTGCCCAACGGATGCGCGAGCTGCAGGGTGATCGGACAGTTACCGCCCCGGTAGGGAGCCAGCAGCTGCCGTAACTGGCCCGGCAGCTCGTCCTGCACCGGTACGGTGACCAGCAGTCGGCGGGCAAACTGCTCGCGGGCACGGCGAATGTCCATGATCTCGTCCGCCGACACCGAAATCACCATCTCGCCATCGCCCTGCGGGCGACGGCGCACGCCACCACGAATGATCAGCACCACATCCTGCTGCAGCAGATCACCGTACTGACGATAGACGTCACCGAATACAGACACCTCAATCCGGCCGGTTTTGTCGTCGAGCGTGATAAAGGCAAGGCGCTCGCCAGTCTGTTTGCTCTTGGTCTGACGCAACTGCACCACCTGACCGGCGATCAGTGCCAGCTCGCCTTTGCCTGTCGGCTGCAGACTGCTGATACGGCTGCTGACCATATGGCGCAATTCAGATTCGTACTGATCAATCGGGTGTCCGGTCAGGAACAGGCCGAGGGTGTCTTTCTCACCCTGCAGGCGCACATCGTCGCGCCATACCCGGGCCTGTTGCCAAGCCACTTCGGTAACGGAGTCGGTGTCGGCACCGCCACCAAACAAATCACCCATGCCCGCTTCTGCATTGCGTGCATCCTGCTCTGCGGCCTGAATCGCATCACTGAGTGTGGCCATCAGCGTGGCTCGGTCCTCCACCACTCGCCTCGGCCCCAACTGATCAAGCGCCCCGGCACGAATCAGTGCTTCGAGCGAGCGGCGATTGACCTTACGCAGATCAATGCGACGACAGAAGTCAAACAGATCACTGAAGGCACCGGCGTCATCGCGGGCGCCGACAATCGCCTCGATGGGCGCCTCACCGAGCCCCTTGATGGCGCCGAGCCCATAGACAATATGGCCATCAGGATTGGCGGTGAACCGGAAGCCGCAACTGTTGACGTCTGGCGGCAGAACCTTGAGACCCATATGGCGACATTCATCAATGAAGGTCACCACCTTGTCGGTGTTGTGCATATCGGCGGAGATCACCGCCGCCATGAACTCGGCCGGATAATGTGCCTTCAGCCAGGCGGTCTGATAGGCCACCAGCGCATAGGCCGCCGAATGCGACTTGTTGAAGCCATAGCCGGCAAACTTTTCCACCAGATCGAAAATCTTGATGGCGAGATTCGGGTCGACGCCCTTCTCGCTGGCTCCGCTCTCGAACACCTCACGCTGCTTTTCCATTTCCTCGAGCTTTTTCTTGCCCATGGCGCGGCGTAACAGGTCGGCGCCGCCAAGCGAATAGCCGGCCAGCTCCTGGGCAATCTGCATCACCTGCTCCTGATACAGGATGACACCGTAGGTGGGCTCCAGAATCGGCTTCAGCGAGGGATGCTGGTAGTTGGGGTCAGGATAGGCCAGCGGCTCACGGCCGTGCTTGCGATTGATAAAGTTATCAACCATGCCCGATTCCAGCGGGCCGGGGCGATACAGTGCCACCAGCGCGACAATGTCTTCGAACACGTCCGGCTTCAGCTTCCGAATCAGACCCTTCATGCCCTCGGATTCAAGCTGGAATACCGCGGTGGTTTCCCCCACCTTGAGCAGGTCAAAGGTTCTCTTGTCGGTCAGCGAGATGGTGGTGATATCAATCGGCGACTCGCCCTTCGGGACGATGCGCGCATTGATTGCCTTCACCGCCCAGTCGATGATGGTCAGCGTCTTCAAGCCAAGGAAGTCGAACTTGACCAGACCGGCAGCCTCGACATCATCCTTGTCGTACTGAGTCACCAGACTCTCGCCCAGCTCGTCACAATGCAGCGGCGAGAAATCGGTCAGCTTGCCGGGCGCGATCACCACACCACCGGCATGCTTGCCGACGTTGCGGGTCAGCCCTTCCAGCTTCAGCGCCATCTCCCAGATGTCACGCACTGCGTCACCATCACCGCCGACGCTCTGCAGAAAATCACGCAGCGGCTCTTCTTCTTCGAGCGCTTTTTCCAGCGTCATGCCCGGTGTGCCGGGAATCATTTTGGAGAGCCGGTCCGCAAGGCCGTAGGGCTTGCCCTGCACCCGCGCCACATCGCGCACCACCGCCTTGGCCGCCATCGAACCAAAGGTAATGATCTGGCCAACGGCCTCACGGCCGTATTTGTCGGCCACGTACTGAATGACCTGATCACGCTTGTCCATGCAGAAGTCGACGTCAAAGTCGGGCATGGACACCCGCTCCGGGTTCAGGAAGCGCTCGAACAGCAGGTCGTACTCGATCGGATCAAGATCGGTAATCTCCAGCGCATAGGCCACCAGTGAGCCGGCACCTGAGCCTCGCCCCGGACCCACCGGCACATCATTGGCCTTGGCCCAGCGGATGAAGTCGGACACGATCAGGAAGTAGCCCGGAAAGCCCATCTGGTTGATCACGTTCAGCTCGAACTGCAAGCGCTCGTCATACTCGGGACGACGAGACTCTCGCTGCGCCGGATCCACAAACAGCTGCTGCAGGCGCTTGTCGAGACCAAGCCGCGATTCCTGCTCGATAAACTGCTCGATGGTCTGGTCTTTGGGAATCGGGAAATCCGGCAGGAAGTTCTTGCCCAGCATAATGTTCACGGTACAGCGGCGAGCGATTTCGACGCTGTTGGCCAGCGCCTCGGGCAGATCGCTGAACAGCTCTGCCATTTCCCCGGCAGTCTTCAAATACTGCTGGTCGCTGTAGCGCCGTGGCCGACGGGAGTCATCGATGGTGGCACTATCGTGAATACAGACCCGGGCCTCGTGCGCATCGAAATCATCAACACTGAGAAACCGCACATCATTGGTTGCCACCAGCGGCAACGACAGCTGCTCCGCCAGCGCAACGCTGGCATGCAGGCAGCTCTCATCGCCGGGGCGTGAGGTCCGCTGTACTTCGAGATAGAAGCTGTCCGGGAACCACTGCTGAAACTCTTTCGCCAGGGTAGTGGCGTCGTCGTGCTTGTCGGCCAGCAGCAACTGGCCCAGCTCGCCATGACGGGCAGCGGACAGCAAAATCAGGCCATCCCCCAGCTCCGCCAGCCACTCACGCCGCACTAAGGGCCTGCCACGCTGCTGGTTATGCTGCCAGGCACGGGATATCAGCAATACCAGATTGCGATAGCCCTGCTCGTTGCGAACCAACACCGACACCGGCGCCGGCTCCTCGATAAAGCGGCTTTCCAGCCACAGATCCGCACCGGCAATGGGTTTGACGCCTGCCGCTTCTGCCGCCTTGTAGAATTTGATCAGTCCGAACAGGTTGGAGTCATCGGTGACTGCCACCGCTGGCATACCCAGCTCGGCACACTGCTTCACCAGCCCCTTGATCCGCACCACCCCGTCCACCAACGAGTAGTCGGTGTGCAAGCGCAGGTGAACAAAGGCAGGCTGGCTCATGCCGGCTCCGGAATCAGGGGTTTCAATCAGGCTCCGTCCAGCAGACGGGCGACCGGTGCGAAGGAGCGACGGTGCTCCGGCAGCGGGCCCAACCGGGTCAGCGCAGCCAGATGCTCGACGGTAGGATAGCCCTTGTGACGGTCAAAACCGTAGTCCGGATGACGCTGGTGCAGCAACACCATTTCCTCATCGCGGGCGACTTTGGCAAGAATCGAGGCGGCGCTGATGGCCGGAATACGACCATCGCCCTTGACCACGGCCTCGGCAGGGCAACCGAAGTCGGTGACCCGGTTGCCATCCACCAGCACCGCATCCGGCGCCAGCCCCAGCCCAGCCACGGCGCGTCGCATGGCCAGCAAGGTGGCGTGAAAGATATTGAGCGCATCGATTTCTGCCGGTTCCGCCCGGCCCAGACTGAAAGCAAGTGCCCGCTCACGGATCAGGGGCGCCAGCTGCTGACGACGCTTGTCGGAAATGGTCTTGCTGTCGGCCAGGCCGTCGATGGGGCGGGCGGGATCGAGAATCACCGCGGCGGTGACCACGGCGCCCACCAGGGGACCGCGCCCCACTTCATCGACGCCGGCCAGATGCATACCGGGCTGCCAGGCGAACACCGACGGTCGCCAGACCTCGGCCCGGGGATACTCTGCAAACGGGTGCATCAACGCCGCTCCAGCAATTCGGCCACGGCCACCGCCGCCCGCTCGCTGGCATCACGACGCAATTGCAGGTGAATGTCGCGGAAGCGCTCGGTGATCGCCGCCGCCCGCTCCGGCTGGTCGAGCCATTGCTCCAGCGCCGCCACCAGATTTGGCGCCGTCATCTGGCCCTGAATCAGCTCCGGCACCACAGCCTCGCCGGCAAGCAGGTTGGGCAGGCCGACGAACTCGGTTTTCGCCAGCGACCGGACAATAAAATAGGTAATCCAGCCCACCTTGTAGGCAATCACCATGGGGCGCTTGGCCAGCATGGCTTCGAGCGTGGCGGTGCCGGAGGCAAGCAGGATCAGATCGGAGGCGGCCATGGCCTCGCGACTGTGGCCATCCACCACCGTCAACCAGGGCCGCTCTACCCCGGTAAGCATGGCGTCGATCTGCTGGCGCCGGGCCGGATTGGCGGCGGGAACAACAAAATGCAGGCCGGGGCGGGCCGCAGCAAGACGATCGATGACCTCCAGAAACACCGGCCAGAGGATGCTGACTTCACCACCGCGACTGCCAGGCAGAACACTGACCACCGTGCCCGTGGTGGGCAGACCGAGACGCTCGCGCATGGCCATGGCATCGGGTTCCAGTGGCACCCGGTCCGCCAGCGGGTGGCCGACAAAGGACACCGGCACACCATGGGTCTGATAGAAACCGGCCTCGAATGGCAACAGGGTCAGCATCAAATCGATGCTGGCGCGGATACCCTTGATTCGGCCCTGCCGCCAGGCCCACACCGAGGGGCTGACATAATGGGTGGTGCGAATCCCGGCTTGATGCAATCGTCGGGCAATGGGCAGATTGAAATCCGGAGCATCAATACCGATACAGACGTCGGGCTTCTGCTCAAGCAGAAAATCCACCAGTTGGCGACGCAGGCGAAACAACTCCGGCAGGCGCCCTAGCACCTCGGTGATGCCCATCACCGACAGGCGCTCCATCGGGAACAGGCTGGCCAGCCCTTCTGCGGCCATTTCACTGCCGCCGACACCGATAAAGCGGACATCAGGATAGCGCCGCCGCAGCGCCGCCATCAGCCCGGCACCAAGGATATCGCCGGACTGCTCGCCAGCGATCAGGGCCACCAGAGGCGAGGACGTCGCCATAATCAGCGGGTAATACCGCGTTCCGATGCGCGCAGGGAATTGATGAACAGCTGCAGCTCCGCCGACGGCGTCATCGCCTCCAGCTCAGCCACCGCCTGCTCCAGCGTCAATCCCTGGCGAAAAACAATCTTGTAGGCCTGGCGCAGGGCGCTGATGGTGTCTGCGGTCCAGCCACGACGACGCATGCCCTCAAAGTTCATGCTGCGCGCGGCGGCGGGGTTGCCGCCCACCATCACATAGGCAGGAATGTCCTTGACGATCAGACTGCAGCCCGCCGACATGGCATAGGAGCCGATCCTGCAGAACTGGTGAACACCGCTCATGCCACCGAGGATGACGCCATCACCGATGTGGACATGGCCGGCGATACCGGTGGTATTGGCGAAAATATTGTCGCTGCCGATCAGGCAATCGTGGGCGACATGGACGCCGACCATCAGCAGGTTGCGATCTCCGATACGGGTCAGGCTGTCATCCTGAACGGTACCGCGATGGATGGTGACCTGTTCACGAATGACGTTATCGTCACCAATTTCCAGACGGGTCGGTTCACCACGGTACTTTTTGTCCTGGCATTCTTCACCAATCGATGCGAACTGAAAGATGCGGTTGTTACGGCCGATGCGAGTCGGACCATTAATGACCACATGGGGACCAATCACCGTACCGGCACCAATCTCCACCCCGGGCCCGATGATCGACCACGGGCCAACCTGCACATCGCCGGCGAGCTGGGCTGCCGGGTCCACAATCGCTGTCGGGTGAATCATCATCCGTTTCCGCTATCAGTTGATAATGGCGTGGCTACGCCGGGTCTGGCGGGCAGTATAGCCCGGGGACGCCATGCTTTTGTCCTACCAGTTAGCAGATCAAAGCCGCTGTTCCGCCACCAGAAACTCCGCCGACGCCACCAGCAGACCATCAACACGAGCTTCCCCGGCAAACTTGAGGATATTCCGCTTCACCGTGATGTAGCTGGCTTTGAGGTGCAGCTGATCGCCCGGTACCACCTGCCGCTTGAAGCGGGCCTTGTCGACCCCGCAGAGCAGGTACATGTAACCTTCGTCGGGCTTCTTGCCCGCGGTGACAAAACCGAGAATGCCCGCCGCCTGCGCCAGTGCCTCGACAATCAGCACACCGGGCATAATCGGTTCGAGCGGAAAGTGGCCGTTGAAATAGGGCTCATTGATCGTGACGTTCTTGATTGCCTCGATCGATACACCGGCCTCCACCTTAACGACGCGATCCACCAGCAGGAACGGGTAGCGGTGTGGCAGGTACTTACGAATTTCATTGATTTCCATGAAGGTCTCGCTGTGGCAAGTCACTCTGCCGGGTCACCGTCATCCAGACGCCGCTCCACCGCCTTGAGACGCTTGGCCATCTCATCGAGACGACGAAAACGCACCGCATTGCGACGCCAGATATCCACCTCGGTCTCGGGCACGCCGGAAGCGTAAGTGCCAGGCTGCTTCAACGAGCCGGACACCATGGTTTTCCCGAGCACCTGAACCGCATCAACAATCTCCACATGGCCGGCAATGCCGACTTGCCCGGCAAACACGCAATAACGACCAATATGCGTACTGCCGGCCACGCCAACCTGCGCAGCCATGGCGGTACCGTCTCCCACCGTGACATTGTGGGCGATATGCACCTGATTATCGATGATGACGCTGTTACCGATTACGGTGTCTTCAATCGCGCCGCGATCAATGGTGGCACCGGCACCGATATCGCAATCGGCACCGATGCGCACGGTACCCAGCTGGGCGATCTTGGTCCAGCCCGCGCCATTGAAAGCAAACCCGAAGCCATCCGAACCGATGACAGCGGCGGCATGAATGGTAGTCCTCGGGCCTATCTGGACGCCATGGTAGATTGTAACATTTGGCCAGATACGGACGCCGTCGCCGAGTTGAGCTCCAGCACCAATGACGCTGTTTGCCATCACGACAACATTGGCACCAATCACGGCGCCAGCCTCAATCACGACATTGGGTCCGATCGAGGCAGTGTCATGGACCACTGCCCCCTCATCGACCAGCGCACGGGGATGCACGCCTGCGACGCTGCGTGGCACGGTGTCAAAACGCTTGCTTACCAGGGCAAATGCCAGATGCGGGTCTTTGACCACCAGCACCGGCACCGGTGAGTCCGCTCGGTCCGCCTCACGACAAATCACTGCAGCGGCAGCCGTCTGCTTCAAATGGACACGGTAGCGGTGATTGGTGAGAAAGCTCAGCTGGCCCGTGGAGGCGCCACTGAGCGTTCCCAGCCCGGAGATCCTGATGGCAGGATCGCCATGCAGCTCAGCGCCGATCAGCTCCGCGACCTCGCCCAGGGTCATCGTCATGGGCACGCCTTACTTCATCCGGTTGATCTGACGGGTAACGTCACTGGTGATGTCGACAGCATCAGAGGCAAACAGTACCGCCTGACGGATCAGTACCAGATCGTAGCCCTTCTCTTTGGAGATATCCTCGACCGCCTTGCCCAGTTTCGGCGCCATCGCGTTCTGGAGCTCTTCCTGACTCTGCTGCATACGCTGCTGCAGGATCTGCTGCAGGGAGCGGAACTCGATCATCTTCGCGTCGCGCTCGTCGGTCAGCTTCTGGCCCTGATCGCGGCTCATGGTGACGCCCTCTCTCTGCAGACGCTCCTCGATCTTCATGATGTCATCACGAAGTTTGCGCAGCTTGTTCTCCTGACCCTGCATGTCCGACTGGAACTTGGCGATTCGGGCTTTCACTTCCTCGGTTTCGCCGAGCGCACGCTCGGGATCCACCACCACAATTTTGGGTTGAGCCAATGCCAGCGCGGGCAACAGCAGCAGTGCAGCAAACAGCATCTTCATTGTTTTCATTGTTAGCCTCCTAGAAAACCTGTCCAAGGGAGAATTGGAATGATTCCGAATCATCTCCCGGTTTCTTGCCAAACGGCTTGGCAAAACTGAAGCCGAGCGGACCGATGGCTGTTAGCCATGTCAGTCCGACACCGGCGGAATAACGCAGTTCATCCACCGCAAAATCAAGCCCACCGTCACCGGCAATTTCGGTCTGCCAGACATTGCCGACATCCGCGAACAGGAAAGTTCGCAGGCTGCGGCTGTCGGGTGCGAACGGTGGCGGGAACATCAGCTCAAGGCTCGCTTCGGTGAGCAGGTTACCCCCGATCGGGTCCGGCGACGGATCCGGCTGGCAGTTCATCGGATCGGTAATACAGATATCAACGAAGACCTTGGACTGAGACCGGGGGCCAAGGGAGCGGGCACGGTAACCACGCACCGAGCCGATACCCCCGGAAAAGTAATGCTCGTAGAACGGCAGCAACAGATCGTTACCGTAGCCGTCACCAAAACCGACATCACTGCGAGCCCGAAGCGTCCAGCGGCGGCTGATCGGGAAATAGCGCTGTCCACTCCAGCTCACCTTATAGAAGCCGTAATCACTGCCCGGCACCGCCACTTCCGCGGACAGATTCTGCGACCAGCCACGATCCGGGAATACCCCCCGGTTAAGGGTGCTCATTTGCCAGCCGGCATTCAGCTTGAAAGAGCGGAAATCGTAACCTTCCTGCTCAAGGAATTTATCAATCACATTGGCAACCAGTGCGCCGGTTTCGATCTCCAGCTGATCAACGCCGAAACCGAAATTCAGGCGCGCATACTCGGAAATCGGATAGCCGTAATTCACCGCGCCACCCAGTCTGTTGATCCCGTAAGAGGTGATCAGCGTCTTGCTGAAGTCGGTTTCGGTGTAATACAGACTGAACCCGCGACTGACCCCATCCAGCGTGTAGTAGGGGTTCAGGTAAGAAAAACTATAGCTATCGCGCACTTCACTGCGGCTGAGCGCGAACGACACCCGGTTACCCGTGCCCATGAAGTTGTTCTGACTGACATTGGCGCCAAAAATAAACCCGCTGGCGTCGGAATAGCCGATATTGGCACCGATGGACCCGGATGGCTGCTCTTCCACCCGGTAGGTAACATCAACCAGATCTTCGGCACCCGGCACCCGCGGCGTATCGGCCTCCACGGAACTGAAGAACCCGAGTCGCTGCAGACGCTGACGCGACAGATCGATCAGCGCGCTGTTGGCCGGAGCGCGCTCAAACTGGCGCAACTCACGCCGCAGCACCTCATCGACGGTCTTGTTGTTGCCGATGAAATTGACTCGTCTCACATACACTTTGCGGCCCGGATCAACGAAGAAGGTGACATCAACCGTATCGTCCTCCTCGTTGGCCTCGGTAAAGCCATTGACCTCGGCAAAGGTATAGCCCTCGTTGCCGAGACGACGGGTCAGCAGATCACTGGTGTAGGTCAACAGCTGCTGGGAAAACACCTGACCTTCGCGCACCACCAGCAGCGGGGTCAGCTGCTCTTCTTCAACGACAAGATTCCCCGCCAGCCGGACATTGCGCACGCGGTATTGCTTGCCTTCCGAGATATTGATGGCGATGTACACTTCGCGACGATCCGGCGTCACCGTCACCTGAGTCGACTCGATCGACATGTTGACGTAACCGCGATCCAGATAATACGACCGCAGTCGCTCCAGATCACCACCGAGACGCTCGCGGGAATATTTATCGTCGCCCTTGAAGAACGAGGTCAGATGGGACGAGCGCAACTGGAAATCCTTCAGCAGTTCATCATCGCTGAAGGTCTGATTGCCCACCACGTTGATGTCACGAATCCGGGCAGGCTTGCCCTCATAGATCTTGATATTGAGGGCAACCCGATTGCGCGGCAGCGGCACCGTCTCGGTCTCGATGGTGGCGCCGTAGCGACCCTGCGCCACGTACTGTCGCTCCAGCTCGCCGGTGATCCCCTCCAGCGTCGAGCGCCGGAATACGTCACCTTCGCTCAGGCCCGCGTTTTTCAGGCCCTTGCGCAGATCCTCAGAGCTGATCGACTTGTTACCGGTAATCTCGAGTTTGGCAATGGACGGACGCTCGCGCACGATCACCACCAGCACGTCGCCATCCCGGGCCAGCTGGACGTCATCGAAGTCGCCACTGGCATAAAGACTGCGCACCGCATCGGCCATGCGCTGGCGGCCAATCTCATCACCGGACTGGATCGCCAGATGACGGAAGACACGCTCCACTGGCAGCCGCTGCAAGCCTTCCACACGGATATCGGCCACCCGGAAGGCCGTCGGCTCCGCCATTCCCGCCGACGCCATCAACAGGCACAGCAGGGCCATCACTCTCACAACCAGGCGCAAACAGAGTCCCCCGTTATTCATATCAAGTGCCGGAGAATATCGTTGGTCACCGCCAACAGCATCAGACCAAACACCAGCACCATACCCACATTCTGCGCCACCAACAGGAAACGCTCCGGCAGCTCCCGGCCGGTAATCATTTCAATGACACCAAACACAATCCAGCCACCATCCAGCATCGGGATCGGCAGCAGGTTGATGATGCCGAGACTGACACTGAAAAAGGCCAGAAACAGCATGAACGTCACCAGCCCGATCGCCGCCGTATCACCGGCAGCCTGAGCGATCGTGATCGGTCCGCCCAGGGTCTTCACCGACAACTGGCCAGTGATCAGCTTACCGATCGCACCCACTATCATGGTGGTCTGCTGCCAGAGCCGGTTAACTGCCTCAGGCACCGCCGCCAGCGGACCATAATGAATCTCGCGCATGCCGGCAATGCCGATACCGGCCCGGCCGAAGGTTTCACCCCCCTCGGTAACCGCGTCCGGCACCAGCGTCAGCCACAGCCGGTCACCATCTCGCAGTACTTCCAGCCTCAGCGCGGTACTCGCATTGGCACGGATCAGCATGACCCAGTCATGCCAGGTCTCCACCGCTGTGTCATCCACGGCCAGCACCCGGTCGCCCTCGCGCAGCCCGGCCCGCTCCGCTGCACCACCAGCAGCAATACTGCCCGCCACTGGCTGCGGAGGCTGGACACTGATGCCAAGCACGGTGAGGGGATTTTCTTCCGGCTGGCGGGCCCAGTCATGAATCGGCAATTGCACCTGTCGCTCATGACCGCGCTCGTTGCGCACAGTGACTTCAAGTTCACGCTGCTCGCCGGCAAACCGGATCAAGGTGGAAATCACCGCCTGCCAGGACGGGGTCTCCATCCCTTCGATGGCGACCAGCTCGTCGCCACTTTGCAGGCCGGCAGCGGCCACCGCCGTATCGGCGGTGATCTCGCCCAGCACCGGAATGCGGCCGGTCTCGCCGTTCAGCAACACCAGCCAGTAGAGCAAGATAGCAAGCAACAGATTGGCAGCCGGGCCAGCCGCATAGGTAATCACCCGCTGCCAGGCCGGCTTGGCCGAAAACTCGAACGCCTCGTCGCCAGGTGCAATCTCACAATCACGGCGATCCAGCGGTTTGACGTAGCCGCCGAGCGGCACCGCAGAGACGACAAAATCGGTGCCGGCACGATCACGCCAGCCGAAAAGACGGGGACCGAAGCCGATCGAGAACGTCAGCACCCGGACATTAAAGGCGCGCATGGCCAGATAATGGCCCAGCTCGTGAATGGCGACGATCACCACAATGGTGACAATGAAAGCGAACAGCGTGAACATCAGTGTCGCACCCCACCATGACGGGCAATCCAGTCAGCCGCCAGGATCCGGCTGTGCTGGTCGATCTCGAACACCTCATCCAGATCCTCACAGCGGGTCCCGGCCTGAGCCGCCAGCACCTCCGCCACGCAGGCAGGGATACCGGTGAACGAAAGACGTTGCTGCAAGAATGCCTCCACGGCCATTTCGTTGGCCGCATTCAGCACGGCACTGGCCGCGCCACCGGCGCGCAGGGCCTCGCGGGCCAGATGCAGGCAGGGAAAGCGGGTGATATCCGGCGTTTCAAACGTCAGCTGCGACAGCGCCAGAAAATCCAGCCGCGGCGCGCCCGAGGCGATTCTCTGCGGCCACGACAGGCCACAGGCAATCGGCGTACGCATGTCCGGTGTGCCCAGCTGGGCCAGTACCGAACCATCGTCATATTCCACCATCGAGTGCACCACGCTCTGCGGATGAACCACCACATCGATCAGTGACTCATCCATCGCAAACAGCCAGCTTGCCTCAATCAACTCCAGCCCCTTATTCATCAGGGTGGCCGAGTCTATCGATATTTTCGGCCCCATGTCCCAGTTCGGATGACGCAGGGCTTCTGCCACGGTGACGGCGTCCAGTTGCTCCGCAGAATGATTGCGGAATGGGCCGCCCGAGGCGGTTAACAGCAATCGGCGCACGCCCTTCAGCGACCGCCCCGCGTCGGGCAGGCACTGAAAAATTGCGTTGTGCTCGGAATCCAGCGGGATCAGCTCGGCGCCATGTTGGCGGACCTGATCCATAAACAGCTTTCCAGTGACCACCAGCGCTTCCTTATTGGCCAGCAGCACACGCTTGCCCGCCCGTACCGCAGCCAGTGTCGGCCTGATCCCGGCTGCACCGACAATTGCCGCCACCACCACATCGGTGTCGGCACTCCGGGCCACCTCTTCCAGCGCCCCGTCGCCCTCCAGCACCTCGACGTCCGACCCGAGCGTCCGCAGATGGTTCCGAAGCTGCGCCGCGGCGGCAGGATCGCGCAGCACGGCATAGCGGGGACGGTGGCGCAGGCAAAGCTCAGCGAGGGGCTGCCAGCGCGTGAACGCCGCCAACGCAAACACCTCAAAGCGATCCGGGTGCTGGCCAAGGACGTCCAGCGTCTGCACGCCGATACTGCCAGTGGCGCCCAGCACGGTAACGCGCTGCATCTCAGAGCCCACCGGGCAACCCCGAATGACTGAGAGCCATCAGCGCCACGGGTAACGCCGCCGTGACGCTGTCAATGCGGTCCAGCATGCCGCCATGGCCGGGCAGGATAGTGCCGCTGTCTTTCACCCCGGCCTCGCGCTTGACCATGCTCTCGAACAGGTCACCCAGCGCTGAGGCCAACACCGTCACCAGCGCCACCACCAGCAACAGGTTACGATCGCCCTGCACCGGCACCTGCCAGGCCACCAGGGCGACCACCGCCAGCGCCAGTGCCAGCCCGCCAATCAGGCCTTCGATGGTCTTGCCCGGACTGACCTGCGGCGCCAGCTTGTGCTTGCCAAAGGCCCGGCCGGCGAAATAGGCGCCGGTATCCGCAGCCCAGACCCACAACAGGATAAACAGTAACGCCCAGGGGCCGGTCAGCCCCAGCGCGCCGTTAGCCTGGATCTGCACCAACGCCGCCCAGGACGGCACCAGCAGCACAAAACCGATCAACGCCAGCTTCCACGGTTGCCGCCAGAACGCAGCGCTGCCGGGATAGCCCAGCACCAGCACCAGCGCGCCAACCCAGACCAGCGGCACCCACATCACCAGCCAGGCCGGACGCAGCCACTCCGCCGCCACCATCAGGGCGCCGAGCGCCACCACCCAGCACACCCGCAGCGCCAGACCAAGACGCCCGATCATCGCCGACCACTCCCAGCCAGCAGCAAGGAAGAAGGCCCCCGCCACCACCGCAAACGCCTGCCGTTCCAGCAGGAACAGCGCGCCGAGCACAATCGGTAACAACGCCAGCGCGGTAATGATCCGCTGCTTCAGCATCACAGTTCTCCCTTGAGGCTGGCCACTTCCTCACCGGAACGGCCAAACCGGCGCTGACGGCCAGCATAATCCGCCAGCGCCTGATCCAGCGTCCCGGCATCGAAATCCGGCCACAATACCGGGGTAAACCAGAACTCACTGTAGGCCGTCTGCCAGAGCAAAAAATTACTCAAGCGCTGTTCGCCACCGGTGCGAATCAGCAAATCCGGCGGAGGCAAATCGGCCAGACAGACACGCGACGCCAGCCGGGCATCGGTGATGTCCGCCGGGGCCAGACGCCCGGCCGCGACCTCGACCGCCAACTGTCGGGCGGCCTCGGCAATATCCCACTGGCCGCCATAATTGACCGCCACCACCACGGTCATGCGGCGGTTCCCGGCCGTCATGGCCTCGGCCTCGGCCATGCCCTGCTGCAGCGCCTCACTGAACGCCGTGCGGTCGCCGATAAAGCGTAGCCGCACCTGATTGTCATGCAGCTCCGCCACCCGCTTCGACAACGCCTGCAGAAACAGGCTCATCAGGTGCCGGACTTCCTCTTCCGGACGACGCCAGTTCTCGGAGCTGAACGCATACAGGGTGACCACCTCGATAGCTCGCTCGGCGGCCGCCCGGATCACCGCCTGCACGGCGTGTTCTCCGGCACGATGGCCATCCGCACCGGGTAACCCCCGATGGCGGGCCCAGCGATTGTTGCCATCCATGATGATCGCCACATGCCGTGGGCAATCGCCAGAGTGGGAATCGATATCCGGTGCCGCTGATTGCAAAACTGTGTCCTAAAACAGGAACGGACCGCACTGCGGTCCGTCGGCTGATTGTGCCGCGACGGTCCTCAGACCGTCATCAGCTCCTCTTCCTTCTCTTTCAGCATCTTGTCGGCTTCGCCGACATAACGGTCGGTGAGCTGCTGGATCTGCTCCTCGCCACGACGCTCGTCGTCTTCCGAGATGGCCTTGTCCTTCGCCAGCTCCTTGATGTTGCCATTGGCATCGCGACGGATGTTGCGGATAGCCACGCGGGCCTGCTCGACCTCGCTGCGCACCACCTTGACCAGGTTCTTGCGGGTTTCTTCCGTCAGCGCCGGCAGAATAAGACGGATAACCGTGCCGGCGGTGGACGGGTTCAAACCCAGATCCGACGCCAGAATGGCTTTCTCGATGGCCGGGATCAGGGTCTTGTCGAACGCGGTGATCACCAGCGTGCGGCCCTCTTCCACCGACACGTTGGCAGCCTGGCGCAGCGGTGTGTCGGCGCCATAGTAGGACACCGTCAACCCGTCCAGCAGGCTCGGGCTGGCACGACCGGTGCGCACCTTCTTGAATGCCGTGTCGAGCGATTCGAGGCTCTTCTTCATCCGGCTCTCGGCATCTTTCTTGATGTCTTCGATCATTGATCGCTCCTCGCAGTCAGTTGCCGCCGTCAGGCGGACTCCACCAGAGTGCCCTCACTGCCACCCAGCATCAGGTTCAGCAGCGCACCCTTCTTGTTCATATTAAAAACCCTGAGCGGCATGCTGTGATCGCGCACCAGACAGATGGCGGTCAGGTCCATGACGCCGAGCTTGCGCTCCAGCACTTCGTCGTAACTCAGACGATCATACTTGACCGCCTTCGGATTTTTGACCGGATCGGAGTCGAACACGCCGTCCACTTTGGTGGCCTTCAGCACCACATCCGCGTTGATCTCGATGCCACGCAGACAAGCCGCCGAGTCGGTGGTGAAAAACGGATTACCGGTGCCGGCGCAGAACACCACCACCTCACCATTCTTCAGATAGCGGATGGCATTGCGATGATCGTAATGCTCGACGATGCCGCTCATCGGGATCGCCGACATCAGCCGGGTGCGGATATTAGATCGCTCCAGCGCATCACGCAGGGCCAGCCCGTTCATCACCGTGGCCAGCATACCCATATGGTCGCCGGCAACCCGATCCAGCCCGCAGGCCTGCAAGGCGGCGCCGCGGAACAGGTTGCCGCCACCGATCACCAGCCCCACCTGCACACCGATACCGACCAGCTGGCCAATCTCGATAGCCATGGCGTCCAGCACCTTGGGATCAATGCCGAAACCCTCATCGCCGGCCAGCGCCTCGCCACTCAGCTTCAGCAGGATCCGGTTGTAACGGGGGGAGCGGTCACTGATTCCGGCCATGCTTCATTCTCCTGCGGCTGAGGGGTCCGATTGGGGGCGGATTCTAGCAGGATGTGCGGCAGCTGTGCCGAATGAACTACAAAAAAGTGACGGTTCGCGGCTGGCGCCGGCGAATTGACCGGAACTGGCAAGGCCCGGTCATACCGGCGCCAGCCGCCAGGTCCTACCATGGCACCACCAGTCACCGCCAAAGAGCCGCCCATGAGTGCTGCACAGCCGACCCTGTCCGTACCGCCGATGAACCGTGATGCCGCACTGGCGCTGTACGACAGCCTGCCAACCGTGGATATCGACTTCATGCTCGGCGCCTGGCGCGGTCAGGGCTTTGCCACCGGCCACCCGCTGGATGGCGTTCTGGAGACCTGTCACTGGCACGGCAAACGCTTCCACAGTGCCGATCACGTCGACCCGCTGGTATTCCGCGGCCTCGGCGGCCGCCTCTGGCGCCTGAACC
Organism: Alcanivoracaceae bacterium; assembly: GCA_046292765.1. Lineage (GTDB taxonomy): Bacteria > Pseudomonadota > Gammaproteobacteria > Pseudomonadales > Alcanivoracaceae > PGZG01. The sequence continues at coordinate 206,362 of JBKBQA010000006.1, read as the reverse complement.
CGGCCATCATGCCGGTGGGATTGATGGGCAGCGTCACCCCGCCCGCAAGCCCCCTGCTCGGCCGCCTGTTCCAGCTTGGCATGCCGCTGATGCATACCCGCCGCTCCCGGGCCCGGCTGCGGATGATCGAGTTCCGCGGCAAGGTCAGCGCCGCCATGCTCTATGACGACCAGCCGATCAATGATGTGTTCCGCAAGCTGGACGACAACAGCGTGCTGGGCATCATGGATTTGAAGGGGATGGCGGAGCCGTTTTTCTTTCGGCTTGAGCGAGAGGCCGGCTAGCGGGTACTTTCGTCAAGCTGCTTGCTCAGCAATGATAATGCCTCAATATTTCCCAGCTCTGCCCCCTGCTTTGCCGCTAAACGTCCAACCGAGCGCCTATGTTGCTCACCTCGCGACCCACGCATCAGCTAAGGAAACGTTAAGAAACGCCTGCTAGCATTGTGGCTGCCAGGCAATCTGCCAGATCACCAAGGAGATAGACAAGCATGTCTGTTTTCAGTCGTATCGACCCGCCCCGCCCCGCTGACTGGCCCGGCCCCTACCTTCCTCTTTTGCTCATCTTTGTTTGGGGTGGAGCGGTCCTGACGCTGTCGAGATTTGGCTTGTCGCTGTGGCAAGCCGAGCGGGTATCTGATACCGGCATAGGCATCGCCCTGTTTGTGCAGGGACTGAGAACCGATATTATCCTGCTATCCCTGTACGCCTTGCCTCTGGCGATCCTCGCGCCTCTCTTCTGGATTCGCCCCTTGTCGGGATGGTGGCGCCGGATTGCGGCAGTATGGGTCGCAACTGTGCTGCTTTCGACCCTATTTCTTGAGGCGGTTACGGGCGGCTTCATGGGTGAGTATGAAACCCGTCCTAACCGGCTGTTTGTCGAGTATCTCTACTGGCCCCGCGAAACCATCAGCATGCTGTGGTCCGGTTTTCGAACCGAGATATTTGCCGGGCTAACCGCACTCGCGGCAGGCGCCGTTTTGGTCTCAAAGGCCATTCGCCCGATTCTGTCACTGCCGACAGCGCGCCCTACACGCCTGCACATTGCCCTTTGGCCCCTTGTGATTATCATGCTGTTCATCGGGGTTCGTTCGACCTTTAACCACCGCCCAGCCAATCCCGCCCTGTTCGCGATTACCGGCGATAACATGGTGAACAATCTCATCATCAATTCTCCATGGTCGCTCATGCATGCAATCTACAATATGAAGCATGAAAGCAAGGCATCCCAAGGCTACGGCAAGCTGGCCGATCAGGAAATAATCAAGGCCATTAGAGCTAGCGCAGATGAGTATGAGCCAACCACATGGATCGACAATCATGAAGTGCCCACGTTGCGACAGCTTGGCAGCACGCGAACAGATGGCCGAAAGCTGAATCTTGTCATCATCCTTGAGGAAAGCCTCGGCGCCACCTACGTTGGCAAGCTCGGAGGCATGCAAGGGCTGACACCGGAGCTTGAACGTCTTTCCGTGGATGGATGGTGGTTCGAGAACCTTTATGCCACCGGCACTCGTTCGGCTCGCGGCATAGAGGCCGTCACCACTGGCTTTTTACCCACCCCGGCAACGGCCGTGGTCAAATTACTTGGCAACGAGGGCGGCTTCTACACTATCGCCTCCCAGCTTCGAGGCGAAGGCTACAAAACCAGCTTTATTTACGGTGGGGAAGCCCACTTCGATAACATGGCAAGCTTTTTTACCGCCAATGGGTTTGAGGAGATCATAGACCAGCGGCATTACGACAACCCGGTATTTCTGGGAAGCTGGGGAGTCTCTGACGAAGATTTGTTTAGCAAGGCCGATGAGACCTTCCGAAAACACCATGACAATGGCGAGCAATTTTTCTCACTCGTCTTTACGTCTTCGAATCATTCCCCCTATGATTATCCAGACGGACGCATTGAGCTTCATGGCGAACCTGCCAACACCGAAAAAAATGCCATCCGATATGCGGATTACGCGCTCGGGAGGTTTATCGATAATGCCCGCACTCAACACTACTGGGACAATACGCTCTTTGTAATTGTCGCAGATCATGACAATGCTGTGCGTGGGAACTCTCTGATACCTGTCGAGCGATTCCATATCCCAGCACTGATTCTGGGCGCCGACATCACCCCGAGGAATATTCTCACCATTGCAAGTCAGATCGACCTTCCTGTGACCGCGCTTTCACTTATCGGCTTTAGCGGCGCAACACCCATGATTGGCAGAGATATTTCGCGCGCTCCCGACAACGGCCCCGGCAGGGCCATCATGCAATTCAATGATAACTTTGCCTGGATGGAGCAAGAACACGTCGTCGTGCTGCGCCCGGAGAAAGCGCCCGCCTTTGCCCGTTATGACAGGAGCCGCCGAAAGCTGGAAGAACTCCTTCAGCCATCTTCGGACCATGTCTTGCTGGCACACGAAGCGCTGGCCCACGCCCTGCTACCGGCAAGGTTGTACCAATCGCGCCAGTACCGCCCTCCCACTCCAGGCGCAAGATAATGAACCAAAAAAAAGCCTCGTCGATGACGAGGCTTTTTAACAATGGCCAGTATGATCAGCCCTTATTGACCTGCGCCATGACCTCGGCAGCAAAGTCCACTTCTTCCTTCTCGATACCTTCGCCGACCACCAGACGGATAAAGGCGGATACTTCGGCACCGGCATCTTTCACCAGCTTGCCAACGGTCACATCCGGGTTCTTCACGAACGGCTGATCGTTCAGGCTCACTTCTTTCAGGAACTTGCTGATCCGGCCGCCGAGCATTTTCTCGACGATTTCCGCCGGCTTGCCGGCCATGTCCGGCTGGGCGCGGATGATTTCCTTTTCCTTCTCCAGCACTTCGGCAGGCATGTCTTCACCGCGAACTACCATGGGGCTGGAGGCGGCAACGTGCATCGCCACATCCTTGCCCAGCGCTTCGGTGCCGCCTTTCAGGGCAACCAGCACACCGATTTTGCCACCGTGGACGTAGGCGCCGATGACACCGTCTGCACTCAGTTTGGCGGCGCGACGCACCTGGATATTCTCACCGATTTTCTGCACCAGGGCCTGACGGGTGACTTCAACGGTGGGACCTTCGGCGGTCGGCAGTTCGGCGATTTTGGCCGCATCGGTTTCACCGGACGCCAGCACTGCATTGGCGACCTTGGCAACGAAACCAAGGAAGTTGTCGTCACGGGCGACGAAGTCAGTTTCCGAGTTGATCTCGACCATGATGGCGGTTTTGCCATCGGCGCTGACTGCCACGCCTACTGCACCTTCGGCAGCAGTACGGCCGGCTTTCTTGGCGGCCTTGGCCTGACCCGATTTACGCAGGTCGTCGATTGCTCTTTCGATATCGCCTTCGGCCGCGACCAGTGCGTTCTTGCACTCCATCATGCCAAGGCCAGTGCGCTCACGCAGTTCTTTTACCATTGCAGCGGTTACAGCAGTCATGATTGTCCTCGCTGGGAAATTCGGGATGTCGGAAACGGAAGCGGGGCCTGTGGCCCCGCTCCGGAGAGGAGCTTACTCGGCGGACTGTTCCGCGACTTCGACGAAGCCGTCCTTGTCTACCGGGGTGGTGGTGGCAGCGTACTGACGACCTTCGATGATGGCGTCAGCCACAGCGGTCACGTACAGCTCGATGGCGCGAATGGCGTCATCGTTGCCCGGAATGACATAGTCCACGCCGTCCGGATTGGAGTTGGAATCGACCACCGCAATCACCGGGATGCCGAGCTTGCGGGCTTCCTGGATGGCGATGTCTTCGTGGTCCACGTCGATCACGAACAGGGCATCCGGCAGGCCGCCCATGTCCTTGATACCGCCGATGGAGCGCTCAAGCTTCTCCATCTCACGGGCGCGCATCAGCGCTTCTTTCTTGGTCAGTTTGTCAAAGGTGCCGTCCTGGGACTGGGCTTCCAGATCACGGTAACGCTTGATCGACTGACGGATGGTTTTCCAGTTGGTCAGCATGCCGCCGAGCCAGCGGCTGTCCACATACGGCATGCCGCAGCGAATCGCCTGCTCTTTGACGGTTTTCTGCGCTGCGCGCTTGGTGCCGACAAACAGAATCTTGTTGTTGCTGGCCGCCAGCTTGTTCACGAACGACAGGGCGTCGTTGAACAACGGCAGGGTCTTTTCCAGATTGATGATGTGAATCTTGTTACGGGCGCCAAAGATGAACGGCTTCATTTTCGGGTTCCAGAAACGGGTCTGGTGACCGAAATGCACACCGGCCTTCAGCATGTCACGCATAGTAACGCTGGCCATTGAAGTATCTCCTTCGGGTTGGGCCTCCATATTCCCTCAGCCACCAACCCCGTGAAGGGCACCCAGGTGGTCTGTGTCGGAATATGTGTGGATTTCCCTTGTCCGCGCCGGTGCAGGTACACTACGCAGCCTGTCCGGTCAGCAGCAAGGCGCGCGCTTTATACCATAGTGGCCCCGCAGCAACAATCGGGAATCCGCCTTGGCCCCAGGGGAGCGCCCCCGCCCTGCCCCCACACCTGCCGGTAACTCTATGATTATGCTGGAGCTTTGCCCCAACCCATGACAGTCACCCTGAAAACCCCGGAACAGATTGCCGAAATGCGCGAGGCGGGCCGCCTGGCCGGCGAAGTACTGGACATGATTGGCCAGTACGTTCAGCCCGGGGTCACCACCGAAGAGCTCGACCGCATCTGCCATAGCTATATCGTCAACGAGCAGAAGGCAATTCCGGCCCCTCTCGGCTACAAGGGCTTTCCAAAGTCGATCTGCACCTCGGTCAATCATGTGGTGTGCCACGGCATCCCCAGCGACAAGAAGGTTCTGAAGAAGGGCGACATCGTCAATATCGACATCACCGTGATCAAGAATGGCTGGCACGGGGACACCTCGAAGATGTTTGTCGTGGGAGACGTCAACCCCATGGCCCGACGCCTGATCGACATCACCCGGGAGTGCATGGTGAGGGCGATCAGGATGGTGAAACCGGGCGTGCGGCTCGGCGATCTTGGTCATGCGATTCAGCAACTGGCCGAGGCCGAGCGCTTCTCGGTGGTGCGGGAGTACTGTGGCCACGGTATCGGCCAGGTCTTTCACGAGGAGCCGCAGGTACTACACTACGGCAAACCCGGCACCGGACTGGAACTGAAAGCCGGCATGGTGTTCACCATCGAGCCGATGATCAATGCCGGCAAGGCGGCCACCAAATTGCTGCCGGACGGCTGGACAGCGGTGACCAAGGACCACAAGCTGTCCGCCCAGTGGGAGCACACCATTGCCGTCACCGAAACCGGCTTTGAGGTGTTGACCCTGCGCAAGGAAGAAACCGACCTGTCCTGACCGGGGCCATTGCCGTGACACTCGCACCGCTGCATACCGAAGACCAGTTGCTCGACCTGCTGCACGCCGCCAGCTATCCCGGCAAAGCCGCACGCGAAGTTCTCCAGCAGGGCCAGCAACGGCTTGACGACGCCTTTGCGGTAACGCCCATTCGCCAGCTGGTCAGCGCCCGGGCGGCGCTGGTGGATGGCGTGCTGGTGGCGGCCTGGCGCTTCTTCAGCCTCGACCAGCAACCGGGTGCGGCGCTGGTGGCGGTGGGCGGATACGGCCGTGCCGAACTGCACCCCAGCTCCGACGTCGACCTGATGATCCTGTGCGCCGGCAAGCCCTGCGATGCCACCTGTGGCAAGCTGGAAAAGTTTATCGCCTTTCTCTGGGATATCGGCCTTGAGATCGGCCACAGTGTGCGCACACTGGACGAGTGCGTGGCATTGGCCGCCGCCGACATCACCATCGCCACCAATATTATGGAAGCCCGCACGCTGGTCGGTGACGACGCCCTGCGCGCCAACCTGGCAGAACGCACGGGCCCGCAGCAGATGTGGCCCTCCGAGCAGTTTTTCGAGGCCAAGTGGAAAGAGCAGGATGCGCGCCACGCCAAGTTCAATTACACCGAATACAGTCTGGAACCGGATCTGAAAAATGCCCCCGGCGGCCTGCGGGATCTGCAGACCGTTGCCTGGGTAGCCAAGCGTCACTTCGGTGCCGACAGTCTGGATGATCTGGTGGAAGTCGGTTTTCTGACGGTGGACGAGCACTCCATTCTGAACAAGTGTCAGGACTACCTGTGGCGATTGCGCTGGCTGCTGCATCAGATCAATGGCCGCAATGAAAACCGCCTGCTGTTTGATTATCAGCGCCAGGTTGCCGCTCGGCTCGGCCACGAAGACAACACCGCCAATCTGGCAGTGGAGCAGTGCATGAAGCGCTACTACCGGGTGGCGCTGGCCATTTCGGTAATGAATGAGCTGCTGCTGCAACTGTTCGATGAGCTGATCCTGCAACGTGGTGTCAGCGAACGGGTGCGGCCCATGAACCGCCGTTTCCAGGTTCGCAATGATTATCTGGAAGTCACTGATGACGGGATTTTCGACCGCTATCCGTCGGCCCTGATAGAAGGCTTTGTGCTGCTGGCGCAAAACCCGGATATCAAGGGACTGCGCGCCAGCACCGTGCGGCTGATGATCCAGCATCGCAAACAGATTGATGATGCCTTCCGTCAGGATTCGCGCAACACCAGTCTATTTATGGAACTGTTGCGCTCACCGCACGCCCTCTTTACCCAGCTCCGACGCATGAAACGCTACGGTGTGCTCGGTCAGTACTTGCCCGAGTTCGGTCGCATCATCGGCATGATGCAGTACGATCTGTTCCACATTTACACCGTCGATTTCCACACCCTGACAGTGATCAAGCACATGCGGCGGATGCGCTATGACAGCGCCCGCGAACAGCTGCCACTGGCCCACGAGGTGTTCTATCGGCTGCCAAAACCGGAGCTGTTGTACATCTCCGGTTTGTATCACGACATTGCCAAGGGCCGCGGCGGCGATCATTCCAGCCTCGGCGCCGACGATGCCATCGCCTTCTGCCAGCGCCATGGCCTCACCAGCTGGGATACCAAGCTGGTGGCCTGGCTGGTGCAAAACCATCTGCTGATGTCAGTGACGGCCCAGCGCAAGGACATCTCGGATCCGGACGTGGTGCATGAATTCGCCCGCAAGGTCGGCGATCTGGTCCACCTCGACTACCTCTATACCCTCACGGTAGCGGACATCAATGCCACCAATCCCAACCTCTGGAATTCGTGGCGGGCCTCGCTGCTGCGCCAGCTCTATCGAGAAACCCGCCGTGCCCTGCGCCGTGGCCTCAACAACCCGATCGACAAACAGGACTGGATCGACGAAACCCGGGATACCGCGCTGAAGCTGCTGGAACAGCGGCAGGTGGATCGCAGCGCCATCGAGCAACTCTGGGCGGGCATCGGTGACGAATATTTTCTGCGCGAGAATGCCGCAGACATTGCCTGGCACACCGAGGCCATCCTGAGCAGGCCGGATCCGAAGGCCCCGCTGGTGCTGATTCGGGAATCCAGTGGCGCCCAGTTCGAGGGCGGCACCCAGATCTTTATCTACACCCCGGATACCGAAAACCTGTTCGCCACCACGGTAAGCGCCATTGACCAGCTCGGCCTGACCATTGTCGATGCGCGCATTATTACCTCGGCAGACGGCTTCACCCTCGACACCTATGTGGTGCTCGATGAACAGGGCATCCCGATCGGCGAGGACTGGCCGCGCATTGATGCCATCCGGGCCGGCCTCGCCGAAGCGCTAAGCGACCCGGCCCGATTCCCGGACATCCTGCAACGTCGTATGCCGCGACGGAACCGGCATTTCAATGTGCCGACCCAGGTGGTGATCAGCAACGACATCATCAACGACCGCACCGCGGTGGATATCCAGACCCTCGACCGCCCGGGCCTGTTGGCACGGATTGGTCGCATCTTTGCCGAATTCAATCTGCTGGTGCAGAACGCGCGCATTGCCACCTTGGGTGAACGGGCAGAAGACGTGTTTTTTGTCACCGACCGCAACGGCCAGCCCGTGTCCGACCCGGAGCTGTGCCAGCGACTGCAGCAACATATCAAAGACGAACTGGACGACCCGAAGGAAGCCGGCGCCGCATGAACCCTGATCTGAGTCTGCTTCACCCCTATCCGTTTGAAAAACTGGCCAAGCTGTTTCAGGGGCTGACACCGGCAGACAAGCCCCATATCGCCCTGTCCATCGGCGAGCCACAGCATCCGGCGCCGGCATTTATCCAGCAGCTGGCGCGTGACAACACCGATTTGTTGTCGAAGTATCCCTCCACGCTGGGCATTGTCGAGTTACGGCAGTCGATTGCCGGCTGGTTGCAACGGCGCTACCAGTTAACGCAGGTAGATGCGGAAAAGCAGGTACTGCCGGTTAACGGTACCCGCGAAGCGCTGTTTGCTTTCGCACAGGCGGTGCTCGATCGCAGCCTGTCGCCGGCGGTACTGATGCCGAATCCGTTTTATCAGATCTATGAGGGAGCCGCGCTGCTGGCGGGCGGTGAACCGGTATATCTGCCCTGCACCGATGCCAGCGGCCTGCAGCCGGATTACGGCGCTGTGCCGGAAGCGGTTTGGCAACGCTGCCAGCTGCTGTATATCTGCTCACCGGGCAACCCCACCGGCGCCGTATTAAGCATCGCCCAGATGCAGGCGCTGATTGATCTGGCGGATCGCTACGACTTCATCATCGCTTCGGACGAGTGCTACGCCGACATCTATCAGGACACGCCTCCGCCAGGACTGCTGCAGGCCTGCGAGGCAGCCGGCCGCACCGACTACCGTCGCTGCGTGGTATTCCACTCGCTGTCCAAGCGCTCCAATCTGCCCGGCATGCGTTCAGGTTTCGTTGCCGGCGATGCGGGTGTTCTGGCGCAGTTTTTGCGCTACCGCACCTACCATGGCTGCGCCATGCCGATGCATCATCAGCTCGCCAGCATCGCGGCCTGGGATGATGATCGGCATGCCGCCGACAACCGGGTGCTGTATCAGCAGAAGTTTGATGCCGTGCTGGATATTCTTGGCAACTGTCTGGATGTGAGCAGACCGGATGCCGGCTTTTACCTGTGGCCCAGAACTGCCACCAGCGACGAAACCTTTGCCCGCGAACTGAAGCGCCAGCAGAACGTCACCGTGCTGCCCGGCCGTTACCTGTCCCGCGATGTCGATGGCCGTAATCCCGGCGCCGGTCGAGTTCGTATGGCACTGGTGGCCACGCTCGATGAGTGCATCGAAGGCGCCCGCCGTATCCGCGAATTTGTGGAGAACCAATGACCATCACCGTATATGGCATCAAGGCCTGCGACACCATGAAAAAGGCATTCACCTGGCTCGACCAGCACAAGGTGGACTGGCAATTCCATGACTACAAAAAAGCAGGCGCCAGTGAGAAGGATCTGAAACGCTGGATCAAGGCATTCGGCTGGGAAAACGTCATCAATCGGCGCGGCACCAGCTGGAAGAAGCTGCCCGAAAGCGAGCGCGAGACCATGACAGCCACCACCGCCGTACAGGCCGCACTCGCCAATCCATCTCTGATCAAGCGACCTATCATCGAGGGAGATGGTATCCTTGAGCTCGGCTTCGACCCCACCCGCTGGGCCGACGTCATCGAATAACCCGTAGGAGCGGCAATTCATGAGCAAGTACTTCGCCCTCGCCATCGGCTGTGGCACCCAGAACAGGGAAGACCAGTGGCTGGAAGTGTTCTACCCCAACCCGGTCCTGCACCCGGACGATGCCCTGATCAGTGCCATTGCTGACGAGGTTGATTATCAGGGCGGCAATGTGGCGGTGGAGCTGAATCATCGCCAGATCGTTCATATTGCCCGCGACTGGCGCGAAGCAGGCTTCGAACATGAGGCCTCATATGCGGTGGCCATGCAGGAAGCAGATCGGCCCGTGGTGCTGGTGATTCTGGAACAGGATGATTCGCCGAAATCGACCCCTGAGGCCTACCTGAAACTGCACCTGCTGTCGCACCGCCTGGTAAAGCCCCATGGCACCAATCTGACCGGCATCTTCGGCTTGCTGCCGAACGTGGCCTGGACCAGTGAGGGCGCGATTGATCTGGATGAGCTGCCCGAGCGTCAACTGATGGCCCGCCTTGATGGCCGTGTACTGGCGGTGACCTCGGTGGACAAGTTCCCGAAAATGACCGATTACGTGGTGCCCACCGGGGTACGCATTGCCGACACCGCGCGGGTGCGCCTTGGCGCCTACATTGGCGAAGGCACCACCATCATGCATGAAGGCTTCTGCAACTTTAACGCCGGCACCGAAGGTCCGGGCATGATTGAGGGTCGTATTTCTGCCGGTGTGTTTGTCGGCAAGGGCTCCGACATCGGCGGCGGCGCCTCCACCATGGGCACCCTGTCCGGCGGCGGCAATATCGTTATTTCGCTGGGAGAGGGCTGCTTGCTGGGTGCCAACGCCGGCACCGGTATCCCGCTCGGCAATCGCTGCACCATTGAGTCCGGTCTCTACATCACCTCCGGCACCAAGGTGGAACTGCTGGATGATCAGGGCAACCCGGTGCAGTCGGTAAAGGCCCGCGATCTGGCCGGCAAGGACGACCTGCTGTTCCGCCGCAACTCCCAAAGTGGCCGGGTCGAGTGCCTGACCAACAAGAGCGCGGTGCAACTTAACGAAGAATTGCACAAGCACAACTGATACTGACCAGACCGCCCCGCACTTCCGCGGGGCGCGATTTCACCGTCTGTCGAGAACGTCGATGACCGCCTCCCGCACTCTGGATTACACCTGCGAGCTGATCCGCCGCGCCTCCGTCACGCCGGAGGATGCCGGCTGTCAGCAGTGGCTGGCAGACAAGCTGGAAGCGCTCGGCTTTCACTGCGAGCACCTGCGTTTCGGCGAGGTCGATAATCTGTGGGCCCGGCGTGGCAGCGAAGGTCCGTTGCTGGTGTTCGCCGGCCACACCGATGTGGTGCCGACCGGCGATGTGGGCAAGTGGCACTCAGATCCCTTTCAGCCGGAAGTCCGTGACGGCATGCTCTATGGTCGTGGCGCGGCGGACATGAAATCGTCCATCGCCGCCTGGCTGGTGGCAGTGGAGGATTTTATTGCTGCGCATCCGCATCACCGCGGCTCGATCGGCTGGCTGATTACCGCCGACGAGGAAGGCCCGGCGGTGAACGGCACCGTCAAGGTGGTGCAACACCTCGAAGCCCGGCAGGAAAAAATCGATTACTGTCTGGTCGGTGAGCCTTCATCAACCCGCCAGATGGGCGATACCATCAAGAACGGCCGACGCGGCTCTCTGGGTGCCAAACTGCTGGTGCGCGGAGTGCAGGGACATGTGGCCTACCCGCATCTGGCAGACAACCCGATTCATCGCGTGGCGCCGGCATTGGCAGAACTTGCTGGTGAGACATGGGACCATGGCAACGAATTCTTTCCGGCCACCAGCTTCCAGATTTCCAACATCCGCTCCGGCACCGGCGCCACCAACGTGATCCCCGGTGACTGCGAAGTGCTGTTCAACTTCCGCTTCTCCACCGAGCTGACCGCCGATGATCTCAAGGCGCGCACTGAAGCGCTTTTGAACAGGCACGGACTCGACTATCAGCTTGAGTGGAACCTCTCCGGCCAACCCTTTCTGACCGCGCGCGGAGCGCTGGTGGACGCGGCAGTCAGCGCCATCCGTCAGGTCACCGGCATCGACACCAAGCTGTCCACCGCAGGCGGCACCTCCGATGGCCGCTTTATCGCCCCCACCGGTGCTCAGGTGGTTGAGCTCGGCCCAATCAATGCCACCATTCACAAGATCGACGAGCACACCCCGGTGGCCGAGCTCGAACCGCTCAGCCTGGTGTATCTGAAGATCATGGAGCAACTGCTGCTTCCTTGACCCGCAGCAACAGGATGGGTAGCGACCTGCGCCATGATCACCTCAGGGAGGAAGAGACATGAAGCTGCGTCCGATTCCGATGGGCATTGATACCTACCACGAGCTGGTGTTGTACATGCGTCGGGATTGCCCGATCTGCCTGTCCGAAGGCTTTACCGCCAGCACCCGGCTACTGGTGGCCAGTGGCGACCGACAGGTGATCGCCACCCTCAATGTGGTCGACCCGTCGAAACTCGATGAAGACTGCGTCGGCCTGTCTGATGCGCTCTGGGAGATGCTGCATCCCGATGACGGCATCACCGTCAGCCATGCACCAGTGGTCACCTCGATGAGCGATGTTCGCGCCAAGATGTATGACCGCCGCCTCAGCGAGGACGCCCTCAAGCGAATCATTACCGACATCGCCCAGGGCTGGTACTCGGACGTTCAGATCAGCGCCTTTCTCGCCAGCTGCGCCGGTGACCGGCTGGACCGCAGCGAGGTGGTGGGACTGACCCGGGCGATGATCGAGATCGGTGAGCGGCTCACCTGGCCGGGCATCGACGCGGTTTACGACAAGCACTGCATCGGTGGTCTGCCGGGTAACCGCACCACGCCGGTCGTGGTGGCGATCTGCTCCGCCGCCGGCCTGATCCTGCCCAAGACCTCGTCGCGCGCCATTACTTCCCCCGCCGGCACCGCCGACGTCATGGATGTGCTGACGCGGGTGGATCTTGATATCGACGATATCCGCCGCACCGTCGAGCTGGTGGGCGGCTGTCTGGCCTGGGGCGGGGCGGTGCGCCTGAGCCCGGTAGATGATCTGCTGATCCGGGTAGAGCGGGCACTGGATCTGGACAGCAAGGGCCAACTGGTGGCCTCGGTGCTGTCGAAGAAAGTTGCCGCTGGCTCCACTCATATCCTGATTGATATCCCCGTGGGCAAGACTGCCAAGGTGCGGGACACAGCGGACGCGGAGTCCCTCGCCGCCCTGTTCCGCCATGTTGGCGAACACCTTGGTGTCTACATTGAGTGTGTCTTTACCGACGGCAGTCAGCCCATCGGGCGCGGCATCGGCCCGGCACTGGAAGCCCGGGACGTGGTGGCGGTATTGCGCAATGATGCTGATGCACCCATCGACCTGCGCGAGAAGTCGCTGGATCTGTGCGCCCAACTGCTGGCCATGGCCAATCACGGCGATGCCGTGGCAGCACGGACACGGGCCGCCGAGCTGCTCGACAGCGGCGTTGCCTGGCAGCAATTCGAGCGCATCTGTCAGGCTCAGGGGCGCTTCAGCGCCATTCCCGAAGCACCGCACAGCAAGGTCCTGCAGGCGCATCAGCAGGGCGTGGTCAGTGACATCGATAACCGGCGCATCGCCCGACTGGCAAAACTGGCCGGCGCGCCACGGGCCATCAGTGCTGGACTGGAGCTGTTCGTCCATCTTGGCGACCGCATCAATCGTGGCGATCCGTTGCTTGCCATCCATGCCGAAAGCGAGGGCGAGCTCGACTATGCCTTGCTCTATTACCTCGATAACCGCGACATGATATGCGTCGGAGAATCCCCATGAGCCCCGTGTTGTTCACCCTCAATGGCCACGCTGATATTGCTGCCGCCGTTCAACAACGCTGCGGCGCTGTCAGCGGTGCATTTTCGCGCCGGCGCTTCCCGGATGGCGAGACCTACTTGCGTATTGACTCGGCGGTGGCCGGCGCGGACATCATCATCCTGTGCGGGCTGGAACAGCCCGATGACAAGTTCCTGCCGCTGCTGTTCTTTGCCCGCCAGCTGAAAGAAATGGGCGCCCGCTCGGTCGGGTTGATTACTCCCTATCTGGCCTACATGCGACAAGACCGACGCTTTATGGATGGCGAGGCGCTGACCTCGCGCCATTTCGCCGAGTTGCTGTCGGCCCATCTGGACTGGCTGGTGACCGTGGACCCGCATCTGCATCGCTATCATTCACTGGACGAGATCTACCGGGTGCCGTCGCGCGCCCTGCAGGCGGCGCCGCTGCTGGCCCAGTTTGTCCGCGGTCAGGGCGAGGTCTGGTTGCTCGGTCCGGATGAGGAAAGCGCGCAATGGGTATCGGTGATGGCGGAAACGGCCGGCGTCCCCTGGGCGGTAGCGCGGAAGGAGCGCTTCGGCGACCGTGATGTGCGGGTAACCTTGCCGGACACCGCGGCCTTCCGGGGCCGTCGGGCAATGCTGGTGGACGATGTGATTTCCAGCGGCCATACCATGCAGAGGGCTCTGCTGGCACTGACAGAGCAGGGCTTCAGCAACAGCGACTGTCTGTGCATCCACGGGTTGTTTGCCGATGACTGTGACCGGATGCTGAAAGAAGCCGGTGCTGCCCGGCTGATTTCCTCCAACAGCATCCTGCACGATTCCAATCGGGTCGATCTCGGTCCGCTGATTGCAGAGGCGGTAATGTCATTGCAGATATTTACTCCGTGACTGTCTGATGCGCTGGCTTGGCAGTGAACGCACCGGCTATTTCCAAAATAGATTGGTTGAAAGCAGCAGGATGTCAGGTCTGTTGCTCCGTCAGGGGTTGCCGGGACCCTCGTCGACATGGATGTCGACGGGGAGCCTCCAGGGACGGATTCACGGCGTGTCCCGGCAACCCCGACAGAGCAACAGACCGGTGGGCTCACTGCCAGCCGACGATCAAAACGCACTGCCACTGGTAGCGAGCGCACATCTGTGTTCCCATTTGCCCCTGCCCGAATCACCCGTGAGGACGCCCCATGAACGCCCCCGCCCGTCGTGTCGCCGATATCAACCCGGCCACTGGCCAGACCTTCTTTGAACTGGCCGAAACCGATCTGAGCCAGCTGCCGGCAATGTTTGAAAAAGCCCGTGCGGCACAAAAGGTCTGGGCAATGAAATCGTTTCCCGAGCGCGCCGAACACATCCGGAAAATGCGCCGCTACATCGTCGACCATGCGGAAGCCCTGTCGAAAACCGTCAGCCAGAGCAATGGCAAAACCCTCACCGATGCGCTGGCCACCGAAGTGCTGCCCTGCGCGCTGGCCTGCAACTGGTACGCAAACAACGCCGGCAAGGTGCTGAAACCGAAAATCCGCGGCGGCGGCCACCTGCTGTTCTTCAACAAGCGCACCCGCATGCTGCGTCTGCCGCTCGGCGTGGTTGGCATCATCAGCCCGTGGAACTACCCGTTGTCGATTCCGTTCGGTGAAATCGTCATGGGCCTGATGGCTGGCAACGCCGTCATGCTGAAAGTGGCTGCCGCCACCCCGGCGGTGGGCAAGGCCATTGAGGACATCGTCGCCGCCGGCGACCTGCCGGAGGGTCTGTTCCACCATGTGGTTGGCTCCGGTGCCACCGTGGCCACCGCATTCTTCGATAACAAGGTCGACAAGCTGTTCTTCACCGGCTCGGTCAACGCCGGCAAACAACTGATGGCACAGGCTGCCGCCACCCTTACCCCGCTGTCGCTGGAACTGGGCGGCAACGACGCCATGATCGTGCTGGAAGACGCGGATCTGGAGCGCACGGCCAATGGCGCCTGCTGGGGCGGCTACCAGAATGCCGGGCAATCCTGCGGCGGGGTCGAACGCATCTACGTGGTGGAAAAGGTCTACGACGAGTTTGTCCGTGTTCTGGCCAGCAAGACCCGCGCCCTCCGCCACGGTGTCGGCTGCGAGAACTTTGATGTCGATATCGGCTCGATCACCACGGCCGGCCAGCTGCGCACCGTGCAACAGCATCTCGAGGACGCGGTGCAGAAAGGCGCCACTATTGCTGCCCAATCCCAGCCGGTGGGCCCACAGGAGGGTCTGTTCCACCCGGCCACCCTGCTCACCGACGTCAGCGACGACATGCTCACCATGAAGGACGAAACCTTCGGCCCGATCATAGCGGTGGCCAAAGTAAAGGATCAGGAAGAAGCCATCCGACGCGCCAACGATTCCAATCTGGCGCTGACCTCATCGGTGTGGACCCGCGACAACAAGCGTGGTCAGGCCGTCGCTGCCCGACTGGAAACCGGTGTCACCACCATCAACGATCATCTCTACACCCACGGCCTGTCGGAAACACCGTGGGGCGGCTGGAAGGAATCCGGCCTCGGCCGCACCCATGGCCCGGAAGGGCTGGAAGAGATGACCCATGCCAAGGTAGTGAACTGGGACATGTTGCCGACCAAGCGCAACCTCTGGTGGTATCCGTTCAATCAGGAAACCTGGCAGGGCCTGCTCAATGCATTGCGTTTCGCTTTCCCGAGCAGCGCCGGTCAATGGCTGTCCGCCTCGCTGGCGCTGACGCCGTTCCTGCTGAAGAAGATGTTTACCGGCTGGAAGACGGACTGACGGCTTTATTGATACCAGTCAAGGGTTGAGCTGACCGCACATGCCAACCTGTCAGCCACAAAAGGAGGGCTGACATGTATACCGACCCGATCGTGATTGCCGGCATTGGTGCCGTACTGGGGACCGCTCTCGTAGCGGTGGGATTTTTCGTCTTTATCATGGTCGATAATGCCGACCATCCAGGGGACGAAAACGATGAGGCCGGTCAGGACAAGTCCTGACCGGCCCTCAGGCACTGCTTTGCAGGCAATGGCTCAGCGGCGCTGCATCTGCTCCATCTGCTTGATGGCGTCGCGCATCTGCTTTTCCATGTCTTCCCTGTTCATTCCCGGCGGCAAGCCCATGGCACCGCCCGCCCCCATGCCCGGCATAGCGGGCATGGCCGGCATAGACTCCATCACTGTGCCCGCTGGCAGGTCGTAGAAGCTGGCAGGCTTGCTGGTCTTGTCTACCGATACCAGTACCATATCGCGGCCCTGACGGAGCATGCCACCATTGCCGCCCGGGAACATGCTGCTCAACAGCTCCATCCCCGGCGCCTTCTCGCCGCTCATGTTGCTTGCCGCCTGCATGCCGAGATTGGCCATGCCGCGGGTGATCGCCATGATGTCACGGTGGTCCGTCAAAACCATCTCGGTGCGCTCGCCTTCGTCATCGGTAACCTCGTACACCTTGCCCCGGTAACCGGCCACGGTTTCGGTCCGACCGGTATCGCGGAAGCTGATTTCACCGCCCTCGTCATCATCATCGTCCGACGCAACGCCCCCCATGCCGGCAAACATCTTCTGCATCTCGGCCAGATCCATCGCCACCCAGCGATTGCCATCGCGTCGTACGCTGTAACTTTTGCCACCTTTCAGCAGCATGAAGGTGTCCTTGGCCACATCCATACGCACGGTGCGATCATCCCGCACCGACACCGTCATGGTGTGATCGCCACCCACCCGATAGGTGGCAGAAATATCAGCAAAGGCCGTCGCGCTGAGCAGCATGCCGGCGCTAATAACCAGTAACGAACGGATCTTCATGATAGAACTCTCCCTGAGTCTTGGTGGCAACACTGTATCACGACTCTCGGCGACGGGACTGCCACCGATCTCACATCAGGCCAGACGACGAATCTGATAAGCCAGATCACCGCTGGCCAAGGCTGCCGCCGTCGCCGAACAGGCAATCAGGTGGCGGCGCAAAGTGGCGCTGTCGGTGCTGCGCCGCGACGAGACAATCACCGCGTTGTGGCAGTCCTCGGTCGACAACCGGAACCGTTCTGACCAACCTTTTTTCGCCCGGTCTCCCGCTGCCCAGCTGTCCCGGTATTCACTCCAGTCACCATAGTTCATCACCAGATAACCGTCTTGCGACACCAGCTTGCCAAGCGCGGTGCACCAGCCGCTGTTGGCTGGCAGCACCCGGCTCACGGTGGTGTCGTGCGGCGCAAACAGGTCCTCGATCACCAGATCAAAAGGGGCACCCTGATAGTGCTCGACGAATTCCCGTGCATCCATGCAGTGGGTCTCCACGGCGGCGGCATCGACGCCAAAAAATTGACGCGCCACCTGTATATGGAGCGGATCCAGATCAACAGCAACAATCCTGTCGGGGGCAGCGAAGCGCATCAGTGGCGCCACAACACTGCCTCCGCCAAGGCCCAGAATCAGTACCCGACGGATGCGGGTCGGGTCAGCGAAAAAAATCGGCAGCCAGAGCAGGTCCCAGACACTGCCGGTAAACAATCTCTCCGGATGATGCTCGGAGTGCTGCACGCCATTGGCGAACAGTCGCAGCGTTTTTCCCTGCTGCCTCACCTCGTACTTTACTGCACCCTGCTCTGCCCGCCAGATAACCGCCATCAATTCGCCCCGAGCTCAAGCATCACACCACTGAGCCCATCGTCACTGCCTGCCTTCGGCGAAACAATAAAGAGTCGCTCACCTTCAAGACCGAACTCCTCCACCAGCATCGCCCTGCTTCGCTGGGCGCGGGCCATCGCCAGTTCGGCCAGCGCCTCTGCGGGCAATGCCTGCATCGCAATGGCAGCGAGACGGGCAAAAGCACGCTCGCTGATCACCCGGTCACGCTGTTCACGGTCTGCGATCACTTCACTGCCGAGCAGGGACTCGGCACGCTCACCAGTCTGGTCCCGATAACGGCTTTGTAGCCGCCGACGGAACTCTGCATCATCAAGCGCTGACGACAGCTCCTGCCAGCCATCACCGGCCAGCTCGCGGCCAAGCTGGTGCTCCGCCAGCGGCAGTCGATCCTGCTGTTGCGCCGAACCCGACAGATTCATGACCAGCGTCGGCCTTTCACCCAGCAGCTGTGCCAGCAGTGCTATTTGTGACCGTCCTTCGTCATCCGGCTCAGCCTGACCCGGAACAAAGTCGATATGGTTGATTTCCTTGCCACCGGTGAGCGCTGCCAACGCCGAGAATGGCGATGTCGCGGCCTTCACCAGCACATTGGTGATAGCGCGCAAAATGATGCCAGCGACACTGACCGAGGGATCTGCCAAGTCCCCTTTGGCAACCACCGGCAGATCAATCAGCCCGTTCTGATCACGCAATATCGCCAGGCCCAGCTTGATCGGCACCCTCAACGCCTCCTCACTTGGCACACCGTCGCCCAGAAAGAAGTTCGCTGCTCGCACCCGGCTAGTGCTATCCAGTTGCGAGCCCTGCAAAGCAATACGGCTGTCCACCGCCAGCTGCCCGCTGGAGACCGCATAGCCCAGATAATGCCCGGTGAAGGGCGTCAGCACATTCATGTCATAACCGCTCATCACCACCGTCAAATCCACAGCAGGTGTCGCCGCCAGCGGAGAGATGGAACCGCGCACGGTGAGCGGCGATGTCTGATCAATCCGGGCCGACAAGCTGATGTCGGCGGGTTGCTGACTGCGCGAATCAAGCCGCAGTATTTCGGCGTCCAGTCGATACAGGCCGAGACGAAATGCCGGTGCGAGAGAACGATCCATATGAACCAGTTCGCCATTACGTAACCGGATCGCATCAATGCGGATGGTCCAGTCATCCTCTGTTGCCACCGTGGTTGCCTGAGTGGTGGAAACCGCGCTGTCTGTGACCGGCATGATGCGCGCTACCGTATCCCTGCCGGAGGGATCAATCAGTGACTGCGCACGCAAATCCGAGACGGTAAGCGTTGCAATCGACAGGCTCTGCTGCGCCAGTGCCATGTCGATGCCATCAAGTACCAGCGAGGCAAATCCGAGCAAAGGCGTTCCGTCCGGCTCTGCCACTGCCAAACCGTTAACAGCAACCTTGCCCGCCAGCCGGAGATCCTGCTCCGCGCCCTCCGGCGTGGCAGGGATAGAGACATCGAGCTGCGCACTCAGCGCGCCGTCGTTGACACGCACATCCGCGCTGCCGCGCACCCAGGGTTCAAGCGCCGCTAGCGGAAACCCTTCCAGCGACAGCGACAGCGCAATGGCCTGCGGCTCGAGCTGTCCATTGCCTTCAACACGAAGATCACCACGCTCGGCCATCGTCATGGTGGCGGCCAGCTGCCAGCTTTCCGACTCACGGGTGGAAAGATTCTCGATCTCCACCTGAACCGGCGCCAGAATCAGCACAGCTTCCGGCGCCAGCGTTTCATCAATCACACGGACCGTCGCATCGAGAACACGAAGGCTGTGCACTGTCACCTGCCAGGGCTCCCCGGCGGTTGTGCCCGCCGGTAGGTCGGTGGTTTGCTCCGGCGTTGCCGCGCTCTGCTGGTCCGCAGCCTCAGGCTGAGTGACAGGCCCGAAAAGCGACTCCAGATGCAGTCCGTGATGCTGTATACGCAGATCCAGTGCCGGCCTTTCCAGCAGCATCTCGCCAATCACCACATCAGACCTGACCGTGTCGAGCTGCACTCCCGAAAACGCCAGCGTCGGCACCTCCAGCACCGGCTGCTCAAGTGCGGGATCGCGGATGATCAAATCAGACAATACGATACGCCCGTCACTGAGCTGCATGGCGCCATCGGGATCCACCTCAAAGCGATAGTCTGTGGCGATATCAAGCATCGCGGACGGCACACGGAAGTTCACCTGATCGCGGAAGAACTCGGCGAACGGGGTCAGATCCACTGCGCTGAGAGATAGCCTGCCGGAGGCCCGCAGGGGATCGAAACTAACCGAACCGGCCCAATCCAGACGGCCCCCAGCCGGGCCAGTCACAGCGAAGGCAAAGCTGTTGTTCCCGTCGCCATCGGCACGGGTGGAGAAATCGGCAATCCGGAAACTCACCGGCGCCAGCACCAGCTCATCAGGCTCGGCTCTGGCCTGATCACGAAAACGGAAGTCGCCCTGAACCAGCAGCAACTCCCGGAAGGAAAAACGTGGCAACAGGTCACTGGCCGGATTTGCCGGCTCCGGCTCTGTCGGTGCGGCGGTCAGACGGGTCAGGATGTCATCAAAATTGAACTGCTCTGCACCCGTCTGTACCACCCGGACACGGGGCCCATACAGCGAGATACGATCGAAATGCCAGCTCCAGCGCAACAGCGATGACAACTCGAAGTTGGCATAGAATTCATCAAAGGCCAGCAGGTCGGTGCCATCGTCGTCGCGCAGGGCAAACCCGCGCAAACTCACCGACAACGCTGCCGGATTAAAGACCGCTCGCTCCAGCACCACCTCACGGCCGGTCATGTCTGCCACCGAACTGACCAGCACATTACGGAGCACGGGGGAGAGCACGAAGTAGCCCCCCAGCACGTACAGCAGCCACAGCAATGCCAGTACAGCGGCGATCCGTTGCCGAGAGCTGGTCTGCTGCCAGCGGGTCCTGAAAGTCATGGTGGGGCTCCGACATCATGCATGGAGAGAACTGTCGCCATTATGGGGCTCGCACTTGCCAAGGGAAAGCGAACCGGATCGCCACGCCATCTGTCCCGGTTTCAGGTGCGGTTCCCGCAGATCGCGTTATACTCGGGCTCAATAACGACAACGGGAGCCTCACATGCGATACCCCCTGATTGCCCTCTCACTGCTGGCCGGTAGCCAGATCGCCCATGCCGAAACGGACCCGCTGGTCTCTATCGGCCTGCACTTTGCCCCCATCAGCAATGCGGAAGCGGAGCCCTCACCCAAGGCAGACGGCTACGGCTTTGGTCTGCGCACCCAGGTGGGCGGCCCCTTGCACATCCATGCTGAATACACCCGGGGCTTCCACGACGAAGGTGGTAACGATGTGGACATCACCGACACCCGTCTCGGCATGGGCTATCGACATCGTCTTGCCAACGGTTACATTCAGGCCTCGGCGGAGTACGCCGGCATCAAGCTCGAAAACGGTGGATCGAACACCGAGCAGGGTCTCGGCGTCCACATCGGCGCCGGATTGAACGTGGCCGATAATGTCGTGGCCTATGGCCGCGTCGGCATCCTGACGCTGGACGATGTCGACGGCCCGGAAATGCGCCTTGGTGTCAGTGGCAAGCTGGGCGAGGGTGCCACCGTGTTCGGTGAGTATCGCTCCCTGAAAGTGGGTGACAGCGGCGCTGATCTGAGTCTGAGTGATCTCCGCCTTGGCATCAGCTTCAGCTTCTGACAAACCCTCCCGTGCCGGATCTGCCGGCACGGGAGGTCGGATTCCGTCGATAACAAGACAAGGCGGGTTATCCCGCTCATAACCGGAGTCGGAATGTATCGAATCAGCTTATTTTCCCTCGTGCTTGCCAGTAACGTGCTGGCCGCCGCAGATCAATATCCGATAGCCCGGGTTGGATTGTGGCTATCACCTTACACCCAGACTGACTATACCGTGGGTAACGACGCCGTTGATGCAAACGGGCCAGGTTTGGCACTTTACGGCCAGATTGGCGATGAGCTTCACGCCTACAGCCGCTATGAATTGGGCTGGCTCGAGGGTGACTCCTCTCTGCCGCAGATAACAGGCACAAATCTGGATATCACTCCCAGTGAATTTCGACTAGGTGCCGGCATCAAGCAGGACCTGGGACGCGGCTACGTTGTGGCTACTATCGAGTACATAAAGGCCGGCTTGAAAGCGGATGATGTCCGCCTCATCGCCGACGAGGGCATGGGATTTCATATCGGTGGCGGCTGGCCAGTTTACGCGGGGACAGAAATGCATGGTAAAGCGGGCGTGATTGCCATGGGAGATTTCAACGGCGTTGAATTTGTGGCAGGGGCCAGCAGACCCGTGACTCAACATCTGCGTTTACTGGCTGAGTGGAACACCCTGCTGCTCAGTGACAGCGGGAAGGACTTTAATGTTCGGTCCGTTTCCATCGGCTTGCACATGAGTCTTTAGACAATTCAGCCGCGAAACTCGCCATTGGTCTGGACGCTTTGTAACACATGGCCAATGGCGCCTTCGCTGTCATACAGCCGGGTCGCCACCACGCCGCACCCGTGCGCTGACAACTGCGCATTCGAGCTCAGGCAGATCCATTCCGATAGCGGATAACGGAACAGCGCCAGAGTAATGTCGGCATTGATGCAGCCCACACCTGCGCCGAGGTTCAACTGCCCGGTGCCGTTACCCAGATCCGATACCATGCAGACCCGACTTAGCGGTGTCAGCGCCACACCCGCCACAATGTCTACCGGCACACGAATCCAGCCTGTGGCCGCCCCTTTCTCGTCCCAGGGCGTCACCTCGCGCACCTGAACCCGGGTGTGAAAGCCCTCCGGAATGGGCAGACCCTTGGCATCCAGAAACGCCTGAATGTCGAACTCCGGCAAACCTTCCGGCCCTGCGGGCGCAACGGCGGGGCGAGGGGCATAGTCGGGCAACACCACCGGCGACTGCTTCTGTAACAGCGCTTCGGCCCGCGCCACCAAACGGTCGTCGTCGAGAATATCCACCTCAAGCAACCGTAGGCGATTGCCCTCCCGTAACCACTGGCAGCGAACGGTGAGTGGCTGCATCGGCACCGGCCGCAGCAGGTTCATGGTGATGCGGTTGACGATAAAGCCCGGCCAGTTGCGGGCCTGCTCGTCGATCACCAGACCAAACAGAGCAGACACCGCTCCACCGTGTAACAGGGACGGATGCCAGGGACTGCCCGCCACCGGCGTCGGATTAAAGACGTTATCGATTCGATGATAGAGGCATTCGGTCATGGCAGGGCTCCGTCGGGGCGGCGCGCATTCTAGCAACACCAACCCGCCAGCCCCATGACCGATTGGCGCCAGCGCCGGCGGATTCCGGACAGTCGTGCTTCCCCAAAACGCCGCAACAGCCCAGAATAGCGGCCTTTCACGCCGCTAGAGGAGAACCACCGTGAGTCAGGGTAATTATCTACTGGATATGTACGCCAAGGTCGGCAACCTGCCGCTGGGCAAGAAGCTGTTCTCGGCCATTTTTGCTCGCAAGGCCCCCTACTTCGCCACCATCAAACCGACGGTGACCGAGCTGCGGCCGAACTTCTGTGAAGTGCAATTTCCGAAGCGCCGTGCGGTGGAAAACCATATCGGCACCGTCCATGTCATCGCCATTTGCAACGGTCTGGAAATGGCCATGGGCGCCCTCGCCGAAGCCTCGATTCCGAAACATCTGCGCTGGATCCCGAAAGGCATGAACTTGAACTACACCGCCAAGGCCACCACCAGTATCCGCGTGACGGCGGAGGCGAACCCGGAAGACTGGAAGCCGGGCGATCTGCCCGTGACGGTGAAGGCCTATCGCGATGACGGCACGGTCGTCGTCGAAGGGGTGATCATGTTGTATGTTTCGGAAAAACCGGCGAAGTAGCGTCGAGGCCAAGGCGTGCCGGATAACTCCGGCACGCCCGGCAACTCAATACTCGAAATAGCGCGCCTTGAGCGTCACTCCGGAATAGCCCCAGAATCCTGCCCGTACCATCACCTGATAGCTACCGGGGCCAAACAACGTGCAGGTTTCGTGGGTGCCCGAGCCGGTGGAGCGGCAATCGTAATTCCATACCGACGCCTCACCGTTGCGGCGAACGTAAATATCGGCCCGGCCACTGCCACCTCGGGTGCTGAGCTCAACCTGTCCCACGGCCAGATCCGGCACGGTTACCGTGTAGCGTCGCTCCGAGTAAATGCTGCCGCCGATGGTTTCCTGAAGTACCGTACTCCAGGCTCCGGTGGCGTCCTTGATCAGACGTGCCTGCTCCGCATTAAGCAGCGCATTGACGCGAGCGCCTCCGGGATAGAACTCGACACTGTAACCACCATCAAGCATGTCTTTGGCCCAGGCCACAGCAAAATCATGCAGCGCAACGATATTGCGATTGACCGGAAAACCGCAGGCAATCTGAGCGACGATGTCGGTATTGTGTCCCTCCGAATCCACATGGGTGGAACGGTCGGTGAGCTTGATACCAACATACTGGCGCGGCAGATTTCGCAGCGCGCTCTGGGTATCGTTGAAGGTATTGCACAGTGAGCCATTGGCCGTCACGGCCCTGACCGGAATTGCCGTAGGCGCCAACGCATCCATGGTACGACCGAACGGCCCGAAGGCATTCACCGGATCAAGCAACACCAACCCGCGCAAATTGCCTGCCTGCCCGGTTTGCACCAGCCGCTCCGCAATCAGACTGACATGCAAGCCACCAGCGGAGTGACCAGACAGCACCAGCTGCGCAGGAAAGGGGCGACCATCCGGCGGCGACGGTGGATTGCTCGCCAGCACATCGGCGACGCGCACAGCCAGGTCCGCATTGCCGCCCGTCATGGGCGCGTTGATGCTGAGCACCAGCATGCCCTGATTCATCAGCGCAACACCGAGATCACGGTAATTGCCACCACCGCGGGTGAAACCATGCTGCAAGTAGACAGCGCCGATAGCTGGTCCATTCGGCAGGTACCAGTCACCGCTGTACACAGCACCATTGAAGGACACGGTGTCATGAATAACCGTACCGGTAGGGGTCTGCATTACCAGAGTCTGGGCGCCAACCATCGGTGCCAGCAGTATCAGCAGAATCAGTGAGAGAGTTTTCATTCGCGTGCGCTTCCCTGTGTTGTTATGGTTGCCGCCAGCAATTCACGGCTCTGTGCGGGACCGGGAAAGACTAGCGTGACCACGCGGTCACGCTTGACCGGACAACACAGGGCTCTCTGATACCACAGTACCAATCCATTGCTTTATAAGGTTTTATTACTATGGCAACGGGCGCCACCCTATACGTATTTCGTATCGACCTGGCCGATCAGGACCGCAACCTGTACGGCAGCTACTCACTCAAGGTGGCCCGACACCCGTCGGAGACGGCGGAGCGGATGGTGGCCCGGGTGCTGGCCTGGTGTATACATGCGGATGAACGGCTGATCTTTGGCAAGGGCCTGTCTAACCCGGAGGAAGCGGATCTTTGGCTACACGATGACAGCGGTGACGTGGTGCACTGGATCGAAGTCGGCGAACCAGAACCCGAGCGGCTGAAGAAAGCGGCACGCCGGGCCCGCAAGGTATCGGTGCTGGGTTATCTACGCAGTCAATCGGTGTGGTGGCAAAAGCAGGGGCCAGCAATCCGTCAGCTCGACGGCGTGATCGTGCAGCAAGTCCCATGGGATGTCATAAAACAGCTTGTCGCAGGCTTGCCACGCCAGGTCACCTGGCAAGTGATGGTTAGCGAGGGCATGTTCTACATTACTCACGCCGACGGAGAGACCACCGAATGCCCGCTTGAGACCCTGTACGCGCCGCAGCAGTGAGCGGCTCAGCCTTGCGTCGTCAGCAGCGCCAGCGTTTCCGCACTTGGCCCCACGCCAAGCTCTTTTTCCAGCACCGCATTGCACCGTTCCAGCACCTTTCGCGCCAGGACCTGATCATTGGATTGCAGGTGCATTTGGATCAAGGCCCGCCAGGCCGGTTCACAGGTGGGATCATCTGCCAGCAGCACGTTGGCCAGTCGCTCAACACTGCCGGTGTCGGCGCTTTGCTGCGCAGTTCTCAAACCGCGCAGAAACATCTGCGCCAATCGCAACCGCATCTGCGACCGGCACTCGTCGAGCCATTCCATATCGCGAAAGCCGGCAAACATACGGTCACTCCACATGTCCAACGCCAGCTTCCACCCATCAAGCGGCAAATCCTGCAAATGCCACCAGTCAA
The DNA here is from genome assembly GCA_046292765.1 of Alcanivoracaceae bacterium. Classification (GTDB taxonomy): domain Bacteria; phylum Pseudomonadota; class Gammaproteobacteria; order Pseudomonadales; family Alcanivoracaceae; genus PGZG01. Next base: position 180,218 of record JBKBQA010000006.1, on the reverse strand, counting down.
CCCTACATAGCGAGGAATCAAGCGCGAGCCGACCTCGCTGTAAACGGATGGCCTCGCTACCGATCAGACGGCGCAACCGCGCCAGAGTGGTTTTCAATGCCGCCTGTGCTCTACTGTCAGCGACATCAGGCCAGAGGATCAACGCCAGTTCGGCCAACGCTCTGGGGCGCCGCTCGCAGATCAGCAGTGACAGTAGTGCGAGGGGCTTCTGTGGCAGACGCCGTGAAAGAGTCATGCTCTGACCTGCCACAACAATGCGAAACTCACCCAGTACCGAGATTTGCAGCTGCCAAGGCCACAGGTTTTCCTTGCCCGACGGACAGGGTAACCGGCGCAGGGTGGTTAGCTCTCTGGCATAAGCAGGAACAACATTATGCTCAAGCGCAAACGACAGCAGTTTCGCTATAGAAGATGACTGCCAATAAGGAAGATACGGCAACTGATCATCGCGCATATGGATCAGCGCTCGTTGCAAGGACTCTTTGGCATGGTGCAGGTCTCCAGCTTGCTCGGCAATATCGGTGGCCGTTAACAGACTAAGCGTCCGGAATGGCCGAAACCCATACCGCTCTGCCAGCAACAGACTCCGCTGTGCAGCATGGCGCGCCGTATCAAAATCACCGCAGAGAAGCGCCGCCTGAGCGCGACCGTACCAAGCCTGACAGGTGGCGTAGGGCATACCCACCTCTTCTGCCATGTCGGTACAAGCAGCGAAATACCGCAATGCGGCCTGCGACTGGCCTCGCAACAGCTCATCCCACCCCAGCAACCAAAGATAGTTGCCGTAGAATGTACGCCGGTCCTGACTTATTGATAGCGGAATTTTCTGCAAATACTGAGTCGCCCGATCATGCCCACCCGCAGCATGGCAAGCGTAGGTCGCCATCAGAAGAAACATGAAATCGAGACTGTGAATACCCAGCTCCCTGGCCAACGCCAGCCCCGCCTGAGCCGCCGCCTCACCGCGCCCTGGGTCCTCGGCATACCACAGGTACATGGTGTGAACCAGCGACGCGAGCAAGCGTGCGAAAGGGGTGCGTGCAGCTTGTACCATGCCGCGCTGAAGAATTGGCAAGTAACGACGAAAAGCTTGAGTATCGCCGGTCATCGCGGCAAAAAAAGCGAGCGCTCCGGCCACAAGCAATCGCTCATCCGAATCAGGCATCAGCGAAATATAGCGATTCAGTATCCGTTCCAGATCAGCAAGGCGAGCATCGTCCGGTCGCCGGAAAGCCAGTGCTGCATACAGGGTAAGGTGAATCTGCCCGCGCCGGCGCATACCACGCACACGACCCTCTCGCTGAAGCAGCTCAAATTCATCAAACCAGCGATCCAGTTCGGTATAACAACCAAACTCGATCAGATAGGTTTGCACCACCGACATCCAGACATCGTAGCGACGCTGCAGGCTGGCGCCTTGCAACCGGTGATAGAACTGCTCAAGAAAATGACGCGACTGCCCCGGACGAGTCAACAACAGGGCCATACCATGCCAATAATCCAGCTCGGAATAGCCGGTGCGCAGTGATCGGGGCATACCCTCCAACAAACGGATCAATGTCATGGCCTGACCCTCGCCCAGCAATGTCTGACCATGCCGGGCGATCAGTTCTGCCACCAAAGACCACTTCCCAAACTCCTCTCCAAGAGCAAGCGCAGCCTGCACTTGCCCCCTGCCATCAAGCAATGCTACTGCATCGACAACCCATTGATCGAACAAGCCCTCCGGCCAACGCTCCCGTGCGGTTCCGACGAGAAACTGACGAAACAGCGGATGGTACTGATACTGGGGACTGACGAACCCGCGACGGTCGATAAACAACTGCCTTCGATAGAGATACTGCAAAGTGCGCCCAGCATCGCGATCACCGCTGATTCTTGCGGCAGACTCGACATCGAACGAAAGCAATACAGAAGTGCGGAGAAGAAAATCCTGTAGCTTCTTGTCAGTACGATGCAGCACTTCAGTGGCGAAAAAATGGAATATCTGATCGGTATCAAGAGCCCACGCCGCGCCCCCGGCAGCGAGCTGCTCAAGAGCTATCATGCAACCCCCTGCCCAGCCGCCGGTAATGGCCAGCAGCTCGTCAATCTGTTCACGGGTCAGCGTCAATTGGTCACCACGCCGTGACGCCAACCGAGCGAGCTCATCCGCCGTCAGGCGGAGCCCATCGGCGCTGATTGAGGAGATAGCATTATTGATGATCAAGGGCAACCAGACACCGGATGGCTCATTGCGCGAGGCAACAAGACACTGCACCCCTTCGGGGCGCAACGCAACCAGATCAGACAGCAATTGATGGACTACATTACCTTCCGGCAACCATTCCAGATTATCGAAGGCAAGCAGAACCCCGCCTTCTGTCTGCTCTAGCACAGCACCCAGCAGGGCTCGTCCATAGCCGTACAGATCGCAGGAATAATCCGCACTGTAACGCGAAAGACGGCGAACACCAGCGCGCTTGGCCGCAGCGCTGAAACCGGCAAAGAATGCGACCGGATCCGCATCGGTGCGATCAAGTTGATACCAGATCACCGGTCGCCCGGAGAAGGCAATGTAATCGGCAAGCAGACTGGTCTTGCCGGACCCTGCTGGGGCATAGAGCCAAACACACGCCGCATCCTGCCTGATACTGCGCAGCAAACGTTCCCGCCGTATCAGGCCTTCATGTCGCGGTGGCGAGGATTTCAGCTGAAGCATGGCAACTCCGTTTTGCCCGACCCAGTGAGTATACCCTCCAGCGCGGATTATTCACGCCGGGATCGTCTCCACATCAAGCCGACCAGCATCAGCGCGCCAAACCCCAACGACCCGCTGGACTTGCCGCCAACCTGATCATTGTCCGATATATCAACTTCAAGACTGTCGAGGGGAAAGTTGTTGTATATCGGGTCGGCGCTGCTGGCAGCCACTGCAATGACCCCGGTATGATCGCCTTCACGCTGGTCATCATCGACGGCAGAGATGTCGATATTGACGGGCACATTCCAGTTGGCGGAAGTAAACACGATCGCCCCCTGGGACACCTGCAGCTGGGCGTTCGGCGTCAAGGTCACGGTGACATTGGCGGTCGGCTCGCTGCCAAGCACAAAGGTGACAACGTCGGTCAGGCCATCCTCACTCACCGCCAACGCCTCAGCGCTGGTCACAAGAATATTTGCCGTATCATTATCGATCACGGACACCGTAACCTGTGGCACAACGAAGCCATTGTAAGTGGCATCTCCACTCGTCACTGCATGCGTCACAGACAGCATCAAGTCGCCCTGAGCGATGGCATCATCGATCACACTCAATGTGACTGATTGAGCGCTACTCCAGTTCGACGGGGTAAAGGTCAGCGCTGCCGTACTGGCCTGCAGCCGGCCTGCCGGCGTGATGGTAATCACCACATCAGAAAGCGGTTCGGTCTCCAGCACCAACGAATACTGAACGGTGGCACCCGCCTCACTCACCACCAGAGTGGCGGGAATATCCGCGTCAATATTCGCGATATCGTTATCAGAAATACTGACTTCTACATCTGGCGCGGGAGTACCGTCATAATTGGCATCAGCGCTGGTCAGAACATGGCTGACAGTAATCACCCGGTCGCCCTGATTGATCACATCATCTTCCACGCTGACCGTGACAGTCTGGGCAATATTCCAGTTATCGACCGTGAACGTCAGCTCCTCAACTGACAGCTCCAGCTCGTCGGCGTCAGCCGCTAGCGTTACCGTTACCGACGCCTCCGGCGGAGACAGAAGCCGGAAGGTATAGCTGTCACTGCCGCCCTCAACCATGCCCGTGCTATCGCCACTTTCAATCAGCTCAACCTTCGAGAAAAAGTAGATCGCACCGCCATGACCCACCAGCACACTGCTATTATTGGTTTGCGCGGAACCTGATAATCCGTGACTTCCCAGTGTGACCTCCGTGATCCAGGCAATCCCGTCCTCACTGCTGTACACATCGGCACCGGAACCGGTGTTGCTATTCACGCCAAAAAAGCGCTCGCCATCAAATTGCAAAGCAGCAATACCTACTGGTTGATTATCAATAACCTGCCAGTTCAACGCATCCACGCTGTAACGCTTGCCAGTGGTATAAACGCCGTTGCCGAAAGCCATACTGCGCTCAAGACTCAACGCCCCAGCATTGCCCGGTGTCCAGGATTCACCGTCAACACTGACATAGGATCGACCAGAGAAACTGCGCTCCCAGATCACAAACCTATCATTCAGATAACGGACTCCCAGAGGAGCAGTACTATCGATAGCAACTGATTGCCAAGCGCCAAGATCATCGCTGTAGATAACCTTTCCTTCAGACCCGGCAATAACCGCACGCTCGCCACTCCAGGCCAGACTGGAACCTGATTCCGGCAGAGTGGCCACACTCCAGTCGATACCATTGTCACTGGTAAACAGACTAAGGTCGCGCACTGCCGCAAACAGGGAAAGCTCTTCAAGCCATAGAACCGACGTAATAGTCGCACCACCAAAAGGTCCCAGCACGGAGAGATCGACAGCATCCCAGCTTGCGCCATTGCCACTGGTCAACAAGGTGTCCTGCTCCCCTACCGCAACAAAGCGGCTGCCATTACTGGCGACGGAGATCAGCTGCGACAGCGACGGGGTGCGTGCCAACCAGCCCGTGCCATTGATATTCATGGAGCTGGCAACATGGCCACCAGTGCCCACCACCACGGCACGCCCCGCACCATCACCACACAGGCCCACAAGCAAACCGTTTTCAGGGCTATATACCTGACTCCAGCTGGCGCCATCGGTGGAGCTGAACACCGCCCCGGAAACATTCAGATAGCGCTGTCCATCAAAGGTCACCACATTGCCGCTGCTGCCCGACGCCATGGACGCCGTGCCCCAGCTAACCCCGTCCTCGCTGGTAAATACCGTACCCGGAAGCGCCGGTGCTGCAACAAATCCTGCGGGACCATAAGCCACAGAGTTGATATCTACTGCCGATGGTGGGGTCCGCTCAGTCCAGCTGATCAGGTTTTCACTGGTGTAGATCATTCCGCCATGGCCCACTACCACATAGCGACTGCCATCAAAGGCGATACCCCGAACGGGAGTGCTGACCGGCAACGCTTGCATTGTCCAGCTGAGCGCATCGCTGCTGGTGTAGACCCTGCCGTCCCCGGACATCGTGTTCCCGGCAACCACATACTGGCTGCCGTCATAAATCACAGCGCGGCCGTAAAAGGAGAAGTCATTCTCAAACAACGACGGGGCTGACCAGCTGATGCCGTCACTACTGTGGTAAGCGCTGATAAGCGAAATCGCCACCAGCTGGCCGCCACCACTGACCACATCCTCGATATCCGGAGGCGGGCTCACTGAATCCGTAATCAGATTCGCGCTCTTTTCCCAAACAATACCATCCGGACTGCGCAGCACCGTGCCAAACTGCCCCGCGGCGAACCAGGCGCTACCGTGTTTAACGCAGCTACTAAGCGATTCAGGGGTTGGGCGAGGGTGAACCAAGTGCCAGACCTGGGCGCTGATCAATGACGGAGCCAACAGGCCAGGCAAGATCAGACAGGCGATCAAACGACGGAGTGCGGACTGGGATGACATTGCATTTTCCTTTGCATGAGAAGGATGGGGACAGTCTAGTCAGAACCGGTAACAGATCAGGTAACAGATAACCCCGCGCTGGCCGACCAGAGGATTTCGGGCTACCCTGAAGACTGCACACTGCAGGCACTGTCGCATGCCCCTGTCCCTGTTTCCAGCCCTGTCCACGACTGTTCATTCAGGTTACGCCAGCAGCCGTCATGCCTTTCTGACCCGGCTGCGGGCATGCCCCCGTGTGCTCTCCCATCGCGATAATCCCTGCCCAGCGCCGGGACCAGATGGTGCATCCCTGTTTACCGATATTGCCTGGCTTGGCTCCGACGGCGCCGAACGGGTACTGGTACTTATCAGCGGCACCCATGGCGCCGAGGGCTATGCGGGCAGCGCCATCCAGAGCGACTTTCTTCAGCAGGCAACCGAGCGGCAATGGCAACCACCCGCCAACACCGCTGTGCTGCTGATTCACGCGCTCAATCCCTGGGGCATGGCCTGGGGCCGACGTTGTGACCACGAGGGTATCGACCTCAATCGCAACTTCATCGATTTCAATCAACCACCGCCGGCCAACGCCGGCTATCTGGCACTGCGTGATGTGCTGATGCTGGAAGATGCCGCCGCCCGCGCCGATGCACTGCATCAGTTCGCTGATCGGCATGGCCAGACGGCACTGGAAGTCGCCGTCAGTGGAGGACAGTTCAGCGACCCCACCGGGCCCTTTTTCGGAGGTTTCGGCAAATCCCATGCGCGCCTGCTGATTGAACAGCTGATCAATGAATTCACCCTAGGTGAGCGACAACTGGCGGTGCTGGATCTGCACACCGGCCTCGGCCCCTACGGCTACGGCGAGATCATCTGCGACCACGCCCCGGACAGCGACGGCACCCGGGTGGCCAGAAACTGGTATGGCGACGCCGTCACCTTGCCGCTTGCGGGCACGTCATCGTCGGTGCCCAAACTGGGCCTGATGGATTTCGGCTGGCACGCCATCATGAATCGGCATTCGTGCTTTGTGACGCTGGAGTTCGGCACCTTTGGCACCGAACCTCTTTTTGACACGATTCTGGCGGATCATCGTCTTCATGCTGCAGGCCCGGTGGACTGGGCATCGGACACCTGCCAGCACATCAAACAGCGCATGCTGCGGCATTTCTGTCCGCCGGACAGCCAATGGCATGAAATGGTATTGTGGCGAAGCCGGCAAGTGATCCGGCTGGCGCTGGAGGGGTTGCAACATTGACCGAGCAGATTGTAGTTCGCCGGGTAGAAAGCGCCGATCTGGACGCACTCGAAACACTGGAAAAACACACTTTTGACACCGACCGACTAAGCCGACGCAGCTTTCGTCGCTGGATCAACGGCGAACATCGCGCCTTCAAGGTAGTGACAGTGGACGGCGTTCTGGCCGGCTATATCCTGATTATCCTGCACCGCGGCACCCGTCTCGCCAGACTCTACTCGATCGCCGTGGACAACCGCATGCGCGGTCGTGGACTTGGTCGCAAACTGATCGAAGCCGGAGAAAAAGCGGCCCGCGAAGCCGGACGCATCGACATGCGACTGGAAGTGCGCAAGGACAACGAGGCTGCCATCCAGCTCTATGAGCAGCTCGGCTATCACCGTTTCGGTGAATACGAAGACTATTATGAAGATCATCAGGACGCTTTCCGTTATCAGAAGCGGATTCGTCAGTTTGATGCCTCGCACTGGCAACGACCGGTACCCTGGTATCGACAGAATACCGAGTTCACCTGCGGGCCGGCGTCGCTGCTCATGGCCATGCAGGCGTTGAATCGGCAACTGCAACCCGATATCAGCGAGGAAATGCATCTGTGGCGCGAGGCCACCACCATCTTCATGACCTCCGGCCACGGTGGCTGCCATCCACTCGGCCTTGCCATCGCCGCCAGAAAGCGTGGCTTCCGTGCCGAGGTCTGGATCAGCGGTGATCAGGTTCTTTTTATCGACAGCGTCCGCGCCGAGAAGAAGAAAAAAATCATCGAGCTTGCCCACACCGATTTTGTCATTCAGGCAAAGAAGCTGAAGATTCCGGTGCATCACAGTGAGATATCCCAGCTGCAACTGACCAAGGCGTTGAAGAAGGGTGGCATCCCGTTGATCCTGATTTCCACCTGGCAACTGGATGGCAAGCGCGTACCCCACTGGGTAGTGCTATCAGCGTTCGATGACGAGTTCTTCTACCTGCACGACTCGGACCCGGAAGAAGGGCTGCAAACCGATCTGGATTGCCAGTATCTTCCCATCGCCCGCAGCGATTTTGATCGCATGGCGCGCTTTGGCCGCGACCGTTTGCGTACCGCCGTGATTATCTACGCTGATACATAAACTCACGGCACGCCCGGGCAGCGCGGACGATATTGTCGTGCTGTGTCAGTCCGCTGCGTTTGCGCGGCGCGAGGTCATGGTTGCCATCCGCAAGCCACTCCAGTTGAATTGCAGCAGGCAGGGCGTAACCGCTGACTTCATCGCGAGTGCCAAAAGGATCCCGCTCGCCCTGACAAATCAGTGCCGGGGCGAGCATGTCGCCGAGATGATCCAGCCGGGTTTTCTCCACCTTTCCCGGGGGATGAAACGGATAGCCGAAACACACCACACCTCGACAGTGGGTTTCAGTAGCAAGCTGCGTTGCCATCCGTCCGCCCATGGATTTACCACCGATAAAGAGTTGCTCACCGCCAGCATCGGCCAGTGCCGCAGCGAACGCCGATAACAGCACCGGCGCCCGGTCCGGCGGGCGCTTCCTGCCGTTGCTGCGGCGCTCGGTCATGTAGGGAAATTCAAACCGCAGTACCCGGATACCCTCTGACGCCAGTGCCTCACTCAGGGCATTCATGAAGTCGCTGTCCATCGGCGCTCCGGCACCATGGGCGAGCAACAAGGTGGCCAGCACTTCGCCCCGGGGCTGATCAATCAGAAACGCCGTCATCTGCCCGTCCATCACTGCGGTATAGCTCACCACAATACCAGCTGATCCGGTTTTGTGGGCACCCTGAACAGGTCGGTTCGCAGCGGCGGCAACTCGTTGCCCTCAAGTCCGGCGCGACGGCAGGCCAGCTCGAAACGCCGGGCAAACAGGTTCGCCCACTGACCTCGACCGGTCTGGCGCTGATGCCAGTCACTCTGATAATCGCGACCGCCGTGCAACTCGCGTACCACTGACATCACCCGCTGGGCGCGCTCCGGGTAGTGCTCGGCAAGCCAGCCGCGCCACAGCTCATTCACCTCCCAGGGCAAACGCAACATCACATAACCGGCTCGTTGCGCGCCAGCCTCAGCGGCCTGGGCAATCACCTCCTCCAGTTCATCATCGTTGATAAACGGAATCACCGGCGCAAACAGCACTGTCACCGGCACACCGGCTGCAGACAATTCACGGATCACCGCGAGTCGTGTGCTGCCATTGCTGGCTCTTGGTTCCAGCCGGGCTTTAAGCGCGTTATCAAGAGTGGTTACCGATACCGCCACTGAAACCAGTTGCTGCCCGGCCAACGCCGCCAGCAGATCAAGATCCCGACGAATCAGTCCACTCTTGGTAATCAATCCCACCGGATGATGATGGGCGAGAAATACCTCCAGCAAACCGCGGGTAAGTCGACGGGTTTTCTCCACCGGCTGGTACGGATCGGTGGCGGACCCAATCACCACCGGTTCACACCGATAGCTGTCCTTCGCCAGCGTTTCCTGTAGCAGGCTGACGGCGTTGTCCTTGCAGATAATGCGGGTCTCGAAATCAAGCCCCGGGGACAGGTCGAGATAGCTGTGGGTGGGCCGGGCAAAGCAATAACTGCAGCCATGCTCGCAGCCGCGATAGGGATTGATGCTGTGCCTGAACGGGACATCCGGCGAGTCATTCGAGGTGATCAGCGATTTCGCGGTTTCGCTCCGGTATTCCGTGACCTGTGAAGGCGGCATACAGCCTTCATCGTGCTCCACCCGGATGCGCTGGAAACGCCCGGCCGGATTATCGCTGACCCCGCGCCCCTTGATCATGGCCACCCCTCAAATACTGTTCACATGGACAGTATCATCCTCCGGCCGGGGTCGGTCTGGCAAGTGCAAGCCCACGCCGGCTCAGGCATGCTTGGCGCCAACATCGCCACAGGAGCCGCCATGATCACCCTCTATACTGCCGCCACCCCCAACGGCCACAAGGCCTCGGTGACTCTTGAGGAACTGGGACTGGCCTACGATGTGCGGGCACTGAATCTAATGAAAGGCGAACAGAAGCAACCTGCATTTCTCACCATCAATCCGAACGGTCGCATCCCTGCCATTGTCGACCACGACAAGGACGATTTCGCCGTGTTCGAGTCCGGCGCCATCATGATCTACCTGGCCGAAAAAGCCGGAAAATTGCTGCCCACGGACGTCCGTGGCCGCTCCCTGGTGATCCAGTGGCTGATGTTCCAGATGGGCGGCGTCGGCCCGATGATGGGGCAGGCCAATGTCTTTTATCGCTACATGCCGGAGAAGATCCAGCCGGCCATTGATCGCTACCAGAACGAATCAAAACGCCTGCTGACCGTGCTTGATACTCGCCTTGCCGAAAACGAGTACCTCGCCGGCGACTACTCCATCGCCGATATCGCCAACTTCTGCTGGGCGCGCACCCACAACTGGTCCGGCGTCGACATCAACGACCTGCCCCACCTGAAACGCTGGATGGACACCCTCTACCTGCGCCCGGCAGTGCTAGGCGGACTGAAAGTGCCTGAGGAAATGAGCCCGGCAAAGATCATCGAGGCCGCCGGCAAGATGATCCAGAGATAGAAAAAATACAGGGAGCCTACCGGAACGTATCTCGTCACGCCCCGGCAGGCCCCGCCTGAACCAGAATCCAGGGCAGCACCACCACCGCCCATACTTCGGTATCTGCCTCATACCATAGCGCCGCCTGCTCGTTCGACACCGGGCCGAGCTCACCGGCATCAAGCCAGCCCCGGACCGCTACGGCATCATCGGCGGCCAGCGCGGTGGCCACCGCCACCAGATCGACACCTGCCACCACCGCCAACGTATCGCCCTTGGCAAACCAGGGCTGTAGCGTCCGCCAGCCGATCCGGCCGGTTTCACCGTTGAGATGGGCAAATAGTGAATTGTTGTCCCCGGTCATGTTTCCTCCTCGTCAGGGGCGGCATTATGGCAACTCAAACCCCACAGGTGAATGGAGGAGCAGGTATGCGCAGCCCGATTCAAGTGATGATGGACAACCTCAACCGGTTGGAGAACGAACAGGCGCTGGAGGAAATGGTGTTCGAGCTTTATGCCCCGGAAGCTACCTTCGAGGATCCGATCCAGAAAGTGCGGGGTCGCAAGGCCATCGTTGGCATGTATCAGGACATGGTGAAGATCTTTCCTGAATTGACCGCAGTACTGAAGCGTGAAGTCCGCAACGAGCAGATCCATGTCGCGGAGTGGGACATGACCTTCAAATCCCGCTACTGGCCAAAGGCCATTACCCTGTCCGGCACCAGCTGGCTGGAGCTGGACAACAAGGGCATGATCCTCTCGCATAAGGACTACTGGGACCTGTGGCAATTTGTGCGCCGGGCGGTGGCGCTACCGGAAGCGCTGCTGGAACGCTTGCCGGAACCGCTTCGACACCTGCTGAACTGAACCAAAAAAAAAGCCCACTCAGGGAGTGGGCGGTGGTAATCAAGCCAAAGGCAACGTCCGTTTGCGTCCGTGTGTGGGTCATCCATGCAGCGCCATAATGACCCGGGAGCCAGACAAACGGCGCAGGATATTGGCTCGGGTTTGTGTAAGACATTTGCCATTGCTGCGTCCGAGATGGTGGACGCTTGCACCAACCGGGTGCAGTCCCTAGAGTCAGAAGAAAGACGGGGATTGCACCTGCATGGACACACCGTTCCACCGCCACCGTTTGCTGACAGTGCTCTGGCGAGCGGGATGGCTGTGCCTCCTGCTCGGTCAGAGCGGTCTGGTCACGGCGGCACTGGTATTGCCGCTTGATCGGAACCACGTCAGCCCCTATTCCGCTCTTGGATATTTCTGCGAATCTGCCGAACGCGCGACGGCAACACCCACTGTGCTGCTGCACAGGGAGCTGATGCTCTGGCAACCCGTGCGACAGCGGCCCAATTTCGGCTTCACTACCGACATCTGCTGGTTCCGCCTGACGCTGGAAAACGCTCACCGGCTCCAGCCGCGCTGGCTACTGCAGATCGATAATCCGATTCTTCAGAACGTTGAGCTCTACCTGTTCGGCCCGGACAACAACCTGCCGCTGGATCAGCAGCGGGCCGGACTGGCGGTGCCATTCAGCGAACGGCGACTGCCCTACCATGCCATCGTCTTTCCACTGGACGTGCCGGCCGGCGAAACCCGCACCCTGTTGTTGCGAGTACAGACTCCGTACAGTCTCCAGCTACCCATGACCCTGCTGACACCGGAGGCCTTCGAGCGCCGCAGTCAAGGCAGCATCCTGCTGCAGGGGCTGTTTATCGGCGGCATGGCCATCATGGTGCTGTACAACCTGTTCCTGTACTTCTCGATTCGCGAGCCTGTGTACCTGCTCTATGTCTGCTGGACGGTGGTGATCACCCTGTTTCTGGTGGTGCTGCATGGCTTTGGCCAACGCTATCTGTGGCCAGGCTCGCCACTGATCGCCGAACACATCATGGCGCTTATCCTGCCGCTGATCGTGTTCTTTGCCACCCGCTTCACGATGACGTTTCTGGTGCTCGACCAGCGTGCGCCAGCCGCCTGGCGCTGGCTCAACCGCCTCAGCCTGGCTGGCCTTGCGTTACTGGTCATTCAATCATTCACCAGCCCGTCCCGAATCGTGCCGATCAGTGTCCTGCTGATTCTGATTATGATGATCAGCATTCTGCTGATCGCCCTCAATCGCCTGTGTCGTAAGGACCCCGATGCCCGTTTCTTTACCGTGGCCTGGGTGTTTTTTCTGGTCGGTGCAGTGGTTATGGCACTGAACAAGTATGGAGTGATCCCGCGCAACGCCGTCACCGAAAATATGGTCCAGCTCGGCGTCTTTATCGAGGTCGTATTGCTGTCACTGGCATTGGCTGATCGCATTAACCGACTAAAGGAAGCGCACGCCGATTCCATTCGCAATCGCGCCCGGGCCGAGATCGAGGCCCTGCGTGCCAGTGCCCACAATCAGGCCAAGAGCGAGTTTCTCGCCACCATGAGTCATGAAATCCGCACCCCCATGAACGGGGTTATCGGCATGGTCGATCTGCTCCGTCGTACCCGGCTTGATCATCAGCAAGCCCAGTATGTGGACACCATTCACCAAAGCACCGAATCACTGCTGACAGTGATCAACGATATTCTCGATTATTCCCGCATCGAAGCGGGCAAGCTGTCGCTGGAGACCATCGACACCGACGTCCATGAGCTGGTAGATGACTGTGTCTCGCTGTTTGCCCTGGCGTCGGCACAGAAGCAGCTGCCGCTGCTGACCTTTGTCGACAGTCGGGTGCCCGCGCGAGTACATACCGATCCGGTGCGACTAAAGCAAATCATTACCAACCTGCTGAGCAACGCCTTCAAATTCACCAACGAAGGGCAGATCAGCCTGAGCGTGTCACTGCGCGGCGGTCAGGGGCCGGAGTGCGAATTGCTGTTCGAAGTCACCGACACCGGCATCGGCATCGGCGAGGAGCAACAGCGTTTGCTGTTTCGCGCCTTTACTCAGGCTGACAACACCACCACGCGCCGATATGGCGGCTCAGGCCTCGGTCTGACCATCAGCCGGCAGCTGTGTGCCCTGTTTGGCGGTGACATCGGCCTGAGCAGTTCGCCGGGACGTGGCGCCACCTTCTGGTTCAGCATTCGCACCCGGATGACGCCGGCAAGCGTGGTGCCCCCGCCGCTTGCCGGCCACACCCTGCTGCTGCTGGATCCCCTGACAGCACGACGGCTCAGCCTTGGACAGATGGCTGAACGATGGGGAATGAAGGTTATCCAAAGTGACCAGGCAGACGGAATTGCCGATGGTGAGTCGGCGAGTGCCCTGTTGATTCACGAGGACCTCCTCATCCATCTGCCGCTACTGCGCCAGCAACTGGGCGACGAGGTTCCTGTGATTATCCTGCGGACCCTCGGGCGCGACATCACCGTCGACAGCAGCGACGAATACGCCGTTATCGACATGCCGGTGCGGGCCAGTAAGTTGCGCGATACGCTGCTGCGCCTGATCCGTCATCTCAGTGAAGCGGAGCCCCTCGCGGACAACAGCAGTGCCCCGCCTCAGGACATCAACACCCTGCGCGTGCTGGTGGCCGAAGACAACCCGGTCAACCAGCTGGTGATAGACAACATCCTTCGCAGCGTCGGCCTACGCGCCACAATCGTCAACAACGGTGCCGAGGCGCTGGACCTGGTCAGCGCCCGACATCAGGACTGGCAGGTGCTGCTGATGGACTGCGAGATGCCGGTGATGGACGGCTACGAGGCCACCCGCCGCATCCGCGATCTGGAACAGTCCCGGCAACTGCCGGCGCTGGCCATCATCGGCCTCAGCGCCCATGCCAGCAGCGAGCATGTCCAACGGGCCCGGACCGCCGGCATGGACGATTACCTCTGCAAGCCAGTCACCCGGGATCATATCCTGCAGGCTCTACAGCGGGCTAACTGGCCCGGCCGCGACTGATCAGACGCGAGCAGGCCGCCATCAAACGACTGGCGCGCACCGGCTTGCCAAGAAAATCGTCACACCCCGCTGCCAGACAGCGGCGTCGGTCCTCTGCCATAACATTCGCGGTCAGCGCCAGAATCGGCCCCTTGTAGCCGATATCGCGCAGCACACCGGCGGCCACGTAGCCGTCCATTACCGGCATCTGCATATCCATCACGATCAGATCAAAGGCAGGATCCTTCTCGATCACCTCCACTGCCGCCTGACCGTGCTCCACCTCCACCACCTCGAGGCCAAAGCGTGTGAGGATGCGCTGCACCAGCAGCCGGTTGACTTCGTTATCCTCCACCAGCAGCACCCGGCCACCAACATGGATTGCCGGCAGCTGCTGGCTGCGCACCTCGGCGGCCAGAGCCTCATCCGGCATCAGCTTGCGTACGGCGGGTTCCACCAGCACCTGGATGTGTACCCGGAAGCTGCTCCCCACGCCGACTGAGCTGGTGGCGTTGACATCGCCGCCCAGCGAGCGCGCCAGCTGTCGGGCAATAGCAAGTCCGAGCCCGGAACCACCATGGCGACGGGTGTGAGAATCATCGACCTGAGAGAACGGCTCGAACACCCGCTCCAGCTCCTCCTGCGGCATGCCGATGCCGGTATCCTCCACCTCCAGATGCAGGCAGTTTTGCAACCCTTCCTCCCAGCCCACCCGCACCACCACCCGACCCTCGTCGGTAAACTTGATGGCATTGCCGATCAGGTTACCGAGGATCTGACGGACACGGAACGGATCAGTGGTAATTTCCGCCGGCACCGCCGTCATGTATTCGAGCTCCAGTCTGACGCCCTTTTCACGGGCCTTCAGGCTCAGGCTGTAGATCATTTCCTTCATCAGCACCGGCAATTTGCAGCGCTGCCGCTCGACCTTGAGCTGGCCCGCCTCGATCCGCGACAGATCCAGCACGTCACTGATCAGCGCCATCAGTGCATCACCGTTTTGCTGCACCACCGACAGATAGCGCTGACGTTCTTCATGGCTCAGGGCCGGGTTTTCAAGCAGCTCGGTATAGCCCAGGATCGCCGTCATCGGCGTGCGGATCTCATGGCTCATATTGGCAAGGAACAGGCTCTTGGCCCGATTGGCCGCATCTGCCCGGGCGCTGGCGTCCGCCAACGAGCGCTGGCTGTCCTTGATGCTGTCGACCATGCGGTTGAAATCCGCCGCCAGCGCACTCAACTCGTCATCACCTGGCACCCGGAGACGCAGGTCGAGATTGCCGCCCTGAGCGATGCTGCGTACCGTCTGGTGCATCCGGCTCAAGCGGTTGAATACCGTTTTGCGCACGTAGAGGTGGACCAGTGTCACGACGATAAACGCCACCACCATCAATGCGATGCCAACCCGAACCAGTGATTCAAGACCACGGGCATACACACTGCGGTCGATGGTGACGCGGCCAGCCATCACCGGCTGACCGAGGTAATCCCTGACACCGAATTCCCCCACCACCACATTGCGGTCAATGCGCCGGACCACCGTGCTGCGCGGCAGATCGGCCTGACTGTCTGCCAACGCCACCGGCAGACCGGTAATACCTGACAATTCCTGCTCCATGGCCGCATCCAGCGCCACAGCGAAGAACACCGCGCCGCAATCCCCCACCTGCTCCACCGCAAACAGGTGCGGCAAGCCGTTAAGACGGGTCACGCCCCAGAACGGATAACAAAAGCGTTCCTGATAGGTGTCCATCAGCGAACCGAGCGTGCCTTCGTCACGATAAGGAGAGCTCAGCAGCCAATGCTGTTGGCCGCTGTTGTCGATCACCACCACCTGATCCACCCCGGCCCCGCCCATCGACTCCTGGCCCGGTGGAACCGGTCGTGCATCCTCACCTGCCGCCAGCCGCTGTACCGCGTCGCGCTCTGCCCAGTCCCGGCTACGGGCATGAAGCACGGTCAGGGCCTGCATAAAGGCCGACTCCACCCGAGCCACCTCGCTGCGAACAGTGTCGTCCTCCATCTCGAAGTAGCTCGGGGTGACGATAAAGTGTACAGAGGCCACGCCCGCCATCACCGCCACGACCGCAGCGGAGTAGAACGACAGCAGCAAACGGTACTTCAGGGACATGCGTGTGTGATCCTTGTTATGAGCCCCCGGCATCATAAAGCTTGATGCGGGTGAAATAGACTGGCACGGCCAGTATCATAGGCGGCTTGTCATTCCGGGGTACACCACATCATGACCGCTTCCAGCCGCAGGATTCTTGTTACCAGCGCCCTGCCCTATGCCAATGGTCCGATCCATCTTGGCCACCTGCTTGAGTACATCCAGACCGATATCTGGGTCCGCTTCCAGAAGCTCACCGGCCAGAACTGCATCTATGTCTGCGCCGATGATGCCCATGGTACGGCCATCATGCTAAAGGCTGAGGAGAACGGCGTCACGCCCGAACAACAGATTGCCAACGTAAAATTTGAACATACGAAGGATTTCGTAGATTTCGACATTCGTTTCGATAGCTACCACAGCACCCACAGCGAAGAAAACCGCCACTTTGCCGAGCTGATCTTTGCCCGCAACAAAGCCGCCGGGAATATTCTCGAAAAAGAAATCACCCAGCTGTATGACCCGGAAAAAGGCATGTTCCTCGCCGACCGCTTCGTAAAAGGCGCCTGCCCGAAATGCGGCGCGCTGGATCAATACGGCGACAACTGCGAAGTGTGCGGTGCCACCTATTCCGCCGCCGAACTGGTAGACCCCTATTCCACCATCAGCGGCGCCAAGCCGGTGATGAAAGGCGTTACCCAACTGTTCTTCAACCTGCCCAAGTTCAGCGACATGCTGCGCGACTGGCTGCGTTCCGGTTCACTGCAGGAAAGCGTCGCCAACAAACTGAACGAATGGCTGGAAGCCGGCCTGCAACCCTGGGACATCTCCCGCGAGGCGCCCTACTTCGGCTTCGAGATTCCCGGCTATCCGGGCAAATACTTCTATGTCTGGCTGGATGCGCCGATCGGCTACATGGCCAGCTTCCAGCATTACTGCAACCAGCACGGCCTTGATTTCGACAGCTACTGGGCACCGGACAGCAACGCCGAGCTGTACCACTTTATCGGCAAGGACATCATCAACTTCCACGGCCTGTTCTGGCCGGCAATGCTGGAAGGCGCGGGTTTTCGCAAGCCCACCGCCCTGAACGTGCACGGCTTTGTCACCGTCAACGGCGCCAAGATGTCGAAATCCCGTGGCACTTTTATCAAGGCGCGCACTTATCTGGATCACCTGAACCCGGAATACCTGCGTTACTACTTCGCTGCCAAGCTGACCTCGAAAGTGGACGACTTCGACCTGAGCCTCGACGACTTCGTCCAGCGGGTGAACTCGGATCTGGTTGGCAAGGTCGTGCAGATCGCCAGCCGCACTGCCAACTTCGTCAACAAGTTCGGCGGCACGCTTAGCGCCGAGCTGAACGATGCGCAACTGGTCGCCGATGTGCAAGCCGCGGCTGCCTCCATTGCCTCCAGCTACGAAGCCCGCGAATTCGGCCGCGCCATGCGCGATATCATGGCACTGGCCGACCGAGGCAACCTGTA
Source organism: Alcanivoracaceae bacterium (assembly GCA_046292765.1). Lineage (GTDB taxonomy): Bacteria > Pseudomonadota > Gammaproteobacteria > Pseudomonadales > Alcanivoracaceae > PGZG01. Next base: position 162,400 of record JBKBQA010000006.1, on the reverse strand, counting down.
TGTGCAGGAAAAGGCGCCCTGGACTTTGGCCAAACAGGAAGGCAACGAGCAGCAAGTGCTGGCCGTGTGCACCACCGCCCTGAATGTGTTCCGTTTGCTGGTGCTGTACCTGAAGCCGGTGCTGCCTGAGCTGGCCGAAAAATCCGAAGCATTCCTCAATATTCCGGCGCTCACTTGGGCGGATGCCAAACAACAACTGCTCGGCCATCAGATCAACGCCTTTACCCCGCTGATGCAGCGCATCGAGCCGGCCAGCATTGAAGCATTGCTGGCAGCGTCACGCGACGGCACTGCACCGGCAGCCGAAGTGGCTGACGAGAAAAAGCCGGCAAAAAAAGACGCCGCTAAAAGCCAACCGAAAAAGGATGACGCCGTGAGCGAACACATCAGCATCGACGACTTCCTCAAAGTGAAGCTGCGCGTCGCCAAAGTGGTAAAGGCTGCCCATGTCGAAGGCGCCGACAAACTGCTGCAACTGACTCTGGATGTCGGCGAAGAAGGCACCCGTAATGTATTCGCCGGCATCAAGGCGAAATACAGCCCGGAACAGATCGAAGGCAAGCTGGTGGTACTGGTCGCCAACCTGGCCCCGCGGAAGATGAAGTTCGGCCTGTCCGAAGGCATGGTGCTGGCTGCTGGCCCCGGTGGCGAGGATGTGTTCCTGCTCTCCCCCGACTCCGGCGCCACCCCCGGCATGGAAGTGCGGTAATTCGGCTGCGCTGAACCCGGCACAGGTTGGTGCGGGCAGCTGACGGCAGCAATCGGATGCAGTCGCTCCCCGATACTCGCTTGGTGCATCCGACTGCCACCGCCAGCTGCTATCGACTATGGTGCTGCGGGTTCAGCGCAGCGGAAGACAGAGAAAGGAGGCACTGTTGAAAGCCCTGCAACTCATCGCCGGCCCCCGCGCCCGCCAACACCTACTCGACCACGGCCTGCGCCAGCAGGACTTTTCCGTGATAGTGGGCGCTAGCGGCGGCCCGAAGTGGATGGCCCTGTTCGGCCTCGATCAATACCTGCTCGGCGAATTCTTCAAGGACCGCACCACCCCGCTCGACATGATCGGCAGCTCCGCCGGCGCCTGGCGCTTCGCCTGCTACGCCCAGCTCGACCCGCAAGCCGCCTCAAAACGATTCGCCCACGCCTACCAGCACGTCTGCTTTGAAAAAGGCATGAAAGTCGACCAGGTCACCGCCCTGTGCCGCACCATCCTCGACGCCGCCATCCCCACTGAACAGAACGTCCAGGAAATCCTCAACAACCCGATCCGCCGCCTTAACCTGATCGCCTGCCGCGCCAAAGGACTGAACGCCAGCAAACGCCGCCCGGTACAGGCCGCCGCCCTGCTCATGGCCGCCACCGCCAACGCCGTCCACCGCAACACCCTCGGCGCCTTCTTCGAGCGCGTGCTGTTTCACTCCGCGCAGGGCAAGCCACCGTTCTACGCCATTGATGATTTGCCCACCCACCGCGTCCCGCTCAGCCAACACAACCTGCGCGACGCCGTCATGGCCTCCGGCTCCATCCCGCTGGCACTCAGCGCCGTAGAAGACATCCACGGCGCCGGCCCCGGCATGTATTACGACGGCGGCGTCACCGACTACCACTTCGACATCCCCTTCAGCGACGACTCGCTGGTGCTCTACCCGCACTTTTATCCGCACATCACCCCCGGCTGGTTCGACAAGATGCTCAGCTGGCGCCGCGGCAACCCGCACCACTATGACAACGTGCTGATCCTCTGCCCCAGCGCCGAATGGGTCGCCAGCCTGCCCTATGGCAAGATCCCGGACCGGACGGATTTCGGGCGCATGGATGATGCGGAAAGGATTCGCTATTGGGGGGAAGTGATGAAGCGGTCGGAGGAGTTGGCGGGGGAGCTGGATGAGGTAAGGGGTGGGGGGATTGGTGGGTATATTTAGAGCGGCGGCGCGTTTTACGTACAGCTACGATCTTTTGCTTACGTTGAGACCCATCATTTGACGCCCCATCTCGGGCAGTGGAAGTTGCTGAATACAATGCTATAAATCAGGAGAGCAGAATGATTAACACCGTATCTTTTATTTCGTCGATTGCCTTGCTTGGGGCGATTCTGTATTTCTGGAGAATGGTAAAGTTTATCGCGGCGCCATGCAGTGAGTCCGTGTCAAAGAAACTTCGCCATTCGATTAACATTATCGTGGTCGGCAGTGTTTCTGTCGGGTTTGGCGCTTCATTTTTTCAAGATGAACCAATCAGAGCGCTGATCGTTCCCCTCTGGAGCATTGTGTGTGCTGTATGTCTGATCATACTGGCTAACGCATTGGTTTCCGCTGTTCATGAGGCCTTGAATGTGAATCCATCTGATCTCGGAGACGATAAGTTATAGCAATCCGCCGAGATCGGAGTTCAGGCTCCGGTGCCATCGCCTTGGCGTGACGAGAATGATCGTCAACCAGAGCATAATCAGGAATGCCTACCATGCGCTTTTTGCGTAGCACTGCCGACTGGGCCAAGGACATCAAGATCGACCAGCCCGGTGTGATTGCGCCTTGGGTGGCTCGTGTCGCCAACAGCGTGCTGTACCCGGTGGTTCGGGTACTGTTTCGAGCTCGGCTACGCGGCATTGAGCACTTGCCGGAGGACAGGCCTTTTCTGCTGGTCGCCAACCATTCTGCCGGTGCCGGGATCGCGGAGATCATGAGCTTTATCGCGCTCTATTTGCGTCATGCAGGATCACAACGTCGTCTTGCCGGTTTTGCCCTGCCGCAGGGGTTCAGCGTGTTTCCGCTCTCCCGCCTTCTGCACTCCCTTGGCGCTATACCCTCCAGTTATCAGGCGGCGCAGCAAACCCTTGGTCAGGGTGTGCCGATTCTGATTTTTCCCGGCGGCGATCACGAAACGCTGCGACCGGTGTGGCAGGCTAACCGGGTCGACTTTGGCGGCCGCACCGGGTTTCTGAAAATCGCCCGGGATGCCGGCGTGCCGATTGTGCCGCTGGGCATTCACGGCTCTCATTACACCTGCCCGGTTTTTTTGCGCGCCCAATGGCTGGCATGGGTGTTGATTGTGCCACGCTTGATAGGGCTCAAGCGCTGGGGTATTTCGCTTACCAGCCTGCTCGGTGCTGCCGCCATCTTTGCCTGTGTTCCGCTGGCGATAGAATGGCGTGCCTTGATCGTGTGGCTCTGGCTGGGATCACCGCTAGTGTTCCTGCCGATTGTGCCGTGGCGTATCACCATGACCATTGGCGCGCCGATCGAACCGGAGCAACTCTTTGATGGCACGGATGACTTGCCGAGTGCACTGAAGAAAGTGGAACAGGCGATTGAGCGACTGGTGCTGGACGGCAAGAACACACGGTAACGTACTGAAAGGAAAACACACTATCACCGCCTCCCTGCCCCGCCTGTACTCGTTTCGCCGTTGTCCGTACGCCATGCGCGCGCGGCTCGGCATCGTGTTTGCCGGGCAGAAGGTGGAGATACGGGAAATCGTGTTGAAAAACAAACCGCCGCAGATGCTGGCCATCAGCCCCAAAGGCACAGTCCCTGTTCTGGAGCTGGCTGAAAGTGATGGCTCCGGGCGACAGGTTATCGAGGAAAGCAAAGAAATACTGGAATGGACGCTGCAACAGAACGATCCGCAAGGTTTGTTAAATGTCGATTTAGCCAGTGCCAATGCCCTGATCGAGCGCAACGATAACGAATTCAAGCACTGGCTGGATCGCTACAAATACGCCGATCGCCACCCGGAACATAGCCAGCTGGAGTATCGGCAGCAAGGCGAAATATTTTTGCAGGCATTGGAGGATCTGTTAGCCAGCAATCAATACCTGATGGGGAACAACATCAGCATCGCCGATATCGGCATCATGCCGTTTGTCCGCCAGTTCGCCCATGTAGACCACGAGGTGTTCTTCAGCCTGCCCTATCCGAACTTGCAGAAGTGGCTGACGAACTGGCTGGCACACCCGGCATTCCATCAGGTCATGGCCAAATTCCGGCTCTGGCAGGAAGGTGATGAAGTAGTAGTATTTCCACCAGCACCACAATAACCAAGGGAGCGGGGACATGAAGGGCTTGCTGGGAAAACAAGTCAGCACGCCGTAACCCGTGCACAGGCCATGAGCGAATTCACCCAATACCTTCAGGAAGTTTTCGAACTGTTCGGCCCGATCAGCGCCCGCAAGATGTTCGGCGGCTACGGCATCTATCACCAAGGCCTGATGTTCGGACTGGTCGCCGACGACACCCTGTACCTGAAAGCGGATGCGGAGAACGTGACGTATTTTCAGGAGCTGGAACTGGGGCCGTTCGAATATCACAAGCAGGGCAAGGTGATGAAGATGTCCTACTACCTGGCGCCCGACGAGATCATGGATGACCGGGAGCAGGCAGCGATTTGGGCGCAACGCTCGTTTGCGGCGGCATTGCGGGGGAAGCGACGCTCCACCCGATAGCTTTTGACTGACGTTACCTCATAGACATTATCCATAACGGAAAGGCAGGCTTTACCCGACAATTGAGCTCAGTAGCAACAAGCCGACCCAGCACTCTACAAGGAGAACACCGCGTGCCCCGTGAGAGCGGAAATCCCATCGTTATTTATGAGACTGGTGATACAACAGTCGAAGTGCGGCTGGACGCCAACCAGCAAACTGTCTGGCTGAGCCTTCAGCAACTTGCTGAACTCTTCGACCGGGACAAATCGGGCATATCCCGCCACCTGAACAACATATTCAAGGACGCCGAGCTGGCGCGTGAGGCAGTTGTTGCAAAAAATGCAACAACTGCTGCTGATGGCAAAACCTATCAGGTGGAGTACTTCAATCTCGACGCCATTATCTCGGTGGGCTACCGGGTGAACTCCAGCCGTGCCACCCGCTTTCGCCAATGGGCCACCCGCACCCTGCGCGAGCACCTTACCCAAGGCTGGACCCTCAACCGCCAACGATTTGAAACCAATGCCCTCGAGCTGGAAGCCGCATTGGCACTGGTACGCAAGGCTGCACAAAGCCCGGCACTGGATACCAGGAGCGGGCGTGGGCTGGTAGATATTGTCAGCCGCTATGCCCAAACCTTCCTGCTATTGCAACGCTACGACGAGGGTCTGCTCACCGACCCGGAAGCTCAGCCCGGCGGCACCCTGCCCTCGCTGGCCGAGGCCCGTGCGGCGCTGGATAACCTCAAGGCCGAACTGATCGGCCGGCAGGAAGCCACTGACCTGTTTGCCCGCGACCGGGGCGAGGGCCTCGCCTCTCTGCTCGGCAACCTTGATCAAACCATATTCGGTGAGCCGGCCTATCCCAGCGTGGAGGCAAAAGCCGCCCATTTATTGTATTTCGTGGTCAAGAACCACCCGTTTTCCGATGGCAACAAACGTAGCGCCGCTTTTCTGTTCGTGGATTTTCTGCACCGCAATGGCCGCTTGCTCAGCTCCTCCGCCGAGCCAGTGATCAACGATGTCGGTCTGGCCGCGCTGACCCTGCTGGTGGCAGAGTCCGACCCGGCCAACAAGGAAACGATGATTCGCTTGATCATGAATATGCTTGCTGGCCCGGCAAGCTGAGTGGCTAAATCTAATTACTGCGTGAGGAGATAGAACATGGCTAAAACAGTGGCATCCAAACCAGAGGTAACCTCCGGCGAAGAGCTGGGGCACAAGCTGCTGCAATCGGTGCGGGAAATGAAGGCAGGTAAGGCAGCACGCAGATCTCAGCAAACACCGACACCCAGTAATTCCGGCCCGACGCCCAGCTCCCGCTAACGTCACGCCCTACTGAACCAGCGCGTCTATAAGCCCCCGGATCAATCGGCCATTGGCGCTAACCAGAGTTTCCTGCGGAGTACGATAATCTTCGATCAGCCAGTGCAACGCTGACTGACTAACCGCACCTACTACTGCAATCCCTGTAATACGAGCCTCTTCATCCGCCAGCGGCCAGCGTGGCAGCAGCCCTCTGGCGAGGACCAGCATCAGATCCGCGAACTGCTGCACCCGGCGTGTGTACATCTCATCAATCCGCGGGCTCACTCCGAGCACTTCCAGCCAGCACACTCTGGCTACGCGGGAGTTTTCGATGGCGGCAAAGAATGCGTCGAGCCCCGCCTTGATCAGGTCGCTCGGCTGACCGGTAGCGGAAGAATCGGCGATCGCCTTCATCACTGCCGCCTGAACCTGATCCATCGACTCGGCGTAGACGGCGACGAGCAGGTCCTCGGTGTCCTGGAAGTTCTTGTAGAAGTAGCGGTCGATCAGGCCGGCCTGCTTGCACAGCGCCCGGACGCTGGTGGCGCGGTAGCCCACCGTGCCGAACAGTTCCAGCCCGGCGTCCAGAAACTGGCGCCGCTGGCGCGCAAGCCGCTGGGCGGCGGTTTCGCCCCCATAAGCCCTTCCAACCGCTGTGTTTTGTCTCGATCTGACCATGAGCGCATTTGACGACATGCGTCATCAGAAGTAAAGTGATGGCACTTGTCATCAAATACAAGCCATCACATACATGCCGTCACGTAGATGGCCTCGCATCCATCTCATCAGGGGTTCACTGACATGCAGTCTCAGCATAGCCATCCACAACACAGCTACCGAGTGATCATTATCGGCAGTGGATTCGGCGGCCAGTGCGCGGCGATCCGGCTGCTGGAGCAAGGCATCACCGACTTTCGCATCCTTGAGCGCCGGGACTTTATGGGCGGCACCTGGTGCCAGAACAGCTACCCCGGCGCGGCGGTGGACGTGCAGTCACCGCTGTATTCGATTTCATCAGAACCCTATGCCTGGTCGCAGATGTTCGCCGAGCAGGACGAGTTGGAGCGCTATACCAACGAGGTGATCGACAAGCACAGCCTGCGCGACATGACCACGCTGAATGCCAACGTCCAGCAGGTGCGCTGGGACGACGCGGACAAGCGCTGGATCATCGACACCGATGCTGCCGGGAGTTTTCAGGCGCAGGTGCTGATCAACGCTTCCGGCCCACTGAGCACGCCGGTGATCCCCAACTTCCCCGGTCGCGACACCTTCAAGGGCAAGAGCTTTCACACCAACAACTGGGACCATTCCCACGACTACCGCGGCAAGCGCGTCGCCATCATCGGCAGTGGCGCCAGCGCGGCACAGGTGATTCCGGCGATTGCCGACAAGGTTGGCGAGCTGCATGTGTTCCAGCGCGCGCCTCACTGGGTGCTGCCGCGCCCGGACCGCAAGTTTTCCCCGATTGAGCGCAAGCTGCTCGGCGTCAAGCCGCTGTACAAGGCGCTACGCTGGGCCATCTACTGGGCGCTTGAGAGCCGCGTAATCGGATTCAAGTATTCAAAAACCATGCTGAATCTTGTCGCCCAGCGCCAGGCACTGAAGCACCTTGACCGACAGGTGCCAGACCCGGTACTGCGTAAAAAACTGACACCGGATTTCACCATCGGCTGCAAGCGCATCATCCTGTCCAGCACGCTGTACCCGGCGCTGTCACGGCCGAATGTCCGGCTTCACGACCGCAACGATGGCGTCACCGCGATCAACGAGCACGGCATCCTTACCGCCAGCGGCGAGCAGCTTGATGTGGATCTGATTATCTATTCCACCGGCTATGACGCCACCGACGGCGTGATCTCCTACCCGGTCATCGGCAAGAACGGTGTTACGCTATCCAAAGTCTGGGAGGAATTTCCTCGTGCTTATCTGGGCACTGCTATTCCAGGCTTCCCCAATCTGTTCGTTGTTACTGGCCCCAACACCGGTATCGGCCATACCTCCGCCCTGTTCGTTATCGAATCGCAAATGAAGTACATCAATGACTGCCTGCACAAGCTGGAGAAATCCGGCAAGCAGGCCATTGAAGTCAGCCGCGAGGCCGAAGACGCCTACACCACTATGATCCACTCTGAGATGAACAAGACCGTGTGGAAGACCGGCGGGTGCAATAGCTGGTACCAGAGCAAGAGCGGCCATGTTATCGCCATGTTTCCAGGCTTCAGCTTTACCTACCGGCGAATGGCCAGCCGCTTCCGTCCCGACGATCACGTTCTCGCTTGAGGTTGTTCAGCATGAAACATTTCAATAACAAAATCGTTGTCATTACCGGTGCCGGCTCAGGCATGGGCCGCGCTTATGCGCTTGAGTTTGCCCGACTGGGGGCAAAGCTTGCGCTAAATGACTATGACGCCAAGGGTCTTGCTGAAACTGAGGCTCTTGTACGCGAGTTCTCGTCGGTTGATCTGAATAGCGCCGCATTCGACGTGTCGGACCGCGCGGCGATGGACAATTTTGCAACCGAGGTCAAAACGCGTCTTGGCGCGGCGCATGTCGTCATTAACAACGCGGGCATTGAGGGATCTGGTAAGCCGGTGTGGGCAACAGGTGCGGAATGTTACCAGCGCGTTATGAACATCAATTTCTTCGGCGTGGTTAATGGAACACAAGCTTTCCTTCCACAACTGCTTGAAAACAATGAAGGTGCGGTCGTCAACGTATCGAGCATATTCGGCCTGATCGGTCCGCCGAATAATTCGGACTACAGCGCCAGCAAATTCGCAGTGCGCGGATTCACGGAGGCACTGATGGTTGAGCTGCTGCACAGCCCGATCAGTGTGCATCTGGTCCATCCCGGCGGAATCAATACCAATATCGCCCGGTCCGAGCATGCCCAGGCATTCAAGGCCAAATATCTCTCGACACCGCCGGAAGCGATTGTTCGCCATGTGATCCGTGGCATCCGTCGTGGCACGCCCAAGATCGTCTACGGCAAGGACTCCTTCAAGACCTGGCTCGGCGCCAATTTTGTGCCGCTGCGTCTTCTCAATCGGATCATCTGGCGTGACATGGCCGAGGTGATCGACCTGAGTGACTACCCGCCTCGATAGGTTGGACACGCAGCGCGACAGCAAAATCGCCCTCGAATCCGAGCGAAGCAGCGAATGAAGAGAAATATTATGAAAGTTTTCACCAGCAAGGTTGCCATCGTCACAGGCGGTGGCGGCAACGGAATTGGCCACAATCTTGTTATGGAGCTGGCACGTCAGGGCGCGAAAGTAGCGTTCTGCGACATTACCAAGCTTGAGACCACGCAAACAAAACTAGCCGAGATCGGCGCTGAGCATTATGCCGAAAAGGTCGACATGGGAAGCAAGCCTGCCATCAACACCTTCATCGACAACGTGCTCGCCCGTTTCGGCCAGATCGACCTGCTGATAAACAATGCCGGCATTGCACTTGACGATCTGACGTTCGGTGAAGTGACTGAAGCTGATTTCGAAAAGATCACCAACATCAATTACTGGGGGGGTAGTTCACACCACTCAACGCTGCTACCCGCATCTTCTCAAGCGGCCCGCAGCCGCCATCGTCAATATCTCCAGCACCCAGGGCATTCTGGGCCTGCCCTATCTGGTGCCCTATTGCACGACCAAGTTTGCCGTGCGTGGCTTTACCGATGCCCTGCGCGCCGAACACCGGATTCGGGGCATCAAAAATGTTACGGTACACACCGTGCATCCGGGCGCGGTGGCGACCAACATCACTCTCAATGCGGATCACCACAACACCAGCACCCGGCGCTTTCATGAGGACCTGCAGAAAGGCACCTCTCCGGCCGAAGCCGCCAGGATCATCCTCAAGGGGGTACGCAAGAACACCGGCCGGATCATGATCAGCGACGGCCGCGCGCAGGACATCCTTGCCCGCCTGCTGCCGACCAGCTACGTGCCGGTGATACGAGTGATCATGCGCATGCGCAAGATTGAAGTGCGGTAGGGATAGGTTTGGCGGCGTACTTGTGATCGGCTGCGGCCCGATGCCGGAAGACTTGAAGCCGCTCAGGCAGTCACCAACTCCCGGCAAATTATTCGCTTGTCCGCTTCGCTCATCGGGTGGGCGAGCAAGCCCTCCATCGTGAACACGCTGATTTTTGTTCGCGTTTCAATCCGGTCTGCCGGCACTCCAGCGTGCTGTAGTGATACCCGCAAAATCCCCTCGCTGATGGTATGAAAGCGCTCGTGCCAGAGATTGATCGCTTCCGACGCCTCAAGGCGCGAGTGCACCGTGCTGACCAGTCGGCTGACCCGCTCCAGCCGCTGCACCACCCAGAACAATCGTTCCGCCGCGTCGGTGGCCGGCAATTGCAGGTACTCGGCCATGCCGTCGCTGAACTCGGCATCCAGCACCGCCACCAGCACCTCCTCCTTGTCCTTGAAGTACCAGTAGATGGTGTTCGGGGCTACCCCGGCGGCGGCGGCCAGTCGGCTGATCGAGGTGTCCTCGTAACCGGCTTCGATAAACAGGGTGCGGGCTGCGGCAATGATCTCGTCGCGCTTTTCCGCCCGGTCCTGGTCGCGTTTGGTCTGTGCCATGGTTAGCTACTCCTGAAGGCCGGCTGCGGTACTGCAGGTCGGCCGATTCTAGTCGCTTATCGCACCTCTTGAACAGCATTCAACAAACCTTTAGGATCGCCTTGAATGACATTCAACATACGGCCAGCAAGGTAGTCCGGAACGCCAGATCAGGAGAGCAACCCTATGCAACAGGACATATACACAGCAGCGCTGCGCCAGTACTCAACAGCCGAGTTACTACAGCTGTTTTCCAAACTGGAGGCACCAACCATCAGCGAGATGAACGGGGAATACGCAGCCTGCCTGCTGGCCCAGCCGAGCTGGATGGCGACAAAGCTTGGCCAGATGGCGCTTAATAACCCCATGGGCAGCTGGTTGTGCAAGGCGTTCCGCCCGCTGGATGCCGATAGTGGCCGTGGCTACAACAGTTTTCGTCAGCGCGGGAAGGTCGTTCAGCGGTATCCGATGCAGACCATGATGGCACCCTCACGCTTCGATGGCCGCCCCGCCTATCAGCTGGTGTATCGCCACTTTCATTCGCTGTGTGGCGACATCAATATGGTCGACGAAGTCCGTCGCGTGGCGCCGGGCCTTTATCTCGGCATCGGCACCTGGGGTTTTACTCGCGCGCAACGGCATATCCCCTACCCGTTCCTGCTGGAGGGTCCACAGGCAGCGTACCAGGACGACATCGGCCGCACCCGACACAATTTTTCCATCGGCAGGCGCGAGATTCCCGCGCTGTTCAACTCGTGAGGACACCATGAACAATCAGAATCGCACCGCCCTGATCACCGGCGCTTCCGCCGGCATTGGCGCCGCCTTTGCCCGCCATCTGGCCGCCGAAGGTCTTGACCTGTTACTGGTGGCGCGCCGCGCCGAACGCTTGGAGGCTCTCGCCGACGAACTTAAGCGTGACCATGGCATTCGCTGCGACGTGTTTGCGGCGGATCTGAATGACCCCGGCGCACCGGCGGCGATCATGGCGTTTGCCGATGAGAAAAAAATTGCTGTTGATGTGCTGATCAATAACGCCGGCCTATCCGGTAAAACTGCCTTTGCCGATACGCCATGGCCAACGCTGGCCGCAGAAATCCAGTTGATGGTGACGGCACTGACCGAGCTCTGCCATCGGGTGCTGCCAGGCATGCGGGAGCGTGGCTGGGGCCGAATCATCAATCTGTCGTCGATCGCCGCCATGTCTCCGCCCGGTGCCAGCCTTCTGTACACCGGCATCAAGAGCTATGTGCTCAACATATCGCAGTCGCTCGATATGGAACTCAAGCCGCAGGGCATCAATGTCACCGCGCTATGCCCTGGCTTTACCCACAGTGAATTTCACGACGTCATGGGCACCCGCGACGCTGCCAGTAAATTGCCCAACATCCTCTGGCAGGATGCCGATGCAGTGGTACGTGAGGGCTGGCAAGCGGTGATGAAAGGCAAACCGGTGTGTGTGCCCGGCACCGTGAACAAGCTGGTGGCTGCCACGGTGCGGCCGCTACCCATCGCCCTGCAGTATCAGCTCGGCGACAGACTGAATCCGTTCAAAGAGTGACGGGGAGAATCAAAGCAGCTGCAGAGGCTCTCGCTGGATCCAATCGATCCTGTGGTGCTGCAGGCAAAAAGCAGAACGCGACCCGCTGACTCCTCAGCAGGCCGCCGCCTTGAACCTCTGCCTGCACTACCGTCAGAAGCGGTACTGGATGTTCGCTGATACCATATCAAGGTCGGTATTATCGACCTCATAGCGTTCGTACTCTAGCCGCAGATCGGACCTCGGGGTCAATGCGAACCTTCCGCCGAACCCGAAGAACACGTCATGGCCATCGTCGCTGTTACGGATCGGGCCAAGTGTTCTGGTTCGATCCCAGGCGATCATGCCAATTTTTCCATAAGGTGCGATGTACTGGAATATCGGCAGCGAAAGCAGAACAGCGGCAGAAACTCCGCTCAGCTTCATTTTTGCAGCCCCGTCATCGCTGGTACCAAAATCCGTGTAGGCTGCCTCGATGGCCAGAGCACGGCTGGCCTCAAAGCCGCCGTATAAACGCCAAGCCGTTCGATTATCCTTGAGCCTGTCATTGTCGTCGAGAAAATCACTATCATTGATTCGATAGTAGCCGACACCGGCACCGATATAGACCTTCGAACTACTTTCGTTTGAACGCGCCCTTCTCTCATTGCTGTCGTATGCACCTGACCTTCTGTCATCACTTTCGTAAGCACCTGACCTTCTGTCATTACCTTGCGCGAAAACTGCTGCGAAAGGCAATGACAGGGACGTGATCAGAATCGGAACCCAAATTAATTTTTTCATGGCCGCTCTCCATAGATTATCCCGAAGCCGGGTGGATGAGGAACGACCACCTGGGGACAGATACTGCGATTACTGACTAACGCTTTGCCTGATCCTTGACGTCGCTTTTTGCATTGCCATAGGCGCTTTGCGTTTTCCCCTGAGCATTCTTGGCCTTGCCCTTGACCTCCATCTCAGGATCATCGAGCACCTTGCCTGCCTGCTCTCTGACTTTCCCTTCAACCTGCTTGATCTTGCCTTTGACTTGATCCTTGTTCATGTGATTCTCCGCTTTTAGTGGATTCTGATAACCAACCTGAATTCAGGACTGGCTGCGTAAAAAAGTAGGCCATCCAACCATGTCCGTCTGTACGCCACAACACAAAAATCTGAAAGTTAAAGAATCAAAACATTCGCTGCCTTTATCGATGTGGAATGATATTAATTCGTTCAGATAATTTTTGGCGAATTGCACCCTATATACTCCGCCCCCGAAGCACACGAACCAGTATCACGACAACCGCGATAACCAACAAAACGTGAATAAATCCGCCCATGGTGTAGGAACTCACCAGGCCCAGTAGCCACAAAATGACGAGGATGACTGCAATTGTCTCGAGCATGTGAATCTCCTTTTCGTTAAGTCCAGTTTCCCTACAATCTGGTACTGTTTCGCGTGGCAAGCATCACCAATCCAAGCAGCGATGCCGTGACACCATCGAAAAAATACCACGTTGTTTCGCTTGCGAGTTGACCGGCAAAAATTTTGTCCGCCTGCTCTGCGAACACCTGAGATGCCCGACAACTAAAGAAAACCAATGCCGCACCTGTCATAAGCAGCACAATGCCGAGCGTGTGGCGCATAGTCATAATAATGACCTCGTGATCATTGGCGGTTGTTATGCTTTGAAAAACCTTGTATTCGGGCCACACAGCAGGCCAGAAATACCAGATTCAAGTTGACCACCGGCAATCGTGTTCGTCTGTGCGTTAGGTAACCAATGACTGATACCAGCACGAGTTGGTATTGACTGAAACATGGCGCAACGTGCTATTGCGTTGCGGGGCCCACAAGAGGAGACTGATGTCCTACAATGGATTTGTTGCTCTTTCGGCAGCTCGGGATAGCGTTATGGTCCAATGCCCTGATTATCAGGACAATCTCCTTCTAAAAGCACTTTCGCCAGAATCCAGGCAGCGCATCTGCCCCAACCTCAAACTAACCGAAATGCCGGCGGGCAGCACCGTCTACGAATCCGGCAGCGTGCTCGATAGCGTTTATTTTCCCACCGATTCGATTATCTCCAAACTACATGCGATGGAGGATGGCAATTCAGCCGAGTTTGCCATGATCGGTAATGAGGGCGTGGTAGGTATCGCCCTGTTCATGGGCGGGATCAGCACGCCGAGTCACGCGATCGTGCAGTGTGCCGGGCAAGCCTACCGACTCAGCAAGAAGCACCTGATGGCCGAGTTTGCTCTGCATGGTGAGTTCCACCACTTGCTGCTGCGCTACACTCAGGCACTGATTACGCAGATGGCTCAGACAGCGGTTTGCAACCGCTATCACAGCATCGATCAGCAGCTTTGCCGCTGGCTATTGCTATCAAGAGATCGCCGTAATAGCGACCATTTTGATATCACTCATGAAATGATTTCGCAGCTGCTCGGCGTACGTCGGGGCAGCATTAGCGCGGCTGCAACCAAGCTGCAAGATTCGGGGGCTATCGAATATCGTCGGGGCCACATCAAAATACTGGATCGCGCGGATCTGGAACGACGCTGCTGCGAATGCTACGCCGTGGTCAGCAAGGAGTATGCTCGGCTGCTCCATTCGGCGCCAGGCCAGCGCAGCTAGCTGAAACCGCCGGCAAGCCGTCCTCACCCGATACAAACTTGTCTGATCTGTTCACTACTATCCATTCTGCCATCATGCTATCTACTTACCGGCCTGTTTTTCTCCGGATCGCTGGTCATGTCTCTGTTACTGCGCAATGCCCATACCCGCTCACTGTATCGCCGCCTTCATGAGGCCAGCAGCTACCCCGAGTGGCTCGATGCGGCGCTGGAGTCGGATCAACTGCTACGGCTCGACCAGTGGCGCCAGCGTGAGCGCAGCAGGCTGTATGGCAGTGTTGAACTGCGGGCCCGCTACGAACTGCTGCGCGGCTTGCTTGATGCCGGTCGCACCCATGACCTGCTCTACGCCCTGAACGAGGGCATTCACGGCAACCTGTGCGGCATGGGCAAGGCCGTGCTGTACAACCGCGCCCTGTCGGGCACCAAGGTGCTGATAGACGAATATGTCAACGTGGTGGTGGAATCCCTTACCTTTGTTGCAGCCGCTGGTGATGCAGAGATTCCGCACGCCGAAAAGCTGGATTTCTTTCGCCGTGCCAGCCACTGCTATGGTCGCTCGGCCTTGATGCTCAGTGGTGGGGCCGGGCTGATCTATTTTCACCATGGCGTGGTGCAGACACTGGTCGACAACGACATGCTGCCGCATGTGCTGTCCGGTGCCAGCGCTGGATCCTGGCTGTGTGCGCAGATTGGCACGCTTACCGATGAGGAGATGAAGGCAGGCTATTTTGACCGCTTTCGCTATGATCTTCCGACCCATCTCAACCCGTTCCGGGTGCTGGCCGGGCTCGAACAGGAGGCCACACCACTGTCGGTTAAAGAAGGTGCCATCGACAGCTTCTGCAACGACATGACATTTCAAGAGGCCTACGAGCACACCGGTCGCTATATCAATATTTCCATTGCCCCGGCGGAGCGGCATCAGGCGGCGCGACTGATGAATGCCATTACCTCCCCAAATGTGTACATCCGCTCGGCCGTGGACGCCTCCAGCAGCGTGCCCGGCATCGTGCCACCGGTAACCCTGTATGCCAAAGGTGTGGATGGCAAGCCGAAGCCCTACTTGCCATCACAGAAGTGGGTCGATGGCTCCTTTGCTGATGACCTGCCCGCCAAGCGGCTGGCGCGCCTGTTTGGTGTTAATCACTATCTGGTCAGCCTGATCAACCCGCTCGCGGTACCTTTTGTGACCGACACCAAGAGCCTGCGTGGCAAGCGACTGCGCGATATCGCGACCGGCCTTACCATGAATCTGGTCAAGGATGTCCTGCTTACCGGCGAGCGCATCAGCTCTCGCTACGGCGCCACCTTCGCCAGCCCGCTGATCCTGATGGCGCATTCGCTTCTGGACCAGGAGTACACCGGTGATATCAACATCATTTTGCCGCAGCAAGATTTCCGCTGGGTCAATGTGCTGTTTGGCTATCACGGCGACGACGAGATCGGCCAGATGATTCACGCCGGCAAGCGCGCTACCTGGCCGAAGCTGGCTCAGGTACGCAACGCCACCCTGATAGCTCGCACGCTGGACGGCATTATCGAGCAGCTTGATGGCGCGCCGATGGCCACGCCTCCGGGCAAGGCCCGCCGTCACCTGACCTTATCGGCCTGAACTGGACGCATCGACGGCTTTCCCTGCCGATCTACCACGACATTCCGGACCCCGGGCGTTCTCCCTGTCATGGCAACTGATCTGCCCTGTGGCGGTCAAACGGGAGAACCTGGTACCCGGGAGAAAGGCAGATGCGTCCAATTATCCTGTTTGTCACCGTGTGGCTGGCCGGCTGCGCCAGCACCGTTGCTATCGACCACCAGCGCGATGCGGCTTTTGCCGACTTTCGTACCTATGCATTCGTCAGGCCGGCGTCAGAAGAACGCATACGCTCGCTGGACGATGAGCGCATTGAGCAGGCCGTCAATCGGGAGCTGGCACAACGTCAGTTCAGCGAGGCCACACCCGATCAGGCCGATCTGCTGGTGCGCTACAGGGTGGAAGACACTCTACAGCTGGAAAGCAGCGGCTTTAGCTACGGCTTTGGTTTCGGTCGCGACAGTCTTGGCATAGGCCTGTCGACAGCACCGGACAGGCGCGCCGTCAAGGAAGGTAAGCTGGTTATCGAATTAGTCCAGCGTGACAACCTTCAGGTGGTATGGCGTGGCACCGGTCAACGCAACCTGACCGAACAAATGAAACCAGACCAGCGCACAGCCCTGATCGAGCGACTGGTGCGGGATATGTTTGGCAAATACCCACCGTAATCACTGCTCGGACGCAGTACTCTGCTGCTGCCCGCCGCGCCCGTCGCGGCGGCCTCCCGGTCAATGCCTTCCCGGCGATACACCCCGACACTTTCTCCCAGATCCTTTGGGGGGCTTACCATGCGCGCGCTTCTGATCCTGTTGTTGACGGCTCTGCCGCTGCTCGGCCATGCCGCAAACTTTCGACCCTGGCCGGCAGACCTGCCCACCTTTCATTTCACTCGCAGCGACGTTGCTGAACAGTGGCAATACCTGACTGGCGGCAAGCGCGGCCCCTTTCCCACCGCCGCCTCACTGAAAGACGAAGCAACCCGTTACCCAAGCCTGATGCAGCTCACCCAGAAGACTGTACTGGCCAATCGTACCCACCCGCGCCTCGGCAACATGGCGTTTGACTGGGCCGATCAGGATTATGAGATCGCTGCCGCCATCATCGCCGATGCCTGGGTGGCACTGTTTAACGGCGATTTTGCCCGCGCATGGGAGCTCGGCCAGCTGGTCGGCCCCCCGGGCTATTTTCCGGCCCTGTATGCGCTTGCTCTGCATGCTCAATATATCGAACCGGACCCGGCCAAACGCATCGAGCAACTCGATCAAGTGATTCACGAAACCCGCGCCTTGCTTCAGCAGGCGCCAGATCATCTCTTCCTCCAGTTTGGCCATGCCTACGCCAAGTCCCGGCGACTGGAACCCATGGGCATGCTGGAAGCACGCAATACCGGCTTTCTGGAAGAGATTCTTGCAGCGCTGGAAAAACTCGACCAGCAAGACCAGCACAACCTCTACACCGTCACCCTGCGAGGCGCCGTCTATGCCGGCACGCTGGAGAAGGCCGGTACCATGCTGGCGCGCATGACCTACCGGATTCGCCCGACCATGGTGGACGAAGCCTTTGCCGAAGCGCTGAAGCTGAACACCCATGGCTACGCTGCGCCGATGCTGGAGTACGCCATCGCACTGGAGAAGATCGCAGGCAAGGACCGTCGCGACCAGATTGTGGCGCTATTAAAGCAGGCGGCGAACGCCAAAGCCGATAGCGCCGAAGCCGTCTTGCACCAGCGAGTGGCAAAGCAACGGCTGAAAATGCTCAACTGAGCTGCGACTGGCTTGCGTTACCGAGGTGACGCCTCCCGCCACCAAAACGCGCACTCAATCGCACTCCCCAACATAGCGCCAGCTTTGCTTTCCGGACGTCTGATCCTGCACGGACTTTGTCAGGGCTTGCAAACACTGGCTACGGGCCCGGCTGCGGCGACCAAATTCTTCCAGACTCTCGCCGGAACCGTAACCGCTCCAGATCCTTTGCATATTGGCGCGCTCCGCCGCGCTGTTTTGCTGGTTCTGGAACTGGCGAGCCCGCACCTGAAGCGCATGACAGTTAGGGCCACCGTAACGACAATACAACGCCACTTCGTAGTGAAAGCTACTGCTGTCGGTCGTGTCCGGGCCGTAACGGTGGATATGATCGATAAACAGGGCCTCCGGCGTATTGGCAGCAGCCTGAGCAGCGGCTTTCGCGGCTTCCTCCGCTTCTTTCTGTGCAATACGACGCTGATAACCCACCGGGTCGACGATCTTTTCGATCTCCAGATTTGCTCCTTCCGCCGTGTAATAGTTCGGGCTTTGGTTTGCCAGGCGTAACAACTTCAAAGCCTCATCGCGGTCACTGTCCTTGATCAGAAGCGCTTGCAGAATCTGTGCCTCCGCATCTCCCGCATCTGATGCCTTCTTCAGATACTCTCGAGCCCTTGCATCAATGTCGGGCACTGACCGATCGGCACGCCGATAATAGCCCACCATGGCCTGCAGGTGACCCAGCTCAGCCGCCTTGCCGAGTAACTCGACGGCACGTTGAGGTGACTGAGGCCGCGGCTTTCTTGCTTCGATTTGATAGGCCAGATAAAAGGCATCGGGGTGCCCAATAGCCATACTTTTATCCAGCCACTGTTGCGCCAGATCCGGGTTATAGAGGGGGTCATAAGAGTTTGGCGATTGTATATGAAGGCGATACAGATGCAGCATGGCCTGACCATGACCGGCTTCGGCAGCGGCCTTGATCCACTGATAGCCCTCGTCTTTCACATAGCGGCCATCGCCGTAGGTAAACTGCAAACCACGCTCGTACAGTTTCTCCGGTGTGACGTTGCCCTTATCGTGATCGTGCCTGAGGCCGACTCGGATAACCGCTTGCTCGGCGTCCTCCAATCGAGGCTTGCCGTCATTACGCCGCATTACGTCATGAATGTCAGGCTTTTTCCATCGCTGGGGTTCCTTGCCCATTTCAGCGTAGGCTTGCTGGAACCAGTGCAATGCCACAGCATTGTCTGCGGGCACGCCGCGACCCTGTTCATACATTTCACCGAGGCGATAACGCGCCTCGATGCTTCCGACCCCAGCTGCTACCTGGAACCAGCGGACTGCCTCAGTGTCATTCGGCGTCACCCCATCTCCGCGCAGATAAGCTCTGGCAATACTCTCAAGCGTAGCGATACGATACTGCCCTT
This sequence comes from Alcanivoracaceae bacterium, assembly GCA_046292765.1. Classification (GTDB taxonomy): domain Bacteria; phylum Pseudomonadota; class Gammaproteobacteria; order Pseudomonadales; family Alcanivoracaceae; genus PGZG01. Next base: position 143,171 of record JBKBQA010000006.1, on the reverse strand, counting down.
CATAGCGTGGTTCAGAGCAAGCCTGGTTCTCACAGGCATTCGCCATTTGCAGATTGCTTTGTGCCCAGCTGATATTACTCTGTAACCTTTCGAGATATCCCTTGTGTCGCTCGACATGGTAGTCACGCTTGTCGGTATAGGCGCACTGCCCGCTGGTGGATCGGTTTTCACGCTTTTCTTTGCACAACTCGTCCCACCGCTTCTTTCCCAGCTCCTTTATCTGCGCCGCCTTGGCCTCGTCATAACGAGTCAACCAGTAAAGCGCAGCCACGTCATCACGACGAACTCCATCGTAAGGAGAATGTCTGTTTGCAACGCCATCCTTGAAAAGGATCGCCAAACGATGCATGGCGGCGACGTTGTAAAGGGGATTATCGCCTTCTGCTTCTTCAAACAACTTGAGCACATTGGGGTTCTTGATCACATTATCGGCAGCCACTGGCATGGACCAACACATCCACGCCGATAACACGCACAACAGGGTATAATGTGCTTTCATCAGAGGATCTCCAGCACGGACATTTTGGGAGGCAGAATCAGGCACGTCCCCCCGGCGAGATTACTGCTGCTCAATTTTGCGTTGAACATTCACAATCGCTCCCATAGCGCCCTGATGCCCCTGCGCATGGGCTTTGGTAAACCATTCGCGGGCAGTTTCAAGGTTCGGAGCGACACCGATACCGTTCTCATAAACCACACCCATATTAAAGGTAGCCTGGGAGTAGCCCATATCGGAGGCCATGCGGAACAGGGTTACCGCATGGGCGGGGTTGCGTGGCACACCTTTACCGTCAACGTAGGCAAGACCCAGATTTACTATGGCATGAGGATCATTGCGTTCCGCCGCCCGATGGTACCAACGCGCCGCTTCTTCATGGTTTTGTGCAACGCCATTACCGGCGGCATACAGGTTACCGATATACAACATGCCTGTTGTATCACCCGCGTCTGCAGCCAGCTTGTAATTTTTGATGGCTTCACTGAGATTCTGTGCCACACCCTTGCCGCGTTCGTACATCAAGCCCAGTTCCAGCATGGCACTGGTGTTGCCGTGGGCAATGGCTTTGTTATACCAGCTCACCGCCTCCGTCAGGTTTTGCGGAACGCCCTGACCTTCCTCGTACAGATAGGCGATATACAACATGGCACTGTTAACTTTCTGATCCGACGCCTGCCGATACCATTTCATCGCTTCCTGAAAATTCTGCGGCACACCTTTACCGGTCTGATGCATGATGCCCAGGTTCAACATGGCCGTACCGATGCCCTTGGCCGCCGCCTGACCATAAAGATCCATTGCCTTGGCAAAATCCCGCTCTACCCCGGCGCCATTTTCATAGAGATATCCCAGCTGATACATGGCCTTGGCATCGCCCTTGGCCACCGCTTTCTGATACCAATCACTCGCCTTGGTGTAACTTTGCTCGACCCCGCTGCCGGTTTCATGGAGCACGCCCATATAGGTCAGCGCGCCAACATTGCCTTTTTCGATAGCACTCTCAAGCAATGAGCGAGTCGCCGCATAATTCCCTTCCCGGGCTGCGGCAAGCGCCTGATCATATTCCGCCTGGCCCGGCTCAGCGGCATGCAATGACGCCAGCAGGGAGGACACCAAAATCAACATCAGGGACAGTATTTTCATAGCGATTAGCCCGTAATCCGGATAAACAGGCACTTTGGCCCCAGACCGCAATCCATGCCATACCCCTGAATATGGGGGTTGCAGCACGCCCCCCCTTCCATCAAGTCGCGGAGGAGCCATCTGTCTTCAAGGCTGATCAGCCTGATGGCGGCAGCGGTATTTGCACCGCCAACAAGGAGCCCCAAAAAAATTCGGCGATCTTCCCTGCCAGCACGGCGACTGGCGGTCTGTCGGCGGACTCGGTGAGCACCCACTCGGTCATCAACTCATGGAAGGCACCCACCAGGCCGATAGCGCCATACTGATAATCGCCTGCGGGTAACAGGCCCTGATCACTAAAGCGGGTGACATCATCGAGAATCACCTGACCAAAATCGCGGATGACCTGCCGTCGCAGTATCTCGAACTGTGCCGACACCCCGACCACTTCCAGACAATTAACCCGGGTTTTTCGCGGGTCGGCCAGATAGGCATGGCACGCCGCGCCGACGCCGTGGCGAATCATTGCCGCCGGCGTTGCGGGTGCGGCAGCGCGGGCCGCCATCACCGCCTGCTTCACGTCATCTGAAATGCGCTGATAAAGCTCGCGCAGAATGTCTTCCCTGCCGGGAAAAATCCCGATGAGGTACCGATGCGGCACACCGGATTCAACACTGAGCATGGCCATGGTCGTAGCCTGATAGCCCTGAGTGCCGAACAGCTCCAGCGCCGCGTCGAGAATTTTCTGTCGGCGGATAGCAACACGTTCGGAGGGCTCCATGCCCTTATAAGGACGTCTGGAGGCGCTTGGTGAGGTCACTGTCATAGGGCCATGCTAGGACTGCTGTCGGATTGGGTCAATCTGTCAATATAGATTGACAGATATATCTGCACTGCCCGACCATCCCCGGGCCACGCGAATCAAGAGCCATCTCCGCACTGCCGTATTGCCGAGGTACCGGGAACATTACCTGACAGGAGAAACATCCATGACCGTCATCACGCCGATCAAGAGCTTTGAGGGCACCCGCGATGCCCGTCGCCCCATGGAGCGAGTTGATAATGTAAAGCAGGCCGCGCAGGACTTTCGTCGCGACATGCTCTCCCGACCGACAGTGCGCTACTACCAGTCATTCGAGCTGGTGCGCATCCCCTATCCGAGCCAGTACGGTTACCTGAATGCATTTTCCGGAGTATCGCCTTTTATTCACCTGGTGAATCGCCTGTTCGTCATTCAGTTCGATAGCAGCGAGGGCCTGAAAACCCTGTTGGTATCGCCGATGGACTGGGAAAACCAACGCGACGCGCCCTACTTCCGCCGCCTGATTGATCGTGTTGGGGCGGCTGCACCATTGCAGGAAGCACTGGTGACTCGCAAGACCAATACGGTGCTTGACGTGCTGGCTGACATCGGCTTGAAGCCGGAGGACATTGACTACATCACTTACGATCACATGCACACCGTTAATCTGCAGCGGTGGCTCGGCGCTAATGGTCAACCGGCGCTACTGCCGAACGCGAAACTGCTGATCATGCGCGATGAGTGGGATTGCGCCCTCGGCGCTGTGCCCTGGCAGTCACAGTGGTTCTGCCCGCATGGGCTGGACGGTGTTCCGGAGGAAAAGCTTATTTTCCTCGACGAGGATGTGATGCTGGGTGACGGCAGCGTGGCGCTGGTGCGCACCCCCGGTCATACCGAAGGCAATCACTCGATTGTCGCGCACACGGATGATGGCCTGTTTGTGACTAGCGAGAACGGCGTCAGCCTGGATGCCTATGCGCCAGAGCTGTCGCGTATTCCGCGCATTGCCGAGTATGCGAAAGTGACCGGCGCCGAGGTGATCCTGAACGGCAACACTCAGGAGCAGGCGGTGGAACAGTATATTTCGATGGTGCAGGAAAAATATATTGCCGGGCCGTCGAAGCTGCACGAACAGGTCCCGAACATGGCGTTGTCGTCGGAATCGGATGGCTTCTGGTTGTTCCCCGGCACCCAACCCAGCTTCCGCATGGGTTCACTGAAATTCGGCAGCCTGCAGAAACGCTGATGCCGGGAGCAAGGTTGCACGGCAGAAGGTTCGCTGCCGTGCAACCTTGCTGACAAGAGTCAGTCGACCTTGAATTTGCCAGACCCCGGCAGCTTCTCCACCAGCTCGGCGCCCAACAGCATGGCCGGGGTGTAGCTACCGCCCTCCGGTTTATGGCTCATCAACCAGGCGGCAATGGCAAGCGCGCCGTCCACGGTAAGGCTGTAACCGTTGGCAGTCTTGATGCGCACGGTGCGGATCTCGCCCGCCGCATTGCGGGCCTCTCCCCAGACGTACGTCGGCAGCTTTTGCCGCGCTGCCTCGTCCGGTCCCTTGACGTATTTTCCCGCCAGATTTTTCAACAACGCCTGCATCCAGCCGGTAGCCATCAGCGGTCTGACCAGATTCATTACCTGGGCGCCAATCACCATGGATTTCGGCATCGGAAACCAGGTGTCGATATTGCCGATACCGGTGGTGTAATAGGCCGTAGAAACATCGCCCCAGGGAATCGCCATGGCGTAGCGCTTACCGCGACCGAAGTCGATCTCACGGTGTTTACTGCCCATCGGCGAGGTCACCAGCACGCCATCCTTGCGTTCCAGACAGCCCTGCCCCAGACCCTCAATGGCGGTCTTGCTGGTGCCCGGCGACAGACCCGAGCTGGTATCGAAACCAAGGGACAAATGGGTGGCATCCGGCATCAGTTGCTTGAGTTTTAACGCCACGCAATCGGTGGGAATGACATCGAAGCCGACACCGGAGCACAGCACTACGCCCTTGTTCCGGGCACGATCAGACTGCGACTTTGCCAACGTGTGCTCAAACACCGGCGCTTCGCCGGTGATGTCGAGATAATGGGCACCAGCCTCGAGACAGCCCTCGATCATCGGTGCACTGGTGGCCGAGAACGGGCCGGCGCAGTGCAACACCAGCTTGACCCCATGAAGGGCAATCGTGACCGCCTGGCGGTCATCGAGACTGAATACACGCGTTTCCAGATCGAGCTCGGATGCTAACGACTCAAGTTTGTCGCGGCTGCGGCCAGCAAGAATCGGCTGCATGCCAAGTCGAACGGCTTCGCGGGCAATCAGTTCACCGGTATAGCCGTTAGCTCCATAAATCATCCACTGCATGGGCTCACTCCTTGGTGGCATAACGGCCGCACTGTAACGGCCCGGACGCGGAAGAGGTACCCCCCGGACGGGTCATTTCGCTATGATGCCGTTTGAACTCAGGGAGCTTTTGTGCAGTTTCTTCCGGCAAAACAGGATCTTGTACTGGTTGGCGGTGGCCACAGCCACGCGCTGGCCTTGCGCATGCTGGCCATGAAACCGCTACCCGACACCCGTATCACGCTGGTGTCGCCGGAATCCCTGTCGCCCTACTCCGGTATGCTGCCGGGCCTGATCGCCGGGCACTATCAAATCGAGGACACGCACATCGACCTGCCCCGGCTGTGTCAGTGGGCCGGGGCACGCTTTGTTCGCGCCCGCGCCACCGGGCTGGACGCCAGTATCAACCGACTGATGCTGGATGATGGCAGCACCCTCGACTACGACTGGCTCAGTCTGGATGTCGGCAGTACACCGGCACTCGACGAGGTGCCCGGCGCCCGCGATCACGCCATTGCGGTGAAGCCGGTGGCAGGTTTCCGGGCACGCTGGCAACAGGTACTGGATGACTGGCCGGTGAATGGTCACCAGGTAGCCATCAGCATCGTCGGCGGTGGCGCCGGTGGCACCGAGATTGCGCTGGCGATTGCTACCGCACTGCATCGCCGCGGTGTTGTCGCCCGCCTTGCACTGATCTGTGCGGGCGAGCTGTTGGCGAGCTATCCGAGACGTGTCAGGGAGACCATGCGCCGGCATCTTCAGGCCGCAAACATCGCGCTGATCGAACATCAGCGTGTCGCCCGCGTCAGTGCAGGCGTACTGCACTGTCACGATAATCACGCTTTCGATGTGCTGTTCTGGTGTACCGGTGCCAGCGGTGCCGACTGGCTGGCGGGCTCCGGCCTTGCCCTCACTGACGACCATTTCGTCCGTGTGCAGCACAGCCTGCAAAGCAGCTCCCACCCCAATATTTTTGCTGCCGGTGATTGCGCTGTCATCGACGGCCAACCGCTTGCACGAGCCGGGGTCTATGCGGTACGCCAGGCTGCCACTCTGGCGAGCAACCTGCGCCGGGCGGTCAGCGGTCAGCCGCTGGTGCGCTGGAAGCCGCAAAAGCGTTTTCTGTCGCTGCTCGCCGCCGGTCAGCGCGACGCCGCCGGCAGCCGCGGCGGTTTGTCGGTGCAGGGCCGCTGGGTATGGCGCTGGAAGGATCGCATCGACCGTCGCTTCATGGCGATGTTCGAACATCTGCCCAGCCGCATGCCAACACCGATGCTGGCCGATCACAATATTCCCCGCTGCGCCGGCTGTGGCGCCAAGGTTGGCAGCGAAGCCCTGCAGCAGGCGCTGAGCGGACTGATACCGTTGAAGCAGGACAGCATTCTTGCCGGCGTGGATGCACGGGAGGACGCCAGCATCGTGCGCTGGCCGGCAGGTCAGTTACTGGTGCAGAGCCAGGATTTCTTCCCCGCATTTATTGATGAGCCGGCGCTGTTCGGTCGCATTTGTGTGCTGCACAGCCTGAGCGATATTTACGCCATGAATGCGACGCCGCATTCTGCCCTGGCAACTGTCGCCCTGCCAGTCAATCACCAGGTGTTGCAGGGCCGCGACCTGAAGCGGCTAATGCATGCGGCAGTCGACGAACTCAATCGCGCGGGCTGCACCCTGCTCGGCGGCCATACCCTCGAAGGCCCGCAGATGGCGGCCGGCTTTGCCATCAACGGCACTGGCACGGAACAAGCCCTGTTTCACAAGGGTGGTGCCCGCCCCGGCGATGCGCTGATCGTCACCAAGGCGCTTGGCACCGGCATTATTCTGGCGGCGCAGATGCAATTGAAAGCCCGCGCCGGCTGGTTAGATGCTGCACTGGATAGCATGTTGATGAGTAACGGTCCGTCGGTGGCATTGCTGGCTCGCCATGGTGTGCGGAGCTGCACCGACATCACCGGTTTCGGTTTGCTCGGTCATCTGCTGGAAATGTGTCGAGCCTCGGCCTGCAGCGTGGATCTGGATGCAGAGGCGGCGCCATTGCTACCCGGCGCCCTGTCACTGGTGGTGCAGGGCGTGGCCAGCACCCTGAAACCGGCCAATGACGCCGCGCTGGCTGCCTGCCACATGGCACCTCGCTGGCACGACCATCCACTACTCACCCTGCTGACCGACCCGCAGACCAGTGGTGGCTTGCTGGCCGCCGTCGCGCCGACGGAAGCGGACGCCTGCCTGCTGGCATTGCGAACGCTGGGAGTGCCAGCAGCACGTATCGGCACCTTCAAGGTCGCCGGTGCGGCATTGCTGGAGCTGCCCTGATGGAGCTGGCATTCATTCTGGTTGAGCCGGCTCGGCCCGAAAATGTCGGCGCTGCGGCTCGGGCACTGAAAACCATGGGTTTGTCGGCACTGTGGCTGGTGAATCCCTGTGACCTCAGTCGAGAAGCACGCTGGCTGGCCCACGAAAGCACCGAGTTGCTTGATCAGGCTCGGCATTTTGATTCCCTGGCCGCAGCGCTGGCCGAAGTGGATTTCAGCATCGCCAGCACCGCACGGCGACGACTGGACCATGACGACTATCTGACGCCACAGGAATGCCGTAGCGCCCTGGCCGGCAAGCCCGGCAGCGTCCGTCGGGCAGCACTGGTATTCGGCCGCGAGGCCAGCGGCCTGACTGGCGACGAACTGGCACTGTGTGACGCAGCCACCCGCATCCCCCTGCCGGTCAGCCAGCCGTCCCTGAATCTGGCCCAGGCAGTGATGCTGTATGCGTGGGAGTTGTCCGGCATCGAACCACTGAGATCACCTGCTGCCGCTTCAGCGACGCTGCCCCATGTACGCAGTGCGCTGAACAGCCAGCTTGCCGCCCTCGGCGTGGGCAACGATGAAAACCTGCATCGCTGGGCCAATGAGGCACTGGCCCGGTTCGACGATCGCGACCTCGGCATGCTGATGACCTTGCTGAAGCGGCTCTGAGCGTCACCCGTCCGGTGGTACACTCTGGGCTCCCGCATCCGAGACGGAAAAGCCTGATGCTGTCCCTGCCCCGCCTGCTATGTTTGTTGCTGCTGTCCCTTTGTGTCACTGGCCACGCCTCCCTGCCGGAGGTCGGCGAGCTGGAACGCCAGCTTGACGAGCTGAACAGCCGGGATACCCTGACCCAGAGCCAGACCCGCGACCGTCAGGCACTGGAAGCCGCACTGCGCTTCGCCAACGACCAGCAACGCAGCCAGCAGGCGCTGGCGGCGCTGAACCAGCGCCTCGGTCAAGTGAGTCAGGACCGTAGTCGTATCAATCGTACCCTTGCCAACTTGACTGCCGACGACCCGGAGGCACTGGAGCGGGAGTATGACGAAGCGGATATCCGCACTCTGATTACCACCCTTAATGCCACGCTGGCGGAACTGGAAGCACACCAGAACGACCTCGCCGAGGTCTCCAGCGAGCTGATCAATTACCAGACCCTGCCGGAGCGGGCGCAGACCCTGCTGGCTCGCGACCTGGCCCGCAGTGAAGAGATTCGCCAGTTGCTGGCCCGCAGTCAGTTGCGCGAAGGCGGCCTGTCTGTGGCCGAGCGGGACAGCCTGCGGATTGAACTGGCGTCGCTGACCAACCGAATGGAATTGAACCGTCGCGAACTGTGGAGTGTCGATTCCCTGCACGCGCTGGCAAGCCAGCGCCAGCAACTGCTCAATCAGCAAATCAGCACTGCAGAACTGAAAGTCGCCTTGCTGCAGGACGAAATCAATCGAAAGCGCCGGGCCCGCACTGAACAGATGATTGCCGAGGCGCTGGCCGATCTGCCGGATGCCTTTACCGACAAGCCCCTGGTGCGTGATGCGCTCGCCAGCAACCGAAAGCTGGCGGACCAACTGCTGGCGCTAACGGAATCCACCAATACGCTCATTCGCGACAATGTCCGCATCGACACCAGCCTTGACCGTAGCCGCCAGACCCTGCGCAACCTGAATGATCAGATCGACCTGCTGCAAGGCAGTCTGCTGCTGTCCCGTGTCATCTATGCCCAGCAGGCGGCGCTGCCAAAGGTGGTACTGGTCGAGGGACTGGAGCAGCGCCTTGCCGATTTGCGCATGCAGCAGTTTCGCCTGCGTGAACAGCGCGAACAGCTCCGCGACCCGGCTCGTTATGCTGAGCAGCTTCTGAAGGCGCAGCAGGCCTCGGTGGCCGAGGAAGTGCTTTCCACCCTGACACGGATAATGGAGATCCGGCGCGATCTGGTTGGCCAGCTTGACGACGAGATCGGTCGTCAGCTCAATCTCGCCATCAATGTGCAACTCAATCAACAGCAACTGGAGGCCATTCACCGGGCGCTGCGCAATACCATCCGCGAACAGAGCTTCTGGATGCCAAGCAATCAGGCCGTCAACCTGGCCTGGCTGCTGTCAATGCCGGTGGCGCTGGCCCAACAAACCGCCGCGTTGCCATTGGCCGCGGTGAGCAGCGAATTACTGCAGGCGCTGGCTGATGACATCTGGCTGATCACGCCCTTTATGCTGGTGTCCGCGCTGGTGTTCACCCGGCGCCGCACCATAAAAAACACCCTTGCGGAACTGCAACCGAGTATTGGCCGGGTCCGTGAAGACAGTCAAAAGCACACTCCGCTGGCGTTACTCTACAGCGCCTTGCTGGATGCGCCAGTGCCAATCCTGCTGCTCGGTGCGGCGGCAGTATTCCATGGCGCCGAAGGCACCTATCAGCACGTTACCGCGTTAACCCTGATGCGAGTGGCTGCGGCATGGCTGGTATTCTCACTGTGCCACCGCCTGCTTGCACCGGAAGGTATCGGCGAGCGTCATTTCGGCTGGCCGAAGGAAAATCTGGTATTGCTGCGCCGTCGCATCCTCGCCATTGGCGTGGTCATTCTTGCGCTGTTACCGGTGGCCACCATCGGCGAGCAGTGGCCAGAACTGCTGGCGGAAGATCGTCTCGGTCTTGTCACCCTGGCTGCCGCCAATCTGGCACTGGCGGTGCTGTTCTACCGGCTTGCGCTGGCCTGGCCATTCTCGGAACGGGGCGATCTGTTACGCCGTCTGGCCGCCTATGGTCTGGCCAGCGTGCCGCTGTTCCTGATGACGCTGGCGCTGGTCGGCTACTACTACACCTCCGTCAAGGTGGCCGGGCGCCTGCTCGACAGCTTCTACCTGCTGCTGCTTTGGGTGTTGTTGCAGGCCACTGCGGTGCGTGGGCTATCCGTGGCAGCGCGCCGCCTCGCGTTCAGTCGTGCACTGGCAAAACGGGCGGCGCGGCTTGAAGCGAAGGACAAGGATGAAGGCGGCAGCGCCGACGGTGGCGAGGCCATTGAGGAACCGCAACTGGATGTGGAGAAGATCAACCAGCAATCGTTGCGTTTACTGCGCATCGGTTTGTTCGCTGTGTTCGGCACTGTGCTCTATCTAGTCTGGGCTGACCTGCTCGGCACCATCGGCTACATGGACAATGTCGTGCTGTGGGAGAGTGTCAGCGGTACCGGGGACAACCTGCAGGTGGCCCGCACCAGTCTCGGCAACCTGTTCAGCGCGCTGGTCATCATCGTTATTGCGGCACTATTGATCCGTAACCTGCCGGGCCTGCTTGAGGTGCTGATTCTGTCTCGCATGGCATTGGCGCCGGGCAGCAGCTACACCATCACCACGCTGGTGAAATATGTCATCTTCAGCGTCGCGCTGGTGTCGTCGCTGAGTGCCATGGGCTTTGCCTGGAACAAGTTGCAATGGCTGGTGGCAGCGCTGGGTGTTGGCCTCGGCTTTGGCCTGCAGGAAATTTTTGCCAACTTTGTTTCTGGTCTGATCATCCTGTTCGAGCGGCCGATCCGGATCGGTGACACCATCACTGTCGGCAACCTGTCGGGGACGGTGAGCAAGATTCGCATTCGCGCCACCACCATCATTGATTTTGATCGCAAAGAAATCATTGTGCCGAACAAGACCTTCGTCACCGACCAGCTGGTGAACTGGACCCTGACCGACCCGGTAACACGGATCACTCTCAAGGTGGGTTTTGCCTATGGCTCAGACCTCGACAAGGCCAAGGCCATTCTTTTGCAAGCCGCTAACGAGAATGCCCGGGTGATGCACGAGCCGGAACCTCTGGTATTCTTCCTCGCCTTCGGCGCCAGCACGCTGGATCATGAACTGCGCGTCCACGTCAGGGAGCTGGGCGATCGGCTGCGCGCCACTGACGAGCTGAACAGGCGTATTGATGCGCTGTGCAAGGAGCAGGAAGTGGAGATCGCGTTTAACCAGCTTGATGTTCATCTCTACAATGCCAACGGTGACAGCGCCTGCGTCAGCCGCGAAGAAATTAACCGGCCTCCGGCGTGACCGGATTGGACAGGCCGGTGAGATAACGAGATCGCCGTCAGTTGCCGGCGTAAAGTCGGTCGGTGAGCGGCTTCAGATCGTGGCAGACCTGTTGCCAGACGATCTGGACCCCGCTATCGGCCATATCCTGCTGGCGTCGCAGGCAACCGATATTGTCCTGTACCGCCACCAGCAGCCGCTGCAATTCCTGACGCTGGCGATCCCAGTCCTCGGCAGTGCCCGGGGCACCTTCGATGACATGTTTTTCGAGCCTCAATAGCTCGTCGCTCCAGACATCCAGAGCTGCCTTGATACGGTCGATGTATTCCCTTCTCTCGATCATGGTGATGACCTCGTTGTTGCTGAACCGCCACTGAATCTATTCAATGCGACCCCCGTCACCGGATCAGGTTCAATCCGGCGACAGGCGATGTCAATTCACCCAGAAGGTTTATGGCGAATCGCACTAAGCAGCAAAATCGAGAGACAAAAAATTTATGACACCGTCTGTCGGCGCAGGGTCAGCAAACACAGCGCCGGCACCACCAGCAGGGTCAGGGCAGTCGAGGCAAGCAGGCCAGAAATAATCGCCCACGCCATCGGTGGCCACAGGGTAGAACTGCTGAACGCCAGAGGCAACAAGCCGGCCACCGTGGTGGCGGTGGTCAACAGGATGGGACGGGTGCGGCGTGCGACGGCATAGAACACTGCATCGCGGTTGCTGTCGCCCGCCTGCAAGCGCTGGTCAATGACATCAATCAGAACAATGGCGTTGTTGACCACAATACCGACCAGAGCCACCACCCCCAGCATCGACATAAAGCCAAACGGGGCACCGGATATCACCAGCCCGGGAATGATGCCCACCGCCGCCATCGGCACGGTCAGCAATACAATCGCCACGCGCCGGTAGGAGTTGAACTGCCAGACCAGAAAAAACAGCAACAACAGGATGCCGATCGGTGCCGACGTGGCGAGCGCCTTGTTGGCATCGCCACTACCCTGACTGTCGCCACCGTATTCAATCCGCGTGCCAGCAGGCAGCGGATCGCCTTTGGCGGCTTTTTCAAAGGCAGTCAGAATCTGGCTGAAACTGACGCCGTCGTGGAGATTGGCCGAGATGATATAGAGCCGTTCGCCATTGCGGCGATTAACCGCCGCCGGTTCCCAGTCGGCATACACTCTTGCCACCTGCATCAGTGGCACCGGGTCGCCCTGCTGTGGATAGATGTTGATCGACAGCAGCCGTGCCAGCGGCAAGCTGGTGCCCTCCACCGAGCGCAACACGATGGGCATCGGATCACGCTCCTGCCGATACTGCTCGGCGGTCATGCCATAGCTCTGCCCGAACAGAGTGCTCGCCACATCCGCACGACTGAGGCCGGAGCGCTGGGCCACCGCGTCGTCAACTTCCACCCGCACCGCCGGTGTACCCTGATCGATGGTGTGACGCACATCCACTGCACCTTGCACCGCTCGCAGATAGCGGAACACCTGTTCGGCAGCCAGTCGCCGCTGCAGATCGTCGCTATGAAATACCCGAATCTCCACCGGGGCATCCCGTGGAGGGCCCTGCCCCAACACACTGGCGGCCAACACCACCTCGGGTAACTGCGCGGCAATCCAGCCACGGGCAAATGCCATGACTTCACGGGTGGCAGGCAAATCACTTGCCAGCAATACCAGTCGCGCCCGGTTCGGCGCCTGCGGGTTCACCAGCAGGTTGTAGAAAAACGTGGGACCACTGAAACCAATAAAACGATGGACGTGTTCGACATCGTCGCGCTCTCGCACCACCCGCTCCAGCGCTTCTGCCACCCTCGCGGTTTCGGCCTGATCGGTGCCTTCCGGCAACAGCAGATCAAGAATGACCAGCGGTCGGTCCGCGTTGGGAAAAAACTGCACCGCCATGAACGGTGTCATCAGAAAGCTGACCAGCACAATCATGCCGGAAACCTTCAGCACCCGACGCGGGTTGCCGGTGGCGATATGACCGAGGCGCTCTCCCAGTACCCGCATTGATTCGGCCCGAGCGCCGCTCTTGGGCTTCAAAAAGCGCGCCGCCAGCAGGGGGGCCAAGGTAATCGAAATCAAAAAGCTGACCGTCAATGCCAGCATGATCATGATCGGAATGCCGCGAGTGAAGTCACCGGTGCCACCCTTCGACAACAGCAGCGGTGTAAAGGCAGCAAGTGTGGTGGCGGTGGAGGCACCGAGGGGGCCGATCAGCTCGCGCACGGCGCCGACCACGGCGGCACCGGGCTTGGCACCGTCAGAGAGGCGGGTCTGCACGTTCTCGACCATGACGATGCCGTTATCAATCAGAATGCCGAGCGAGATCACCAGTCCGATAATCGCAATCTGATGAAGAATGCCGCCTCCCATGTTGTAAATGCCGAGCGTAATCAGGGCAACGATCGGTAGCATCACCGCCACCAGCATACCCATCCGCAATCCCATGCCGTAAAACACCACCGCCACGATGATCAGCATACTGAGCAACAGGCTGCCTTCGAGATCATGGAGGCGCGCTTCCACCTGATCCGGCTGGAAGAACATTTCCTCGACCTGTAGCGGAGCAAATTGGGGCGCCAGTTGCTGCAATCTGACCCGCAGGGCTGCGCCGAAATCAATCGCATCAACCTGACCACGGCGGGCGTAAAGGCTCAGCAGCACCACCCGCTCGCCGTCATACCAGGCTTCTGACTGGGCCGGCTCCCGCGGCCCGCGCCAGATCTCGGCAATGGCGGCGAGCGGTACAAAGCTGCCGTCCGGCAACGGAATCTGGGTGCGGCGCAGATCGTCGACGCTGACAAACTCGCTGTTGCTCAGCACCGCAAGGCGTTTGCCACCCGCCACCACAAAGCCGCCGGGAATAACCTGGTTACGCGAACGCAGCAGGTCTGCCACCTGCTGCGGCGTCAGACCAATCCGACTCAGTTCGGCATCATCAATCGCCAGCGTGATCTGTTCGTCGGCCTGTGCCTCGATTTCGATCCGCGACAGCGACGGCAGCCCCATCAGCGCATCCTTGAGCTGTTCCGCCGCCCTCGATAACGCCAGTGCCGACGGTGCACCGCGCACCGCGAGCACCACCACCGGCGTATCGATCAGCCGATCATCCAGCGCCATCTGGCCAACGCCATCCGGAAACTCCAGCTCCGCCCGCGCCATGGCCTGACGCACCCGATCCCAGGCCGGGGTGGTGGCATAGATGTGCTGATGCAGCATGACCCGAATGATGGCGACACCGTTGCGGGCCGTACTGGTAATAAAATCGATTTCCTCGATCTGCAGCAGCTCTTCTTCCAGCGGTCGCAATACCAGCCGCTCCACCGCTTCGGCGGTGGCGCCCGGATATTGCACCGAGACCAGCCCAGCACGGTAGGGGAAGCTCGGGTCTTCCTGGCGTGCCATGTTGAAGTAGGCGGCAATGCCCACCAGCGACATCATCAACACCACCAGAGCAAGCAGGCGCTGACGGCCCAGCAGGGCGCTGATCACGGCAGAATCTCCACGCGATCACCGTCCACCAGCCGCGATAGACCGGCGTACACCACCCGGTCGCCGGCTATCAGTGCGTCACTGCGCACCAGCACCTGCTCGCCGGCCAGTTGCAGTACCGTCACCGGCACTCGCTGGGCAACATCCCCACGCACCAGATACACCGAAGCGCCCGCCGGTGTCCGGACCACCGCCAGCACCGGCAGGGTCAGGGCATCGGTAGCCGGTCGCAGAATGCCGACCTCCACTGCCATACCCGGCACCAAAGCCGGATCATCCAGACTGACCACCAGCGGATACAATTCACCGCGACGAGAGCCGCGACCAATCTCGGTTACTACTCCTTCCAGCGGCGCGCTGTCGCGATCCATCACTCGCCATACCGGCAAGCGCTGGTCCCGTTCGATCCCGGCACGTAATGCTTCCGGAATACGCACTTCCACTTCGAATCCCTGCGGTGAGGAAATCCGCATCACCGGCTGCCCGGCGGCGACAAACTCCCCCGGCTCCGCCAGCACCGCCTCGACGACACCGGCAAAGGGGGCCCTCAACTCCCCTTCCCGGACCAGCTGCTCCGCCTCTGCCAGCGCGGCACGGGCGGTATCAACCCCGGCACGGAGAGAATCCCGGCGGGTTTCAAGCTGTTCCAGATTCTGTTCCGATAGAACGCCGCGCTCCCGCAATGGCACGCCACGCTGATATTCCTGCTCCGCCTGCCGGGCCTGGGCTTCCGCCTCCCGCAAACGGGCACGGGCGGAATCACGGGCCGGCAACATCTGCGGATTCTGCAACCTTGCCAGCAGATCGCCGTCTTTCACTGGCGCACCAATCTCCACCAGTCGCTCCTGCAGGGTACCGCTGAGCTGGAAGGTCAGTTCGGCGCGTTGGCGAGCGCGGACCACACCGGCAAATCGCAGCGGGTCATGGGCCTCACCACTGCCCACTTCGGCCACCCGGACCGTCACTGACGCCACCGGTTCATCCGCACTGCCACAGCCACTGAGCCAGAATGGAACCAACAGGGGCAGCAGCAAAGCAGGTCGGAGCGGGACAGTCAGGTGCATGGGATTCCCCGGGGGACGGCAGTTGGCTGACAGTTTGTCACTAGATGACAGTTTGTCAATAACATCGGAATGCGATTATGATGCGCCAACGTCATCATCACGCAGGTGAAGGGGCATGAGCCTTCGGGCGCGCCAGCAGGAAGAGAAGCAGGAACGTCGCGACAGCATCCTGGATGCCGCCGAGCAGGTGTTCTTTGCCAAAGGGGTCGATCGCGCCACCATGGATGACATCGCCCGCAGTGCCCGTCTCAGTCGAGGCCTGCTGTATGTCTATTTCCGCGACAAGCAGGACATCCTCGCCAGCATCCTGTTGCGGGCGCTGGAAAGCCTGCGGCAGCGCTTCCGTGATGTTGATGACCCGGACCTCAGCGGCGCTGACCGGATCCTCGCCATGGGCCGCAACTATCTGGCCTTTTCCCGTCAGCAACCGAACTACTTTGACGTCCTCACCCGCGCCGCCAGTGACTGGATGCACAGTGAATCCCTCACCGATCAGGACTCACTGCTGCACTGTTCTGGCGAGGTCATGGAGATCATGGCCCAGGCGCTGAGCGATGGCCTGGCCGATGGCAGCATCGACCCGGCCCGGGTGCGCGAGCCGATGGAAACCGCCCTCTACCTCCGTGGCGCCCTGCACGGGGTGATCATGCTGACCCGCAACTTTGCCCATCGCCCCGAGGAAATGGCAGGTGTCGCCCCGGATGCATTGATCGAATACAGCCTCCTGACCCTGGCAGACTCGCTGCGCCGGCGGTAAACAGCACCCCCCATCGCTGTCTCTGATCATTCCTGCCAGTCCGCTGAGCGAAACCGTGCTGGCCGCCACCCGGCAGGCGTGAAACCATCACGGCCTATTCGACATTTTCGAGGAGCAGCCCATGGGCGCAGCGGCACCGGCAGCACACACCACCAGCCAGAACTGGGCAGCAGATCTGGTCGCTCGTCAGCGGGCCTGGTTCGAGTCCGGCGCCAGCCGCGATTACCGCTTCCGCATGGCAATGCTGGCGAAGTTGAAGCAGTCGATCATTGATCACAAGGTCGATATCGAAAAGGCGCTCAAGTCTGATATCGGCCGACCGCCGATGGAGGCCTATATCGAGATCGTCACCGCCTTCGAGGAAATCAAACACAGCATGAAGCACCTGAAGGGCTGGATGGCACCGAAAAAAGTCAGCACCAGCCTGTGGGCGCAACCGGGTTCGAGCCGGGTGGAGTCCACGCCGCTCGGCGTCAACTTCATCATGGGCCCTTACAACTATCCGTTCCTGCTCTGCGTGCAGCCACTGATCGGCGCCATCGCCGCAGGCAATACGGTGATCATGAAGCCCTCCTCCCTGAACCCGGCGGTGTCCTCGTTGCTGGCAAAAATGGCTGCCGAATGCTTCAAGCCGGAGCACGTTACGGTGGTGGAAGGCAGCACCGAAATCACCGACGAGCTGCTCAAACAGCAGTTCGACCATATTTTTTTCACCGGCAGCCCGCGGGTCGGTCGTATCGTCATGACGGCCGCCGCAAAACACCTGACACCGGTGACGCTGGAACTGGGTGGCAAGAGCCCGACCGTCGTCCACAAGGACGCCAATCTGAAGCTGGCAGCCAAACGCATCATCGCCGGCAAGATGATGAACGCGGGTCAAACCTGTATCGCGCCGGACCACGTCTGGGTACACCGGGATATCCGTACTGCGTTCGAACGGGAAATCATAGACACGGTGAAGGCCTTCTACGGCGACGATCCGATCAACAGCCCGGACTTCGGCCGCATGATCAATCACCGTCATTTTGAT
Organism: Alcanivoracaceae bacterium; assembly: GCA_046292765.1. Taxonomy (GTDB): domain Bacteria; phylum Pseudomonadota; class Gammaproteobacteria; order Pseudomonadales; family Alcanivoracaceae; genus PGZG01. Next base: position 125,743 of record JBKBQA010000006.1, on the reverse strand, counting down.
CGGGTCGCCGGACTCATTGACCCGGCCAAGGTACTGATCGGTGGCCAGACCGACCGGGCCAGCAAGTTTATTGCTCCGACCGTGCTTGGAGGTGTATCGATCGCCGACCCGGTGATGCAAGAAGAAATTTTCGGGCCGGTGCTGCCCCTGCTCGAATACGGCAGCCTGGACGATCTGTATCGCCAGCTCCGGACACTGCCGAAGCACCCGCTGGCGCTGTACCTGTTTACCGCCAGCGAACAGGTCGAGCGCGATGTGCTCGCCAACATCCAGTTCGGCGGCGGCTGCATCAACAACACCGTGATGCATGTGGCCAACGCCCACCTGCCGTTTGGCGGTGTTGGCGAAAGTGGCATGGGCGCCTACCACGGCAAGCACTCCTTCGACACCTTCTCCCACCAACGCAGCATCCTCAAGACCAGCAGCTGGCTGGACATCCCGTTGCGCTATGCCCCATACAAGGACCGCGTCGAGATGATGCGCAAGATGGTCAAGTAAGGGGGAAATCTGACACCATCCGCATTCCTGCCCCAGTGGCCAGAATGCGGATGTTGGCGTGAACGACGTGATCCAGATCCGGAACCTGTCAAAGACCTATGACAGTGGCTTCCGGGCCCTGAACAATATCCACCTCGACATCCGTCTGGGAGAAATCTTTGCCCTGCTCGGTCCGAACGGCGCCGGCAAAACCACCCTGATCAGCATCATCTGCGGCATCGTCAACCCGACCGCTGGCACGGTGCTGGCCGATGGCCACGATGTAGTGAAAAGCTATCGCGCTGCGCGCGGCCTGATCGGGCTGGTGCCTCAGGAACTGACCACCGAGGCCTTCGAAACGGTCTGGGCCACAGTCAACTTCAGTCGCGGACTGTTCGGCAAGGCTCCCGACCCGGCCCGCATCGAAGCGATCCTGAAAACCCTGTCACTATGGGACAAGCGCGACAGTCGGGTGATGCAGCTGTCCGGCGGCATGAAACGGCGGGTGATGATTGCCAAGGCCCTGTCCCACGAACCCTCCATCCTGTTTCTTGATGAGCCCACCGCCGGGGTAGACGTGGAGCTGCGTCGCGACATGTGGCAAATGGTGCGCACACTGCGCGATCAGGGTGTGACGATTATCCTGACCACCCACTACATCGAGGAAGCGGAGGAAATGGCGGACCGCATCGGCGTGATCCGCAAGGGTGAGATCATTCTGGTGGAGGACAAGCACCGACTGATGCGCCAGCTCGGCCGCAAACAGTTAACCCTGCAGCTACAGAACCCGATTACCGAAATTCCGTCCGCCCTTGCCAGCTATCCGTTGACCCTGTCGGACGACGGTCAGCAACTGACTTACACCTTTGATACCCAGAGCGACACCACCGGCATCGCCGACCTGCTCCGTCGCCTCAATGCCGAAGGCATCGATTTCCGCGACCTGCATACAAAAGAAAGCTCGCTGGAAGAAATTTTCGTCAACCTGGTCCGGGAGCACACATGAACTGGCACGCCATTCGCGCCATTTACCATTTTGAGATGGCGCGCACCTTTCGCACCCTGATGCAGAGCATCGCTTCTCCAGTGATTTCCACTTCGCTCTATTTCGTGGTGTTTGGCTCGGCCATTGGCTCGCGCATGATCGAGATTGACGGCATCAGCTACGGCGCTTTTATTGTCCCGGGCCTGATTATGTTGATGCTGCTGACCGAGAGCATCAGCAATGCCTCTTTTGGCATCTATATGCCGCGCTACTCGGGCACCATCTACGAGGTGTTATCGGCTCCAATCTCCTGGGGGGAAATTGTTCTCGGCTACGTCGGCGCGGCAGCCAGCAAGTCCATCATGCTCGGCATCCTGATTCTGCTCACAGCGCGACTGTTTGTGCCATTCACCATCGAGCACCCGGTCTGGATGCTCCTCTTTCTAGTGCTGACGTCCATCACCTTCAGCCTGTTCGGCTTCATCATCGGCATCTGGGCGGATGGCTGGGAAAAGCTGCAGATTGTGCCGATGCTGATTGTTACGCCATTGGCATTTCTCGGTGGCAGCTTCTACTCCATCAGCATGCTGCCGCCACTGTGGCAGACCATCACCCTGTTCAATCCGGTGGTGTATCTGATCAGTGGCTTTCGCTGGAGTTTCTATGGCGTGGCAGACGTCGACGTGGGAATTAGCTTGGGCATGATCGTGCTGTTTATGCTCACCTGCCTGTTAACCATCCGCTGGATGTTCCTGAGTGGCTACCGACTGAAGAACTGACTCATCGCCCTACCGCTGAAGCTGGGCCCTGCCGCGACTAGCCTATGCCCGAGAGCGCTTTCCGCCCGTCCCTGAGATGAACAAAGCGTGTATCGGGGAGCGACTTCATCTCAGGGACGGGCGGAAAGCGCTCCTGCCGGAGCGTTTGCGGCAGGAATGCCGCTCCTACCGCCGGGTCAACAACGAACCGGGGTCAGAACACTATCACCCGGCCATTTTCCACCGGCAGATAATCGCCCGGTCGCTGACTGGTGCGCACCGTCGCCAGCTGGCCGTTGTACTCATAGGACACCAGATAACCATTGGTACGAGTGCGGGTTTCCATCACCGTGTTGCATTGCTGCTCGGTGGTGGCAACGGTGCGGGTAGTCGGTTTCGCGGTCTGATTGCCGACCTGGGCACCGGCCAGCGCTCCCACCACGGTGGCAACCTTCTTGCCGCTGCCACCACCGACCTGATTACCAAGCAGTCCACCGGCGGCGGCACCGAGCACCGTGCGGGCGGCACGGGTATCGTCATGTACCTGTACCTGTCGCTGCACCGTGACCAACTGGCACACCTCACGCGGCTCCTGCCAGCTACTGGTCACCGGCTCCACATGCAGCACTCGGGCAACCTGCGGCGGCGGGGGGGTGTAGACGGTGGTGACCGCCGGCCGGGGCGCCGCGACGACCGCAGGTGCCGACACCGTTGTGGTAGTGACGACCATCGCAGCACTTTCGACCGGGGCCGGCGCCACCGGTGCGGTGACGGCCGGCTGCATCGCCGCCTGCACGGCGGCCTGAATTCTGGCATCGAGGGTCTGCTGCTGGTCCGGCGCCGTCGCTACGGGGCCGTGCCCCTGACTGACACCGGCCTGATAGACGCCGTAGCCAATGCCGGTGAGGGCAAAGGCGCCGGCGGCGGAAAGGACTGCAATTCCTGCTGCGTTCATGGTGGCATCCTCGTCTGGTTAATCTCCAGTACCGATGCTCACCCGACTTTGTGCAGCAAAATGGCAATCAATTGTGCAAGGATTGCGAAATCAGCGCTGCCGGACGATCGGTGCATAATGGGCCATAAAGCCCTTCAACTGGTCGTTGTTCAGCCCCTTCAGTACCTTGTGATTGACGGCATGGACGGCCTTGCGCGTGCCATCAATGCCGATATCCACCGCCTTCTGAGTAACAAAGCCAATCTTCACGTGACGATTATTGGCGACGAAGAAGTTCTCGATGATTTCATCGCTGAGCCGGTCCATGATCAACGAGACGCGCTCCACATTCTGCTCGCCATTGCCCTCAGTACAGAGCTTGACCACCGCCAGAAACTCAGCAGCAAAGGCGTCATCAATAACAAACTGAAGCTGGGCATGGTTGTCGTTATCGGCGCCGGCCTGCCAGTACAGACTTTCAAAGCGCTGAACGATCGGTGCAAATTCACTGTTGCTGGTTTTTTTGTATATCTGCCGGGTTAGCAGGTGTGATGCCTTACCGGCAGTGGATACAGCAAAATCAATCACCTTGGCCTGAGTGCCAGACAGTTCCATCATCCGGGACGGCTCGACCAGAAACAGACTCAGCATCCTGTCCGTCATATGGTCCACCATCTGGATGAAAAGATCGGCGCTGTTGCTGCGACCATGCTTCACCGCATTGAGAAAGTCCTCAACGCCGGACACCAGTGCCGGATTGGCGGGAACAGCAACCACATAGCCCATCGTCTATTTCCTCTCGTCGTTATGAATCAGATGACACGCCAGCTGCCCACGCAGACTCTCTGTCAGCGGCTGCGATGCCTGCTTCTGATGATCAAAATATACCTGTACTGCTCTGCCTCTGGCCGCCAGCACTCCGTTCTGCCACGCCTGTTGCAGCACCACGAATGAACTGTTGCCAATGTCGCCAATGCCGGTGCGCAGCAGAACGTCGGCACCGTAATACAGCTGGGTAACGAAATCGATTTCAATCCGCGCCAGAATCAGGGGCAATGACGCTGCGTCCGAGCCGGTAGAAAACATCTGGAACAGCGGCGCCCGGCCGGTCTCGAACCAGCCGGCAACCGTGGTGTTATTGATATGGCCAAAGGCGTCCGTCTCATAAAAACGAGGCGCGAGGATCAGCTCGAACATCTCAATCACACTCCTGCTGACCGAGCTGCTGCTGACGCATGGCTGCCAGCGGCGCAGACAAACGCGCCGGATGGCGCGGTTCGACGCCACGATAGCATTCCAGAACCCGAGCGATATCCGCGTCCATATCCTGCCCCGGCATCACCAGGCCGGGGAAGGCGATTTCCTTTTTTTGGTGATCTGCCGTTGCCACAATAATGGGCACACCGGCGCCACGGGCGATGCGCCAGAATCCCGACTTCCACTGGCTGGCCCCGTCACGGGTCCCCTCTGGAGCCACGATGATCATCAATCGCTGGTGGGCGTTGAGCTGATCCACGGTCTGCTGCACCACATCGCGGGCGCTGTTACGGTCGATGGGCATGGCGCCAAGCCAGCGCAGCAGCCAGCCGAGCGGGCCAACAAAAGCGCCATCCTTGATCATCACCCGGGCGTCCAGCCGCAGCATCACCATCGCTGCCAGAGTGACGACACCGTCCCAGTTCGATGTATGCGGCCCACCTATTAGCACCGCCTTCGGCACATCCGGCACCTGCCCGATCACCCGCCAGCCGAACAGGGAGAGGACCAGGCGACCAAGCAGGCTGGTAAAGGCATTGCCCCGACGGGGCTGGGAGGACTCGGAAGACGACATAAGGGCTCCGGATAAAGGGATTGGCAAGGCTAGTTGTTCCGGATCGGAAGTCCATTGGCCGGGAGGACAACTGTCCTGATAAATTGGGCGGTGGGCCTGACCAACGGTCATCCTTTACAGACAGGCGACACAGCAAAGCTGTGACACAGCGCACACCAGCTAATACTATTTCACTATCAGGACTAATACTAAATAGCTAGTCAATGATAGCAGTCCCAGCGCCACCTGCCAGTGGGGCAGACCGGACCGCAACGGAGGAAACACGCCATGCAGGGAATGCCCTCTCCTACCGTCCGGCAACGAACGCCACCCGGTGAGCGGCTGCTGCGCCACGCCATCCTGCTACTGCTGCTGGCCTCGCTGGCATTGCTACCGATGTTGTCAGAAGCAACCGTCGTCATTGATGGCCGACAACCGCAGACCGAGCTCAGCAGTCTGCTGCAGTCCCTGCGCGACGACACCGGCAGACTGACCGTCAGCGACCTGCTTGACGAAAGTACGCCATGGAAGCCGGCGACGGGCCGGGCCGTCAACCTCGGCATCGACCATCATGACTGGTGGTTCCGGGTGGACCTGCAAAACGACCATCCGTCACTGAAGGATTTTCTGCTCGAGATCGCTTACCCGTCCCTCGACCATGTTGCGGTTTACCTGATCCACGGCGGAGAACTGATTGACCGTCACCTGCTCGGCGACCATCGCCCCCATCATGAACGCCCCATCAACCATCACTATTTTGTCATTCCCACCCGCCTGCCCAAAGACGGCACCGTGACCCTGCTGCTCCATGTGCGCACCAATGGGGTGGTGCAGCTGCCCCTCACCCTGTGGGAGAAAACCGCCTTTGCCAGCCATGACCAGGCCCGACAACTGATCGCCGGCGTGTACTTTGGTGCCATGCTGGTCATGCTGATCTACAACCTGTTCATGTACATCGGCATTGGCGATCGCAGCTACCTCTACTACGTCGGCTTCGTGCTATCTGTGCCGTTATTTGTGTCTTCGCTAACGGGCTACTCTTTCCAGTATTTCTGGCCCGAAGCCATCTACTGGAACGGCCAGAGCATCGGCTTTTTTCTCAGCAGTACGGTGATATTTGCCCTGCTGTTTACTATGAACTTCCTGCAACTCCACCGCGACAGCCTGTCACTTTGGGTGCGCAACAGCTTTCGCGTCGTCACGCTGGTGGCCACGGGCATGATGGTCTCGGTGTTTGTCGTTCCCTATAACACCATGCTTGTGCTGGTTATGGGCGGCTCGGTAATCGGCTGCATGGCGGCACTCGGCGTTGGCTTCTACTGTGCCATGCGTGGTGAACGACCCGCGCTGTTCTATGTGCCGGCCTGGGGAGCGCTGCTGATGGGGGGGTTGATTCTGGCTGCCAGCAAACTGACGCTACTGCCACAGAATGTTTTCACGGATAACGCGGTGCAAATCGGCTCCATTCTGTTGGTGGTGCTACTGTCGTTTGCACTGGCAGAGCGCATCAATGACGAAAGGCGCCGTCGTTATCGGGCCCAGATGGAAGCGCTGCAGAACGAGCGCCGCGCCAGACTGGCCCAGGAGCAGGCGCTAAATGCGCAAACGCAGGCCAACCTGCAACTGGAGCAGAAGGTGGCGGAGCGAACAGAGGAGCTGGCAAAAGCCAATACTATCCTGCAGGAACTCAGTGACACAGACGCACTGACCGGCATGCGTAACCGACGCTTTCTCGACAACTTTCTTGATCGCGAAGTGACCCGCTGTTTTCGATACCAGCATCCACTGGCGGTGATTTTGCTGGACATTGATCATTTCAAGCGCTTTAACGATCACTATGGCCATCAGATCGGCGATGATTGTTTGCGCATGGTGGCGGACCAGCTACGCCACTGCGTGGCGCGAGACTCCGATGTAGTGGCTCGTTACGGCGGCGAGGAGTTTTGTGTGGTGCTACCGGAAACCGAGCTGGAGGGTGCCCGTGCGGTTGCCGAACGCATCCGTCGACGGATCGGCGAAACACCATTCCAGATCACGGACGAAAAAGTACAGGTTACGGTCAGTGTCGGGGTCACCTGTATGGTGCCGAACTCACCGAAAATCGAAGCCCGCCTGCTTCAGCGGGCCGACGAAGCTCTCTATCAGGCAAAAGGAGACGGCAGGAACAGGGTGGTCTGTCTGCCCGGCGACACGCCAGGCAGACAGGATTGATCTCAGAGGTGCAGACCACATTCGGTCTTCGGCTTGCCCTGCCAGCGACCACTGCGACCGTCACCCTTGACGGTGCAATGACTGCAACCGATTGACGAGTAGCCCTCGGCCACCAGCGGATGGAACGGCAGCTTGTGCTCGGCAATGTAGGCATCGCGCTGCTCACGGGTAACATCAATCATCGGATTGAACTTGATGATGCCTCGGCGCTCTTCAAACACATCCAGACCTGCCCGGTGATCGGTTTGCCAGCCCATCAGGCTGGATACCCAGATATGGAAATCCAGCTTGACCGCTTCCAGCGGCTCCACCTTGTTAACCGAGCAGCACAGATCCGGATCCGTTTCCCAGAGCCGTTCATTGACCGCGTACTGATGGTGGTGGTGATCAGGCTTGACGTCCTCGACCTTCAGATTGAACAGGCTGGCGAGGTAGTTGCGGTACTTGATGGTTTCCTCAAAGTGGAAACCCGTATCAATAAAGTGGATCACCTGCTGCGGGCGGATGCTGTTGATAATGTGCAGGAAATAGGCCGATGTCGCAGCGAACGAAGAAGTCACCAGAATCGGGCTGTCGCCGAACTCCTCGTACAGGCGACCAATCCGGGCATCGAAGCTCAGCGGCCGATACGCGCGGTTCAGCTCCGCCAGCGCCTCGACACTCAGGCCGGCACTGTTGGAGGGAACACGGGCGATCAATTGCGGGCTATTCATGACGACTCCAGACGGGCTCTATCAGGGTGAGCATGATACGAACCGGTCCTGATGCTGAAAAAGACCGTGTAATTGTATCTATATAATCAAACGGAATATATTTCCAAAGACTGGCCAAAGAACAGAATAAAGAATGATCAGAAGGTTCCCGCGACCAGCGACTTCCACTGCAGGATGTCGGTCTGGTCTGCCTCGTAGAGGCTGAAACCAACCAGAAAGGCCTGTCCTTCCGGCCTCACCCAACGTACCTCTCCGACCAGAGTGAGGGGAACTTGATGGCCCGGCAGCCGGGCCGACAATCGCAGGATGGCGCCTTCCGGCAGTGGGCGGTCAAGCCGGATACGGACACCGTTGGCAGAGAAATCCACCAGTCGGCACAGCAACAAAGGAGGCGCATCGGTGCTGGCTTCATCACGCTCGGGCAATTCAACAAACACGGGCACGGTCAGCGGCAGGCGAAGTTCACCACGCTGGTCACTCCCGTCAGTCATCAACGAACCCTCGTTCAAGTCTGATGCCGTCCACCACTCGGGTCAGGGCATCATCAAAGCGCGTGTCCTTGCTGGCCACTTCCACCGCACCGCTGGCAATGGCCTCGATCAGAGCGTCACGGCCGATGTCATACTTGTCCGTGCCAACCCTGTCGACAAAGATGTACTTGCCACTGGATGGTAGTACCACCGCCAGCTTACGCCGGATCGCGACGCCCGTCTCGCCATGAAATATCAACCAGGCTCCCATGGTCAGACCGCTCACCAGCAATCTGGCCCGCTGCCGCCGCTGGGCCTCGGTGACACCATGGTCTGCAGCAACCGCAGCCCGACGCGTAAGCTCCAGATCCTCTTCCGCCGCTTTCAGTGCGACCTGCTCCTGCTCCTGCTGTTGGCGGGCATCACTGAGACGGCGCGCCTCGTCCAGCGCCTTGCGCCGGGCGTGCTCTCGCGCCTCCGCCTCACGGGCCTGCGCTTCAATCAGAGCCTTGTGCTCCGTCTGGCGGGCTTCCTGACGAACCCGATACTGCTCGGCCAGCGCGTTGAGTCGTTCGGAGCTCCAGTCGATCAGCGGCACCGGCGCCACCACGGCCGAGATCGCCGCGGACGAAAACTGCCAGGCAAACTCCTCGAATGATGCACTGACCAACCGCACGCCAGCCTGATTGACGAACAGCAACTGCTGATACTCATCCAGCTTCAACTGCAACCGCATACGACGGCCGCTTTCCGGCACCATAAACCAGTCGCCAACGTGGATGGCCGCAACCTCCGAGAGCAGATCCTGACTGACACCGGCGCCGGCATCATCAAGCAGCGAGCCCCCTGCCACCGGCGGCACAGAGGCGTAATCCATCGGCCGGCTGTTCAGCTGACAAAGCATGGCGACTTCAATCTGCTCATTAAGACGCTGGCGCACCAGTTCGTCCGCCACCAGATCATCCAGCAGCGGCAGCAGTTCGGCGCGCAACTGCTCCACCACCCGGGTCAGCTTGCCTCGCTGGGCAGTATCCGCCGCCTCGGGCTGCAGTGCCCAGACCAGCAGCCCGAACCCCCTCACCAGCTTTTGCCACAACGGCGAACGCTCACCGCCATTCAACAACGCCCACTGAAACGCCGCCGACCACTGCTCGACCACATCCTGAACCACAAAGTCCGGCAGCGGCCTTCCTGCCAACTGGCGGTTGAGCATCCGCGCCGCCACCTGACGCACATAACGCAAGCGCAGCGCCCCGGCCTCGGACTCGGCCACTCGGGCGGCAATGCGTTCCTGCCGGGACTGCGCCTCGGCCCACCACAGCTGCGCAGTGGCCAGGGTATCAGCCACGGGTTCACTTCGGCGCAACCAGTCAGACACCGTATTGCAGATATCCATCGCCTGCGGGAGGGAGGGGTCCCAGCCGCAGGCGACAGTCTCGATCAGGGCCATCAGTCCGTGCACGGGATGCTGGGGACGAAGCAGCCACCCATCCACGGGCAGCGCCTCTGCCAGTAAGCGACCACTAGCAGAAAGCAATCCGTGCCCAAGCTCCGGGTGGAACACCGGTTGGGAAAAATAGGCTCTTAACAGCTCGTGGCCGAGACGGATCACCCCGATCTGGCGCGCTGACAACGAGTAGCCGGCCTCGCGGCTCTGGATCTCGTCGAGCGGATCCCGAGTGGCGGGATCAACGCTGGCAAGCCAGGCGCGCAGCTGTTCATCCGTCGCCGCAGGGCGATCCTGACGAACCTCTCCGTAGAGGCCGGCAAACAGGCGGGCAAGGCGATCATCAGCGGGACGGGTCAAGGCAGTCCTCGCTGTCATAACCGACGCATCGGACTGGCCGGGAAAGGCGCCCGCGCAGACCGTGAGAACGGTTCAATCAGAGACATCGGATGTACACCAGACGTTACTACAGGAACCCTTAATACTACTTATAGCTGAGAAGAAAAACAGACTGGCAAAACAGCATTGTCGGGAAAGGGGAACCCGGTCACAGGACCGGGCTACAGCGATAGTGCTATTGGCGATTATTTCTCCACAAATGCCCGCTCAATCACATAGTGACCCGACTGTCCCTGACGGGTTTCCCGAAAACCTTGCTGGTCTAGCAATGCAGTAAGGTCCTTGAGCATCGCCGGGCTGCCGCAGAGCATGAAGCGGTCGTGATCGGGATCCGGTGTCGGCAGGCCCAGATCGGAATAGAGCTTGCCACTGGCCATCAGGTCCGTCAGCCGACCCTGATTGCGGAACGCCTCGCGGGTCACTGTCGGGTAGTAGAGCAACTGATGACGCACCTGCTCGCCAAAAAATTCGTTGTTGGGCAGCTCGTCGGTGATGATCTGCTGATAGGCCAGCTCGGATACGTGGCGCACGCCATGGGTCAGAATGATCTGATCAAACTGCTGGTAAATCTCCGGATCGCGGATGATGCTCATAAACGGTGCCAGACCCGTGCCGGTGCTAAGCAACCACAGCCGTTTGCCGGGCAGCAGATTATCCGCCACCAGCGTGCCGGTCGGCTTCCGGCCCACCAGCACATTGTCGCCCACCTTGAGTGATTGCAGTTTTGAGGTCAGCGGCCCGTCCGGCACCTTGATCGAGAAAAACTCCATTTCCTCATCGTAGTTGGCACTGGCGATGGAATAGGCGCGCAGCAACGGCCGCCCCTCCAGCTCCAGCCCGATCATGGTGAAATGACCATTGCGGAAGCGAAAACCGGGGTCACGAGTGGTGCGGAAACTGAACAGGGTGTCGTTCCAGTGGTGCACATGGGTGACGCGCTCGACGTTCAGGTTGCTCATTTCAGGACTCCAGGGCCATCTGATGGCAGGCAGAATAGCCCTGTGCAATCAATCTGAAAAATGGGATATTCCGAATTACATAACCTATAAAGTCGAACGATTGTGAAATATACCCTTCGCCAGCTTGAGGTCTTTCTTGCCATCGCCGGTCTGCAAAACCTGACCCGGGCGGCGGAATCCCTCGCCATGTCCCAATCTGCCGCCAGCAGCGCCCTGCGAGAACTGGAACAGCAGTTTGGCATCCAGCTGTTTGACCGGGTTGGCAAGCGGCTGCAACTGAACGAGCTGGGCCACCTGATTCGCCCCCGGGCGGAAGCCCTGCTGGCCCAGGCACAGGACCTGCAACGGGCGCTAGCCGGGCAGCAGCAAAGCGGGCTGCTCAAGGTGGGTGCCACCCTGACCATCGGCAACTATCTGGCTGTGGAGATCATGGCCCGCTACATGGCCGCCGAAGGCCATGGACGGGTCTCCCTCGAAGTGGCCAATACTGCGGAGATCGCCGCAAAAGTCAGCAACTTCGAGATTGATATCGGCCTGATCGAGGGCGAGCTTCATCACCCCGATATTCAGCTGAGCCGCTGGCAGGAGGATGAACTGGTGGTGTTTTGCGCCCCCGACCATCCACTCGCCAGACAACCTGTGCTGGATGATCAGGCCCTGACAGCGGCCACCTGGATCCTGCGGGAGCCGGGCTCAGGCACCCGCCAGACCTTTGATCGCGCCCTGCACGGCCTGCTGCCGCAACTGCAGGTGCTTCTGGAATTGCAGCACACTGAAGCGATCAAGCGGGCTGTCGAGGCCGGGCTTGGTATCGGCTGCCTGTCCCGGGTCACCCTCACGGAAGCGTTCCGGCGTGGCAGCCTGATACCGCTGGCGGTACCGCACCGGGATTTCCGTCGTCACTTCTACTTTGCCCTGCATCGGCACAAGTACCGCAGCGCCGGGATCGAGCAGTGGATCAGACTTTGCCAGAGCGCTGCGGCAGCAGAATCTCCTCAAGCGCACGACGCGCCGGCTTGAAGCGGTTGACTGGCGCATCAAGCGGATAGCCCAGTGACAGGCCGCACAACAGCTTGTACTGGCGCGGAATCTCGAACCGGGCTGCCACCGGCGAGCGCCACAGCGCCAACGCACCCTGGGCGCAGCTACCGAGCCCCTCGTTGGTTGCCGCCAACATCAGCGACTGCATGAAGATGCCGGCATCCAGCGCGCTGTAGACCCCGAGCCCCTCATGAACAAACACGAACAGTGCCACCGGGGCATCGAAAAAACGGAAGTTGCGAGCCATCTGCGCATCCCGACCGGCGCGGTCGTCGCGACCTATACCCAGGGTCTGATAAAGCCCGATGCCGGTGGCCACCCGGCGCGGCTGCAGATCCTCCGGGTAGTGAATGATCGGCTTGAAGTCACCGTCGGGCATGACACCGCCCTTCAGCACGCCGGCCAACTTGGCGGGCAAAGACGCCTTCTGCAGGGCATTGGCACGGGCAAAACGATCGGAAAGTTCGTCCCGCAAGGCGTCCAGATCCGCCCCCATGGCCACCGCCACCTTGTAGGGCTGGGTGTTGGACCAGCTCGGCGACTCCAGCGCCCGCGCCAACAGGGCATCAACCTGCTCACGACTGACCGGCTGATAGGAAAAGGCGCGAATACTGCGCCGCGATTCAAGAACGTCGACAAAATCCATTACCGGCTCCTCGGCCAGAGTGATCAGCATCAGCAGGCAAGCCTACCGCGATGGCCGTGAGGCCGCAGTTACCAAAGCGACCATGGCCGGGACAATCCGGTCATCGGCTGTCAGAATTTGTCCAGTATCTGGCACCTTTGTTCCTGTGCGACGGGGGTGGCCAACGGCACAATAGCCTGCAATTGTCCGGGGGAAGGAACCCGCTGTCCGGGCTGGATAACAACAATTGCAGAGAGTGTGCCAATGCGTTCAGTTCGTACCCTGCTGGTCAGCCTGCTGGTGATGTTTGCCGGCAATGCGATGGCCGACACCTATGTGTTCATCACCAACAGTACGCCGGATCCGGTCACCATTTCGGTTAGCCACTATGGCAGCCGTACCCTGACCCAAGGCAGCCAGTGGGAGCAGGAAGCGACCAGCATCGGCCCATGGGAAACCAAGCGGGTACTCCGTTACAACCGCTACTGGGGCGTGACCCGAAATCATACCTTTAACTTCGACACCCATATTACCCGCAACGGCTCCACGGTGGTGGCGAAGCAGTCGATGGTTGGCACCTGGACCGGCAGCAATATCAAGCATGGTGCCAGCGGCCCGGGCTTTTCCTCGCCCTGGTATACCAACCGAAACGTCCACACCTTTGCCCACCAGTACGCCACCCGTCCTTCAAAAACCGCTTTCAAGGCTGAGCTGACTGGCGGCTATGACGACTTCTACTACGTCATCACCAACGACTCCCCACAGGAGCCACTGGCTGCCAACAATGCCCTCAAGGTGCTGAGCTATAACATCTATGCCCTGCCCCTGGTGGCAAGCAAGATCAGCGAGCGTCTCGGCGAGATTCCGAACGGCCACCTGAACGGTTACGACGTCATTGCCTTCCAGGAAGCCTTCTCCTCGGATCGCAACGGCATGCTGGCCGCGCTCGCCTCCCAGTATCCGTACCAGACCTATGTGCCGAAAATTCCCTACAACGGCATCAACGTCTACGACAGTGGCGTACTGTTTATCAGCCGCTACCCGATCACCAATGTCGCGCATTACATCTACCCGGACTGCACCGGCACCGACTGCTTCGCCGACAAGGGCGTGATCTATGTGGAAGTGATCAAGGGCGGCAAGGCTTACCACATCACCAATACCCACGCCGCCTCGTTCGATACCGATGCCGCCCGCGCCCTGCGTCAGGTGCAGTTCCAGCAGATCCGCGCCCTGACGAATGCGCAGAATATCCCCGCTTCTGAAGCACTGCTGTTTGCTGGCGACATGAACGTCAACAAGCTGAAGTTCCCGGGTGACTACGCCCAGATGCTGGCCAACTTCAATGCCACCGACCCGGTCAGCACCGGTCACGATGCCACCTTCGATCCGCGCATCAACACCCTGTCGCAGGCTTACGGTTCCGGTGGCGATCTGGTCGAGTACCTCGACTATGTGCTGTCCGCGAACGATCACCGTCAACCGACCCAGTCGCGCAATGATGTTCGCATCTTCCGCTCCGGTGCTGCACCGGTATTCCATACCCGGGATCTGTCCGACCACTTCCCGGTTCTTGGTGACTTCGTCTACGCGCCGTGATGTCTCTTCGACGCGCCCTGCTGGTGGTGGCCGCTCTCGCGGCCGCCGCCTTTTTTTTGCTGCCGGCCTGGTCGCCTCTGTTTGACGGGGACACCGGATCGGCGATTGACGACAGCGCCACAGCCTCTGCACTCAGCGCCATGGGCGGGGCATCGGCCAGCGCTGTCGATGAGGCCGCCATGAGCGCAGAAGACCGCCGCCGTCTGACGCTGGAAGCAATGCACGATCTGCTGCGCAGCGCCCAGCAACAGCCAGGCAACTTGCTGCAGACGCTGCAGCAATTGCGTGCTCGCTGCGGTGATGCGGAAGATTGCCAGCGACTGATCGAAGAAGCGCTCGACTCTTACGGTGATCCGGCCTTTGCCAGTCTGGTGATGAATGCCATGGCTCGTTTGCCGCTTTACGAATCCGCCATGCAGCAGACCGTGATGTCGATGGAGACACCGCCACGAGAGCGCTATGCGGCCATTCATGCCCTGCGTCAGGAGTTGCTCGGTCTGGCCGAAACGGACGCCCTGTTTGGTCAGGAAGCCGCCTGGGCGGAGTACCAGTTCCGCTATGGCGAGTTGTTGGCTGATCCGGCCCTTGCCAACCTGCCAGCAGACCAGCGTCTGGCGGCACTCGACCAGCTACGCAATGAGGCGCTGGGTGATTACCGCGACGCCCTGGCAGCCGTCGAGGGCAGCCACGGTCGCTATGAGCGAGAGCTGGCGGTGCTGACCGAGAGGCTAAACGATGCCGGCGAGATCAGCCGACTGACCCAGCAACTGCGGATCACTCACTTCGGTGCCGAGGCCGCGACCTACATGGCCGAGCGCGATTCGGTGGTGCGCGAGCAACAGGCGGTGCTGTCCAGCTACCAGGAGGCGGTCAACGCGCTCGACGCCAGCATGGCACCGATGAAATCCCAAATGGATGAAGCGGGCTGGCAGCGCATTTACGAACAACGGCTTACCGAAATACGTCTGCAGTACTTCCCATGACCTAGAGGCACCTGATCTCAGGTGCCGCTTGTCACAATTTGTCCTGTCTCTGGCACGATTGTCCCTGTGCTCACCTTTTCACCGACGACAGAATGCGCACCACCAGCCCGGGGATTGATCCAGCAGTCCGGGCTACCGACAACAAGAATCTGGAGAGTGTGCCAATGCGTTCAGTCCGTACCCTGCTAGTCAGCTTGCTGGTGATGTTTGCCGGCAATGCGATGGCCGACACCTACATCTTCATCACCAACAGCACCCCGGACCCGGTGACCATTTCGGTTCATCACCATGGTACCCGCACCCTGACTCAGGGCAGCCAGTGGGCCCAGGAAGCGACCAGCATCGGCCCCTGGGAAACAAAGCGCGTACTCCGCTACAACCGCTACTGGGGCGTGACCCGTAATCAAACCTTCAACTTTGACACCTACATCACCCGCAATGGCTCCACCGTGGTGGCCCGTCAAACCATGGTTGGCACCTGGACCGGCAGCAACATTCGCCATGCCGCCAGCGGCCCCGGCTTCAGCACCCCCTGGTACTCTGATCGCAGCGTTCATACTCGCACCCACCAGTACGCGACCCGGCCCTCGAAAACTGCCTTCAAAGCCGAGTTCACCGGTGGCTACGACGACTTTTACTACGTCATCACCAACGACTCCCCGCAGGAGCCACTGGCTGCCAACAATGCCCTCAAGGTGCTGAGCTACAACATCTATGCCCTGCCGCTGGTGGCGAGCAAGATCAGCGAGCGTCTCGGCGAGATTCCGAACGGCCACCTGAACGGTTACGACGTGATCGCCATTCAGGAAGCGTTCTCGTCTGATCGCAATGGCATGCTGGCCGCCCTCGCTTCACAGTATCCGTACCAGACCTATGTGCCGAAAATTCCTTACAACGGCATCAACGTCTTTGACAGCGGGGTACTGTTTATCAGTCGCTACCCGATCACCCGCGTGGCGCATTACATCTACCCGGACTGCACCGGCACCGACTGCTTCGCCGACAAGGGTGTGATCTATGTGGAAGTGATCAAGGGCGGCAAGGCCTACCACATCACCAATACCCACGCGGCCTCGTTTGATACCGATGCCGCCCGCGCCCTGCGTCAAGTGCAGTTCCAGCAGATCCGTGCCCTGACGAATGCGCAGAACATCCCGGCTTCCGAGGCGCTGCTGTTCGCTGGTGACATGAACGTCAACAAGCTGAAGTTCCCGGGTGACTACGCCCAGATGCTGGCCAACTTCAATGCCACCGACCCGGTCAGCACCGGCCACGACGCCACCTTCGATCCGCGCATCAACACCCTGTCGCAGGCTTACGGGTCCGGTGGCGATCTGGTCGAGTACCTCGACTATGTGCTGTCCGCCAACGATCACCGTCAGCCAACCCAGTCGCGCAATGATGTCCGCATCTTCCGCTCGGGTGCCGCACCGGTGTTCCACACTCGGGACCTGTCTGATCATTTCCCGGTGATGGGCGAGTTTGTCTACGCCCCATGACCACAGGTAACGACAAAAAAGGTGGCCCCCGGGGCCACCTTTTTTTTGCCGTTCGTCGGCTGACCAGACTTCGGCACCCTCATCCCGAGAGGGCAACTTGCCATCACTTATACGGATGGTAGGATGGACACGTACAAAGTTGTGACATAGCTCTCACTCTTTTGGCGGATTCACCAATTGAGCGTGGCAATGTATCTATTCGGGACGAATAACAACAATACAGGACAGGGATCATGTCTCTCTATCGCCACCGCGCGGATGTTTTACCCAGTCTGATCGTACTCGGCGTGTTTCTGTTCCAGCTCTGGGCGGTGTTCACCCTCGAAAGCGCTCTGGCGTTACTTGCGGTAGCAGCCGGCTTGCTGATGTTCTCTGCCTGTCCCGGGTCGATCAGTCACAACCACCACCACACCATGACCTTCCGCAAGCGCTGGATGAACCGGGTCTATGAGGTCATCCTGTTCCTTCAAACCGGTGTGCCGCCGTTTGCCTGGACCCTGCATCACAATATCGGCCACCATCAGCACTATCTGGATCCGAAACTGGACCCCTCCGCCTGGCAGGATGAGCAGGGGAAAACCATGAACCGGGTTCGCTATGATCTCTACAATGCCCTCAGGGTCTATCCGGAGGTTATCCGTATCGGTCGCTCCCGGCCAAAGCTGCTGCGACAGTTCCTGATCTGGACTGCCGTCTCCCTTGCCGTGCTGGCCTGCCTGATCTGGCTGGCCCCCAAACAGGCGCTGATCATCTTTGTCCTGCCAATGCCCATCATGCTGCTGGGACTGCTGGACAACACCTATCAGCAACATCAGGGTCTGGACATGAGCCATGACCACACCGCCTCCCGCAATACCACCAGCAAGCTGTACAATCTGATTTCATGGAACCTCGGCTACCACACCGCCCACCATATGCACCCCGGGGTGCACTGGAGCGGGCTGCCGGCACTGCATGAAAAGATCTGCCACCGCATCCCCGATCACCTTGTCTGCGATTCAGTGCTGCTCAGTGCCTGTGATCGCCAGCGCGAGGGGCAAGCGCGGGAGCAACAGGTGACGCTGGGCGCAGCCATCATGGCCACCGGCAAAGGTTGACCACGGCGCCGACGGATTGTCGTCATCGGACACTGGCATCACACAGCTCGCCTTCCTACACTCCCCTCTCCCAACAGGAGGGGATGCCCATGACACAGCTTTCCGAGAAGGCCCAGGCGCTGCTTGATGCGCAGGTGGCATTTGTAATCACGCAGCTTACCGGCAAGAACCTGGAACAGCGGGTTCAGCATCTGGTAGATGAAGTGCTTGATCTGACCAGCAAGCTGAAACTGGCTGATGTGGTCACCGCGACGATGATCAAGCAAACCGCCCATCGCTATGCCATCCACCATGAAATCCCTCCGGCCATACCAGAACTGGTCGGCGAAGTTGCCCGGCAGATCTATCAACTGGAAAGTCACGATACTAACCAGTTATTTGACCTGCTCACCGATGAGCAATTCCGCGAGCTGATGAAGAAAATCGTGGAGATGAAGCAGCTGCGTGAACGCATGATCCGCGAAGCAGTCGGCAATCCCATCTATGGAGAAATGATCTCCGAGGTGCTGTACCACGGCATCACCGACTACATCACCCAGAACCCGCTGACCAAAAAAATCCCCGGCGCCCAGTCGATGATGAAGCTCGGCAAGAGCGTCATGGACATGGCCTCACCGAACGCCGAGGCAGGCATCAAGAAGTATATCGGTCAGAACATCAACGCCTCGCTGAAGCAGAGCGAGAAGTTTCTGGTCCGCAACCTGACAGACGAGAAAATCACTCGCATTGCCACCGATGTGTGGAATGAGATCAAGCTGAACAAGATTGGCGTCTTCCGCAGCTACGTCAGCGAGACCGATATCGAGGATTTCTTTGTGATTGGCTTCGAGTACTGGCGGGATCTGCGCAAAACCGATTACTACCGTGAGATGATTGACGCAGGCATCGACTTCTTCTTCGCCAAATACGGCAAAAGTACGCTGAACGAGCTGCTTGACGAGATGGGAGTCAGCCGGGAAATGATCGTCGCCGAGGGCATGCATTACGCCCCGCACGTGATTACTGTGCTGAAGAAGAAGGGCATTCTGGAGAAGCTGGTACGCAGTCAGCTGGAGCCGTTCTACCAGTCCGATGCTGCCCGCGAGCTGATCGGCTAAAAAGAAACGGGGCCCTCGGGCCCCGTTCTGCTTTACTGCTCTACCTTGACCCGGCGCGGCTTGCTAGCCGCCGGCGGCTTGTCACTCCAGGGCGAGATCGACAGCTTCTGCCCCGATACCCAGACATTACGCAGATGCTGCAGGGATGCCGAGGGCATGCTCTGCGGCAGATCCACCGTGGAAAACTCCGGGAAGATATCAATGCGGCCAATATTCTGGCTGTTAATGTTGGCCTCGTTGGCAATGGCGCCAACGATGTTGGCCGGCTTCACACCGTGCTTGCGGCCGACAGCAATGCGATAACGGGCCATCCCCGGCTCAGGTGCCGTGGGTGCCTTGGTGGGGCGGCGCTCGGCGCGCTCGCCATCCTGACGTCGGGGGGCACGCTCCTTGTACTCCACACGCACACGCGGGGCAGCCGAGTCGCGGCCACCACGGTCATCACGCTCACGGGGCGCACGCGCTGTGGCCGGGCGGTCCTCGATATGAAACTCGCGATCACCCTGTGCTACCACAGCCATGGCCGCAGCCAGCTCCAGTGGCGATACCTGAAGTTCGTCCTTCCAGCGATCCAGCAGGCTGCGGAACGGCTCCAACTCACCTTTTGCCAACACCTGCTGAAGCTGCTCGCGCAGTCGACGCTCTCGGGCCGCATTGATGTCAGCTGCCGTCGGCAGCGGCATCTCTTCTACCTTCTGACGAGTTACCCGCTCGATGGTCTGAAGCAGTCGCTTGTCCTTCGCCGTCACAAACAAGATGGCATCGCCCTCGCGTCCGGCACGACCGGTACGGCCGATCCGGTGCACGTAGGTTTCAGCATCGAACGAAATATCATAGTTGATAACGTGCGAGATGCGGGGCACATCCAGCCCTCGCGCCACCACGTCCGTGGCCACCAGAATATCGATTCGCTTGTTCTTGAGTTGATCGACAGTCTGCTCGCGCAGGTTCTGAGGCATATCGCCGTTGAGCGCCACCGCACGATAGTTCTGCCGCTGCAGGGCATCGGCGATCTCCACAGTGCTTTCCTTGGTGCGCGCGAAAACGATCACACCATCGTAATCTTCACACTCCAGCACTCGTACCAGAGCATCCATCTTGTCGCGGAAGTTCACAAACAGGTAGCGCTGGCGAATAGCCGCCACGGTCTCTGTTTTCGACTTGATAGTAACTTCTTCCGGATTTTTCAGGTACTTTTGCGCCAACTTGCGAATAGGAACCGGCATGGTGGCGGAGAACAGCGCCACCTGACAGCTCGACGGCATGGCCGCGAGTACGGCTTCCACATCTTCGATAAAGCCCATTCGCAACATTTCGTCGGCTTCATCCAGCACCAGGCAATCAAGCTGATCAAGCTTCAGCGTGCCACGGGTCAGGTGATCAATCACCCGCCCCGGCGTACCGATGACAAACTGTGCGCCATCGCGCAGGGCACGAGTTTGCGGACGATAATCCATGCCACCACACAGGCTCACCACCTGCATGGAGGGATAATTGGCAGCGTATCGGGAGAACGATTCAGTGACCTGAAGGGCCAATTCGCGGGTCGGCGCCAGCACCAGCACCTGAGCATGACGCTCACCGCTGGCGGCGAAACGGGAAATCAGCGGCAATGCAAAGGCCGCCGTTTTACCGGTACCGGTCTGCGCCTGTCCGATCACATCACGGCCCGCCAGCATGAGCGGAATCATCTGCGCCTGAATCGGCGAAGGCTGGCTGTAATTGAGGGATTCCAGTGCGGCAAGCACAGGCGAGGCGAGGCCGAGGGCAACAAAGCCCGGCGTGGTCTGTTCAGCAGTCATCAAGCACCTTTTTATGTGGCGCTTGCAGACATCTGCGTCGGCCACGTCAGTTGAAGGCGCGGACTATAGCAGGTACTGATCAAACAGGACAGATATATGATTTCAACCCCCCATTACCTAAGACAATGTACTGATTGTTAAAGAAGTGTGAAACAGGCTTCATTTTGCCAGCAGTAAAACCGGCAGAATCCGCCGCCATTCACCCTGACAACCCCCGGGCAGTGATTTTCAGGGAACATTTTTAATGGAACTGGAGTGTTCATGGCTGCTATGCCATCCCTGTTATCGCTGCCTCACTGGTCGGATTTTGCCGGCATCGCCAAAGCCTCCCTGTCTTCACTGAGCCAGCTGCGCGCGCCAGTACAGTGGTTGCTGGCGGAACCGGCCAGCAACGAAGAGCTGCGCATCCTGCTGTGCAGCGGCGACGGACCACTTCGGGATGGCAGCACCCTGTCGCGAACCGCCAACCATTTCCACGCGGTTGAGGGAGGCACGCTGCTGACCCTGCCGCTGGGCACCCCCGACACGCCGGAGGGATACCTCGGAATGTGGCGGCCCGGCGCTGCCAGCGATGCGGCAGATCTGGCACTACTGGAGGCCAAAGCCGGGTTATTCAGCGCACTGCTCCATCAATTGCACCGCACCCAGGCCCTGCTTGCGGAGCTGGAGCAGGCACGGGTCGATGCAGACACCGATCCGCTCACCGGTCTGCTCAATCGACGCGGCTGGAACCGGCAACTCGCCCGCGAGGAAGCCCGCTGTCAGCGCTATGGACACACTTGCACGTTGGTAGTAATCGATCTTGATGACCTCAAACAAACCAACGACCAGCATGGCCACTGCGCCGGCGACGGGTTGATTCGTCAAGCTGGCCAGCTGCTGGCGGAGACAGTCAGGCAGCCGGATGTGGTTGCCCGCATTGGCGGCGATGAATTCTCGGTATTGCTGGTCAACACCGATGCCCTTAATGCTCGCGGCTTCGAAAAGCGGCTGGCGGAGGCGATGACCGCCGCTGGCATCTGCGCCTCCACGGGCAAGGCCAGCTGGCAACCCGGCGAGGCCCTGCAGGACACCCTGTGCCGCGCAGACCGGGCTATGTACGCCAACAAACCGGACAAAACGCTGACCAATCGCTGATACTGATATCCACAAGCTATCAATGAGATTGCTTTTCCCTGCGTTGTTGCACCCCGATCATTGATGCATCCTTCACTCACGTCTGGTCATCCTTTGACCACCTGAATGGAGATGAATGAAATGGCCCAGACCCTGCAAAACCTGTCGCTGCTACTGGTGGAAGACCACCGCCAACTGGCCCAGAGTGTGGTGGAGTTTCTCGAACAGCAGGGCGCCAGTGTTGATTACGCCGGCGATGCCCGTCTGGCTCGGGAGTTGCTTCGTGAGCAGCATTATGACCTTATCCTGCTCGATATCATGCTGCCTGGCGAGGACGGCTATTCACTTTGCCAATACCTGCGCAAAGACCTGACCCTGACTACCCCGGTCATCTTTCTTACCGCGCGAGACCATCTGGACGACAAGCTCGAGGGTTTTGCCCGTGGTGGCGACGACTATCTGGTTAAGCCGTTTGCGCTACCGGAGCTGCTCGCCCGGGTGCAGGCGCAGGTACGTCGCAACCGTGGCGAGGTAGCGCCGCATGTGCTTCAGGTATCGGATCTGGAGCTCGACCCGTCGCGGCAGGAAGTGCGCCGCGAAGGCAAGGTGCTCAAGCTGTCACCGACTGCGTTCCGCATTCTGCGCATTCTGATGCGTGAATCACCGAAGGTGGTGAGTCGCGACCAGCTCGAACAGGAGTTGTGGGGCGATCTGGTGCCGGATTCCGATGCGCTTAGAAGTCACCTTTACAATCTGCGCAAGGTCATCGACAAGCCGTTTGGTCTGCCGCTCCTCGAAACCTTGCCGGGGGTGGGCTTTGCGGTAAGGGTTCCTGACAAGGCTGCCTGAGCGAATCTGCTCAAATAACGTTAAGAGGGCCCTTCGGGGCTCTCTTTCATTGTGCCGTTATCAGTGCCGCTGCCAAAACGGAAATGTGATGCGCACGCTGGTACCCTGCCCGGGTGCGCTGGCCACCTCCAGCTTCCAGCGACAGCGCTCACATAGTCGCTGGACAATGGCCAGACCCAGACCATGGCCTGGCTCACCGCTGTTGTTGCCTCGCTCGAAGGGTTGCATCACCCGCTGCAGCTGCGCCGCATCCATGCCCGGCCCGGTGTCCTCGACCACCAGAGAGCCTGCGTCAATGCTGACGGTGACGTGCCCCGATCCGGTGTAGTTGATAGCGTTACGAATCAGATTGGTCAGCACCATGGTGAGCACCGTTTCCGGGGCCCTGAGTTCGAGCAATACGCTCTGCTGCACCCGCACACCGACCTGCTTGCGCTGCGCCAGCGGCTCAAGGCGCTCGACCAGGTTATAGACCAGATCATTGACGATCAGCTCGTCATCCGGCAGTTCCCGACTTTCACTGCGCGCCAGCAGCAACAGGGTTTCTATCAGCGCCTCCATGTCGCCGACGGTGTCTTCGATGCGCCTCAGGGCGGCGGGGTTGTGCTTGCCAGCCAGCAGCTCCAGATTAGCTCGTATCACCGCCAGCGGTGTCCGCAGTTCATGGCTCGCGTCGCGGGTAAACTGTCGCTCTCGCTCAACGAAGCCAACCAGCCGGCTGGCATAGGCCTCAAGGGCAACCACCAGCACTGCCACCTCGCTGTCTGCCTCTGCCTCCACCATCGACAGGTCGGGGCGCGCGCCACGCGGATCATTGACCGGTGTGCGACGCAACAGCTCGGCGAGCTGAACCAAAGGCGAAACCAACTTGCGGGACTTACGCCAGGTCAAAAAGGAGGCAATGTAAATCACCAGCAGCACAGCACTGAGTGGAAGGATGCCGAAAATGAACGCCAGGGCTGACACTCGTCGCTCGTCGAAAATCAGGTACAGGGTCTCGGCGCCTCGACGCTCCGCATAGACAATCGGGCGCTGGTCGTTGAGATCAACCCTGACATACTCGCCAGGCGCCACACTGCGGAGGGTCTCAGGAATGACATCACCGCCCGGGCCATCCAGCAGACCGAGCAGGTGACGTGTGTTCGGTCGCTGCAAGTCGGGTCGCCCGGCACGGGCATCCCAGAAATGCTCCGCTTCCATAGCAAGCGCCTGCCGCACCAGCACCCGCTCAATGATTTGCGCCGTGACCCAGACACCGAACAGGGTGGCAAAGCTGATCAGCACCACCTGCAACAGGTAAGCCCGGGTCAGGCGGTACTGAAGTCCGGCGCGACGCACCATGGAAAATTCCTGCGTTATTCAGCCAAAAACAGGTAGTGACCAACGAACCATTCGGTGCCATCACCATAGCCGAACAGTTCAGAGCAGGCCATGAAAAACATGCGCCAGCGCTGCAGCCATAATTTCGCTTCTGCCTCGCCATAGGTCGCTGTCAGCACCTGCATGATCTGGTCTGAACGGGCATCGGTATTGTCGAGCCAGGCCTCCAGCGTTCGCGCATAGTGCTTACCGTTGACTTGCCACGCCTGTTCGAGCCGATACCAGTCCTGACTGCGGTCCAGCAGATCAAAGGATGGCATCACCCCGCCGGTAAAAAAGTAGCGGCCCATCCAGTTACTCTCGCCCTCGGTCTCGAACGGATAGAACAGTTCCCGATGGCAAAAAATATGCACGAACAGTTTCCCGCCCGGCACCAGCCAGGCATGGATGCGACGCATCAGTTCGCGGTGATTGCGCATGTGTTCGAACATTTCCACTGACACAACCCGGTCAAACTTCGCTTCCGGCTGAAACCCGGTGACATCAGCTGTGATCACGGTGAGATTCTTGATGCCACGGGTCAGGGCCTGTTGCTCAATCCAGGCTCGCTGCGATGCCGAGTTGGATACCGACACAAACGAACTGTGCGGATAGTGCTCCGCCATCCACAGTGACAGGGAGCCCCAGCCACAGCCCAGCTCCAGCACCTTCTGGCCATCTTTGAGATCTGCCCGCTCGCAGGTCAGCGCCAGCATGGCAGCCTCTGCTTCTTCCAGCGTCCGCACACCGTCACCCCACAATGCACTGCTGTACTTCAGGTGCGGCCCCAGCGCGAGCTGGTAAAAGCGGGATGGCACTTCGTAGTGTTGGTCGTTGGCTTCCTTCTGCGCCACCGCTACCGGGCCATCGGCATAGTCCTGCATCAGCGCGAGTTTGCGTGCTTCCAGCTCGATGGCGGATGCAGTGCCGTACTCAGTGGTGAGTCGCTGCTTGAGCAGCCGGCGAATGCCGAAACGAATCAGACTATCCGGAGCAATCCGGCGTTCGGCGAGCGCAATCATCATGATTTTGGTCTCCATGGAATAAACGGGCTGGTAGTCTTTTGGTAGCGGCGATAGTCGTCTCCGCGACTCTTCAGTGCCTGATTCTCGGTGTATGGGATACCGGTAACAAACCAGAGGAAGAAGAACATCAGCACAGGCGCCAACCACAACCAGACAGCATGGGGAGCACCCAGCGCGATCAAGGGATAGCTGAACCAGTGCAGCCATTCAAAAAAATAGTTGGGGTGGCGGGAGTAGCGCCACAGACCGTCACGGCAGGTCTTGCCACGGTTGGCGGGATTGCGGCGAAATCGGTCAAGCTGACGATCCGCCAACGCCTCACCGAGCAACGCCGCAACACCAACTGCCACACCAAGCGTTAGCGGCCAGGACAGCCCGGTTACCGGATGGGAGGCAATCACCCAGTGCGGCAGGGCAAACAGCCAGGCCAGTAAGCCCTGCGACAGGAAAAAGAAAAAATGAAACAGGTTAACGCGATCGCCGTAGTGCTCGCGGATGGCCCGATAGCGGCCCTCCTCCTCGACACCATGAACCCGGCGCCAGATATGCGAGCCCAGTCTCACCGACCACACCGTGACGAGGAGCGCGGCCGCCACCCTTGGCAGCAGAGCACCGTCACCGGCGAGCAGGTACAGCAACGCGCAGCCACTCACCCCGAAGGTCCAGATCACATCGACATGACCCGCATTGTGGGTCCGTGTCTGACGCCACCAGCCGAACAGGCAAACGACAACCAGGCCAGCAGCGGCGAGTAGTAGTATGTTCATGCCGGCACCTGCGGGACGCTATCGCGTCGCTCCGCCGCCAACCAGGCCAGCCACGGCACCAGCAACGCCCAGCCAACACCGTAACTGAGCAGCAGCGGCAGTAACCCCTGCAATGGCTCCGCCGCACCAAAACGCAACCCGGCGTACAACGACATGACGCTGCCAACCCCACCAAAAAGCCCTGCCAGCCAGAGCCGGCTGCGAAGCCACGCCATGGAGTACAGAAACGTTTGAGCAAAACCGGCCCACAGGCACAGGATCCAGAGCGGCGGCAAGGCATCCCACCACTGCAACCGGTAGCGAATGAGGCCGCTGGCCAGTAACAGCAACTCGAACGCCACCCCGGTCGCCAGACCCAACCCCACCAGCCGCAGGTCGGCGCGAACACTGGCGCCACGAAAACAGCTCCAGCCCAACAGAGCAACCAGTGCCAGAGGCGCAGGCCATACCAGTCCATGAGCCGCGCCCAGCACGGCTCCGAACCAGAGCAGCTGGAACAGCACGAAATTGCCAATGTTTGTAACTGTCGCCGAAGGAATTGTCATCCGAGCACGCTAGCCTTCACGTCGTGAAACAGCTGTGATGGGGGAATTTCACGCGGGTTTGATAACCCCCGGTCCATAGTCGCACTATCACCTTAACGGAGCTCGCTACCGACATGAAGAGTTTGCTGCCTGTCATCGCTCTGCTGCTGTTGGTCGGCTGCGCCGGTCATCGCCCCGGCTATCCCGAAGATTACCGACTTGCGCTGGCTCAGACGGAACGTGCTGCCGCGACGGATGATGCGGCGATTGAACGCTTCACCGACCTGTATCAGAACCTCAAAGCGCCAGCACTGGAGGAACGGATTGCGGGCGTCTATGCCGATGACTTCTACTTCAGTGACACCCTCCACGTGTTTCGCAACCTTCCGTCGCTGACTACCTATATGGAGGCAACCGCCGATCGGGTGGAAAGCATTGAGGTCGATATAACGCGCATCCTTCGCGACGGGGACGATGTCTGGCTGATCTGGGACATGCGCACCCATACCAGAGTTCTGGGCCGGAACATGCGAGCAGACACCATCGGCATGACGCACCTGCGCTTCAACAGCGAGGGCCGGGTTGTGCTGCATCAGGATTATTGGGACAGCGCCGAGGGCCTGTTCATTCATATTCCCCTGATTGGAGGCCTGGTTCGCTGGACCAGGAACCGGCTATGAGGTTTCTGCGATACGTTATTGCATGCGTGCTGATCAGCTGTGGGGCAGTTACTGCCGCACCGCTGCCTCATCCTTCAGTGGTTAACAGCGAGATCACCCTGAGCGCCTGCCGGTCAGCGCCGGTTCAGGCCCTGCGCGTGATCGAGGTCGGTGAGGCCACTCTGTGGCGAGATGCCTGCGTTCGCGGCGCGGATTCCCTGCAGCCTCCGCTGCTGCTTGAGTTCGCCTATCGGCGCAATGTCCCCGGCTACGCCTTCAGCCGGGCATCATTAGCAATGATCGAGCGCAACGTCGGTGCCGACCAGTTCGCGGCACTGAAGTCCCGGCTGGAAGAGTTCAACAGTCACTATCGCGACATCGGCAGTGGCGACCGATACCAGCTTCGTTACCTCGAAGATGGCACTCTGGAACTGCTGCTGAATAATGAGTCGCTGGCAGTCCAGCAGGGGCATGAGTTTGCACGGGCCTACCTGCAGATCTGGTTCGGCCCCCAGCCTTACTCCGACCGACTCAAACAGCGCCTGCTCGCGGCCGACTGACTGCGCAACCCGCACTCAGCCCCCTGCCGGGCAGCGCTTCGGAAAGAATCGGTAACAACCGCAGCACTTTTCCTCATATTGGTGCGTTACCTCTGGCGGGCATCGCGTTAAACTGTGGTTCGACACGGAGTAGCCACACCATGCGATTTTCCGACCGCCTTGCCACTGATAATGCCCTGACGCTTGTGCGCAGCACCGCGCGACTGGTGTTTGCCGTCATCACCTTTATGTATCTCTATCCGGCGGGCTCGACTGGCGCTGCCGTCGTCGCACTGGTGTTGCTAGGGGCCTACCTCGGTCTGCAGGGACTGCTGGTATGGCGCGGCGGCATGCTCGCCGAAGTCGGCGGGATTGCCGTTGACCTTGCGGCAATCGCCATCGCGGTGACACTGGACCCCTCGCCCATGCCCCCCACGCTGCTGATGTTCCTGGTGCTGATTCTCAGCGGCGGGTTATTGCATGGGCCAAAGCGCTTCAATCTGCTGCTGGCACTGAGTGCCCTGACCATCGCTGCCCTGATCAGCTTTGGCGGCCGTCATGTTGATGCCAACCTGCCGGCGATGTGGTTTGCCGGCACCATCATGCTGGCCTGTGCCATCTATGCCGGCATCCTGCTGTACCGCAATCAGGCCCACGAACGGCTCGCCCGTGAGGCAACCTGGCGCGATCCGCAGACCGGCCTGATCAGCCATCAGGCGCTGATTTCTACTGCCGGCTGGTTGTTGCCGTTACATGACAGGATGGCGGCGAACCTGACGCTGGTGCTGCTCAAGCATGGCCCTGACCAGAACCTGCCCACCCTGTCGGAAAAGCTGTCGCAGCGATTGCGGCGCAGTGATGTGGCCGCGCGTTACGGCGCGCAGACACTGGCGCTGATGCTGCCCTGCACCACCGTCACCGCTGCCGAAAACCTGCTCGGCGACCTGCGTCAGCAAGGCAGTGATTTCCGTGCCGCACTGATTGCGGTCAGCAGCAGTGAACACAGCCTTGAGGCGGTACTTCAGCATCTGGAACAACACCTGCACCGCGCTTCGGAGCAAAGCGGACACTGGATAGTGCACGCACCCTCGCTGTAACCCGTTCATCACGGTAAAGCGGGTAACGTCCCAGAGATGTCAGACGTCATGATCAAACGCCGAGCTGCCTGGCTACTAGCGAGTCTGCTATTCGCCACTACCGGTCTCGCCGACACGCTGTCGACGCGGGTGGTGGGCGGCGATCCGGTACCCCAATCCATCCCGTGGATGGCAGGCCTTCATCAGTACGACCCGCTCAATGGCACCTACGACTTCTACCCCTTCTGTGGTGGTAGCCTGATTGCGCCGGGCTGGGTACTGACGGCAGCACACTGCCTCAGCGACGCGAACGGCGCCCTGCTTCTTGTTCCTGAGCGCGTCATCTTGCGCCTCGACAGCCCGGATCTCGGTGATCTGTCCGCCCCGTTTCCCCAGCCCGCCACCGCGCCCAATCACGATGCCGGGTTACTGCTGATCCACCCGGATTACACGCCGCGCTTCAACGAAGACAGCGACATTGCCCTGATCCAGCTCACCGAAAAGGTGCCTTTCACTACCGTCAGTCTGGCCAATGGCGCCATCATGAGTCAGCTTGACACCTCCTCGCTGCGCGATGATGTGGTCAGTGTGATCGGTTGGGGCATCTATGACGACGAGTTTTTTGATCCGGCCAACGCCAGCGATGGTAGCCAGCCCCGGCTGCTGCAACAGGCCACACTGGATTACCTGCCCATCACCAATAACAGCTGCCGCAACGCCTGGGGCAGTGGTCAGGTGACCATGAACATGGTCTGCGCCTGGGAACCCAACCCGGGTCCGGACCGGCCTTTCGGTCAGGATGCCTGCTTCGGTGACAGTGGCGGCCCTCTGCTACTGCCCGACCAGACCGCCCTGTCCTCCGGCATCATTCGTGGCGACTGGCTGATCGGCGCCACCAGCTTCGGCTCCGCGACCTGCAGCAGCAACACACGCCCCGGGGTCTACACCCGGGTGGCCAACTATGCTCGCTGGATTGAAAGCTCCACCGCTGCCGCCGGCGACCCGCTCACAGACCTCGTCGCCAAAATCGCGGCACCGGAGGAAATCAGCCCGAGCGGACTGGCCACGCTGTCGGCAGGTGCCATCAATCTGAGCCAGATAAACAGCAGTTCGGCACTCGAGCTGGATCTGCTCGCCACCGATGGCGCGACCCTGACACCGACCGCAGGCGATAACTGCGCGGCCATCACCGGCGGATGGCGCTGCAGTCTGGGTGGAGCCGAGCCGGGCATAGAACGCCTTCAGGAATTCAGTCTCAGCTGGCATGGCGCCAGCGAAGCGGCCCTGACCCTGACCGCCACCGTCCACAGCGCCGAAGACGACTACCGCATCATCAACAACACCCTCAGGCAGATTGTCACCGTGACCGAATTGCCGGACCCGGGGCTGGGCTCTTTCATCGTGCTGGCCAATCGCGATGGCCTCGCCTCTCTGCAAATCGCCGCCCTCAACAATTCGCTGATCAACCCGGTGCAAGATGCGATCGTCCTCATCGACCTGCCCGCAGATCTGGAAGTCAGCGATTTTGGCGACTGCGATCCGGACCCCGCCGGTTTGCGCTGTGATCTCGGTACGCTGGCCCCGGCCGAGAGCAGGCTGATTGCGTTCACCATTCGCGGCAACGGTCGCTACACCGTCGCGGCAACGCTACAGAACAGCAATGGCGACCTTAACCCGGGAGATACCAGTCGCAACATTATCCTGTCGCTATCACCTGCATCGAGTTCCGGCAGCGGTGTGCCTATCGCGGCGCTGCTACTGTTGTTCGGCTACCGCCTCCTGAGATTGCGCAGCCACAGCAGCAGTTGATCGGCATCGGCAAAGCCCGCGCGATAGCCAAGATGGCCATCCGGCCGCATCAGCCACAGCGCCCCACCGCCACCAAAACGACCACGGAACTCGCCGTTCCGATCCGCCAGCACGGACAGATCAAATTCACTCAGCTCCGCCAGGCTGGCAGGGTTGTCCGGCCCTGACACCACCACCGTCCGCAACCAGCCACCAAACTCGCCCGGCACACGATCAGCCAACGCATACAGGGTTACCAGCTGCTGCGGTGATGGTTCGTCATCAAGCTGAATCAGCAGGTGGTGGCGAGGGTCACGCAGCAGATCCACCAGATGGACCTGCTGCTGGCCCCGTGGTGTTGTCAGGGTAGCGTCGGGCATCCGCTCCCCGGGCAGCGGCCCGACCTTGTCGGTGGGCCAGATTCCACTGCCTTCGCCGACCAGCACCGAGTCACGGTAGGCCACATCCAGCTGACTGGCACGACGCAGCAGTCGAGCCCCCAGTGACGGATGGCGATTCATGGTCCGCAACACCCAGTCGCGGCCAGCGCGTAACAGCCGATTACGGGCAAACGAGGAACGCGACAACACATCTACTGAATACAGCATCGCGCGGGCCACGGGGCGGCGCTCGCGCTCATAGCTGTCGAGCAGCCGGCCGCCCCCCATGCCCTCGATGAACAGGGCCAGCTTCCAGGCCAGATTGAAGGCATCGGCGATACCCGTGTTCATGCCCTGAGCGCCAAGTGGACTCTGGACGTGACAAGCATCACCGGCGAGAAAGACCCGATTCAAGCGGTAACGACTGGCGAGACGGCGATGAATGGAAAACCGGGTCAGCCAGCGCGGCTCACCCAGTGGCGGGCATTCGCCAAGTGCTGCAGCAAGACGATCACGAAATGGCGCCAGCGTGACCTCGCCTTCGGTATCATCGGAGGCCGCCTGATTGATCACCAGCCGCCAGCAGTCCGGCATCGGCAGTGCAATCAGACTGCCCTCCGCAAGCAAAAATCCGTGCGAGCTGTCAGCGCTCAGTGACCAACCAATATCGAGATCGGCAATCAGAAAATGGTCGCTTTCGGTGACGCCGTCGAAGCTGATGCCCGACTGCTCCCGAACTAGCGAACGCGCGCCATCGCACCCGACCATCAGCTCACAGTGGATGTCGTGATCCATGTCTTCGGTACGCAGCCTGGCCTCCACCCCGTCGCCATGCTGGATAAACGACTGCAGCTCCACCCCCCGCCATACCCGGCCACCAAGCGCCTCAAGCCGCTCTGTCAGGGCCGCTTCAACGTCGCTCTGGGGGCACGACAGCACCCAAGGGAAAGGCGCATCCAACGTGGTCAGATCGAGCGACAGCAAAGGCCCCTGATTATTGTGGATGGTCACGCCGGTCTGGACAGTACTGCGGCGACGCACGGCGTTCAGGACATCCAGAGCGTGGAAAATTTCCAGAGTACGGGCGTGCAAACCCAACGCCCGAGACCAGGGCATGGGCTTGTCGAGACGATCGATCACCAGACAGTCCACACCCAGTTGTCGCAACCGGATCGCCAGCGTCAGCCCGGTAGGACCGGCACCCACGATCAGCACCGCTGATCGGCGCGGCATCAGATTCATCCACTACTCCCTGTTATGCTTGCAGCATCCAAGGCTAGCCAAACCATGTCCGCGACACCACCACGAAAGATCATTCATATCGACTGCGACTGCTTTTACGCCGCCGTCGAAGTGCGCGACAACCCGGCCCTGCGCGGCCGGCCTGTGGCCGTGGGCGGAGATCCGGGACGGCGCGGGGTAATCGCCACCTGTAACTATGAGGCACGACGTGATGGCATCCACTCCGCCATGCCCTCCTCTCAGGCGCTGCGCCAATGTCCTGATCTGGTCATCCTGAAACCGGATTTCGACAAATACCGCAAGGTCTCCGAACAGATCCTCGCGATCTTCAAGCGCTTCACCGATCGTATTGAGCCGTTGTCGCTCGATGAGGCCTTTCTGGATGTGACCGAGTGCGATCAGTTTGACAACAGTGCCACCCGGATTGCCGCAGCGATTCGCCAGCAAGTTCGGGAAGAAGTCCGTATTACGGTCTCTGCGGGGGTGGCACCAAACAAATTTATCGCCAAGATTGCCAGCGACTGGCGCAAGCCGGACGGCCTGTTTGTCGTGAGGCCGGAACAGGTGTCAGCCTTTGTCGCCGCATTGCCTGTCGAGAAAATCTTCGGCGTGGGTCGGGTCACGGCGGAGCGCATGCATCAACTCGGCCTGCGCACCTGCGCCGACCTGCAGCAACTATCACGACTCGAACTGGGACAGCATTTTGGCAGTTTTGGCGAACGACTCTGGCAGTTGTGTCGCGGCGAAGACGAGCGCCCGGTGCAGAACAGCCGCAGGCGTAAATCGGTCAGCGTGGAGCGCACCTTCGACGAGAACCTCACCACCTTGCCGCGCTGGCTCGCGGCGCTGCCAGCACTGGAGGAGGATCTGACACGGCGCTTCGCCCGGCTCGACACCCACTATCTTGCCCACGGGCTATATATCAAGGTGCGCTACGACGACTTCACCAGCGCCACCTGCGAAACACCAGGCGGGCAAGCGGATCATGAGGTGTTCGAGAACCTGATTCGCTCCCAGTGGCAACGCCGTCAGGGAGCAATCAGGCTACTCGGAATCGGACTGCGGTTGCGGGATGCCCTGCCGGCGCGCCAGCAGGACCTGTTTCCGGAGGAAAAGCGAGCAGCGCTGGCGTTACAGCGCGCCGGCCGCCCGTGACATGGGCATGCGGGTACGGCGGGCCGACATCCATTTCGCCGTCCAGAGGTCAAAATCCTCCGGCAGCAGGTGCGCCATAATTTCAAAGCCCTTGCGCTGGACCGGCTCCATCTGGCCAGCCAGATAGTCTTGCAGAGTCGCCACACAGTCCATGCAACGGCCGATGGACTCGATATCAAGAGTCTGGCGGGCGCGCTGGACAGCCCGGTCGAGATCGTTCAGATACTTGATCAGCATGACAAGCCTCTCTCTGTTGACGCTGAACACCATGATCAACGGCACGACGCCGGCTAACACGGCGTCCACGCAGATGACCATAGCAACAAGCCAGTGACAGACGTAAGCGCGGGGCGAAACGAAATTGTGACAAGTTATTATGTAATGGCAAAATGCCGCATGTGACTATCTGGTCACATGCGGCATTTTCGCTGAGGCTGATGTAAATCAGAGGGTTACAATTACCTCGGCTGCATCCGGATGGCACCGTCAATTCGAATGGTTTCACCGTTCAGGAAGCGGTTCTCGATCATGTGGCAAACCAGTGCCGCGTACTCCGGCGGATGGCCCAGACGCTTCGGGAACTGGGTCATGTCGATCAGCGGCTGTTTGACCTTGTCCGGGGCCGCATTCATCAGCGGGGTGTTGAAGATGCCCGGCGCAATGGTGTTGCAGCGAATGCCGAGTCCGGCCAGATCGCGGGCGATCGGCAGCGTCATCCCTACCACGCCACCCTTGGTGGCGGCATAGGCGACCTGACCGACCTGACCGTCGAAGGCCGCCACAGAGGCCGTGTTGATGATCACGCCACGCTCGCCGTCGTCGTTACCGTCGTTGGCAGCCATGGCTGCTGCTGCCAGCCGCAGCACATTGAAGGTACCAATCAGGTTGATCTTCACCACCGTCTCGAATACGCCGAGATCATGGGGTGCGTTTTCCCGACCTACCGTCTTCATGGCAGAACCGACACCGGCACAGTTGACGCAAACATTGATGCTACCGAACTTCTCCAGCGTGCGGGCAATGGCAGCCTGCACCGAGTCTTCGCGGGTGACGTCGGTTTCGACATAATCGGCGTTGGCGCCGAGCGCAGCCGCAGTTTCCGCTGCTCGCTGGGCATCGCGGTCAAGAATCATGACCTTGCCACCCCGGGCCACAATGGCCTCTGCGGTGGCCCGACCGAGACCGGATGCACCACCGGTAATTACCGCTACGACCTGATTGATTTCCATGATGACTCCTTGGTTGACCTGCTAGTCATGAGGGCCCGGAGTATAACAACCGTTGGCCGACCTGCGTCCATCACCGAAATGCTCATCAACTGCCCGTCCCTGTCAATCCCCTGCCTCATCTCCTCCGCGACCCGGTACCAATTGATCATGGATATAATCAGGCGACCTTCTTATACTCGGTCACTTCAACGTCATTGCTCCGAAACCCAGGGGGGAAGCAATGCTCGAAATGATCAGCGCTGCGCTAAGGCGCAAAAGGCCACCAACACACAACCTGTTTGATACGGTCTCGATGGAGTTCCGGGTCGGCCTGTTCGATATTGATTTGAACATGCACCTGAACAACGCCAAGTATCTCAAGTTCATGGATCGCGCCCGTCTTGAGCATGCGGTGTCCACCGGGCTGCTGGATAAATTGTTGCAGGCGCGTTGCAACGCTGTCGTTGCCAATACTGAAATCGCCTATGTCCGGGAGCTGCGCCCCTATCAGCATTTCTCGCTGGAAACCCGGGTGCTGGGTTGGGACGAAAAATATCTGTACTTCGATCAGCGCTTCATGTCCCAGGGCAAGCTGCACACCCATGCCCTGCTGCGCATCGTGCATCAGTACGGCGGTAAGCCGATCAGTCCGCAGGCGGTGCAGGAAATGACCGGCATGAACTTGCAGTCGCCGGCATTGCCCGAGTACGTGGAACAGTGGAAAAAGTTGCTGCTGACGAAAAAGCGTTACACCGAGAGCTAAAGCACCTTTGAATCCCCGCACCACGAAAAAGGGGCTTTTTTAAAGGCCCCTTTTTATTGTCGTCGAAAGCGCAGCGATCAGCGTCGCGCCACTGGCCGCCGATCGTCCGGACGCTTTTCCGGGAAGGTAAAGAACGGAGCCCAGCGCGGCTCTTCGTACGTTTCGCCACCGTAATACAGGCCCACCTCATCCAGACGCAGATTTTTCAGCTCGCGCATGGCCACCGCTTCCGGAACCTGCTGAAGCGGGCCGGACTGAACATAGTTTTCCGGATCTGCAACCAGCTCGGCAAGGTTCAGTGGCTGGTCTTCGGAGTAGCGGAGGTAGTAGACCTTTCCGCCCTCAACCTCCAGCGGCATTTCAAAAATGGTTTTCAGAAAAAGCATGCTGAGCGGACGGCGTGCATAGAATTCATAGCGACCGCCATGTACCTCAAGCCACGAATAAGCACCACTCTTGAGACCAAATATCTGGGTGCTATCGATGAAGAACACCGGCGCCTGAACTTCTTCATAGCCCCACTGATTCACTGGCCGATACACGTACACCATGGCATTACGAGGATCGAGCGCATCAATCGGCTCGAACACCTTGCCCTTGGCAGAGGAGATAAAGGCTCCCGGCGTGGTCGGCACACCGATCTTGATGCCGGCGCAACCCGCCAGCAGGGCTGTCACCATAAGGAAACCGAGGAAACGGCCTAACATGTTGTTTTCTCCGCCTTTATTCTTATACGCTGCGGGCTCCGCAGTCAGGGGCCTACTATCGCCCATTTACCCCTGCGACTCAATGGCCGACAATTCCGCCGAACCCGAAAACTCCCTGAGACCCCGGTTACCATGGCCCTGAAGCGCATCGGCACCCCCTGCATAGGCGTCTGTTCGACGACCTTCGGCGATACCGTCTGCCGGGGTTGCAAGCGCTTTCTCCACGAGGTGGTGGACTGGAACCGCTACAGTGACAGTGAAAAGGAGATTGTCTGGCGGCGTCTGGACCAGTTGCTCAGTCTTGTCGTGGATAACTATGTCGAGGTCCTCGACCCGGACCGGCTGCGGCAACAGATGCTGTACCAGAACCTGCGCCTGCAGGCCGAGCTGTCGGCAGCCGGATGGGTCCCCGAACTGCTCAAGGCCGCCGGCCGTCGGCCCCTGCAGTGGCAGCAGTTTGGACTGCTGCCAAGACGGCAAGCCGACCACCTGCTTCCACGGGAGCTATACGATCTGATCAGTGCCGAATTTCACGCCCTGTCCTCTGCTCACTATGAGCGGGCGCACCTGCGCACTCGCATAGATACCCGCATAGATACCCGCGAACAGGTTTAACGAGTCAGCAGCGGATCAAGCGCTCCCAGATCATCCGGGCTCAGCGTGCCCGCCTCATAACGCAGGTTCAGCAGGTTAACGAGGAATCCGTAACGGGCACTGGCATAGTTGCGGCGCGCATCCGCGACGCGGCTTTCAGCATCCAGCACGTCCAGAATGGTCCGGGTGCCCGCCTCATAGCCGTTGCGGGTAGCGTCCCGGGCGAGCTGGGCAGATTCCACCGCCACCCCGAGCGCACCAGCCTGAAGGCGGTCCGCTTCCACTTCACGATAGAGCTGGCGGATGCGACGCTCCGTCTCCAGATCCAGTCGCGCCAGCTCGGCGCGGGCGGCTTCGTGGTAATACGAGGCTTCGCGGCTGCGAGCACGGGCCATTCCACCGTTATACAGCGGCACATTCAGCTCCACACCAACAAGCATATCGGTGCGGTCCTGGCCGTCAGGGAAGTCGGTGGTGTCGTCGGTGCGATAGCGGGCTACCGCATCCAGTGTCGGCGAGTAACCGCTGCGAGCAGAGCTGACCGTTGAGCGACTGACGGTCACCGCCTCACGGGCCCGCAGCAGCACCAGGCTACGCTCGCGCGCCAGTGCCACCCATTCGTCCTCCGACACCGGACTCAATGCCGGCAATACCACATCGGTACGAAGGCGCGGCAATGCCGCCTGCCCATTGTTGGTCAGCTCGTGCAACGCGGCGCGGGCGGACGCCAGCGCCACTTCGGCTCGCATTTGCCCGGCCCGGGCCAGATCCGCCCGGGCCTGAGCCTCGCGCAGATCGGTCTGCGCTGCCACGCCCGCTTCATGACGGTTACGCGTGTCTTCCAGCGCCTTGTCCAGCGACTCACGCTCGGAGCGGGCAAGTTCCATGGCCTCCAGCTCCAGTAAGACGCCGAAATAGCGATCGGCGAGCCTCAGCACCATCCGCTGGATACGATCCTCGCGGCCGATCTCGGCCTGCTGATCAAGAGCGCGGGCCTGACGCCCGAGCGCATTCCAGTCGCGACGGAACAGCGGCTGGCGCAGCTCCACACCGTAGGTGTACTGGTTGCCGGAGCTTTCTCCGCTGCCGAACAACTGACTGTCATATTCACTCTTGCCGCTGTAGGCATGGCCGAACGCATTCAGCCTCGGCCGCCGCTCCCCGGAAACCAGCGCTGTGGCGGCCTTCTCCGCCTCGTAGATGGCGATTGACTGTGGAATGGCAGGGTCATGACGGGTGGCCTGGTCAAAGGCCTCGGATAGCGTCATCGCCAGCGTCGGCTTACCGACCATCAGTACAGTAATGGCGAGCAAAAAGGGAAGACTGCGCATAAAGAGCATCCTGTGTCGCGGGAAAGGCTTTGCGGCGACATGATGCAGAAAGTTGCTGCGAATGAGAATGACCAAGGCAATCGCAGTCTGGTTTGCGAAAGAGCAACCGGATGTGTGATTGGTGCGCCAGGAGGGACTTGAACGAAAGATAAAGCATTATGATTATTAAGGAAATTTCAAATAAAGCAAAAAAGTTACCCCTGAAGTTACCCCCGCTCTCAAATCCGTTTTACGGGTTCAAGTCCCGGATCGCGCGCAAACCTTGCCTCCACTGAGGAAAAAAGCCAGCACTCAGGGCGCAGTTTTTTCACTCAGAAATTGGTTCACCAATGCACTTCTCAAAAGCTTGGATCAAGCCTGCATAATTGCAGTCTACTGCATCTATATTTGCCTGCAGCCATTCCTCTTCCGTTATTGGTGCCCAGCCAATCTGATACCCCGCGTTGACGACCAAATGCTCAAACAGGAGTCGTTGAGCCCTTCCATTCCCCTCACGGAATGGATGGACCATGTTCAAATCGCCGTAATACTCCGCAATAGCCCTTATCAGATCCGACCTGATCATACCCTCGAACCATCCGGCCTGAGCCATAGATTCAAATATCTTCGTAGCCTCAGGAACGATTCGATCTGTCCGGCAAAAACGTGTTGCACCCTTGGAGATATCAATGGTGCGAATCTCGCCTGCCCAGGAAAAGACTTCGTTGAAAAGATGGCGATGCAGACTTTGCAAGTAGGGCAAATCATAGGGGGGAGGAGAAAATCCGATTTCACTTACAGCTATGCTTGTCAGCTTTTGCTCTGCCTCCGCCAGCTCCTGGTCGTCCTCAATATTCAAAAGGTTTCTCAGTACGGTAGACCCCTGATAGCAGTAGGGGTCTTGTCCGGTACCGTATTTGTCGACACTCAGGATTTCACCTGCTTACGGTAAGCCTGAATCACGGCAGCACGAGACGGCACGGGCCTGGTAACAGCAGACAGGTCAGCCGGAAACCCCTCAAGGCGGAGGCTAGCCTCGTAGTTCGCCCGACGTACTCTGTCAACGTACGCCCTTTTCATTTCCAAGGTGGCTACTTTTGTTGTCATGACCATGCCTCGCGAGAATGCGACCAATTATAGCACCATCAGCACTATAGACCAGTCTACCGGAAGATTGTTTTTTCTTAATAATCAATACATTGGAAATTATCAGGCACGAAACCATGCCATGATCCACCTGATGGAGGGGGCTTACCCTCTCTCTTGATTCAGCAGTGCGTGCTCATTGATTTTCAATGACTTAGCGTGATGCGCACCGCTTTCTCATACTGCAGCGCATCTGATTAGAGCAACCAAAAGCGCGTTTTCTCCCAATCAAGGCGCTCCTGATGCTCACTGCCCCCCCCATCGCGGCAGTCTCCCACACCATCGTTCGGCGTAGCTTCTCACCCTTGCGTGAACCGCCGACGGCCCCCGTCCCCTCAAAATCTCACCAAGGCCCTATTCAAAGCGGCACTTGAGCTTTCGCCCTAGAATGCCGGTGAATAGCCGCCGGGGCACCTGGTAACCAGCTTCAGCTCCACGCCCGGCAGGTAGTCATACTGCGGTGTCATGGCCAAGCGGAAGTCCAATACAGGCCGATGCGCCAGCCGGGGCCGCTCGCGCGTATCTAAGCTTCGGCCCACATGAGGCACTCGCACTAAACGCTCTTCAGATACGACTGGGATCTCAACACCGAGGGTGCATAGCGTGACTCCCGAGCGCCGATCCACCCAGCCGGGCCAGCCCAACACTCCCCTTTTCCTACACCATTACCCGGGAGCACATCGAGCACAGTGAGGACGCGGAGCACAGGGAGGACATTGAGCACCACAAAGTCATTATAATAAACTGATTTAAAAGACATTTATAATTTTTTATCTGCGTAATCATGCAAGCTTAGATATTTTAATTGCGTTATATGGCACTTTTTAATAATGTTAGTAATCGATAGGCATACGCTAAGATGCGTGATATTCAGAGTATTGAATCATTGAAGTAGCGCGGATATGAGGGCCAAATATGGCTATCCAGTTACTCACAGGACACGGACATGGCAACCAAGAAGCAATCGCGTAAAAGACGGCTCAACATGGCCGAGCGAGCCAAGCAGCAGATGGAAATCCAGTTCCCCGACTACCCGGATGAACTGCTCTGGCTCCGCACGCTGAATGATGGCTACTCGACGGTCCCCCGCACCTTGCCGCTGGCGATGCAGGTCATCGACTCTCAATCCAAGGGGCAACCTGCGGGACATACTCTTCTATGCTTATGGATTCGAGCCCCTGATTACCCATTCCTCACGATTGAAGCACCAGCTACTTTCGCAGCTGAAACTGGCTTCGATGGTGAACGTGCGGTCGACACCTGGCGACGCCGTATGCGCACCCTTCGCGATCTCGGATTCATTGAAGCGAAAAAGGGACCTTCCGGCGACTTCCACTACGTATTGCTGCTTAACCCGAACGTGTGCATCGAAAAATTAAGACGAGCGAACAAAGTAAGGGATGTTCTCTACGGACGCTTCCGGGATCGCCTAATCGACATTGGTGCACAGAGTGACATCGATATCACAATCTATGACGACCACCCCAAGAAAGCGGAGAGCGTCAAAGCGAAGACTGCAAAGAGCTCTACCGCCTCTCCTAAAACATCATCCAAGGCTGCCGGCATCTCCGCAAATCCCAAACGAAGATCCCGCTTGGGGCGCAAGGAGGAGTGACAATGGCCAGCATCAAAGACCTTCCCGAAGAAAGAAGCTGGCTCGGTCGCTGGGCACGATGGACAGCCGCCCCTTACTGCGAGTTCAAGGATGACCGTGCTCGACTGCACGCACTGATATCACGCGATTTACGCAAGGTGCTTATCACGATCGTGCTCGCGGTTACGGGAGTCTCACTACCATGGCATGGGTGGGTTAGCTTGGTCTTGGGATGAGCCCCGCACCTAGCACTACCCTTGCCGAAACCTACTGAGTCAACGCTACCTAGCTAGATTGACCTGATAACGCCAAACGATACTCGAAGGAGTGGGCCGTATTCCTCCATCTCGACGGCGGGACACAGAGGATCAATCGGTTACAACAAGCCGTAGCCTGCCAGGCAGGAAAATGGATCACAACGAGATTAGAAGACACTCGAAGCATCTAACGGCAAGCAACCGTGATGACGTTCGATCCTGAATTGACGGGCATATAAGAAAGAGGCTACAAACCTATTCGCTGAGATGAGTTTGGCTCTCTCTTCACCATATTGAGCAGCAAGAAGCCACGGGTCTTCCTCGAAGATCCACAAGAATGTTAAGGCACGGGAATCTGCCTCGCACGAGGCCTAGTATGATTCACACAGCACGCTTTTTAGCTTGCTCAACTACTGTGGCATTAACTGGATTGCTCGCCACCAGGTTAAGAAGGGCTAGGCGCCAATAAAAATTCGCAGTCGTAGCCCCTATGCGTACGGGGGAGGTTAAGAGGATAAAGGGGGACAACGTGTATTTGAGCAGTTTAATGATCTCACGGTTTCGGTCTTGCGAAAATGTGACTGTCAGCCTTCGTCCCGATCTGACGGTCTTAGTCGGTGAAAACAATGGCGGCAAATCCAACATTGTAGACGCTATCCGGTTGCTTACCCTGCCCTTGAGCGGACGCCGGGAGCGCTACCCGGAGGATGACGATGTACGACGTAACGCAACCATTCCGAACTTCCAGATCGAGGGTATTTTTAAAGAACTCAGCGACACACTCAAAGGGCTACTGATATCGGCAGTCCCTGATCCCTCCAAGAACGAAGCTACTTTCGGCTATCGGTATGAATCTCGTTCCGAGCGGTCACCACGTGGGAAGACCACTGTTTGGGCCGGACGATTCGACACCAACCAGCCAGAGGCAGGCTCCTCTGACCTGATCCGACATGTTTACCTGCCCCCTTTACGCGATGCGCATCGAGAGCTTGGCACGAGCAGCAGCGCGCGAGTCATGGCACTGCTGCGGAACTTCCTACCAAAAGACCAAGAACAAAATTTCCTCGCTGGTGTCAGGCGCGCAGACAATCGGCCCAACATCCTGGCCACGATGAACACGGAGATAGGCACCGCGCTCGGTTTGCTGACCAATGGGGTCCGCCCGCAAACTGCAGCGCTGGACTTCGGCGCGGAAACTCTACTTGATGTTGCCCGCGACTTGAGATTTCGTTTGGCAGATTCTGGTCTAGTACCCGAAGACATCCGGGCATCTGGTCTGGGCTACTCCAATCTACTCTATATGGCTACCGTGGTCGTCGAGCTGGCAAAGGCGAAGGAAGCCGACCTTACGATTTTCCTCGTCGAAGAACCTGAGGCACATCTCCACCCGCAGTTGCAAGTGCTTGTGCTCGAATTCTTGCTAGACCAAGCGCGTCTATCGAATGCTCGCGTTGTTGAGCCTGGCACGCCGGAAGGCCGCATCCAGATCGTCGTAACGACCCATTCGCCGAACCTGACGGCATGGGTCTCCCCGATACACCTTGTGGTCATGCGTTCGCGTCGTCGCGATGCGAATGGGGAGGTGACCTCAGAATCGGTCTGCGTTCCCATTGCCGAAATCGGACTCAAACAAAAGACACTGGATAAGATTAGTCGCTATCTGGACGTGACGCGCTCCGCGCTACTATTCGGCAATCGCGCCATCCTGGTGGAAGGGATTGCGGAGGCACTGCTGTTACCCGTGTTGGCGCAGAAGCTTGTTCTTGGCGGTGATGGCGATGCATGGCTCCGGTTCAAGGGAGCAGTCATTGTGCCAATCGAAGGTGTCGACTTCCGCCCCTACGTAGAGGTCCTGCTACGTCCACATGGCGATGCTCGCATCGCGGACAAGCTGATTGTAATTACCGATGCAGACCCTACAGTCCTAGGAAATAGAAAGGTTGACCTGGAGAACCTCGCTGCCACACATGGTGCACAGCAGGCGCTGACCGTGCTAGTAAATCGGCATACTTTAGAGCACGAAATTTTCAATGCTGGAAATGAAGCCTTCCTCAAGGGCACGTTTCTTCGCCTGCATCGCAACTCACGTCGCGACTGGGAGCGTCAAATCGAAGGAGTCCCAGCGCAAGACCGCCCTGATGCATTTCTTAAGCTGCTGGCAACAAAGAAAACCCGCAAAGGTGACTTGGCCCAAGCCATGGCTTCACGTATTGCAGCGGGCGAACCATTTATCGTGCCGCGCTATCTCGCCGATGCAATTCGTGGTGCCTCGCAAGCATGACCGGAATTCACGGTCTAACGACAGAGCAGGAGGCATTCGCCGCACACACTGGCGGCGCTTTCGTTCATGCTTGCCCCGGAGCAGGAAAGACCCGCACGATCATTGCTCGCCTAGCCAGGATCGCCGCTAGGCTGCCACCACGCCGAGGCGTAGCAGTACTCTCGTTCACAAATACTGCTGTCGATGAGTTTCGCGAACGCTGCCAATCCGCAGGACTCGACTCGCTATTGAAGCATCCTAGTTTCATGGGGACTATTGATGCTTTCGTCAGACAGTTCGTAGCACTACCAAGCTGCGCGACGACAAGCCCGCTGCAACCAATCATTCTCGATAGCTGGGACACTCTTGGTATAGGAATCCGGCTGTCTGGGCAATTCGCCTTCCGAGGAGATCCGGTGAGCCTTGATCTGTTCGATCCAGAAACCAATATCATTGACCCAGAGAGGATCGGACATTCTGGATTGAAGAATCATGTACGTCAGAATCAGGCCCGATATCAGCAGGCAGCTGCGCACCGGAGACGTGGCTTGTTACAGGCAGGCTATATGAGTGCCGGCGATGCCCGCGTTCAAATGCTGGGGTTGATTCTTGATCCAGTGAATGGCGGGGCACTCGGTCGCTCACTAGCGGCACGCTTCCACGAAGTTATTGTGGACGAAGGTCAAGATTGCAACCCGCTCGATCTTAGAATCCTGTCTTGGCTCAGGGACCACGGGCTGCATATCACCTTCGTGTGCGACCCCAACCAGGCGATCTACGAATTTCGTAACGGTGATCCTGCAGGAATTCAAGAATTTAAGGAGACTTACCCTGTTGAATCGCACCGAGGGTTAACGGGAAATTTCCGCAGTAGCCCAGCGATCTGCCGGTTAGCCGCGACACTTAGAAATACTGGCCATGCAGATCAGTCTGTCGGTGAAACGGCGAACGTTGGACACCCAGTTCTTCTTCTGACATACGATGGCCGAGGCCCAACAGAAGCGATCGGTCACGCTTTTCTTGATCGGGTTATTGAGCTTGGATTGGATTCGACGGACGCGATTATCCTGGCGCATTCAGGCAAGGTTGCGAAGCGAGCTGCAGGCGCGTCCTCAAATGATTCGAACGGAAGCTCACGAATCGAGTCGCTGGCTCAGAAAGTATCGGAGTTCTGGTCCCCTGCCGCGACGGCGCGGTCAAGAGAGACCGTGCTACAAGTAGTTGAGACTATGCTACTGGATCTCATGAGAGTACGCCAACCAGACGAGCATCTATTTAGAGCCACTGAACGCCTTGGCATTGATCGTCGAGCACACCGGAGACTGGCACTAAGTTTCTTCATGAGCCTTCCCAGAGAGTGCGGGAATACCGATGCTGATCGGCTTGCTTGGATAGCGTGTGTGCATGCGGAGACTGAACGACTGGGTCTGCCGCTACCAGCCCGTG
Organism: Alcanivoracaceae bacterium; assembly: GCA_046292765.1. GTDB lineage: Bacteria > Pseudomonadota > Gammaproteobacteria > Pseudomonadales > Alcanivoracaceae > PGZG01. The sequence goes on along the minus strand of JBKBQA010000006.1, from coordinate 81,073 downwards.
TGACTGCACGCAACTTCTTTCCACCCCCACCCAATACGCAATGGTCAAACCACCTTCAAATGCCGATCGATCTTGGCCTTGCATGTGCCACGATTCACGAGGCGAAAGGTCGCGAGCACGGTGCAGTGTGTGTCGTGATCCCACCCAATCGCGCTCCTGAAAACCGATGTACAGCTCTGTTCGAGTCGTGGGAGGCGGGCACCGACGCTGAAGCCAAGCGCGTGCTCTACGTTGGCATCACGCGCGCTAAAAATCTGGGCGCACTTGCAGTACCAGCCGCCTACGCTGATCGTTGCGTTGCCGTATTGACCGCGGGCCAGGTTCCTTACACAAGAAGAGACTTGTAATGCCGCCCAGAAGGGACTTGGATTTCATACAAACATTAGTAATGGCGCCACCCTGCACCAACCCATGTATACACAATACGCAAGAGTGTTTCAGCTTGACCGCGCCGCTTATTGACAAGCAAGCTGGCACCGAGACAGGATCTATTCTAGTCTCCTGAAGACTCGAGAAACGCCTGCCTTCTTCTTTATCCTTAGCTCAGATCATTAAGAGCCAGAATCCGTTCTTTATAACCCCTAATCCGCATCAGATAATTCAATCATAGCAAGCACTTTATCCAAGCATTCCTGCGCCTTGCTCTTGCTAATATCATGCTCTGAGTTCAAGGCCATTGCCAACTCCATGGCCTTGGGCGCGAATTCCTCCAGAGAACTCCTGATGGCATTAGCTACCTCACCCAGCCTTTTACGGTTCTTTTCGTTCGCCAGAATAATGAACGACAAACACAGCAGCACGCCTTTAATCCAACCAGGAAGATTTCGCATCTTTCCCACTGCCCCACTTAGCAATTCAAAAGCAGCCCTCACTATCGCCGCACCAACAATCAACGTAAAGCAACCGTTAATTTTGATAGTGAACTCAACCGCAGCAGCACGAGAATAATCCCGCAGAAGCCCCACGACCTCCATGGAAACAACAGACCCGCCCATTGCAGCGATATCCTTATCGCGGCTAAGAATTCCGTTTGCCGAGATAGTCTCCGCAAGAGCCAGATAGTCAGCATCCTTGGGGTCACGCCCCTGCCTATACTTAGCCACACGCTCAGCGTCAGGCTGTTTGATCGTCAAGGCTGGCCGGTATTCCTCCCAAACCTTATGTAGCTCGCCCTCATCAATTCCCCTTTTCTTGGCGACAAATGGGATGCGATCATTGATTTCGTAAAGAGCATAAGGAGGTACGCATGCAACAAGAGAGCCCGCAACTGAAGCCTCCAACAGACCTGGCACCGAATCAGGGCATTTTCTTCTAGACGCCATCCAGATTAAGTCACGGATAACGACGTTTGCATCGATAACCAGAACAACCTGTGCAGCCGTCCCAATCAATTCAGCCAAACCCTGTATCCCATCTATTACCCTGCGCAGATCCGCAAGCTCATCCGAGCGAGCACCAACCACTCCGGCGCGGGCATTATCATCCATCCATCATTCCTTCTTCTACTCCAAAGACAATTCAGCCTTCAAGCTCGGACCGGGACAGGCCCACCCGAGAATCAAGGGTCATTTGACGCCATATACGTAGGATTCTTTTAGCAAAATCTGTCTTGGCTTGAGGAAGATGGCTCTCTATAAGAGCCCTGTCTGCGATTGTAATTCTCGCACTGACCATACGAATGAAATCCCAGAAGAACTGTTGCCACTCATGTGGCCAGAGTTCAAAATCTGAAATAGTTTCGACCACCATTGCACATACGCTGGAATTCCAGCATTTCTCAAGGGATTTTTTTACGGAGCTTAACCCCACTGGATGGCAGTAAGCGTCTCTTAAGTGGGCGCGCAGTAGCTCTAGCCGTCGATCCGTAAGCCCCAATTCACACACTATTTCCAGCCCGGCGAGTTGAGTATGTGCGTCCTGTACTGATTCCAGCTCTTCATCAACCAAGCCAGGAGGCATCTCACGGTACAAATTCACAACTTCTTTTCCCAAGGAAGAGCTAGCGAGGTTGAAATGCAGAAATTTCACTAGCACGCGGGGCGGCAAGAGCCCACACGCCCCCACTGCCGCCGGTACTAAATAGCGAGCATACTCCTCGAGCCGATATCTCGAATATTCGGCACTGAAGTCTTTAGCAATATGGGACTCTGCTTCATCAAATGCTGGCACCATTCCGCCTTCAGAAAACTCAAGAAGTTCGACGAGACGGAGAATCATGCTTTGTATCAGTTCTAAAGTTTGAGCTGTGAGCCCAATCTGCACCGCCAAAGTCAAAGCTCGCCATGAATTAAATGTAAACCAGTTTTCCTTATCTTGGAGGTATCGGTCGATTACCACTTTAAGAGAGCCGCAATGCTCGCTACGGAGTGACTGGTGGGCTAGAAAGAAGTTTGCCGCAACTCCCACGCTATCGAGATCGTTCTCGAATGCGTCTAGTGCGACAAGAGCAATCACCGAGCTCTCCACACGAGTAGCCATCTGCCAAAGGCTAGCTTTTCTCTCACCCGTACTCACTGGAAGCTCATTCTCGACTATGCAACGGATATTCATTGTGATCGTCAGATCCCCAAGAACTCTCCGTGCGAGGTCATACCTGATGCCCATATCACCAACATCTTTCAGTTCTTCCGAGGAAAGCACCATTAGCAAGGAGAAAGCGGCGTCAGCATCAATGGATAATCCAATCTCGTGCCCTGCCTTCATTAAGACCGCCCTACCTACGCTAGTTTCTTCTTTCAAAAGCGCTTCTTCGAATATTTTCTGAGCACGATCATGATCTCCATTTCTAATAGCTCTCAGGATCACACTCCACGCTGTAATGTCCTTAGCAGCACGTAAATGGGCCTCAAGGAGGAGGATGTCTTCCTTGGAAGTTTCGCAACCAATCAGGTTGACGGACTCGTTCACCGGCTCTCCCGGTGCAACCAAACTAAGTCTCTCCCGAGCAATAGCAATGCGATCTGCGAAAGAAGCTTCCTCCCAGATGGCTATCTCCCCACCCGACATGCCCCAGCCAATCTGTCTACACCGATCAACCTCCGCTAGCAGGTTGAGTAGAAATAGTCGATCTCCAGAATAAGCCAATGCTCTAGCCGCGACGAAACCGAATTCGCTTCGAAAATTTTCAGCCGTCCTCCGGAGAAATGATATGGCGCGCTCAGTCCCCACTCTGGCTAAAGCAAAGAAACCAACGACTTGAAGGCCTTCAGGCTGTCCCGTTTGAAGAGCTTCTTCAATATATTGTAAGCCCCGATCCCTTTCGCGAGCCGGAAGCTCTGCTGTCGCCCTAGCTCCGAGCATCAAGTCTGCCTGAAAGAGCTCCCTCAGGAAATCATCGAGATCTGCGTCCGGAACATGCCTAGCAGCAAACACCCATGCATCGTCCGATAATGGTTGCTGGAGAGACCTGATGTGCTGCCTCCAGTTTAAAGCAAGGTGCCGCGAAGCGAGGGCTCCGGCCACCAACTGATGGCTCCAGCGGAAACTCTCATCCGCTGTTTGTTGCACAAGGTCATGCTTTCGCAATAAGCCGATGAATTGTCGGCTATTCATTCCATCTGCTCCAAATACATTTGAGCATAGGACCATCGCGCGCCTGAAGTGGATACCGATATCATTGACGCTACAAGCTGCGCGACCGCCAACGACAAGCATCTCATAGGCCATGGATGAGGCCATCGCTAGCACACTTTCCCTTGGCAGATCTAACGACGGGTCTTGCGAAGGAATCTCAAGATCGCGCTCTGCGCGCGCCGAAACAATCGCATCCAATAGATCGCCCAAGGTACTCCCCAACTCCCGAGAGCCTTTCCAAACTTGAAGAGCGGCCCGAACGGCAAAAGGTGTCCACATGAACGACCCAGTCGCACGCGATGCCATTGCTCGATGGTCATCTGAAAATGCGGCAACGTCTAACTCATCAACGAGCTCATTGCGCGCCAGAGCTCGAACCCAACCAGGAGATAACGGCACAAGGCGAAGCGTTGCGCATGGTGCGGTTGGCAAAACAGTTCGTACTACTCGACTATCTTCTCGTGACGTAAAAATACACGAGATATTCTTTGACTTCAGCAATGGCTTAAGCTCGCCAAAAAGGGCCCTTACCACGTGCGAAGGGGCTTCATTAATACCGTCACAGAGAATTTGGATCTTGTCAGGCAGCATCCTCCAACTACCACTTTGGACTCCGAGCTGCGCATGCACTGCTGAATCGAGCCCTCCTGGTACATATTCCGAACAAGTAATAAGCACAGACAGCATTGAGCTTGATGAATCCTGAGCCACTTCCGCGCGAACCAGTTCAAGTAAAGTAGTTTTTCCGGCTCCTCCTTCGGCCGTCACCAATACAACCTCACCTGGTTCGAGAGCGGCCAAAGAATTGACACTTAAAAGATCTTTCTTAAGGGATGATTTCTGAGGACTAGGGTCAGTGCCGGAAAACTCAACAAGCCCTGCGGGCAGCTCGCCTTCCTCAAGCTGAGGGTTTACGACTGCAGAAAATCCCCTACACCACTCCTGATATGCATCGCGATTGAAAAGAGCACGAGGGTGCTCTCGAACGGCAGTGGATACCCTAAAGAATCGTTCGATGACTTGGAACGCCGAGTCCCAGGCAGTTGAGAGTGCAGCATCGAACTCACTTGTGTCCCACGCGACAAGCCTATCGAGCGTTCGAACGTACAAGGCGACAATTTCTTCTGGCGCCAATCCGTCTTGAGGCAGACGATCTCGCAAAGTTTTTAGCTCACCTTTCTTGGCTTCACTGATAGCGGCTTTGGCTGCTTTGACGATCTCAGTGCGGTCTGTCTCCCGAAGAATTCGACGAAGCTCCCGGGTCACCCCTCCTGTGCAAATAAAGAAGTGAACCCCTACATCGGACTTTTCAAGGTGGGTAGTCAGCGCTACCTTTGCAACCTCTTTCGCCAACAGAGGGAGACCCAAACTACCCTTCTGCCGCTTGCATTGGACACAAAGCTTTCTCTTGGAATCCACCACGACTCCATAGACATCGAACCCTCCGTCACCGCTCCCGGCGGGCTGGCCGTCGATCACGAGCCCTTGATGCGATTGAATAGCGAGAAAACAAGCGAAAACACACTTCTCAAAGTCGTCGGCAGATAGCTTTTCGAAAGGCACAGACTGAGCTTCGAACAACGGGGGAAGAGTCCTTTCCGTCATATTTTGCCTCGTTATTACGATCTCTTGTAAGAATTCACCGAGCGAGCCCTGCCAAGGGGGGACTGAAATACTCGAAAGAACTTAGTTATGTTCCAGTTTTTGCGACCTAATGTGCTCACGTCGGCCAACCATCAATTATAAAGGCCACTTCCCATATACCCATTACGTAATTCACGGTACAACAGGCCGAAATACTGATCAAGAGATCAGTGCGCCCGCATAGACAGTTCGCCATCTGCGATACGCGGTGTGACCAACTTACGAGATTCATGATTATTTCAAACAGACGCCCCTGAGGGTGACCCCAGTATTCCTTATTAGTGCGCCCCAGCGCTCTTTAGCCAACGGCTAACCCATGGGAATCCCTGATCCTTATCCCAAATTTCTTCAGACATATATCACTCTCCTGAAGCTGGCCAACCAGCCCCTTTGGCCCAAAGCCCTTTCAGGAGCCCCTCATGCCCCCTCAATGCCCCATCTGTAGATCCGGTCGGATCGCAGCCCATCACACTGGCCGCAAGATCTGTACCTCCCTTGGCACCGTAGCCGGTGCAATCAGCGGTATTGCTGCCGCCTGCTCGGGCGCCAGGATCGGCGCCACTGTCGGCGCGATTGCCGGACCTGCCGGGTCCGTCATAGGCGGGCTGGCAGGCGCATTACTCAGCGGCCTGGCTGGAGGTATTGCTGGCGGATCAGCCGGCGCGGCTCTCGGCGACTTTGTCGATGAAAGCATCCTCGACAGCTTCGAATGCCTCGATTGCAAACATACATTCAGCGGTAACAGAGCCTGATCTCTCCGCTACACATTCACCCCTCGCCAACACATCCCAAGCCCGCCGAGCGCGGGCTTTTTGCCGTCTGGAGAACCCCATGGCCAAAGCGCCGTACATCAAGAACGACCAGGGTCTTTACCGCGTCCGGGGCTATGTCAGCCCTGACGCACTGGTGCAGATCGCCGCTGACATCCTGCTGGAGAATCTTGCAGGCCCGGGAAATATGACGAAGCCGGAAGATGCTGCTCGCTTTCTACAGCTGTCTCTGGCCAAGGAAAAGAACGAGCACTTTGCCGTGTTGTTCCTGAACAACAAGCATCAGGTGATCTGCTTCGAGCGGATGTTCACCGGCACCATTGATGGCGCTGCCGTCTACCCCCGTGTCGTTGTGCAACGAGCGCTGGAGCACAACGCTGCTGCAGTTATCTTCGCGCATAACCATCCATCCGGCTGCGCGAATCCTTCCGAGGCCGATCGTTCGATTACCCGGCGTTTGAGCGAGGCGCTAAGCCTTGTCGATGTACGAGTGCTGGACCACTTTGTGGTCTCCCAAAGTGAGTGGGTCAGCCTGGCCGAGCGTGGCTGGATCTGATCGATCTGCAACACCCTCAGTAGTTAACCCCAAAACAAGTATTCCATTGCCCTGCCCATTCGGGCGCGGGCGTTTATGCCGTTAACAGGAGAAACACCATGGCACATCTCGTAGAGCAAATGGCCTATGTTGGCCGCACGCCCTGGCATGGCCTCGGCAACCGCCTGGCAGAACAGCAGTCGATAGATGTCTGGATGGAACAAGCCGGCCTTAACTGGAACATCCGGGAAACGCCAGTGCGCTTCATCAATGGAGACAAGAGCCATCTGGGAGAGATCCTCTCCTTCGATGATCACAAGGTGTTATATCGGTCGGATAACCGTACCCCGCTGTCCGTAGTCAGCCAGCGCTATCAGGTGGTACAGCCCCGGGAGATTCTGGAGTTCTACCGAGACCTCACCGAGAAATCAGGCTTCGAGCTGGAGACCGCTGGCAGCCTGAAAGGCGGCCGCAAGATCTGGGCCCTCGCAAGGACCGGTCAAAGTGGCGTTCTGAAAGGCAACGACCGCACCGACGCCTATGTCCTGCTGGCGACCGCCTGCGACGGCACCATGGCCACTACAGCGCAATTCACCAGCGTGCGAGTGGTGTGCAACAACACGTTGGCTGTGGCACTTGATGGCCGCGCTCAATCGGTAAAGGTGTCTCACCGCAGTGTGTTCGATGCAGATGCCGTAAAGAAGCAGCTGGGCATTTCCGTGTCCGCCTGGGACGACTTCATGTACCGCTTGAAAGCGCTGAGCGAGCGCAAGGTAAAGCAGTCAGAGGCGGAAAAAGTCATCCGTAACCTGTTTCAGTCTCGCCCGGATCAAATCGAGCAGAAGAGCAACGAACGGGCCATGGCCAAGGTGCGCGCATTGTTCGATGGCGCAGGTCTGGGAGCTCACCTCCCCTCCTCCTACGGCACCGCTTATGGGCTGCTCAATGCCGTGACCGAGTTCGTCGACCACGAGCGCCGGGCACGCAGCACTGATCATCGGCTGGACTCAGCCTGGTTCGGTCATGGCGCCAACCTCAAACAGCAGGCCCTTGATCAAACGCTGGCACTGGCTTCCTGAACAAACGCCAGAGCCTGCCTGAAAGGAGATCATCTGATGACATCCACCAACCAACAATCGCATCAACCACTGCCGGCCAGTGTGGCGGCAGTATGGGGTGCTTTCCTGCTGGAAGGCATGCTCATTGAACGCCCTGTGCATGAACGCATCGACAGGATTGTCGAGACATGGCAGCAAGGGTTTATCGAGCTGATGATCGAGGCGTGTCAATGTCTCGATCCCCTCTGGAATGAGGTTCGAGACCACTGGCAACAACCCGAAAAGTTTGATGGCGTTTTTGAGTATGAAGTCGTCGCTCCACTGGGACGATTTCTCGGGAATCACTTGCTGCAACATCGCTCACTGCCCTCGCTGGAGCATCAGCAAGGCGCTATTGCCGAGCTGGTAGATATTTTCTTCAGCTGCGCTCCAGCTCCGGAAGGTACCGCCACCAATTAAGCACTTCCCCACCGCACACCCTGCCCGCCTTCGCCTTTCGCGTTGGCGGCCTTTTTATTTTGGGAGAACATCATGAGCAGACAGCACGCCTCTCCATTGCGGCAGCGTCCGGCGCTACGCCTCGTGTCCACCAAGGGCCTGAGCCGCGAAGACTGGCTCAAGGTCCGCAAACAAGGCATTGGTGCCAGTGACGCGGCCGCCGCCTGCGGCATCAGCCCGTATCAGTCACAGCTGGAGCTGTGGATGATCAAAACTGGCCGGGATCATGATCTGCCAAAGATCGATCCCAGCGACATGACCTCGCCGATGTACTGGGGCAATGTGCTCGAACCCATCGTGGCCGAGCACTACAGCCGCAAGACGGGCAACAAGGTACGGCGGATCAATGCCGTGCTGCAGCACCCGGACCCGGACAAAGCCTGGATGCTGGCCAATCTGGATTACACCGTTGTCGGTAACGACGATGTGCAGATTCTGGAGTGCAAGACAGCTGGCGAGTTTGGCTCGCGCTTGTGGCGTGACGGAGTGCCGGAGTACATCCAGTGCCAGGTGCAGCATCAGCTGGCCGTTACCGGCAAACAATCGGCGGATGTCAGCGTGCTGCTCTGTGGTCAGGATCTGCAGGTGTTCCGGATTGATCGCGATGAGGAAGTCATCAGTCGCCTGATCGAGCTGGAGCGACAGTTCTGGCATTACGTCGAAACGGACACTCCGCCCCCGGCGGATGGCAGCGACTCGGCAGGTCGTGCTTTGCAGGCACTCTATCCCAGAGATGCCGGTACGGTGATGGATCTGTCCGAGGATCTGTCCCTGTGCGGCGACTTCGATGAGCTGATCGATATCCGCGAGAAGCTCGCCCGACTGGAGCAGCGGGAGTCTGCCCTGAAGCAACGCATTCAGGAAACCATGGGCGATGCCAGCAAGGCGGTATTCGCCAGCGGGGAAGTCAGCTGGAAGCGCAGCCAGGACAGCACCGTGCTGGACAGCAAGAAGCTGCTACAGGAACACCCAGAGATATTGAACGAGTACCGCACTACACGCGCCGGTTCACGGCGTTTTCTGATCCGCACCTGATCCACCTACCCACGGCATAGACGGCACCCGGCTTCGCGCCCGGTGCCGTTTTTTATTTGTTGACCCATCAGGAGACACACCATGATCAAAGGCCTCGCCATTACCCCACCCATCATCGGCCGCATCAGCATTGGCCGGGTGATCGAGAAGAACGGCAAGCGACTGCCGGAGAAGGATGACCAGTTCACCGTTACCACCCAGATCCAGAGCAAGGACGGCTGGCTGCTTCATCCGCTGGACGAACAGCTACGGAAGGAAACCCCGGGCAACAAGCTGCGGGCCATTCCGGTACGAATGCTGTTCAACGACCCCGACCTTAACCTGCGAGCCGAATACTCGCTATTCGACCGGCAGACCGGCCGCCCGCTATGTGTGGGTGATGGCGAGCTGTGTCGCCGCCAGACGACAGAAGGTTGGGAGCACCTGCCCTGCCGCGGGCCGGATCAGTGCGACATCGGCAAGCAGGGAGGCTGCAAGCCCTACGCTCGGCTCAGTGTCCGTATCGGTGACGATGAGGACCTGGGTGTATTCGTTTTCCGGACCACCGGGTACAACAGCATCCGAACCCTGACGGCAAGACTGCGTTACTACCACGCTATCTCCGGGGGCCTGCTGGCCACCCTGCCTTTGTGTCTGCGGCTGCGGGGCAAAAGCACCACCCAGAGCCACCGGGCGCCGATCTATTACGTCGATATAACCACTCCGGATGACGCGCCCTTGAGTGTGGCTATTGGTCAGGCAAAGCAGGATGCAGAACGCCTCGCCATGGAAGGCCTCCGCCAGGACGCACTGGACGAGGCTGCCCGAGCCGGCTTCGGCGCTGCAGCATTCGAGGTGTCGGAGGAGGAAGGGCTACAGGTGGTCGAGGAGTTCATGCCTGAAGGTGAGGATGAGCAGACCACAGCACCCGAGAATCCGGCAGGCAAAAGGGGACTGCGGGAGCGCCTTGCAGAGCGGGCACTCGGGACGGGTTAATCAATCATCTCAAGCAGCGCTTTGCGGCGTCTGGCCGGCAGCCGGCGGAAGGCTCTCAGAAGCTCGGCCTCAGCTTCATTGCGGGTCATCGGCTTCTCAGGGGGTCTTGGATCGCCCGACTGTGGGCGGCCACACTCAGCCGGCTGGATACCTGGACCATATTAGCAACTAGGGAACCTCTGAAAAACTCCCGTACTTTGGCATAATTGAGTCCGTTCCCACCAGCCTCCGGAGATCGCATGAGCCAGCTGACCTTTACCGAAGCCGAGTACGCCATCAAAAAGCGTAAGACTCGCCGTGAGCTGTTTCTGGAGAAGCTGGAAGTGCTGCTGCTCTGGAAGCAGCTCGAAGCTCCGATTGCCAAGCACTACGCCCGCGGTAGCATGGGTCGGCCGCCGTATCCGCTGTCCGCCATGCTGCGTGTACATATCATGCAGCTGGTTTACGACCTGAGTGATCCGGCAATGGAGGATGCGCTCTACGAGATTGAGTCGATGCGGCGTTTTGCCGGCATCCGCCTGGATCGAGTAGCGGATGAAACAACCATCCTGAACTTCCGCCACCTTCTTGAGCAGCACAAGCTGGGCAAGAAGCTGTTCAACAAGATCAACAAGCACCTGGATCGGCATGGTCTGGTGCTGCATGAGGGCAGCATTGTCGATGCCACCATCATTTTCGCCCCGAGCTCAACCAAGAACAAGGATGGTGAGCGTGATCCGGAAATGCATCAGGCCAAGAAGGGAAACGAATGGCACTTCGGCATGAAGATGCATATCGGAGTGGATGAGTCGCTGGGATTGATTCACAGCATCGAAACGACACCCGCTAACGAGCATGACCTGAATGTGGCGGACAAGATCTTGCATGGCAAGGAAGAACGAGTTTGGGCTGATGCCGGGTACACCGGCGCACAGGATCGAGAGAACCTTGTCTCCGATAATCGTGAATGGCTTGTTGCCATGCGGCCCGGCAAGCGCAGGAAGCTTGCGTCAGAAGACATTGAAGAAGCGGAACACATTAAGGCCAGCGTGCGCGCCAAGGTTGAGCATGCGTTCTTCTACATCAAACGCATGTTCGGCTACAGCAAGGTTCGCTATCGCGGTCTGGCGAAAAACACCAACCGACTTTATGTGCTCGCCGGTTTGGCGAACCTGCTTCGCAGTCAGAAATACCTGCTGGCTTAGGGCCAGTGCGCCTGAAATCCGCCGAAACGCGGATTTCAGGCGAGAAAATGAACAAATTGAGGGGCGGCTTGCGCGAAATTCAGCGCGGCGCAGGTAAATAAAGATGGCGCGGGGCTGTTTGACGAGTTATTCAGAGCATCCCTAGAGAAAAAACGCCTGGCGCTGGAGAAGCTACGGGATCTCATGGCCGGAAAGCCGGCGCAGTTAAGTTATCTACCCGGGGCAGGCAAGGACAGCAGCAATATCGCGGACGCACCACAGGACTACCCAAACGAGCTCAAGGCATGGGGCAATGGCAGAGGAAAAATTTAACCTGTCCATAATATGGATATGTGGTCACGGTATTTCCACAACCGAACGCCCACCAAGATCATCAACCGACTTATTCAATATCCTTGGCTCCGGTGAAGCTTGTAAACAGCCGCGTACAGGGCTGGCAATGAGAATAAGGTCAACGCGGTCGCAACAATCAATCCACCCATGATAGCGACCGCCATCGGGCCCCAGAAGGATGTCGTTGTCAGAGGGATCATCGCAAGAACCGCCGTAATGGTGGTCAGGAAAATCGGCCGCGCACGCCGAACCGCTGCTGCCACCACCGCATCAAATCCGCTCATACCGCGCTGGATGTCCTTTTCAACCTGATCAACCAGAATAACCGAGTTGCGAATAATCATACCGCTCATAGCGATCACTCCGAGAAACGCAACGAAACCCAGCGGCTCTCTAAGCAAGATGAGTGTCCAGGCCGCACCAATCAATCCCAGCGGTCCGGTAATAACCATCATCAGGGACAGCTTCACGCTCCTCAGCTGAAGCATCAGCAAGGTGAAGATCAATGCCGCCATTAGCGGCAGCCACGCGTTAATCGAGTCCTGGCCTTTTTGTGATTGCTCAACGGTACCGGCAATTTCAATAAAATAACCGTGCGGCATGTTCTGACGAATTGCATCGAGCTGACGATCCAGCCTCCGCGCCACCGTGTCTCCTTGTATGCCCCCGGATACATCGCTTTGCACGGTAATCGCATAGTGGCGATTGTGGCGCCACAATACCCCTGGCTCCCAACCGAGAGATGAATGCACCAGATGAGATATGGGTACCGAACTACCGCCTTCCAGCGGCAAATACCCTTGCGCAATCGCCGTCAGGCTGTTTCTTTCCTCAACCGGCTGGCGCAATACGATCGGCACATTATCCTCTCCGTCAAGAAACGAGCCGATGACGATTCCCGACAACAGCGCCTGGCCCGAGTTGGCCACTGATGCCGTGGAAGCACCCAGCTGACGGGCTCGTGCCTGGTCAAGTCGGAGATCCAGAATCTTGATCGGTTCGTTCCAGTTGTCGTTGAGGCCCTGGACATCAGAATCCGCAGCCATTTGCTCCCTGACCTGATCAGCCCAGTAACGTACTTGCTCCGGCTCTGGCCCCATAATGCGAAACTGCACTGGATAGGGCACAGGCGGGCCATTGGGCAGCAGTCGCGCTCGAGTACGCACATCCGGGAATTGTTCGGCAAACAATATCTGCATCTCTGTCAACAGTGCGTTACGCTGACCGACGTCTTTCGCCTCGACAATCAGCTGACTGAGATTCGCTTGCGGAAACAATACGTCCATAGGCAAATAGAAGCGCGGCGCACCCGATCCGATAAAGCTGCTCACCTGCCCGGTATCCGTCAGCAGGAGCAATGCCTCCTCGACCTGCTCGGTGGTTTCACGCATATAGTTCATGCTGCTGCCCTCCGGCAGCCACAGGTCAACCAGAATCTCCGGGCGGCTGGACTCTGGAAAGAACTGCTTCTCGACTAACATGAGACCAAGAAGACCAATAACAATAGCGCCGCCGGTTGCCGCAAGGGTCTGCCATTTACGCTCAACACACAGCTCGATAAAAGCCTTGAGACGTCGATAGAACGGCGTGTCATACACATCGTGCTCAGCGGCGAGCTGACCGCCGGAGCCCCGTTCCTGCAACAGGTGGTAAGCAATATAGGGTACAAAATACACTGCCATACACCAGGAAATCAGCAGAGTCGATGCGGTTACGGCAAAAATGGCAAAGGTATATTCGCCAACAGATGAGTTAGCGAGGCCGATAGGCAGGAAGCCTACTGCAGTAATCAAGGTGCCTGTAAGCATCGGCATGGCGGTTTCGGCATAAGCGAAAGTGGCGGCACTGTGCCGATCCATGCCTTCCTCAAGCTTACGCACCGTCATTTCAATGATGATGATGGCATCATCAACCAACAGGCCAAGAGAAATGATCAGCGCACCAAGCGAAATCTTGTGCAAGTCGATATCGGCAACATACATGAGCAAAAAAGTGCCAGCCAGCACTGCCGGAATTGCCAGTGCCACGACCACCCCGGGGCGCCAGTCCAGATGCCGAAAACTTCCCTGGAAGCCAAGTGTGACGAATGTTACCAACAGCACAATCACCAGGGCCTCAATCAGTGCCTGGATAAACTCGCCGACAGAATCCGCAACTATCTCCGGCTGATTCTGTATCCGCACCAGCTCCATGCCGAGCGGCAAGCTGGCTCGGATGAGGTCAAGCGCAGCCTGCAACTGCTCACCGAGATCAATAATGTCTCCGCCTTTTCGCATCGAAATACCAATGGCGACCACCGGCTTTCCATTGACCCGCACCATCGGATCAGGAGGATCGCTGAAGCCGACGAACACCCGACCAATGTCCTCCAGCTTGACGCTGCGCCCGCCAGCATGGACCGGCATCGACCGCAGATCATCCAGCCTGTTGATTCGACCTGAGACGCGCAGGTGAACCTGATCCCTCTCGCCCTGCAGGATCCCGGCCGGTGTCACTTCGTTTTGTTGTCCAAGTTGGGCTGCCAGTTCCGGCACGCTGATGCCCAGTGTTGCCAGCCGACTCTGCGATATCTCGATATACACATATCGCCGCTGCTTGCCGAATAATTCGATCTTGCTGACATCCGGCAACACCATAAGACTCTTGCGAATATCATCTGCTGTGTCTTCCAGCTCCTGCCAGTCAAATCCGTCGCCCTGAAGGGCATAAATCAGGCCGAAAACATCTCCAAACTCATCATTGATGAAAGGCCCTTCAACACCGGCCGGCATCTGCCCCCAAACATCTCCAATTTTTTTGCGGGTTAGATACCAGATGTGCTGAATCTGTTGTGGTGGTGAAGATTCCTTGATCTGGAAGATAAGACTGATCTCGCCCGGCTTGGCGTAGCTGCGAATTTCATCCGCGTAGGGGACATCCTGAAGCGTCTGTTCAAGCAGGTCGCCAACCTGATCGACCATCTGCTCGGCGGTGGCGCCGGGCCAGAAAGCGCGAATCACCATCATCCGGTAATTAAATGGCGGGTCCTCATCTTGCCCGAGCGAGCTCAAGGCAAAAAAACCGCCAAGCAACAGCAGGACAAGAAAATACAGTGTCAGGTGCCCATGACGGATAGCGAGGCGGGACGGATTCAGCAACATTGTCATTGTCCGGTCGATGTCAGCGCCATAGGCCGAGCCGGTTGCCCTTCACTGATAACATGCACACCGGCGACCGCGTACTGCTCACCGGGTGCCAACCCGGTGACAAGCACATCATTGTTCAGCACGCCAACGATCTCTACTCCCCGGCTGCGCATCACGCCCTCCTCCGGATCATAGACCCAGACCCCGTGCCCTTCGTCCCGGGGAATGAGCGCTGCCGAAGGCACCGCCACTGCCATGCCACGTTCCGGCAATGTCAGGCGCAACACGCCGGTTTGCCCGATTTCGATGGCTGCGTCATCTGCCTCAATACTGAAACGTGCACGGTAGGTGCGGGTAACCGGATCGGCCGCAGCACCCAACTCCCGCAGGCTGGCATTGAAACGGCGTTCGCCAAGGGCCCAGAGGGTAATCGAGGCGGGCGAGGCGCTCACCCAGTTGCGCTGGCTTTCCGGCACATCGACGACGAAATCACGGGCACCATCAAGCGCAATACGGGCCACCGGGGCCCCGGCCTCCACCACATCTCCGACATCGACAAAAACTTCCGTTACCGTTCCGTCGCCCGTTGCCACCAGCTCTGTGTAGGCGAGTCGGTTACGCGCCAGGGACAGTTCCGAGTCGGCCTGCTCAAACAGGGCGTGTGCCCGCCTTTCCGCCAGTAATGCCCGATCGAACTCGGTTTCCGATACAAACCGCTTGTCGCGCAGATCACGAAATCGCTCCAGCTCTACCTCGGCCAGCCGCCACTCGGCCTCAGCTCTGTCGCGGTTGGCACGGGCAGAGTTAAGAGCCAGAACCAGATCGGCCTGATCCAGCCGCATCAGTACCTGACCCTTGTCGACACGGGCCCCGGGGTCGACAAGGCGCTGCCTGACCTTGCCGGCGACTCGAAAACCCGGGGTCGACTCAGACTTTGCCCACACGGTACCGACATACTGCACCAGACCAGCGGTGCCAGTGAGATCCGCATACGCAAGTTTTACCGGGCGCGCCAGCGGCGCCTCGGGCTCGGGGCTGCAACCAACCAGAACCACCAAAACCGCACTCAAACACCCGTAGCGCCGAATCCATCCACCCTGTTTCATCTGACTCGCCTATGGTTGTGACTCGAACACTATGTCAAACATTCTATCCACCACCTGCTGCGCTACGATCAGCAACCCGGCGGGGTCGCCTAGCAGCCCATGACGCTCCTCCAGCAGTTGCGGAAATACCAGCATGCGTGGCACCCCCAGCAGCAGCACCTCGAACGCGGCACGATGGGGTAAGCCGCTTTGCCCGCCATAAACTGTCCACAACTGATCCAGTATTGGCCCCAGATAGGTTTTACGCAGGTAGGCGCCACGCCTGTTCTGCTGCTCGCCTTCACGGTACAGAAAGCCGAGCAATCCGGGCTCCGCCAGCAAGCCCAGCAACAGCGTCTTCAGGGTCTGCTTGATACCGGCACTCTCACGCACGTCGCTCTGGGCCATCAGTGCACTCATCTGCTGCCGATGTAATGGGCCATAAACGGCATCTACGGCCTCGAACCAGAGCGCCTCTTTGCTGCCAAACAAGTGATTCAGCAGCGCAGCACTCACCCCCGCCGCCCGGGCCAGTTCCCGCATGGTGGCAGCGTCGTACTCACGGTCGATGAATACCCCGAACGCCGCCCTTAATACCGAATCACGAGACACGGCGGTGGCATCGGCAGCGGGCCGGCCTGGGCCCCGGGATTTATTAATCATGCGGCCAATTTAGTGCCAAAGGAGGTAAGGCGCAACTACTTCGACACGCTGCGGATTAGCTGGCAGGCCGCTGTTCGCGCTCTTCCAGCACCGCGCTGCGAATCATTCGCCAAACGAAATCACCGATATCTTCGAGCGAATAGCGGCCTTCCTCACGAAACCAGGTAGCCACCCAGTTGAGTGCGCCGAGACCGATAAGACGCAACAGCTCGAGATCCACATCCTTCCGTATCACTCCCTGCTCCGCCAGTAGCTGCAGCATCGCGGCCCACAGCGACTCATAGCGATCTCGCAGCTTGATCATTTCCCTGCGCGCCCCGCCGCGCAAGGAGCGCCACTCGAACAACAGCACGTAGACCATATCCGATCCACTGACCAGCATTTGCAAGTGCGCATTAATGCCGCGGCGCAACTGCTCAGCAGGCTCTGTCACTCCCTCCACAGATTGAGAGACAGCAATCGAGGCCTCCTCCAGGCCCAACCGCATCAGGTCGACGAGGATGTCTTCCTTGGCCTGATAGCGGTAATGAAGGCTGCCGGGCAGCATGTTGCACGCTTCGGCAATCTCCTTGACCGTGGTCCGGTCATAACCTTGCTCCCGGAACAAGCGAGCGGCAGATCTCAACACGAAATCACGATCAGACTGGGCAACCGACCTGTCCTGACGACTTTTCTTCACGGCATCCTCCCGAGCAACGGAAGCGATATTCTAGCCTGAATGCCGTTCGACACGCCTAAATTCGATCTCGCCCCACCCACGATAAGCGTCTTTATGACCCTGTCGCCGATGCCCGCTCAGGCTCCGTCGACGCCTGATACATATTTCAGGTGTATGTCTATCTGGCAGGATTGACATTTGGCTGGACGACCAACTACGTTGATTGCCATGGTTACTACCGTGGGAGAATCCAAATGGCTCTGGCAAATCGCAAGATCGGTTACGACGAAGTTGTGACGCGCGACCTCCACTTCCCGATGAACCTCGAGACGGTCGCCCGCCACTGGTTCAACAACGACCCCTGGAGCACGCACTGGATGAACGCCATTCTGGCTGCCGTGCCGGATGGCGAACGCTGGGTGATGAACTCGGCCCGCAGACAACTTGACAAACTGCGCGACCCGGAAGTGCGCAAAGCTGCCGGCGAGTTCATCCGCCAGGAGCGCATTCATGCCCGCGAGCATGACGAGATGAACGCCATCTGCGTGCAGCAGGGCGTCCCTATGGACAAGGTCGAAGCCATCTTCAAACTTATTCGCAAGGAACTCCAGCATCGCCTGAGCGATGACATGCAAAGCTCCATCGCTGCGGCATTTGAACACTTCACCGCCATCATTTCCTCGGTGCTGCTTGAGCACCCGGAACTTTTCGACGAAACGCACCCTGAATTACGGGCCATGCTGTACTGGCACTTCGTCGAGGAAACCGAGCACAAGAGTGTCAGCTTTGATGTGTTCGTCGACGCCAGCGGCGGCGGCCTACGCAGTTACCGGTTGCGTATCAGCGGCATGATGCTGGCCATCGCACTCGGCTTTCCGATCATGATCGGCAATCAGGCGTTCTTGCTGGCCAAAGACAAACAGCTCCTCAATCTGCGTTCGGCGACGCATATGCTCAAGGTGCTGTTCGTCAAACCTGGCATTCTTTCCAAAGTGCTGGCAGGTGTATTCCCCTATTTCTCGCCCACCTTCCATCCCTGGGACGATGACAACCGGGAGATCATCAGAATCTGGAAGCGCGCCTACGAACAGACTGGTGACACCCACAAGGCATTCGAGGCACTGCTTGATCACCAGCCCGGTATCCGGACAGGGCGCCGTATCCGTCCAGTTGCGCAACCCGCCTGAGGGGCACTTATGAAAAAGCAACCGCTACCCCCTTCACGTAATGCAGCCGCTATCGTCACCGGAGCAGGCAGCGGCATTGGTCGCAGCTTTGCCTACGAGCTGGCACGTCGTGGCGGCACGGTTATCTGTGCAGACATCAATGAGGAGCGAGCCGAGCAGGTCGCCGCAAGCCTGCAGGCGCTGGGCAGCAAGGCAACTGCCCGTCACTGTGACGTCGGCGATGCGAAGCAGATGGAAGCACTCAGTGATGAGGCCGAGAAACTGCTCGGCCGTCCGGTGACACTGGTTATCAACAATGCAGGTGTGGGTCTCGGTGGGCCCATCGGCGACGTGCCACTGGATGACTGGCACTGGTGCATGAACGTGAATCTTTGGGGCGTAATCCACGGCTGCCATTACTTCGCGCCGAAACTTCGGGATCTTGGCTATGGTGGCATCATCAATGTCGCTTCCGCCGCCGCTTTTGGTGCAGCGCCGGAAATGAGCACCTACAACGTCACCAAGGCCGGGGTGCTGGCGCTCTCGGAAACCCTGGCTGCTGAGCTTGCCGGAACCGGGGTTAAAGTCACTGCACTGTGCCCGACCGTGGTCCCCACCAACATCGTCAACGACGGCAAGCTACCGGAAAGGCGCCGCGAATTTGCGCGGTCCGCCATGACTCGCTTCGCCCTGACCACTGCCGACAAAGTCGCCCGACAAACACTTGATGCGCTGGATCGTGGTGAGCTTTACGTACTGCCACAAATCGATGGGCGTCTCGCCTGGCGTTTCAAGCGCCTGATGCCGCGCCTTTACGCCCGCACCGTCGGCGAGACCTATCGCCTGCTGGCCAACTGAATCCGGGAGACCACCATGGCGTCACTTGCTGCAAAAATCATCAAACCTCTGTTCCGCGCTGTGATGAAGCGCGACATTCAGGACCCTGATCATCTGGTCCGTCATTTACGCAGGGTCATGAATGCCCCGCTGATGCCCTCCCTGATACCCCGTGGCGTCAGCCTGCGCCATGGCCGCGTGGCCGATGTTCCTGGCCAGTGGCTGAGCACCGTCAACCCTGTGGCGACCGTACTGTTCCTCCATGGAGGAGCGTTCGTCGGCGGTCGTCTCGACACCTATCACCATTTCTGCGGCACGCTGGCAAAAGCACTCAACGCCCGCATTTTTCTCGCTGATTATCGACTGGCACCGGAACACCCTTTCCCGGCGGCAACCGATGATGCCTTTGCTGTATATAGCGCCCTGATTAAAGAATCCTTGCCACTGATGGTGGCTGGCGATTCCGCTGGCGGCAATCTGACTCTGGCGACGTTGCTGCGTGCCCGCGACGAGCAACAAATCATGCCGGTGTGCGCGGTGGCCATTTCACCCGGCGCCGATGCAACCGGAAAGCTGATGTCCAGGGATGCGAATAATGACAGCGACCCGATGCTGTCACGGGAGATGATCGACGGCGCCACAAGGATATACCTGCAGGGCGCTGATCCGCTCCATCCCTACGCGTCCCCGACACGGGGTGACTATCAGGGTCTGCCGCCGTTGATGCTGACGGTAAGTGAAGAGGAATGCCTGCGCGATGATTCCTATGTCGTTGCAGAACAAGCTCGTCGTGCGAGTGTGCCAGTCACTCTGCTATCACGACAGGACATGCCCCACGTCTGGCCAATTTTCCTGCTACTCCTACCTGAGGCCCGTCAGGATACACGCAAAATAGTCCGTTTCATGCAGTCCCATCTGAGCAGTCGACGGCATAACGAACTACCCAACCACAGCTCCCGATCCGATAGCTTGCACGCATCACCGACCACCCAGGAGGCTGTTGCATGAACATGGCTGCTTTCACCGCCGATCAAACCCGGCGTCCTTCCGCTGTCCTTCCTGATCACGAAGTGATTATTGTCGGCGCCGGCATCTCCGGCATCGGTGCCGCCATCCAGCTCAAGGCGGACGGCGTCGACGACATCCTGATCCTCGAGCGTAGCAATGATGTCGGTGGTACCTGGCGTGACAATCGCTATCCCGGTATTGCCGTGGACATCACCTCGTTCACCTACTCTTTTTCGTTCGAGCAAAACGCGAACTGGTCCCGGGTATTCGCTCCGGGCAGCGAGTTGTATCAGTACACCCGGCAGGTATCGTCCAAATACGGCATCTACCGCCATATCCGCTTCGGCGTCGAAGTGGAACGGGCGCAATTCGACACGGAAAACAATCTCTGGGTAATCAGTCTGGCGAGTGGCGAAACATTGCGTGGCCGGCATCTGGTCTCCGCCTGCGGCGGGCTGATCTCCCCCAAGCTGCCGGATATCGAAGGTCTTGATGCCTTCGAGGGAGAAATTGTCCACACGGCCCGCTGGCCTGAAGACATGGACCTGACAGACAAACGCGTTGCCGTCATCGGCACCGGTGCCACCGCCGTGCAACTGGTGCCGGAGATCGCTCGTCAAGCGAAACAGCTTGATGTCTATCAACGCACCCCGATCTGGGTTCTGAAAAAGCCGGACCGGCTGTTGCCCGGCTGGCTGAAAAGCCTGTTTCGTGCCTTACCCACCCTGCAAAGTGGCGTTCGCAGCGTAACCGATCTGGCCAGCGAAACCCTGATGGTGCTGTCGGCGATCTATTATCGCCAGGCCCCCTGGATCGTGCGCGCCTGTGAGAAGGCCGCACTCGACAATATGCGAGAGCAGCTCCCCAGCAGACAGGATCTGTGGGAAAAACTCAGCCCGGGCTATGGCTTTGGTTGCAAGCGGCCGACTTTCTCCAACGAGTACTTCACAACGTTCGCCCGCGACAATGTCGAACTGGTCACGACGCCCATCCAGCGCATTACCCGACAGGGCATCACCACCAACGATGGCAAATCGCGACGCATTGATGTACTGGTGCTTGCCACCGGCTATAAAACCTTCGAAAAGGGCAACATTCCCTCGTTCGAGCTGATCGGCAGTAATGGCGTTGATCTCGGCCAGTTCTGGCACGATAACCGCTATCAGGCCTACGAAGGCTTGACCGTTCCGGGGTATCCGAACTTTTACATCATGCTCGGCCCGTATGCATTGATTGGCACCTCCTACTTCAAGATGGTGGAAGGAAATTCCATTCATATTTCACGCTGCATCCGCGAAGCCCGCCGGCGCAAGGCAACCCGGGTGGAAATCCGGCAGACCGTGCATGACCGCTACTTTCAGAACATTCAGCAGCGGCAGCAGAACACCGTATTTCTGAACCACAACTGCGCGCTCTCCAACAGCTATTACTTCGACCACCACGGCGACGCGCCCATGCTTCGCCCCTCGACCTCGGTGGAAATGTTGTGGCGAGCAAAGCATCTGTCGATGGACAATTACCTGTTTCTGAAGAGCAACGGCGCGAGAGGCAGTTTCAGACCAGAGACTTCAAATCAGTACGAGGATCACTCAATGCTTTAGCGCAAACGCTCTTGCGGTGCTGCACCAACTGCTTGCCAACCATAAAGGCAATGGGCAGATTGACCGCATCAACAGCGATGACACTGCCCCCGCGGAGATAAAACACCGCAAATTCCTTATCCTCGGTGCTGCCGCGCAGTACACGCTGATCATGATTTTGCGATAGCCCCACCATCTGCAGGCGAACGTCATACTGATTCGACCAGAACCACGGGGCGCTATCGTAGGGCTTCTCCTCGCCCATCAGAGTGGCCGCTGCAGTACGGGCCTGATCAACCGCGTTGGCGACAGACTCAAGCCGTTGCATTTTCTCGAAGAAAAGATTGCGGTGGCGGGTACAGTCGCCAATCGCCAGAATGTCGGGATCACCGGTACAGGTAAACTCATCCACGACAATACCGTCATCACAGGGCAGCCCGGCAGTTTCAGCAAGAGTGGTTTCCGGTATAACGCCAATCGAGACGAGTACGATGTCGGCCGGTACAGTGTCTCCATTTGCCAGGGTCACGCCAGCCACACGACCCTGATCACCCGCTTCGAAACCGGTGACCGCCGTGTTCAATCGTACATCCACGCCAGCGGCACTGTGTCTGGCATTCAAGAATGCCGACATCTCCGGGCCGGTCACGCGTTGCATAAGGCGCTCGGCAGCTTCCAGCACCGTGACATTGACACCTTTTTTTATGGCGCTGGCAGCCACCTCAAGGCCGATATAACCACCACCGACGATAACCAGACGCTTCCCGGGGACTAATTGTTCACGCAGGGCATCTGTATCAGCGATGTCATGCAGATAATGAATGCCCTTCAAGCCAGCCCCGGGTGCGTTCAGACGCCGAACGTGTGAGCCCGTGGCCAGGACCAGTCGGTCGTATTTCAACATGCTCTGATCCGACAGCCTGATGGTCTTGTTGTTTCGATCAATCTGTTCGACGCGCACACCGAGACGCAACTGCTGGCCCGCGTTCTCGTACACCGAGCGCGGCTTCAGGTACAGCGATGCCTGATCAACCTCTCCTGCCAGGTAATTCTTGGACAGAGGCGGTCGCTGGTAGGGTGGATGGGGTTCTTCGCCCACCAGAACTACCTCATGTTGATATTTTCTTTGCAGCAAGGTTGTCAGGAGCGCACCTGCTGCGTGCCCACCTCCAACGATGACCGTCACATCTCGCTGTTTGTTTACCATAGCCTCTCTCTCTTTAGCTGCGCCCTGGGGCCGGATTGCGCAGAGTCCAAATGCCAACCGGGACGAGTACAAGGTCGGCTGGCTCTAATGTGAACCGCGCCCCGCGACACCCCGTACACTGCGATCAGCCGCCGAAGGTCTCGGCATCCTCAAGTATCATCGCGGCGCCCTTCTCGCCAATCATGGTCGCCGGCTGATTGGTGTTGCCGCCGACCAGCGTCGGCATGATGGAGGCATCGACCACCCGCAGGCATTGCAGTCCATAAACGCGCAGACGCGGATCGACCACGGCCATCGAATCGATGCCCATCTTGCAGGTGCCGACAGGGTGATATGCCGACTCACCGCTGCGCCGCACCCATTCGGCAAGTTCATCATCATTATGCAGCGCCGGCCCGGGCGACACCTCGATCTCGTGATGCTGCGTGAAGGCGGGTTGCGCCAGGATCCTGCGTACCAGATGCACTCCACGAACGAGCTGCTCAACGTCGGCTGGCTCGGCCATGTAGTTGGGGTCGATCAGCGGCGCCGCGAACGGGTCGGCACTGCGCAGAGCGACCCGGCCGCGCGACAACGGTCTGAGCCCATAGATCATGACTATGTAGCCATATCCGCTTATCGCGGTCTTCATGTCGCGCCCGTGGTCGGCATACAGCATTGGCCCGAAGTGCAGTTGCAGGTCGGGTATCGGCTCCTCGGACCGGGAGCGAATGAAGCCTCCAGCCTCGGCTCCGTTACTCGACAGCACGCCACGCCGACTGCTCAGGTATTGCAGCAAAGCCCACAGCCCCTTGAACCAGTAGCTCGGATGCATTGAGATACCCTCACGGCTACGCGCTCTGACGCGAACGAACACGTCAATATGATCCTGGAGATTCTGACCGACTCCTTCCAGCGCATGACGCAGTTCAATGCCATGCCGGGACAGTTCCTCGCGCGGACCGATACCGGATAGCATCAGCAGTTGCGGCGAGTTGAACGCGCCGCCGCAGAGTACAACCTCACGCCCGGCACGGACCTGCGCCAGCCCCTGCAGACTGCGGTACTCGACGCCGATGGCGCGGGTACCCTCGAGCAGTACACGGGTAACTTGCGCATCACTGCGGACAGTCAGGCTGGAGCGCCCCGCAGCGGGTTCAAGATACGCCCGCGCATTGCTGCAGCGCGCACCGTCCTTCTGATAGGCGTAGTAGAACCCCACGCCCTCCTGTTCACTGCCGTTGAAATCCGTATTGCGCCGGTAGCCCGCCTGTGTCGCCGCCTCGACGAACGCCACGCTCAGCGGATTGGTATAGCGGCGCTCGGCCACATTGAGTGGACCGCCCTGACCGTGAAACGCTGCCTCAGCCGACGTCAGCTTCGGCTCGAAATGTTCGGACCTGCGAAAGTAAGGCAGCACCTCGGTGTACGACCAGCCGTTGCAACCCAGGCGTGCCCACTCGTCATAGTCCCAGGCATGCCCGCGGATATAGACCTGCGCGTTTATGCCGCTGGAGCCGCCAAGCATCTTGCCGCGCGGTTGGAACAGCGCGCGGCCGCGCATGTGACGCTGCGGTTCGGTATTGAACTGCCAGTTGTAGCGGCGACTGAACATCAGCTGCAGAAAACCCAGCGGCATGCTCACAAAAGGATTACGGCGGCTCTCAGGACCGGCTTCGAGCAGCAGCACGGAATAGCGACCACTCTCAGACAGTCGGCTGGCGACGGCACATCCGGCTGAGCCCGCACCGACCACCACATAATCGAATTGTTCAGGCGCCATCTTAGCCGGACGGTTCATTAATTTTTTGCCGTCAGTTTGACCATCAATCTGGAATAGCCCCGCACGAAGTTAGACTGCACGCGCTCCGGTTCGCCGATAACTTCGATGTTGTCAAAACGCTTGAGCAGTTCTTCCCAGAGGATGCGCAGTTGTAGTTCAGCCAGACGGTTGCCCATGCAACGGTGAACGCCGTAGCCAAACGACATATGATTTCGTGCGTCCTTGCGGTCAATGATGAATTGATCGGGGTTTTCGAACTTGCGCTCGTCCCGGTTGCCCGAGGCATACCACATCAACACACGATCACCCTTCTTGATGGTCTGACCGCGCAGCTCCACGTCCTGCGTGGCGACCCGGCGCATATGCGCCAGCGGGGTTTGCCAGCGGATGATTTCCGAGACCATGTTCGGAATCAGCGCAGGATTCGCCTTCAGTTTGGCGAATTCCTCGGGGAACTGGTTCAGGGCCAGCACGCCGCCGCTCATGGAGTTGCGTGTGGTGTCATTGCCACCAACAATAAGCAGCGCCAGATTACCGATAAACTCCATCGGACGATTGATCAAATCCTTTGTATCTGCGCTGCTCTGCAGCATGCTGATCAAATCGAAACCAGGTTCTTCGCCAGCCGCGCGGCGTGCCTCCTTGTCGCGCCAAAGTCTGGAGAACGACCACGCCATGTCTGCGGCGTCGTCAAACATGCCATCTTCATCGGTAAACTCACCGCCGGTTGCCGATGCTGCGCCGGACAATCTATCCGACCAGTCAACCAGCTTGTGACGTTCCTCATAAGGGAAGTCAAGCAACGTGGCCAGCATGCGCCCCGTCAGTTCCTTCGACACGGTCGGCACCCAATTGAAGGCTTCGCCCATAGGCAGACTGTCGAGCACCTCCCCGGCACGCGCGCGGATCAGCCCTTCCATTTCCTTCAAATTCTGCGGCGCGACCACACCCTGAACCGCCCGGCGCTGCACATCATGCTTGGGCGGATCCATGGCGATAAACATTTCCACCGACAGCCCTTCCGGGGGATCGCCCAGCACGATTTGCGGCTCGGAGGAAAACAGCTCGTGATTCTTGTCCACGAACAGAATGTCTTCATAGCGCGTCACCGACCAGAATGGCCCGAATGGACTTTTCTTCTGGTAGTGCACCGGCGCCTCATCACGCAGCCGCTTGAAGTAGGCGCGCCACTGGTCTTGCCGGTATAAAAAAGGGTTACTGAGGTCGATGTCCTCAATCGCTAGTGTGTTGACATCAGGCACAGAGGTTTCGACAAAGTTGAGTGGGGGTCGCCGCGCACCGATGATCTTCTTCTTTGCCTTCATCAAGGTCTTCAACGCCTGGATTTGCCAGTGCATTGGCACCACTCTGGATGTTGCATTGATCATTTTGGTCTGGATGGCATCAGTTGCGCTCAATTTCGTTGACATGGTGTCCTCCGTACTTACATCTGAAATTCTGGTAAATGAACGGTCATGCCGTCCATCGCCTCAGTGATCTTGATCTGGCAGCCCAAGCGCGAGGTTCTCGCCCGCTCCGGGGTCATAGACAGCATCTGCTCTTCAGCATCACCAATCACGCCAGTCTTCCCGAACCACTCATCCGCAACGATCATGTGACAGGTTCCGCATGCGCACTCCCCGCCACAATCACCGTCGATGCCGGGAACAGCGTTATCGACAGCCACTTGCATCAGCGTGGTGCCAGCCTCGAACTCTGTAACATGTGCGGTATTGTCATGTTCAACGAAGGTAATCTTGCCCACTGCCTCTCTCCTGCGAGTAACTTGTGCTCGGATAGTGATTCCGCGCCGACATGGCGGCGAGGTCATTTCTTGACACGAAGGGGGTCATTTAGAGACAATTTGAACGCATTGCAATGAGGCCACACCAATGACAAACCAGGCAGATGGCTGGCAAAATCTGGCAGCCGATATTCCGTCGAACTATTCGCGGATTATCGCCCGTGAGCTGGACCTGACAGTCAGGCAGTTGCCCATTTTACTGCGTGGCACGGCTCTTGACGTCGAGCAGTTCCTGAGCGAGGACAGCCTGCTCACACCGGCCCAGCAGGTACGAGTCTTGCGCAACGCGCTGGCGCTGTCCGGCCAGCCGGAATTCGGATTACGTCTGGGCAAACGCCTGACCCCGGCAACCCACGGTGCGATGGGATTTGCCGCCTCCAGCAGCCCGGACCTGCTCAGCGCATTACGGGCTATACACACCTTCCTGCCCACCCGCGCCAGCGTTATCCAGCTGCATTTGCGGCAGGTTGAAGAACATCTGGAGTGCAGGCTGGATTTCCAGGTGCCGCTGGACGCAGACCTCCAGCGCTGCCTGGCGGACACGATTATCAAAGTGCTGCTCGAATTCGGCGAATTCATTGTCGGCCGGCCCCTGTATGAGGCCGAAATAGGCTTTACCCATCCGGCACCCGAGTACCATGCTCTCTATTCCGAGTATTTGTCCGGGCGGATTCGCTTTGGTTGTGATCAGTTGACGCTCAAATTGCCGATGACGCTGTGCCAGGAACCAAACGCCTCCGCCAATCATGAAAACTACCGCCTTGCCCTGCAGCAGTGCGAAGCCATGCTAGCGCAACTTCCGACCCATAAACCGAACTACCAGACCCGGCTCAAGAAGATGATGCTGTCCCGACCACCCGGCACGCTCAGTGAAGAAGAAGCCGCAGCCTCCCTGTTCATGAACAAACGCACTCTGGCCCGCAAGCTCAAACAGGAGAACAGCAGTTTTCGACAAATTCGTGACGACATCCTGTCCCAGCAGGCGGCCAGCTACCTGTGCGACAGCAAACTGTCGATCGAGGACATCGCCGCGTTGATGAACTATCACGACAGCGCCAATTTCAGGCGTGCGTTCAAACGCTGGTTCGGCCAACCGCCCGAGCAGTACAGGCAGCGTGTCAGGTCACGAAACACCCTGGCGTCTGGCGCCTGAGGATGCTCTGAATAACGCCCTGCGCTCTCTGCGAGGCTTTCAGGAAGGAGCGCACTATGCGTTACACTTTTTCGACATGCCCCCGCCAGCTGTGATTGCCTGATACCGACAGGCAGCCCGAAAAGCTTACTTACCAACCCGCTCGTTCTACTTATTCCCGCTAGTTTTTCAATTGCATATGCTAGCCCTGATATTTGGTTGGCCGACCAAACCAAGACATTCCCTCGGGATTGCCCGAAATAACAACGCTAAAGGAGCAAATGCATGGCATGCACAACTCAGTGGTCCTTACCGAGCGCCTTCGCTCTGCTTCTGGCCACATTAATAGTCAGCGCGCATTCAAACCTTGCCCTTGCCGGCGCAGGCGATGCCGCATCCACCTACGGTCTCGGCCCGGTCAACGCTGGTTCAGCACAGGCTTTCAGCGCTTTTGAACCCGGCGCCTGGGCGTTGTACTACAACCCCGCAGCCATGGCCCGCTCCCCGGAAGGCGAGTTGAGCGCGGTGTTGCAATACGGTGATCAGGAATTACGCGCCAAGTCGCTGGGGGGGTCTGACCCACTAATACGTGAGAACAACGTACTGTCTGATATAAGTTCAGAACTCATGCTACTAGGAATCAAGACCCGTATTGGCGGAGCATCTGACACACTCCGCCCGATGTATCTGGGAATAAACGTTGGGCTTGATGAATACGCGTCCAACATTCTACCGTTTCAGGCCAACACAGCCGAGGAAGGCCAGTTCCTCCGCTACCAGTCGCAACCGCTTTATCTGGCATTTGGTGGCGCTGTTCGTGATTTCGTTCGCGGCGTCGATGCCGGCTTTTCAGCACGTTTGACGCTGGCGGCCAAGGCCCGTCTTGAAGCAGTCTCTGATCTCGCCGGCAATACCGATTCCGAGCGGCTATCGCTGGAAGGCTCGCCCTCCCTATCCCCCGCGCTGGGTCTTAACATCCGTACGTCCGAGCTCTTCTGCGGTTCCTCGCCCTGTATGCCCTTCGGACTCAACGGACTGGAAGCGTCACTGTTCTGGCGCGATGCGACCGACTACGAGGTCAGTGTGGATGCCAACGTGGTTATCCCCGGTGTCATCCCCGACCCGGGGCTTGATCTCGTGCTGACTACCATCGACTCGTTTCAGCCGGAGGTGTTAGGAGGCAGCATCTTACTGCCTCTTGGAAAGTTCGAGCTTGTCGCCTCTGTCGAACAACAAAAGTGGTCTGAACTGGAACGTAAGTTTGCCGGTGATACCGTCAGGGATCAGGCCGCCTTGAGTTTCCAGGACGTTACCGTTCCTCGCGTCGGAGCCAGCTTCCGCTGGTCTGACCAACTCAGGTTTTTCGGCGGGATAGCGCTGGAGGATTCGCCACTGAAATCTTCCCGCTCACAAGACGCAAATTTCCTTGATTCTGACAAGGTGGTGATGGGCGTTGGCGGTGACTATCGTCTGAACCGTGCACCTATCATCAATGCCCCACTGGTGCTTTCGCTGGCCTACCAGTACCAGAAACTCGAAGAGCGCGATTTTGAGCTGACGTCCATCAACTCTCCTTCCGACCCGGCACCATTTGAGACGGTACGCGCAGACGGTGATATTCACGTCATTTCGGCATCGGCGTCCGTCAAGTTCTGAGCGGAGCTTCGACAGATGAGAATAATGACAAACAGGGAGAGCACCCTCATGAAAATAACGACGAATCGCCAAATAACATTCGCGTTTCTTGCACTCTGGGTAATTCTGCCTGGTTTCCTGTTGCTGTCAGCCTGTGGCGGCGATAAAGGCAGCATTACCATCCCCTGGACAACACCGGAGAGTGTTATTTTCGCCTATCCGTACCCGGGGCAGCGGGAAGTGCCGCCCAGCACCCAGATAGTGCTTCGCTTCTCGGCGCCCCTTGATGAAAAGGTCATCGCGGAAATCGAGGAGAGACTTCAATTAGTCACTGTCGAGGGTGGCAATGTTGTTATGTTCAGCCACGAAACTGTCGATAACGGGCGCGGCCTGCTGCTACGCCCTGCCGATGAACTCGTGCCAAATACGGAATACCAGCTGCAACTGAGCGAAGACGGTCTGGGCAGCATCAACACAAGCCCCTTCAGTGACTTTCGCTTTCACACAGCCGGTGCACAACAGGGCTTTGCCGCAGCGATTGGCGACGGCGATTTCCAGTTGCTCGCTGTAACCCCGCTTGATCAGAGCGCGCTGCTGGCCGACATAGAAGATGCCAGTCAGGCGAACGATATGAGCACCCTGAGAATGGCATTCAATCGTCTACTGGATCCGTCCGGCATCAACTATGGAGAACAGGTTCGTCTTGAAAATTCGCAGGGCCGCCTGATTGAGGCTACTCTGTTGCTGCAGGGTCGCTATCTGGTGCTCGACCCAAGGGAAGACCTGGAACCGACGGAACATACCCTGATCCTGTCTGGTCTGCGCAGCCGGGAGGATGAAGAGCTCCCCCTTCTCGAACGGCCCTTCACGCCAGCAGCCACGCTGCCTCGTGAAACTGTCGTATTAAAGGTCGGCACGCTCGGTGAACAACAGCCGGAGCTTACCTCAAGGCTCACCGGGCAAAACGTCAATGAGGTGCCAGTAGAAACCTTTGTATTGGGTAACGAATCTTTTACCAGGCTGGAAGGAGACTTGGCGGCGGATCTGGGTTTCGTTCCTGATTTTTCCGAGGCGGTACCACTGCGGGTACCTGCCGGTTCTGTGCTACGAGGCAGCCCGGTGGCAGTCAATATTCTCGGTGAGGTTACTTCTGGCATCGAAACCGGTGAGGTACTGATCACGCTGCTCAGCGACGCAAACGGCTACCTGATCGCCAATCCGTTCAGTAAGGCGCAGGACGCCCCACGCTATGCGCTGCTCAACATGGACGCAGCCATGACTGCGGAGGGCGATATCGCTAACGCAGCGCTGAGCCAGAATCTGCTGAACATTCAGGTTGTAGGGCTTGCGATAGTGGAAGGTGGCGTACTGGTGATGGATGCCGTCAGCGTGGTCGAACCGGAGATTCTCGGCCTTGAACGCGCCAGCGGCCTGCTGTCTTTCCGTCTGGAAGCCTATGCTGATCAGCGCAATGCACCGGTACCACCAACCGATGCGCGTCCGCTCGAGCTGCAATCCTGGTCGCCCGGCGAAGATTTCCAGCCCAATGCCCGCCCCGGCGACCCTGTTATCCTGAACTTCAACAAACCGCTGGACGCAGCCTCCGTGTTCCTTGACGGTGCCATCCAGATTTTTGCCGACGACAACCTGGTAGCCAGAGAGCTTGCCCCGATGCGCCACGACGGCGCTACGGTGGTCATTGATGGCAGCAACCTGCAGCACAATACCGATATCGAGATTGTTCTGACCAGCTTGCTGCGCGATACACAGGGCAATCAATTGAATCAGAATCAAACACTGGCGCTGCGCCTTGATGACCTGTTTCTTCCCGGCGGCAGCGCCGCCAACCTGCGCGCGCCGGTCGCGGCAGTGTTTCCCGGTTTTTCCTGTGCACTGACAGGCGCCATTCTAACCGGACCACGGTCTGCCTGGCGCAACGGTCGCTGTGTCGGCGGTAAGAACAGCGATCCCCTGTTCCATGTGGATAGTCTGTACAAGGACTATCCGGTAAGAGTGACATTCAACCGCAGCATCGATCCGGCAACGATCAACGACGACACCTTCTTCGTGGAACGCCGCAACCCGGATAACAGTTGGGCATCCGAACCCGGCCGGCTGGATATCCTGCCCCAGCGCGTTCAGTTCTTTCCGGACACCCCCTGGCGGGTCGGCGAACTATATCGATACACGTTGAGATCCGTACCGGACAGTGCCAATTGTGCTGTCAATGCCATCTGTTCACCGGATGGCGCTCCGCTTCAAACCCGGCAAATCTCGCAAAGCAGTGGATCGGCCCCGGCCCTACGCGAGGGTGGTCCCGATATGGTGAATTACTTTGTCGCTGCCGGCGAGGACGACCGCTATACATTAGTCGGCTTACGCGTTCTACCCGTGGTGGATGTCAATGCCAATATGATGCTTGATGAAAATGAACGTGGTGCAGTGGTCCTCCCGGACAACAGCCTCGAAGTGCCACCCAATTATCTGCGGCTGGAACTGAAAAGCTTCGGCGGCGTTATCACAAGCGCCAATCTCGGCTGCTCAATCGGGCAAAGCTGTCCAGAAAAGCGATTCGCCTTTCTCAGCAGCGGCGCGCTGGCCGCCGGCCCGCGCACCTTCGATACCGGCGTCGAAGTGAATCGGCGCCTGATCGACGGCAACCCGGCCACAGACAATTTCATGACCGGGGCCATCCGCGCAAACATCTACCCAACCACAATCAGCACCACTAGCGTTTTTCTGCAGGCTCGGGCTCTCGCCATCATCACAATCGGCCTGGATACGGGGCCACTGATCCTCAGATTGGTGCCTCAAGGAGTGGATGAGCCATTTATCACCGGGTTCATCTCCGATACGCCTGACGGCCCCTGGTTCAACGCCACTTTCGACATTCTTGTGGATGCACCTGAGTTGGAACCGCGACTGATTATCGAGCTTGGTCATGATATTCGTAGCAAACGAGTGCGTGGCGTGACGCTTGAGGGGCCACTGCGTTTTGTCGACGATGGCAGGTTGATCCTCAAGATCAGCAACCCTGACCCGTTGTTGATTCCGGCCAACATCGATTTGTTTGGCCTCGGGCTCGGGAGAGTAGAACTGGAGGTCCCCGCTCTGGCGGCCAACCTGACTTTAACCTTCCTGCCGGTCAAGAATTTCTGACGCAGAACCTGGCTCCTCGTGTGCCGCTAGCGGCGCACGCCATTTAGCCCCGTCAAGGGGCTTTTTTTTTACTGATGGCAGGCACAACAGGCCAAATTTACAGCCGGATTCGCCTGACACGTAGAAACGCTTTGCCACTCACCCCTGCTTTGAATTACCATTTGGTTGTTCGACCAACTTAGGAGCCGCTGTGCTCATGCAGAAAGAGGTGACCATGACACCCAGTCACACCAGGCCCACCGACCAGTCCGGGCAAAAAGACCGGCCGAATTCGTCAGCGGTGCCGGCACTGTTTATCGGTGCCAATGGACTGGTCCTCCGAGCAAGTCGATTCGGCGAGTTAACCGCCCCTATCGTGCTGCTGCTTCACGGCGGAGGCCAGACGCGCCATGCCTGGTCCGACACTGCTCAGACACTTGCCGGCGCGGGCTACTGTGCCATTACTCTGGATGCGCGCGGGCACGGCGAAAGCGATTGGTGTGCGCATGGCGATTACAGCACCGCGAGCCTGGTCGCAGACCTTGACGCCGTCATTCGTACATTGCCTACGGCGCCAATTATTGTCGGTGCTTCCATGGGCGGTCTGACCGCCATGCTGGCGCTTGGTGAAGATGCCTCGCTACCCTGTTCCGCGCTGGTGCTGGTGGACGTGGCGCCACGGTTGGAGCAACAAGGCGTCCGCCGCATCATCGAATTCATGCGCCGCCATCAGGACGGCTTCGACAGCCTTGAACAGGTGCGCGATGCCATCGCCGCCTACAATCCTCACCGCCCTCCGCCGAGCGACCTGTCAGGATTGCGCAAGAATTTGCGCCAACAGAATGACGGCCGTCTTTATTGGCACTGGGATCCTGCCTTTCTGGACCACGCCCGCCTGCCCTCGGACACCAGCGAAGGCATGTTCGAGCGGGTCAGGCTGGAGCGTGCTGCCCGGAAGCTTTCCATCCCGGTACTGTTGATTCGAGGTTACCAAAGCGACGTACTCAGCGACCAGGGAGCGCGCGAACTGCTCAATCTGGTTACCCATGCGCATTATGTCGTGCTGAATCAGGCCGGCCATATGGTCGCCGGGGACAGAAACACCATCTTCACCGAGGCAGTGCTGGGTTTCCTGCAAGCATCTAGAACCCCCCCGCGTAACCGCGCTGCTTCCTCAACTTTCGACCACGGAGCATCGACATGAAACATCGCCATCTGGATGTGCTGATCATCGGCGCCGGCCTGTCCGGAATCGGTGCCGCTTGCCACCTGCAGAAGAAATGTCCAAACGTACGTTTCGGCATTATCGAACGGCGCGAAAGGATCGGCGGAACCTGGGATCTGTTTCGCTATCCAGGCATTCGATCAGACTCGGATATGTTTACGCTCGGCTACAATTTTCGTCCCTGGACGCAAACAAAAATGCTTGCCGACGGGCCGTCCATTCGAAGCTACATTGAAGACACCGCTCGCGACTATGACGTCAAAAAACACATTCATTTCGGATTGAAAGTTCTTTCAGAAGAGTGGGACAGCAAAAAGTGCCACTGGACCGTTACCGCTGTTAATGAAAAAACAGGCAAGGAAGAAACCTTTAGCGCCGGTTTCGTCTTTAACTGCACCGGATACTATAAATACGATGCCGGTTATACTCCGGACATTCCCGGCCTGAAAAACTTCAAAGGCAAGCTGATTCATCCACAGCACTGGCCCGAAAACTATGATTACAGTGGCAAGCGCGTGGTTGTGATCGGCAGTGGCGCGACTGCGGTGACGCTGGTGCCGGCGATGACAGACAAGGCCGACCATGTAGTGATGCTGCAACGCTCGCCGACCTACGTTGCCAGCGTACCCGAAGAGGATCTGATCTCCAAAAACCTGCGCCGCTTTCTGCCGGAAATGGTTGTCTATCGAATGGCCCGCGCACGCAACATCATGCTGCAACGCGCTGTTTACCGGCTTTCTCTAAGCAAACCGAAAGCAATACGCAGGCTTTTGCTAGCCGCGGCGCGCAAACAGCTTGGCCCAAATGTTGACATGCGCCACTTCCAGCCGACCTACAACCCCTGGGAAGAGCGGATGTGCGCGGTCCCGAAAGGAGACCTCTTCAAGGTTATTCGGGAAGGCAAGGCATCAGTGGTCACAGACCATATCGACACGATTACCGCAACTGGCATTCAACTCAAATCCGGCGACCATCTGGACGCGGATGTACTGATTACCGCCACCGGCCTGGATCTTCAGTTATTTGGCGGAGCTGCGCTGCGTGTCGACGGTCGTGAAATCAGCGTGGCTGACACAGTATTGTACAAGGGACTGATGCTGGAGGGCGTGCCAAACATGGCCTTTGTGTTTGGCTACACCAATTCTTCCTGGACTCTAAAAGCCGATATTGCCTGCGAGTTTGTCTGCCGCTTGGTCAATCATATGCGCGCCATTGGCGCCACCCGGGTCACCCCCACTGATGAGGAGGGTTGCGGCACCGATATGAATTTCCTCAACCTGCGCTCCGGCTATGTTCAGCGAGCCAGCGACAGACTGCCACGCCAGGGAAGCAAGGTACCCTGGCAGAATCTGGATGATTACCTGAGAGACCTCCCTGCCTTGCGCTTCGGCAATCTCGAAGATGGCTATCTCCATTTCGAGGGCAAAAATCTCAGGGGAAAAAAGCAGGGCATGCTCGGCGCCCTGCTCGGCGCCTGAACGATGGTCTTAACAAGGGGGAATATCATGAAGAGTTTTTACGGAAAAGTTGCCGCCATCACCGGAGCCGGATCGGGAATCGGTCAGGCCACCGCCATTGCGCTGGCAAAAAGTGGCTGCCACCTGTCCCTTTCAGACGTCAATGAAAAAGGATTGGCGCAAACTCTGGACAAGCTCCGGCCCTATCCAGTCAAGATAACAATGCATCATGTTGATGTCGGCGATCGAGCTGCGGTTTATCAGTACGCCGATGATAGTGTCAAAGAGCACGGCAAAGTGAACCTGATCATCAATAATGCCGGCGTTGGTCTCGGGGAAACGGTGGAGGCCATGAGCTATGAAAACTTTGAATGGCTCATGAACATAAACTTCTGGGGTGTGGTGTATGGGACCAAGGCATTTCTTCCACACCTGAAGCAGTCTGGTGACGGTCATGTCGTCAATATCTCCAGCATATTCGGCATCATCGGCGTACCAACCCAGTCAGCCTACAATGCGGCCAAGTTTGCGGTCAGAGGCTTTACCGAATCTTTGCGAGAAGAACTAGACATCGAGAACGGCTGCGTCAGCGCCACATGTGTCCACCCCGGCGGCGTCAAGACTAACATTGCCCGCAATAGTCGTATGGGCGAAATGGGAAACATGAGCATGGGTGGTCAGGACGAGATTGCCGAAATGTTTGACCGCATCGCAATGTCTACACCAGAACAGGCTGCAAAAGCGATTCTCCAGGGAGTAAAAAAGAATCAAAGACGGGTGCTGATTGGCGCTGATGCAGTGCTACTGGATACTGCCCAGCGGTTAATGCCTACCGGATACCAGCGTGCTCTTGAAACCCTGTTTCGGATGAACAAAGGTCGCAGCGCAAAGGCAACCGCCGTTTAACCAATCATTTCGGTTATGAACCCAGGGAGTATCGCAATGACAACACTCGCGAAAGCAAGCAACAGCCTCAACGGTGCCTCGGTGGGAATCCCGCCGCGTCATATTGATTTTAATTTCCCGCAAAGCATCCCGAAGTACTTTTATGCCGGGAATGCCACGGCAACCACTTTCTTCGCCATGCTGTCAGGCTTTTTCCCGCCGGGTGAGCGTTACTTCATGGATTCGGTACGCCACTTCCGAAATCGGGTTACCGACAAGGCGCAGCGTGCTGCCATTTCCGGATTTATGGGCCAAGAGGCCATCCATGGGCGGGAACATGATCGCCTGAACGAACTGCTTGCCGAGCGCGGCTTCGACATGCGCACGCCCGAGCGGTTCGTTAAAATTGGCCTGAAAGTTCTGGAAATGCTCCCACCGAGCACCAAGCTCGCAGCCACCACCTTCATGGAACACTTTACCGCCCTGCTGGCAGAGCAGCTGCTTGAGGATAAGGACTTTCAGAGTCTGGCCGACCCTGAAATGATCAAGATATGGCAATGGCATGCGCTTGAGGAACTCGAGCACAAGTCTGTCGCCTACGACGTCTATGAACTGGTCGGGAACCGTTACAGTGAGCGGGTCGCGGCCACTGCGGCCTCGCTTGTCGTACTGCTGCCGATGCTCGGTGTCACATGGGCATGGATGCTGGCCCGCGATGGTAAGCTCGGCAGTATCAAAGACAATGCCAGAGGGCTGAACATGCTGTTTGGCCGCAATGGGTTTGTCTCGAAGATATTGCCTCGGCTGCCGGAGTTTACTCAACGGCATTTTCACCCTGGCAACCATGACACACGCAACCTGGAACAGACATGGCGTGAGCGTCTTTTTTCCGAAGGCGGTGAGCTATTTGACGTTTACAAGAACCGGGTAGCCTGACTTCTCATACAAACCGGGGGCTTTGCCAGAATATTCTCGTCGGTAATAAAGGAATAACGAATGACTGAATCGTTGGTTGACTCACTTATACAGATGTTTCCCGAGGTTCCCTTCCAGAAATTGCTTGGAATTGAGATTGTCGAGGTGGTCACTGACCGGGCCGTAGTTTGCCTGCCATACCGTGGCGACTTGGCTGGTGGCGGCAACGCCTTCCATGGCGGCGCCATCAGCAGCCTGCTGGATCTGACTGGCGCTCTGGCGGCCTGGTCCGGCCATGATCCAAAGAACGGCATGAAGGCGGCCACTGTATCCATGACCGTGAATTACCTTGCTGCGGCGCTGGGCAAGGACATCATCGCTACCGCGAATGCGGTAAAACGGGGACGAGAGCTGATTTTCTCGGAAGTCTCGATTCGGGAGAAAGGCTCAGACAAGCTGATAGCCAACGGCTCAATGATCTATCGTATTACCTGATCACAGCAGTGGGTGGTTAGCGGATGCCGGCGGTTCACGCGAACCGCCGTTCTTCTCTCAGGTATTATCCTCAAGCACACACAATGCGGCCTTCTCGCCAATCATCATGCACGGGGCGTTGGTATTACCACTGATCAACAGCGGCATGACAGATGCATCGGCAACGCGCAACCCGGATATTCCTCTGACCCGCAATCGGCTGTCCACGACTGCCAGCTCATCGTCGCCCATACGGCAGGTTCCCACTGGATGGTAGATGGACTCAGCACGCTGGCGTATGTCCGCGTCAATCTGCTCATCGGTCACCACTTCCTTGGCAGGCAGGTCATCGCCACCAAAGATAGAAGCAAACGCTTCAGTACGGAACACCCTGCGCGCCAACTTCACACCCTCCCGTAACACCCTGAGATCATCGCTATCAGAAAGATAACCGGGGTCAATCAAGGGCGCGCTGCGCGGGTCGCTACCGGACAACCGGATGAACCCCCGGCTCTTTGGCCGCAACTGACACACATGGATTGTACAACCGAACCCCGACGTCAGCTCCCGGCCATGATCACGCAGGAAAGTTGGCAGGAAATGCAGTTGAACGTCCGGGCGATCGCCGCCTCCGACATTGACAAAGGCCCCGGCCTCAGCCGCATTGCTGGCGAGGAATCCGCGTCGATAGCGAAAGTAGTCATAGAAGGCACGTATCAGCCGTGGCAGAAAGTATGGAGAGAAGCCAATGGCCTGACGGCTGCGATCGTGAATCGAAACCGTCATATCCAGATGATCCTGAAGGTTGCGGCCCACCTCCGGCAGATGGACATGGCAATCAACCCCGACGCTTTTCAAATGATCACGATCGCCAATACCGGAGAGCATCAGCAGTTGGGGTGAATTGATCGCGCCGCCGCAGAGAATCACTTCGCGATTAGCGGTCAGCACACGGGGCACCCCCTGCTGATCAATGTACTCGACTCCCTGAGCCCGGTCGCCACTAAGCACAACCCGGCTGACCAGCGCATCGGTCATGATGCAGAGGTTCTCCCGGCCCCGGGCGGGATCGAGAAACGCCCGCGCCGCGCTCCAGCGGCGCCCCTGCTTCTGGGTTACCTGGAAACGGCCAAATCCGCGCTGATTTTCACCATTAAAATCATCATTACGCTGTTCACCAAGCTCCTGGCCCGCACGAACAAAAAGCTCGGTCAACGGGTTCGGATCCTGCACCCGAGTGACGTTCAATGGCCCGCCCCGACCATGCCAGGCATCCGCCGGATACTGCTCGTTGTTTTCATGGGCAGTAAAGATCGGCCGCACAGACTGCCAGTCCCACCCTCTTGCGCCGGCGTCTCTCCAGCCATCGTAATCCTGTTGTTGCCCGCGGATATACACCATGGCATTGATCGAGCTACTACCTCCGAGGGTTTTCCCTCTTGGCCAGTAAAGTCGCCGGTCACAAAGGGCTCTCTGGGGTGCCGTGTTATAGCCCCAGTTACGCTTACCCTCTTTGATCAGCCCGATCAGCCCGAACGGAATGTTGACGAAGCCACTGTTATCATGGGGCCCGGCTTCAATGACGCAAACTGTATAACGACCTGACTCACTGAGCCGGTTTGCCAGCACACAGCCCGCCGAGCCAGCACCTACGATGATGAAATCAAAATCCTGATTATTCACCCGGATGCACCTCGTCAAGCCCGGCAAAGCGCTTTATGTGATGGGCACGATCACCGTGGGTCAGCGAGCAGTGAGTGACCAGACGGAAGTAGTGACCGATATCAAGTTCTTCGGTAACACCAACCCCGCCATGAATCTGGATCGCCTGCTGCGCGATACGTACCGCCTTATCCGCATAATAGGCTTTCGCAGCGGTACTGGCGCGTTCACGTCGGGAGGCATCTTCGGATTCCGCCTTGACGGCCACCATCAACAGCATTGACTCAAGCTGCTGGAGATCGATAAACATATCTACCAGGTAGTGCTGAATAATCTGAAAGCTACCGATGGCCACGCCGAACTGCTTTCGCGTTTTGGCATATTCCAAAGTGCGCTGGTACAGGGCGCCAGCGGCACCATACATGCGTGCACAGTCGAGCGCCTGCAGATAAGCCAGCAGCATGCTCAGCGCCTGCTCGGCCTTCTTGCCACGGGCAAGTATCATCCCGTCTGTGATCTCGACCTCATCAAACAGCACGTTAGCAATGCGGCCACCATCCAGCGCCCGATGACGAGTCGTCTCGCAAGCAGCAACCGGCACAGCAAGCACCACCAGTTCGCCATCAGCAAGCGCTGTTGTCAGCAAGGTATCGGCGAACCCGCCATCCGGAACAAAGTTCTTCTGACCGGACAGGCGTTTGCCATTAAGCTTCATGGAAGGCGTTAACACCTGATAACCGGCATGATAATCATACAGCGCACAGGCCAGTTTGGCCCTGCCGTCAATGACGTCGCTCAACATGGCCAGACTGGCATCGGAGCCGATATATTCCAGTAGCTTTCCCGGCGCCACCACCATATCAACGTAGGGGTCCAGACATAACGCAGCGCCGAGCTCCCTGACAACCATCGCCACATCAAGGAGCGTGCCACCGAAGCCGCCGCTGGATTCGGCAAATGGCAGACCAAACCAGCCTAACTCCTGCATGGCCAACCAGCGTGACGCATCGACATGGTTCTGTTGCTCAATATGCTGCCTGTAGATTTCAAAGCTGTAGTTATCTTTAAGATACCGGCGAGCGGTATCCGCGATAAGGGTGGTGTTTTCCGGGAGGTTAAATTCCATCGTCTCGCCTCAAAGACCAAGCAGCATTTTGGCCAGCACATTCTTCTGGATCTCATTGGATCCACCGTAAATGGTGCAGGCCCGCAGAAAGTTGTAACGTCGAGTGGCGCGATTGAAAACATTACTGCCAACTGTTTCCGGGTTATCCCAGGTTAACGACATCATGCCGCCCAGCTCCACCATCGCCTGCGACACTTTTTGTTGGAGCTCGGTGCCCTTGATTTTCAACCCGGAGGATTCCGGCCCGAAGGGCTTGCCCTCATCAGTCGCAGCAACAGTACGGAAGTTCGTGTATTCCAGCGCCATTAACTCGATTTCAAGTTCAGCAATACGTTGCCGCGCCTGGCTTTTATCCAGAAAGCCCGGCGCTTCAGCCACGGCTTTCTTCAGTCGTGATATCTCGTGATGACTATCCGCCACGCCGGCGATAGTGGTGCGCTCGTGCGTCAGCAGGAACTTGGCAATAGTCCAGCCCATGCCTTCCTGACCCACCAGATTCTCCAGCGGTACCCGCACATCGGTGAAATAGACCTCGTTAAGGTGATGATGGCCGTCAATCGAGTAGATCGGCCGCACCTCGATACCCGGTGTTTTCATATCAATCAGCAGGAAAGAAATCCCCTTCTGCTGCTTGACCGTGGAGTCGGTTCTAACCAGACAGAACATCATGTCCGCCCAGTGGGCCTGGGTCGTCCAGATCTTCTGGCCATTCACCAGATAATGGTCTTCCTTGCGCTCGGCACGCGTCTTGAGTGACGCAAGATCCGAGCCGGCATTGGGCTCGGAGTAACCCTGACACCAGAGCGTTCCACCGCTGACGATACCCGGCAACCAGCGATCCTTTTGCTCCTGAGAGCCAAAGGTATAAAGCACCGGCCCTACCATTGCCACGCCGAACGGGCTGGTCGGCGGCGCACCCGCCATGGCTCGCTCGAGATCAAAAATATAACGTTGCGTAGCCGTCCAGCCCGGGCCGCCATACTGTTCCGGCCACGTCAGTGCCAGCCAGCCCTGCCCGCCAAGTAGACGCTCCCACTTTTGCTGCAGTTCCTTGCCGGTCATCTCACCAACCGCCGAGCAGCGCTTGATATCGTCCGGCACATTCGTCTGCATCCAGTCACGAATGGATTGCTGAAACTCCTGCTCTTCCCGAGTGAAATCCAGATTCACAGTTTATTACCTCTTGCAGGTCATCGATCGCTTCTATCAAACACCATTCAATTGACGCCACGGTCCTTTTGTTCCCAATAAGGCCGCCTCAGTTCGTTCTTGAGAATCTTGCCTGCACCGCTTATCGGTAGCGACTCGTTACGAAACTCGATGCTACGCGGCAGCTTGTAACCTGCAATCAGTGCACGGCAATGGGCCAGAAGCTCACCTTCATTCAGCGCGCGCCCTTCCTTGAGCACGACAATCGCATGAACTATTTCGCCCCACTCGTCGTGAGGAATGCCTACAACCGCACATTCCTGCACCGAGGGATGGCTATAGATGGCACCCTCTACCTCAACCGAGAAAATATTCTCTCCGCCACTGATAATCATGTCCTTGGCGCGATCAACGATAAAGACAAACCCGTCCTCATCCATATAACCGAGATCACCGGTATGCAGCCAGCCATTGCGCAACGTCTCGGCAGAGGCCTGTTCCATTCCCCAGTAGCCCAGCATCACGTTCGGGCCTCTGGCGCATATCTCACCCACCTCGCCACGCGGTAGCTCGACATCATCCTTGTCCATAATGGCGACCTCGACACCCAATGCTGCCCTGCCAGCGCTGCGTAGCTTGGCGCCGCCCACAACATGAAACTCCGGCGCCAGCGCAGTAATAATCGGCGACGCCTCCGTCTGCCCATACCCCTGGGCAAACAAAGCGTCTGGCATCTGTTCCATGGCACTAGTCAAAACCGCTTCAGGCATCGGCGATGCACCGTACAGCATTCGCTTGACACTGCTGACATCAAAATCCCTGATCTTGCCGGAAGACACCAGCAGGTTGATCATGGTTGGCACAAGCAACGTATGGGTGATTTTTTCACGCTCCATGAACGACAGCACATCAGCCACATCGAAACGCGGCACAATACCGTGAGAGCCCCCAGCCAGGGTCACGGCAAAAGTACTTGCCATATCGGCCAGATGAAACATCGGCGCTGCATGCATATAGACGGAGTCAATTCCGTAGCCCATTTCCGGAACAACGTTCAGGGCATTAAAGACAAGATTATCGTGGCTCAGCATCACGCCCTTTGATCGTCCGGTCGTGCCGCCTGTATAAAACAGGCCGGCAAGCTCTGCGCCACCTTCGCTCCTGTCAGCCAGGGGTGTGTGCTGGTCGATCAGCGACTCATAGGCGACACACCCCTCTGGCAACTCACCTTCACCCATGAACACCACATGACTGACGCTTTGCAGCAACGGGCGCAGGACCGGGAGCATGGCACTGAATGCGTCATCTACGAACAGCACCGACGACCCGGAGTCATTCAGCGCATAGGCAATCTCCGGCGGTGCCAGCCGGATATTAATGGGATTAAGCGCCATCCCGGCCCATGGGATGGCATAGAAATATTCCAGATAGCGATCGCTATTGAGTGAAAGAATTGCCACACGGTCCCCGTCAGCAACCTTCAAAGAGCGAACGCCGGCGGCCAGACGAGCCACCCGATTCTCAAACTCACGCCAGCTCTGCTTCCTGTTCGCGTAGATTGTGGCCACACCTTTCGGGTTCAAC
The DNA here is from genome assembly GCA_046292765.1 of Alcanivoracaceae bacterium. Classification (GTDB taxonomy): domain Bacteria; phylum Pseudomonadota; class Gammaproteobacteria; order Pseudomonadales; family Alcanivoracaceae; genus PGZG01. Next base: position 38,191 of record JBKBQA010000006.1, on the reverse strand, counting down.
TGGACCGCCCGACGCAGTGTTTGGGAAATAAACATACCAACCCCCTTGATAGCCTGAAGATGTCAAATGAATCAAACGTTCTCAGCGTGCGTAGATAAAACGCCCAGTAGAGACATGACTCTTATCCAGAAAAATATCGACAGAGACGACAATAAAACGCCGACCTGAACGCACGACCCGCGGAACAGCACGAATCGTTCCGGAAAAGGCCGGTCGCAGGTAATCAAACGTCAGGCTGGTACATAATGGCTGCTGCTGCATCCCAGCCTCTTCCAGCACATGCAGCGAGGCGACAACTTCACCGAAACTCGCAAGAATGCCACCATGAAAAGTACGCAGCAGCGGGTTACCGATATGCTCTTCGCGGAAACACAACTGATAGCAGGTCGTGCCGTCATCTTCGCGACTGACTTTCAGACCAAGGAAATGCACATAGGGAGTGTCATCAAGAACTTGTTTCTGCAGCTCACTCAACCCGGCACAGTAGGCTGGCAGCGGCTCGGCTCCAGGTGCGGTCACTTATTCGGTTCCTTTCGTAGCAGTCGTATCAAATGCCGGACCGAGTGTCCCGACAGCGAAAGACCCTGATACTGAAGCCAACAGCGCATCATCTTGGCAAACAACCGCCTTTCCCCTTACATAGGCAATATCACCTTGCATCGCATAACACTCCACTTCGGCACGCACATCCTCGCCGGGAAGTGCCTCCCTGATGAAATCCACTCGCAGATCAATCGTTGCAATCGGTCGCATGTCGCCAAGACGAGAAAATATGGCAAGACCACAACTGGTATCGAGCAAGGTCACGACAACGCCACGATGCAGCCCGCCGTGGCGATCAGATAACGCCACACTGCAAGGCATCCTCATAACGGCCCGGCCCTTGCCAATCTCATCAATTTCAATTCCGAACGCGTTAAATAACGGATGAGAGGTACCAAAGAACGTTTTTGCCATGGTCAAGTAGCGGTTTGCGACCTCAGATTGGGCAATCATGCTCTCCCCTCATTGAATGCAATGACATCGATATCCCAGACCGCCAATATGATGGCGGCCAAATGGAGCATGCGCGTTACAGGCTGCTTATTACCTGATGAACGTACTGCGATTCCAGCGCTCTGACATGACGAATGGCCCCCTCAATTTCACGGATAGGGAACACATCCGACTCAGACGCCATCTTGAGCAACGCCGCCAGACCTGACCAGGCTGCCGCCGAACGCTGCATCATCTCCACCAGTTTTGCAGAGCGCACGACTGGCAGCATCTCACCGGCCTCGCGTAGAAACTCGGCATACATTTTCCTGAAACCACCACCACCAGTACCACGCTTTTCGATCACCTGATAAGCGAAGCGTAACAACCAGCGCCAGTTCTCATGTGCCTGCCACTCGGGCAACGATACAATCCAGGTATCCAGCGCAGCCAGGCCGCTATACGGGCCGCTGTTTGCCAATGTCTGGGCATTATCAACAATGGCATCTCTCACCCGTTCCGCGCTGATTGCCAAGTTCAACGATCTCGGGGCAAACAGATTCCCGTAATGAACAAAGGGGGGTGAAGTGGAAAAACGTGCGTCAGCAAGATTGTTTCCCGGCACAGGGATTAATCCGGGACGCTCAGTATCACTGACAAACACCTCATCACTCACTTCATCCAGCTGCCACGCAACAATGGCATGACCGGGAAAGTGCGTGCTACTGCCGAAATATGGCAAATGGTAAATATCGGTGAGCAGCAAAGCAGGCACCCCGTCACGCAATGCCTTATGCATATCCTGTGTTGCCGCGTCCTTCCCCGGATAGCTCGACCATGCAAATGGCACATCCAGAGTATCAAAGACTTTTTCCTCAAAGCCCATGGAACGCACATGAACAATGAACGGAGTAGCCGAATCAGGAATCTCTACATAGGTGATGCCCAACCCGGCACCCAGACCGAAGCAAAACGCTTCGGTCATCTCAAGCCCGTGAAACTCCAGAAGATCGCGTATTGCCGAACTACCACAGTGGACGCCTGGCCTGTGGCAGTGATGCCCAAGCGGCGCAGCACTGCCGGCAACAGACTCCGGCTCTGCATGGACCACCCGGGTCAAGCCGCTCTCTCCATATGCTCAGCGCCGTAAACAGCAGCAGAGGCCTGCATTGGGTCTCCGTGACGGCTATATTCATCAAGCCAGGAAGCCACTTTCTCTGGCATTCCGGTATCCCACGGGTGAAAGCCGGGGCGGAACCAGTCAAGAAATTCCGGCATCATGCGGACAAGAATGCCTCGACGACCATACAAACGATTCAAGCCGCGCAGTATCACTCCGGGTTGACGGGTCACGCCATCCAGTTTCAACATGTTCCAGAATACTGGCGCCACTACCAGATGAATCATCAAGGTACCAACAACCAGAGCCGACACACGCGTCACATAACCACCGCCTGCCACAGTCTGATACAAATCGTAAGCCACCGCCTTGTGCTCCACTTCCTCCACGCCATGCCATAGGAACAATGCGCGCATTACCGGATCTGCATCCCGAAACATATCGGTCTCTTCCTTGAGCATGGCTTCGCCCAGAGTCGCGGTGAAGTGCTCAAAGGCAGCCGTCATCGCCAGCTGGTATTTTTTCGGAAGATACTTTTGCGTAGTGCGAATAAAACGTCGCAAATTGGCCGTCGTCTTGTCGACATCAACACCCTGCCCAGCCATCACCTGATTAAAACTGTCATGCACTATGCCGTGCTGACCTTCCTGACGGATAAAATGACGAATATCGTCACGCAAACCCTGATCCGTTACCTGATCCTGGAAGTTACGAACCGACTGGATAAAGAATCTTTCACCCTCGGGGAAATGCACCGAAAGCGCATCAAAAAACCGGGTTAAAACCGGATCGCCTCCGTTCCAGTGGCGGGGAACGGTCGCAACATCAAAAACAACCTTTCGAGGCTGAATGGATATCGTATTCATAAGTCTCTCCATGATGGATTCGGGCCCGGCAAGAGGCTTAGCAACCTGAGTTGTCGACACTATAATTGGCCGACCAACCAAATGTCAATCTGTCTTCCCTATGCAAGTATTCACATCAGTCCGCCAAACCACTACGGATCGTATTGATCACGAGGTCTTTATTTCGGGCGATCACTTCACCAGCGCCACATACAAACCCGCCAGTCGCTTGATCGTTACATCCATGCGGCGTATCAACCAGATCCCTGCGACCATCTTTTAGCAAACCTTAATAACTAGAGGTATTCCATTTTATTTCAAACACATATAACCCACCTGAGGCTGGTCATCCTTTCGTTCCATGCGCCCCGGCCCATTCAATGTGCATGCCCCTTCAGGAGCTTCCCATGATTCTTCAATGTCCCAGCTGCCGATCCGTGCGGATCGCAGCCAATCACACAGGCCACAAAGTCTGTACCTCTGTCGGCACGGTAGCCGGTGTCGCCAGCGGTATTGCCGCTGCCACCTCCGGTGCCCGGATCGGCGCCACGGTCGGTGCTCTAGCTGGCCCGGCCGGATCTGCCCTTGGCGGACTGGCCGGCGCCCTGCTGGGCGGTCTGGTCGGCGGTGTTGCCGGCGGGTCGGCCGGTGCCGCCCTCGGTGACTTCATCGACGAGAACATTCTCGACAGCTTCGAATGCATGGAATGTGGACATACCTTCAACGTGGACACTGACTGACCCTGCGGTCCTCGATGACCGACTACTTACCACTACCGCATCAACCTATTTGATCAAGAATCGGGATGAGGTTGCTCGGTGGTTGATTAACTCTGACTGGGTAGTTGCTGTGGCCCCGCGCAAGGCAGCTCAAATCTCACCGATAAATCCCTGACACTCTGGCACGGGCGGTCGATCAATTTGCAGCATGACCGTCCCGCCCGTTGAGGCACTTCGAAAGTACGCCGGGCACGGCGTACTTTCCATCGACACCAAATCCTCCGGCATGAGCCCCATTTGCGGTGCCACCCGCTTGGCCTCCCCGGGGTCCATTCTCCGCATGGCAAGGCGAGTGGAAACCATGGCATGCACTTCGCTGCCGAAGTGCGACGTCATCTGGGAAGCGAGGATCAGCCCTATGCCGTACTTCCGCCCCTCAGTCACCAGCACATTGAGGATATGCCTCGAGTCTTCCACATTACCGCGCCCGAGGCTCAGTATTTTGACCTCATCGATGATGACGAAGGCTCGATAGCGCTCAGAGTCTGAACGGGGGTTAACCGGTATAGGCCCTGCAACCCGAGCCGCTTCAAAGAGCATGTCCAAGACGGTCTCCACCGCCAGCGCAAGGATGAACCAGTACGAGCGCGGGGTTCATACGCCGAACTACCAGATGACAGAGAAGTTTGCCGATGTGCTGAAGGTGCCGGTCGAGTACCTGTATGCGAAGGACGACGCCACCGCGCAACTGCTACTCAGCTTCCACCGCCTGGACCAGGCCGGCAAGAACCAGGCCCTTGAGTTTATAAGCTGCTTATCCAAGTTGTAGGAATCAGACCCGATCAGATGTTTCGCAGGACCTTAAGACCATGAATCCATCAGCTTGTGCAGTTAAAAGATAGCCAGCCATATCAAGCTGACTTGCCGTCAGAAGCCGTCTCGTAGAGGCGCTCAGCAACCAACCATAGATCCGATGGCTTGGTTTCCAGAGTTTGGGCCAGCTCCCAGATAGACGTTAACGAGGCAGCAGTGGCGCCTCGCTCCACGGCCGACACAAAGGATCTGGCTTTACCTGCGGCATCAGCCAGCATCTCCTGGCTCATGCCCCGCTCAGTGCGCTTGAGCTTCACCGCCATCCCGAATGCCTTCTGTATATCCATGGTTTTCCCCGCGATTAGCGAGCCCACAGAATCTCGACAGCGGCATTGACTGGCCACGCTGTAAATCGTACATTTCGGCCTGTATATGGGTCATTTGGATCATTAAACGAATCTTTTAACCCTGCAACCACAGATAGAGAGCCAAGGACGATGGAAGAGATGGAAGAGCAACAAGTTAGCGAATGGCAAGTTAGCGCGGCCATCTGGGGGGCCGTTGCCCTTGGGTTGGTGATATTCAACTACGTTTACAGCACCATGCCTGAAATTCTGGCCGCAGGATTCTGGGCAAAAAGCTTCGCCCTGATCGTTGCTACCGTCACAGGAACTGTCGGCGCTCTTATAGGAGACGGCATCCGCCGTTTTGCCATGCCCAGCGGGTTTTTCACCACCGGCGGCATGGGCTCCATTATCTGGATGAAACTGTTCTGGATGATCGGTCCGCAAACCATCGGTGTTGTGATCGGCACCTTCCTTGGTCTGGCAATTGTCTTGGGGTGAGCGCATGAAGCTATTTCTTCGCACCACCCTTTGCACGCTTGTAGTCTTCATGTTGAGCGCCTGTTCCGACGATGGTAGCAAGAAAGTCATGGGTGACTTTCTATCTGGTTGTCTCCAGTCTGGGCTGACAAAGCCCGTTTGCAATTGCACCTATGAGCAGCTGAGCTCCAAGTACAGTCAGGCGGATATCAAGGCCCTAAACGACATGTACGTTGGGGCGCCTCCAGAGAGCGTTTTGCGCATGACCGAGGATGTTTTCCGGGCCATGGCATACTGTCACAACAAGCGATAGCTGCTGCCCACTGATCGCCATGCCCCCACCGAGCCACCCTGCGCAAGCAAGGTGCTCGGGGGAGGCCGTTAGCGCTCTGGCTAACGTTTGGCGGATTGTCTTTTTTCCGGCAGGCGTGCACACCTCACAGCCGGACTGGGTTCTACGGTTTACTTGCTGATGACCTGTACTGCCAACTGGTTACTCTGATCAAACCCTATCAATATCTCTCGCTGCCTTACCTGCCTCGGCTGCCACACCTGCCTGCCTCATCAAGCAGAACCGGCAGGCGCCTGACCGTCTCTTTCCTCCACTCGCTCCAAAATCCAGCTCTGAATCTCGGTCGACACCCAGCGAACCGCCCTGCCCCCAATACTGACAGGCTTGGGGAAAGCGCCCTCGTTGAGCAGCTTGTAGACGGAGGTCTTGCCAATACCGGCGGTGTCGCAGACTTCTTCCAATCTCATGAGTCTCATGTCGTGCTCCTGGTGATCACTCATGGGATAGCGCGTCTCGGTAGAAACTTACCGACCTCAATCACGGCTGCAGCCAAAGTTCTTGTAGCCGTCCTCGTAGAACTTGGTATTCACCTTCGCCAGATAGCTAAGACGACGGAACACAGCCTGATACTGGTCTGCAAAGCTCGGTTCGCTCCTCGACATCAGCTGGACCGCATTTTTTGGAAAATGTACCAGTGCCCGCCCCTGCTGGGAGGTCAACTGAAGCACTCTGCACCAGGCTCTCTGGATCCGCTCAGCCATGTTCGCCACAGCCTCCTCCTCCCACAGCCACCACGGACAATCAACCTCCTGGCTACCTGCAACCCGGCCAAGCACAGAGTAAGCATCCCGGTTCACCAGGATGGCGATGTGGTAATGGGGCTGCCCTTCTTCGCTGAACTCACGACACCAGACTTGCCGCACCCGGCATTCATGAGTCCGCTTTCCCTGTTTGCCCTTACGCCTCAGGTCAGCGTCGATCTGGGACCTCAGTGAGGCGATAAAGCGGTCTGCCAACCCACCTCTGGGGCCCTGCCAGCCATAGGGCAGCCTGGCGGTGAAGTGCATGACACAGGTCCGGGGGTGCTGTGCCAGTGCTCGATCCATCAGGCCTCGCACTGCTGTCAGGTAGTTTTCGGTAAGGGGCTGATCAGGCCTTGCCAGTACCGGCAGGCCATTCCATTCGGGGGTGTAGTGGAGCTTCAGGTTGGTATTTTCGGGGTGACGCTTTCTCATTGTCTGGTTCCTATGGATAACTCATAGGAACCAGCGCACCTGTTAGAAAATACTCATCACGGGCTGGCTTATGGGCCAGCCCTTATCCAGAGACCGATAAAAGCCCCCCAGCTTGATCAGCCTTCACAAGTGGGCTGATAAGGGACCATATATATCTATTACCGACAGCCATGCCCTGCGAGGACGTGCGCCCAGACCACATACTAGCTGGGCGCAACCGGGCTTCAACCGCCTCAGTGCACTCTGGGAACACATTAAAGCAGCAACAATAATACCTTGAAGAGATAAAAGACCGCTTCAGCCAACAGGTTCAGACTGGCCAAAGATGTATCACGTATCTGTCGCCGGCGAATGGTATAATGCGAACTCCCCCTTCCATTTTTCCATAACAACTCTCGGCAGTCCGTATCGCTCCCTGCATCTCGACAGTCAGAGCCCAGACAATCCCGAAGAGCAGCCGAGCCACCCAGTCTTTCTGAGGAGGCTCGATGCCTGATCTACTCTGCACAGCATCATTTCGGATACGACCAATGAGGTCCTTCAATGCCTCTACTTCTGGCTCAGGATCTAAGCGCCCTGTCGCTGCACGGACCAGCTCGCTGGCATATGTGACAAGCCTGTCGATCTGGTAACGGCAAGCCACACTGGATGCCGAATCCTTCAATATCTGATCAAACCGAACCCTATCTTCCCAAATGGTGGACAGCACATCCGTCAGATCAGCAGCATCTTGGAGCGCGCCACCAGCCGCCATAGCCTCTGTAGAATCCTCATCCGGGTGAAAGCGGCAAACCAACGACCAGAAATCATTACAGCACACCAAATAGTCATTCAATTCACGCCTCGGGTTTCGGCGCCAATTCCCTGCAGATTCTAATGCCCGCTCAGAATCCCTGACTTTGGCCGCGCTAGCGACCAAGTACCTGAATTCAGCTACAACCTTGCTTGGCGCCTGAATAGGGGGCCCTACCTGAACAGCGCTCTCTCCGGCGGACAGCACTTTGGCACTCAAAAACACCATTCCAGGCGCCACACCAAACAACCCCTTACAAGATCGACCCGGGCGCCAGCTTTCGATGTATCCCAAGCGCACGAGCTTGCGCTCAATATTCATCACCTGAGCAAGAGTCACCCCGGCGAGCCCACCGATCTCGGATCGCCCCAGACCGGTGACCACACCCTGGTCACTTGCATGAGCCCAGAGCACCGCCAAAATAACTATGGCCTCCACATTGAGCCGATCCCCTAACCCCTTATTTTTTTTGAGGCGCACACCGGAGACCCTGTCAGCGGAAGCAGCAGCACCAGAGAATAGAAAAGAATAAGCCTCATACCGCCGCTGTGCGCACGAACCTCCCTTTACACCCGCCGGAGCCTCGATTGCCGACCCTGCTGCAAAGAGCTCCGCCATCCGCACCCAATGGACACGAATACCCTTTCTTGGGCGCCCCTGAAGACCATGAGCCAACTGATCCACGTGCGTCCCGATACGCACGTTTTCAATCACAATCAACCCCTTGTTGAGCAGCCCATTTCTTGCCTCGATTAGTTTCCTGGTGGGAATACCAAACCGCGACGATAGATCAAGAACCGACTCATCCGAGACGCCACCTGGAAAGGCAAAAATCAAACAGGCAAGGAGATATTTCTCGCGACTTGTAAGATCACCGCCATTCGATCTAAAGAGTAAATCAAACGAATATTCCCACATACTTGGCAAGTAACTAGTAACATTATCTATAGTCAATTCTAGTATAAATATTAAGTAATGTACTAACTAAATTAGTTAGTGTTGTTGTTAATAAACTAGTTATCTTATTATCAACCGGGGGACCATATGTTCAGGATAGATTATGACTATCGAAATATTTAGATTTATAGACATGAACAATCACGATCAGATCGTCTGGGCAACCAAGTATCTAATGAAAAAAGGGTTCAACTCAGTTTCAGCGCACGAACAAATCACCGCCCAAACTCTGGAGAAAACTCTACGCTCGATAACTAGCGGGCCCGAAGCACTCCCTTTGATGGGCATGGTGGAACTGCATGCCCAGATGACGAACGCCTGGAACGGCCGCAAAAAGCGCAAGAGTGATCGGGCCAACGCCGCTATTAACCTCCGAGTGGATACAAGCGTGAGAGACAAGTTCAACGAACTTGCTGTGCGGGGGGCAATGACTCAAGCAGAGTTGTTCACCAGTCTCGTTACACAGGCCTACTCGCGTGGACCAAAGAAATCTTCGGATATCAGGCAGAAGAATAAGGTACAAAAGAGCCAAGCTAGAGATCCGTCGCCCTCAGACGAACTACTACGCTCGGTTAGCAAGATATAGAGAACCAACGGTCAATCTGACACCACCGCATTCTCACGGAAGGGCACGTTAGCCCTCTCGGGTCTTGAGTCCATCCAGATAGTCAGCCCACGTCTGCATCATCGCGCGGCGCTCCTCCAGGTGGGCCGTGCGGTTGTATGCCCGGCCATTGGGATCCCGCACCGTGTGTGCCAGCTGATGCTCGATATAGTCCGGGCGCACCTTCAGCACTTCATCAAGGATGGTTCTGGCCATGGCCCGGAAGCCATGACCGCTCATCTCGTCCTTTTCGTAGCCCATACGGCGCAAGGCGGACAGAACGGCGTTATCGCTGATTGGCCGGGTGTCGGTACGGGGGCTGGGGAATACATACCTTCCCTTACCGCTATACGGCTGAATGTCCCTGAAGATGGCCACTGCCTGATGTGACAGGGGAACAAGGTGCGCCACCCCCATCTTCATCTTGTGCCCGGGAATCGTCCACTCAGCGGCATCCAGATCGATTTCAGACCACTCGGCGTGCCGAAGCTCCCCGGGGCGCACAAAGACAAGCGGCGCCAGCTTAAGCGCTGCCCGAGTCACAATGGACCCGTCATAGCCGTCGATCGCCCGGAGCAGCGGCCCGACCTTCTTCGGGTCTGTAATGGCTGCCAGGTGGGTCTTCTTGATCTGATGCAGGGCACCCTTGAGGTTAGGTGCTGGATTGACCTCCGTCCGGCCCGTCGCGATGGCATAACGGAATACCTGATCGGCAATCTGATTCAGCCGGCGGGCGGAATAGTAAGCTCCCTTGCCCTCCTTACGCTGCAGGACAGACAGCAACTCCGGTGCCTTGATTTCATCCACCGGACGCTGCCCCAGGAGCGGGAACAGGTCATTCTCCAGACGCTGCATGATGCGGATGGCATGGCGCTCGGACCAGCGGGTTGCCTGTCTTGCATGCCACTCCAGGGCGATCACCCTGAATGACTTGGTGCTGTCCGGCGCGTTAATGGTCTTGGCAATACGCCGAGTCTCGCCCGGGTCCACGCCCTTGCTCAGCAGCTTGCGCGCTTCATCCCGCTGCTCACGCGCCTCCTTGAGGCTGACCTCGGGATAGACACCCAGCGACAACTGTTTCTCCTTGCCGCCATAGCGATACTTCAGACGCCACCATTTACTGCCGTTCGGGTTGTGCAGCAAAAACAGCCCGCCGCCGTCAAAGTGCTTTGTCGGCTTTTCTGGCGGGGCAGCTTTGCGGATGGCAACATCGGTAAGAGGCATTTGGGGGCAACACCCTTAGGGAGCGACTGTAACTGCCCCCAAGCTACCCCAAGAAATGCTCGGCTTGCAACGTTTTTTGACGAACCAAAACGAACGAAAAGTCAGTGTAACGATTTGATTTTGAAAATCTTTTTTACCGTTAACGAACCTTGCCGAACTTCACCAAAAATTGAGATGGTGCGCCAGGAGGGACTTGAACCCCCACGCCTTGCGGCACTGGAACCTAAATCCAGCGTGTCTGCCAATTTCACCACTGGCGCGCGGCGGGCATTGTAACAGGGAAGCCGATCAGCACCAGCCCCGGGGGGTGGTGCTGGCAACAATCAGCGCCCCATTTCCAGCATGCGATACAAGTTGCGGATATCGTTGTTGGTGCGGTCGAGTCGGCCTTCAAGCTCGGTAAGCTTGGCCCGACTATCCATCTGCGAAACGGTGGCCGAGAGGGTGTCGATCCGTGGCGTCAACGCCGCCAAGGCTTCGCGCTGACTGTTGCTCTGCGCCTCGGCCCGGTCGACGCGCGCCAGCGCAGCGGCCATCTCTTGCCTGAACCGCCCCAAATCTGCGGTCAGCCTCGAGGTCTCGATGTCAACCTTGCGCAGGCGCGCATTGACCTGTGCCAGACCCTCGCTGCTGACGCCCTCGCTGCGGCCGCCAGTGATGGCGGCGGGAACCGGCTGTTGCTCCAGCAGGGCCACGCGTTCTTCCAGCACAGCAAGCAATCCTTCAAAATCACTCAAGCGTGACTGCAACGGTGACAGGTCCACCGATGCGCTTGCGGCGGCCGGACGCTGGAGCTGATCGATCCGCTCCTGCATCTTCAGCAGCGTCAGCGACACCACCCCCAGCAGCACCAGCATCACCACCGACAGCCCTCCCAGTGCCAGCGCCACTCCCCTGCCGCGTCCAGCAGCGCTGGCTGGCGCAGGTTGCTCCCGCTCGGCGCGGACCCGAGGCTTTTGCGACAGTGCCTCCCGCGCCTGGGTGGATGTCGGCGACACCGCCAGAACATCCTGATTAAGCGACATCAGTCGCTTCTGTTTATCGTTCGGAATGTCGTTCATGACGTCATTGTTCCCGGACTGTTGCGTTCATCGGGCGCCGCCATCAAGGCGATCAAGGCGAACATTGACCTGACGCCGGTAGGTATCAATGGCATTGATCGCCGCCTCGATTTCGGTGAGGCGATTGGCGATTCCGCCACCGGCACTGTCAACACGCGCCAGTGACTGCATCGCCGGCAACAGCTTGTTCAGCGCCTCCACCTGCTTCTGGTGCGCAGCAAGGCGTGTATCAAGCTGTTTGACCGTTTCCGCCTGAACTTCAAGGCGGGTCTGCAACTGGTTGCGGGTTAATACCAGCTGCTGGGTTTCCTTGCGCAATTCAGCCAGTTCAGTTTTGAGTGTTTCCACAGACTTGCTCAACTCGGCGCGCTGGCGGGTGAGCTGGGCAATATCCGCCTGATTTTTCTCGATCCAGCCACGATTGCGTCTGTTGGCTACATCCCAGAGCTTGCGAATTTCACTGTCGTGCGTGGCAAGCATCTGCCGCACCTGATCCGATGACTGAGTGACCGATTCGTCGGTGGCAGACAGTTGCGATGCCAGCGATCCAAGCTGCTCGGTGGACTCTGCCAGACGGTTATCGACCACCCCCTGCAGTGTGCTCAACTGACGAAAAAACCAGGCCCCCAGCACCACAACCAGAACCAGCAGAAATGCGGTGGCTGCCATCCAGATACTATTACCCGCCGGCGCCGCAACTGGCGCTCGGGGCGGGTGAGTACGCGGCACTTCAGGCTCCGATGAGCCTGCGTCAGGCGGGGCATCACGGGAGGTACGGCGGGGCGGCGGAGCCTCGCTGCTGCTCTCCTCATCGACATCCAGATCGGTGATATTACCGAGTCTCAGTTCACGTTCTTCGTCTTTCATGGTTCCGCGCGGCTAACCGGGAAGCTGGCAAGTGTACCAGCCCCGGGGAGGTTCTGAATAACCCCATCGACAGGAGCGGGTCACTCCGGTCTAATGCCCCGGAACCGGAACCGGAGCGCTGATATGACCCGTTGGTTACTGTTGCTGGGGCTGTTGCCTCTCACTGCCCACGCGGACATAAGACTGGAAAGCATGCTCCAGCAAGGCCTGAGCGCCTATGAACGGGAGCACTACCACCAGGCCCTCGGCCACTTCAGTGCCGCCCTGAGTCACAGCCTGGCCCACGGCGAAAGCACCATGTATCCGGCCGTCTACCTCTGTGCGATGTGGTATTTCGGCCGTGGCGTGGAGCCGGACCGGCAACGGGCCGAGAGCGCCTGCCGGGTAGTCCAGGGAGACAAGAGCCGGTTTCAGGTCACCCTGTTCCAGCAGGTCATGGAGAGTAACAGCCAAACTGACGCGCTGTTCCCCTTCCGTCGCGGCATGGTCGATGCCGCCGAAGCACTCTCCTGGTATCTGAGAACCACGGCGCCCTGAGGATCGATCAGGGGGTGATGAACAGCGGCTCCTCCGCCGGGATATACAGAATCTCCCCCAGACTGTACGTGCCCTCTGCATTGAGAACGAATGGCAGGAATAGCACCCACGGCGTCGCGTGACGATGATCAACCGCCGCCCAGACTCCCGGCACGGGCACCCCCTGATCACTGACAACGGTGTGCGGCTTTACCACCACGGCCGCTACCGACCACGCCTCCTGAGACACCGTTTCGCGCACCTGCCAGAACAGGGCCTTGACGTACTCATCGGCGGGGGGCTTGGTCGCAGCGTCACCGCGATAGCCGACCAGGCGAACTTTTTCGCTCCCATCCATAATCAGTGCAAAAGGGTAAAAGCCGCCGGAGGCCTGAACAACCTTGACGGCTTCCTTGATCGCCGTTTCGGCAAGCTTATCCATCTGTGATTTAGCCGCCGGTTTATCAGACGCCAGCGCCAGCGCGCTGAAACCAAGCATAATCAATATCAGGATGCGTCTCACAGAACCTCCAGAGTACGCCGGCGTGCCGGTGGGCACGCCGGATAGGACCAGCCTCAGCCGGCGAAGTTCTTGGTCGCAAACTCCCAGTTCACCAGCGCCCAGAAGGCTTCCAGATACTTGGGACGGGCATTGCGGTAGTCGATGTAGTAGGCATGCTCCCAAACGTCGCAGGTCAACAGTGCCACCTGACCCGGCGTGGTCAGGGTGGTGCCCGCGTCATCGGTGTTGACGATATCGAGGGAGCCGTCGGCCTGCTTCACCAACCAGGTCCAGCCGGAACCGAAGTTGCCGACCGCCTTGGCGTTGAAGGCTTCCTTGAACTTGTCAAAGGAACCCCATTTGGTGTTGATAGCATCCGCGAGCGCGCCAGTCGGCGCGCCGCCGCCATTCGGGCTCAGGCTGTGCCAGTAGAAAGTGTGGTTCCACACCTGGGCTGCCTGGTTGAACAGCACACCCGGGCTGGCGCCGCGAATAATCTCTTCCAGCGACTGGCTTTCCTTGTCGGTGCCAGCAATAAGCTCATTGAGCTTGGTGACGTAGGCGTTGTGGTGTTTGCCGTGATGAAAATCCAGCGTCTCGGCAGAAATATGCGGCGCCAGTGCGTCTTTGCCGTACGGAAGAGCGGGCAGTTCAAAAGCCATGATGGTTCCCCTGCGTGATAACGAATGTCTGTGAGTGAGCAGCCCCGCGGAACAAGCGCTGGCCCGAGAACAGGCCAAGGATGATAGCAAGCCCCCGGAATCCCCGCCACCGAGCCTGCCCTCACCCCTGTCACGAATGCGTGACTGGGGTACAATGCGCGCCTTTCCGAAGCCGCGCCGCGCTGGCGCCCGACCCGAAGGGTGAAGTATGAGCCAGGATCCAGTTGTCATTGTTAACGGTGCCCGCACCGCCATGGGCGGCTTTCAGGGCAGCCTGTCCGGCCTGACCGCTCCGGAACTGGGCGCCGCCGCCATCCGGGCAGCTGTCGAGCGCGCCGGCATCGCGCCGGAGCAGGTCGACGACGTCATCATGGGCTGCGTCCTGCCGGCTGGTCTCAAGCAGGGCCCGGCCCGTCAGGCCATGCGTCTTGCCGGTCTGCCCGACGCCACCGGCGCTGTCACCATCAACAAGCTATGCGGATCCGGCATGCGCGCCACCATGTTTGCCCACGACCAACTGCTCGCCGGCAGCAGCGAAATCATGATCGCCGGCGGCATGGAGTCGATGACCAATGCCCCCTATGTGCTGGACAAATACCGTGGCGGCGGGCGCATGGGTCACGGCAAGGTCTACGACCACATGTTTCTCGATGGTCTCGAAGATGCCGAGACCGGTAGACTGATGGGCTCTTTTGCCCAAGAGGTGTCGGACCGGAAAGGCATCACCCGCGAGCAGATGGATGCCTTTGCAATCGAATCACTGAAACGCGCCAAGGCGGCCATCGCCAACGGCTGGTTCCGCGACGAAATCACATCAGTCACCGTGAGCACCCGTAAGGGTGACGTACAGGTGGATGTTGATGAGCAACCCGGCAACGCCAACATCGACAAGATTCCGACCCTGAAACCGGCGTTCGCCAAAGACGGCACCGTCACCGCCGCCAATGCCAGTTCGATTTCAGACGGTGCCTCTGCACTGGTACTGATGAGGCAGAGCAGGGCAACTGCGCTGGGCCTCGCGCCACTGGCTCGCATCGTCGGGCATAGCACCAACAGTCAGCACCCGAGCGAGTTCACCCTCGCTCCGTGCGGCGCGATCAGCAAGATTCTGGCGAAGACCGGCTGGACCGTAACAGACGTCGACCTCTGGGAAATCAACGAAGCCTTCGCCATGGTCGCCATGCTGCCGATCATGGAGCTGGGCATTGATCACGCCCGCGTCAACATTCACGGTGGCGCCTGCGCCCTCGGTCACCCGATCGGCTCCACCGGATCGCGCATTATTCTGTCGCTGATCCATGCACTGAAGCGCACTGGTGGCAGCAAGGGAATTGCCAGCCTCTGCATCGGCGGCGGCGAGGCAACGGCGGTGGCGCTGGAGTTGTTCTGACGAGAAGCGGTTCAGGGCGAACGGAGTCGCCCCGAACGCAGTCTGAATCGCGCCAGAACTGGCGCGCTTTTTTCCCTACCAGTCAATCCGACGGGTGAGGATATCCTTGAACATGACGAAATCGCCGGCAAGGCTGTAGAACGGATACTTGAACGTGGCTGGCCGGTTCTTCTCGAAGCCATAGTGGCCAACCCAGGCAAACCCATACCCCACTACCGGCAGAGCCAGCAGCCACCATGTATTGGCGCCCAGCACCACAGCAGCAACAATCGCCAGCACCGTGAGCGTGCCGAAGAAATGCAATCGCCGACAGGTGGGATTGCCGTGCTCCTGCAAGTAGTAGGGATAAAACTCGGCAAAACTCTGGAAATCGGACTGCTTGATGGTATTCACGACGCCTCTCCTCTGCCAAAACCGGTTTCGGGGCTCAGCAGGTTGCTGATGTCCTCCGAGAGTAAACCAGATAATAACGACAACCTTGTATGAAAATGACGTCGCGGCGGTCCACTCATCCCTCGGCACGCCCCTCTGGCCCCATTTACCGTGTAAATGTCCCTGCCAGTCATTGACGACGGTGGGTGGCAAGCGAGAATGTCGAACACGCATTTCTGAGGATGGTTCCTGATGCCCCTTTTGTCCCTGCCCCGCCGCTTTCTCACCGGCCACGCCGTCGAACTGCCCAAGCGTCTCAGTGAAATCAGTGACCGCGGCCACGAGGCACCAGCCGCCGCTGCCGGGCTGCGCGATGATCAGGTCAACGCCATCTGGCGCGGCATGAAGGGCTTGTATGCCACCGGCATGAGCCCAGGTATCGCCCTGTCCCTGCGCCGCCATGGCGAGCAGTTTTTCGAGCGCACGCTGGGTTATTCAGATCTGGAAAACCGCCACCCGCTGACCATTGACACGCCGGTGTGTCTGTTCTCGGCGTCGAAGGCGGTCACCGCCATGCTGGTGCATCATCTGGCCGAACAAGGCGAGCTCGACCTCAGTCAGCCGGTCTGTCATTACCTGCCGGAATACGGTTGCCAGGGCAAGGAGCGCACCACCCTGATGCATCTGCTAACCCATCGTGGTGGTGTGCCGCGGGTGCAGGAACCGGTATCCCCGGATGATCTGTTCAACCCCGGCCGCATTACCGAACTGATGCAGCGCGCCATCCCGCAAAATCCCGGGCGCACTCAGGCTTACCATGCCGTGACCGCCGGCTTTGTGCTTGGCGCGGTGATCGAGCGGGTCACCGGCAAACCTCTCAATGACCTGCTCGACAGAGTCATTCGCCAGCCCATGGGGATGAAGTGCTTTACCTTTGGCCTGCAACAGGGTGTACCGGCAAAAAACTACACCAGCGGCCTGAAACTGGCACCAGTAGATGCATTCCTGAAATATGCGGTGGGCGCAGCCCTGCAGGATGTGGTGGACGTATCCAATGACCCGCGTTTTCTCGATATCACCCTGCCGGCGGGAAACCTGTTTGCCACCGCCGAGGAAGCCAGCCGCTTCTTTCAGATGCTGCTCAACGGCGGCAGCTGGAATGGCAAGCAGATCTTCCGTCCGGACACTGTCCGACGCGCCACCTCATCCATTGGCAAGGGCAGCAGGATTGACCGCACGCTGATGATTCCACTGGAATACTCTCCCGGCTTCATGCTCGGCGCCCGCGGTTTGAGCCTGTATGGGCCAGGCACCGCTCGCGCCTTCGGCCATCTGGGCTTTATCAGCATTTATTGCTGGGCCGATCCCGAACGGGATCTGTCTGGCGCACTGCTCACCACCGGCAAAGGCATCATCGGCCCGCACCTGCCGGCGCTGGTGGCGCTGCAAATGCAGATCAACCGGCAGACGCTCGGACGTTAATCCACATAAGGGGCTGGCCGAAGACCGGCCAGCCCTTCGCTCAATATGCGCTCTGGATCACCTCAATACCGGGCCGCAGCACGTTGCGCCAGCGCACATCCAGCTCGGGGGAGTAGGAGGCGTCATTGCGCTGCACCGCTTCCATCAGGGCTTCCACCCAGAGTGCGTACAGGGTCGGGTGAACGTCATAGCCCTTGCGACAGTGCGTTTCACCCAAGTGGCGCAGCTTGCTGCCCGGCGCCCCTCGAGAAAACATCAGTAGCCAGGTAATGCCGGCGCGCAGCAGTCGGCGCTGCTCGGCCATATCGGTGTTGGTGAACATGCCTCTCACCGTATCCGACTTGCTCAGAAAGATGCTGTAGAAATCCTCGAAGAACTGCTCTCGACGGCAGCAACGGCCGTAACTCTGGAATACCAGATCGTTGTCCTGACTTGAAACCATAACGCCCTCGCGACTGACGGAAGCATCCCTGCGAGGCGGCCCAAGCGGCCAGTGAATCCCGGAGCACGTTATAGGCAGTACGAATAATTGCTCATATGATCCAGATCAATAAATACGTGGAATTCATTATGATTTACATTCTCCAGCCCACAAAAAAGCCCCGGCAGGGTCTCCACCGGGGCTCTCGGAGGCTTGATACCCTTACATATTGCCGAGAATCGCGTCCTTCACCGACGACAGATTGGCATCGATGGTTGTCATGCGACTGTCGCTGCACTGCTTGATCGCCGTATCCGGGTCTTTCAAACCGTTACCGGTCAGGGTGCAAACGATGGTGGAGCCTTCCGGGATCCGGCCCGTCTTGATGTCGCGCATGGCTCCACCAATCGATGCCGCCGAGGCCGGCTCACAGAAGATGCCCTCGCGCTGGGCCAGCAGTTTCTGGGCGGCGAGAATTTCCTCGTCGGTTAGCTCGTCGAACCAGCCGCCAGACTCTTTTTGCACCTTGAGGGCCTGAATCCAGCTCTGCGGATTACCGATACGGATCGCCGTGGCCACCGTTTCCGGATTCTTGACGGCCTCACCGCGCATGAAAGGTGCGGAACCGGCGGCCTGATAGCCAACCATCACCGGGCGATTGCCGACGATCGGGCCACCGGCGTAGCGGCAGTTGCCATCGCAGAACGCACAGGATTCCGTCAGCCTTGTGCCCTTCTTCGCCGAGTACTCGCAATAACCGATCCAGTGGGCCGTGATGTTGCCGGCGTTACCCACCGGCAGGCAGTGGTAATCCGGTGCCCGGCCGAGCTCTTCGACAATTTCGAAGGCTGCCGTTTTCTGGCCCTGCAAACGGAATGGATTGACCGAGTTGACGATCGTCACCGGCGCCTGCAGGGCGACCTGCTTGACCAGCTCCATGCCTTCGTCGAAGTTGCCGCGGATCTGCAGCGTCACCGCGCCGTACATCATCGCCTGAGCCAGCTTGCCCATGGCGATCTTGCCTTCCGGGATCAGCACGAATGCGGTGATTCCTGCGCGGGCGGCGTAGGCCGCCGCCGCCGCTGAGGTGTTGCCGGTGGAGGCGCAGATGATGGCGTTACTGCCATCTTCCACCGCCTTGGTCACGGCCATGGTCATGCCGCGGTCCTTGAACGAACCGGTTGGGTTCAGACCTTCGTACTTGACGTAGATGTCGACATCCTTGCCAAGCAGCTTGGGAATGTTTTTCAGCCGGATCAGCGGAGTGTTGCCCTCGCCAAGACTGATAATGCGAGTGTCATCACTTACCGGCAGGTGGTCACGGTAGCGATTGATCAGGCCGGTGTAGCGGTCACGGAATGCCATGGCAGTGTCTCTTGTTACGCCTTCAGAAGTTCAACACGAATTCGAACGATGTCAGCCATCACCGCATCTAGCGCGGCGATCTCCGCCAGCGCCGCATTGACGTCACGCTCGCGCACGGAATGCGTCATCAGCATGATCGGCACCGGCTGATCGTCCTCCACATCTTTCTGGAACATCGCTTCAATGCTGATGCTGTGCTGCGACAGGATGCGAGTGATATCTGCTAACACCCCGGCGCGATCTTGCACATGCAGACGGATATAGAACGGGCAGACCACATCATCCATGGGCAGGATCGGTTGATCCGACAGCGCGTCCGTGTGGAAGCCCAGATACGGCACGCGATGATCATGATCCAGCATCAGCGCGCGGCCCATCTCGATAATATCGGCCACCACGGCGCTGCCGGTAGGGCCGGCACCAGCACCAGCACCATAGAACAGTGTCGGCCCGACTGCGTCGCCATCCACCATGACGGCATTCATGACACCGTTGACGGACGCAAGCAGCACCGACTGGGGAATCAGAGTCGGATGAACACGCAGTTCAATACCAGTACCTGTGTCCTTGGCAATGCCAAGGTGTTTGATACGGTAGCCAAACTGTTCCGCAGCGGCGATATCCTCGCTGGTTAAACGACTGATGCCTTCGGTATAAACCCGGGAAAACTGCAGCGGAATACCAAACGCGATCGAAGCAAGGATGGTGAGCTTGTGCGCTGCATCAATGCCTTCGACATCGAAGGTCGGATCCGCCTCGGCATAACCCAGCGCCTGAGCCTCTTTCAGCACATCACCAAAGTCGCGACCCTTGTCGCGCATTTCAGTGAGGATAAAGTTACCGGTGCCATTGATGATGCCGGCCACCCACTTGATCCGGTTGGCAGCCAAACCCTCGCCGAGCGCCTTGAGAATCGGTACACCACCGGCTACTGCGGCCTCGAACGCCACGTCCACGCCTCTGGCGTGAGCTGCAGAAAATATCTCGTTGCCATGCTCGGCAATTAACGCCTTGTTGGCGGTGACGACGTGTTTGCCGTTGGCAATGGCGGTGAGGACCAGCTCACGAGCAGTGCTGGTGCCACCGATCAGCTCAACAACAATATCAATGGCAGGATCCCGGGCCACCTCCATGACATCCCGTGACACACGAATGCCACTGATATCACAGGCCGGATTATCCCGACGGGCACCAATGTGGGCGATCTCGATCGGCCGGCCGACACGGCGGGCGATCTCAGCGGCATTGCGACGGAGAATATTGACGGTACCGGAGCCCACGGTACCAAGCCCGGCGATACCCACCTTGACTGGATTCACTGCAACCTCACTGACGGGGCGGGGGGATTTGGGAGGGCACACCTTACTGGCGAGCCCCGGCAACGTCAATCCGCTATCAACGCAGGCCCAGCTTCTCCGCCATCCGATCTGCCGGGAGATAGCCGCCGATCTGCTCCCCATCGGCCGTAAATACCGCCGGGGTGCCACGCACACCGAACTCCTCACCGAGAGCATAGTGCGCCGCCACCGGAGCGTCGCAGGTAGTCGGTTTCTGGCTCAGCGGTTTTTCCAGCTTGGCCTCGTCCATCGCCAGATTGCGATCGGGCGAGCACCAGATGTCGGTGAGCTCTCTGGCGCCGGGAGACGCAGATCCACCGCGCGGGAACGCCAGATAATGCACCGTGATGCCGGCGCGGTTATAGGCAGCCATCTGCCGATGCATCAGGCGACAGTAACCGCAGGTGGTATCGGTGAACACATAGACCTCGGCCTTCTGCTGCTTTGCCGGGAAGGTGATCAGCGCGGTCTCATCCAGCGCCGCAATCGCCGGTTCACGCAACGCCTGCTGGCGCTCCTCCAGCAGACTGACAGCCCCTTCCGGGCGCAGCTCAAACAGCTCCCCGGCAAAGACAAAACGACCATCGGCTGTCAGATACAACCATTCGCCGCGTACCTGAACCTGAAACATACCCGGCACCGGGGCAGGCTCGACTGTGCCCACCGGGATACCCGGAAACGCCTCACGCAGCCGCTCCACTGCAGCGGCGCTGTCGATACTGGTCGGCTGCGTGGCCTCGGCGGATTGATCAGCACAGGCGGTATTGATCAGCAGCACGAAAAGCAGGGCGAAAAAACGCATGGATATCTCCTTCAAGTCAGTCGCCCTTCGAGCCTGTCGGAACCGGATTCGTTCCTGCCCGCGGATGATGGCGGGCGTGCAGGTCATGCAGACGTTGTCGGGCGACGTGAGTATAAATCTGGGTGGTGGAAAGATCGCTGTGTCCCAGCAACAGTTGCACCACCCTCAGATCAGCGCCGTGATTGAGCAGATGGGTGGCAAACGCATGGCGCAGTGTATGGGGAGAGAGCGGCTTTTGCACCCCGGCGACGATGGCCAGTTGCTTGATCCGGTGCCAGAAGGTCTGCCGGGTCATCGGCTGGCCGCGCTGGCTCGGAAAGACGATATCGTCGACCTGACCATTCAGCAGCAAGGGGCGACTATCGCGCAAATAACGCACCACCCAGTCCTGGGCTTCTTCGCCAAGCGGCACCAGCCGCTCCTTGTTTCCCTTGCCGATGATACGTACCAGACCCTGGCGGAGATTCAATTGCGACAGGGTCAAGCCAACCAGCTCGGACACCCTTAACCCGGCCGCATACGACACCTCCAGCATGGCCCGGTCGCGCAGGCCCAACGGCGTCTCAATCTGCGGGGCCGACAGCAGCGCTTCAACATCGGCCTCGGTCAGGGACTTGGGGAGCGGCCGACCGATTTTCGGGCGCGCCACCAGCAGCGTGGGGTCAACACTGATCAGGCGCTCTCGCAGGGTCCAACGATAAAACCCGCGTAGCGCCGACATCTTTCGCGCCACCGACCGGGCGCTCAGCCCCCGCTCCATCAGCGCACTGAGCCACTCCAGCAGCAGGATACGGTCCGCTTGCAGCAGGCCCTGTCGCCGTGCCGTCAGCCAGATGGCAAACTGCCCCAGATCACTGCGGTAGCTGGCAAGGGTATGGTCGCCCAATCCCTTCTCCATCCAGACGTGATCCAGCCAGCGTTCCAGCAGTGCCTGCTCGCTGGTCGGCAATACTCCCTCGTTCATGGGACTCCGATATGATATCTAGTACGTTAGTATTAGGATGATAAATCAAACAAACACACTACCAGGACATGCCATGGGAACAGCACTTGCCACGCTGGCACAACGAATCGGCCAACAGCTGAACACCTCCGAGGTGCGACGCAGTGCCATGGTGTGCTGGATCGTGCTGCCGGTGTTCGTCCTGCTCGCTGCCTGGGCGTTAGTCAGCCACCGTTTTGCTGCCGATCAGGACGTCCTCAATCATGCCATGATGTTGCCGCTGGCCGGCTACGCATTTGCATCGGTGCTGTTCTGGCTGGCTCTCGGCGGCTACGGTCTTTATCTGGACCAGCAAGGTCGTGACTCCCATCTTTACACCTTGGTGACGTTATGGGCCTACGGCTTCAGCTCGGTCAGCGCCTGTTACCTGATCGGCACCCTGAATGTGGTGACCGGGCTGGTCATGATGGGCGCACCGATGCTGGGGCTGATCCTGTTTACCATGCGCCAGGTGCTGACCGTGTTCATTGTCGGCTTGCTGTCGATGCTGGCGCTAAGCCTGCTTTCCGCGCTGGGCCACATCCCCTATGCGCCGATCCTGTCACCGGCCCAGGCCGCCAATGCCCATCACAGCCTTTACTGGGCGATTTGCCTTATGGTCGCCGGCGGTGGCTATGTGATTTACCAGACCATGATTATGAGTGCCATGGTCAATGCCTGGCGCAGTCGCGAGCACGATGTCCGCGAGCTGTCACGTACCGACGCCCTGACCGGCGTCTCGAATCGGCGCCATATTCTGGAGAACCTGGACAACATTCTGATCAGCCAGCGCAGTCAGGACCTGCCGGTGTCTGTGTTGATGGTGGATATTGATCACTTCAAGCGCATCAACGACGACCATGGTCATCTGGCCGGGGATCAAGCACTGGTCGCAACCGCAACGGCGCTGCGTGAATGCCTGCGTCAGGGCGATATGATCGGCCGCTATGGCGGCGAAGAGTTTCTGATCATCCTGCCAGGCGCGCGAAGAACAAATGCGGAAGAGATCGCGGAGCGTTGCCGACGGGCCATCAGCACTCTGGTCATCAATGCCAAGGGAGTCGGTCTGCCCCTGACCGCCAGCGTCGGACTGGCTTGCCGCAACCGCGGGGAAATCCGCGACAGCGACCACATCATTCATCTGGCCGACGAGGCCATGTATGAAGCCAAGAAGGCGGGGCGTAACCGGGTGGTCGTGGCCTGACGCTACCCCGGCCAGATGCGGGCACAAACAGAAACGGCCACCCTTAGGTGGCCGTTTCATTTTCGACAGCTGCCGGAAATCAGTTGGCGCTGCGAACCTTTTCCTTGATGCGGGCAGACTTGCCAGCGCGGTCGCGCAGGAAGTACAGCTTGGCGCGACGCACATCACCGCGACGGTCAACCTTGATACTGTCGACTACCGGGCTGTGAGTCTGGAATACACGCTCAACACCAACACCGTGGGAGATCTTGCGCACGGTGAAGGAAGAGTTGATGCCGCGGCTCTTGAGCGCGATCACCACACCTTGAAACGCCTGAAGACGCTCACGGGTACCTTCTTTCACTTTCACCTGCACAGTGACGGTATCACCCGGAGCAAACACCGGCACATCGCTCTTCAGCTGCGCCTGTTCAACTTCCTGAACCAGAGGTTTCTTGCCGCTCATGACTGCTTGCTCCTGTTACTCAATTTCGCTGTCTTGTTGCTGGTCAAACTCGCGGGACTTCAGTTCCTGAAGGTACTCCGCCAGCAGTTTCTCTTCTTCCCGGCTCAATCCCTGTTCGCGTCGCCGCGCGTCGAGCAGATCAGGCCGCAGTGTTGCCGTTCGCCCTAACGACTGCTTCAGTCGCCAGCGCCGAATCTCTTCATGATGCCCGCTCATCAACACTGCCGGCACCGCCTGTCCCTCAAACACCTCCGGTCGGGTGTAGTGCGGACAGTCGAGCAGGTTGCGGTTATCACCGCTGAACGAATCCTGCTCGGCGGAGGCATCGTCTCCCAGTACGCCGGGAATGCAACGGACCACCGCGTCGATCAGCGTCAGGGCGGGAAGCTCACCGCCACTCAATACAAAATCACCGATGGAAATCTGCTCATCAATGACGGTATCAATCAGTCGCTCATCAATCCCCTCGTAGCGCCCCGCCACCAGTATCAGCTGCGGCTGCTCTGCGAGGTATTCCACTGTCGCCTGATCCAGCTTGCGACCGACCGGCGACAGATAAATCACTCTTGCCTCAGGGAGACGTTCGCGGGCATGGGCAATGGCCTTTGCCAGCGGCTCTACCTTCATCAGCATTCCCGGGCCACCGCCAAACGGGCGGTCATCCACGGTGCGGTGTCTGTCGGTGGTAAAATCCCTCGGATTCACCGCTTCCACCGCCAGCAGGCCGGTGTCCACCGCTCGCCGGGTAATACCGTATCCGGTGATTGCCTCAAGCATTCCCGGAAACAGGGTCACCACTGCCACTTGCAGGGTCACCTTAAAACTCCGTGTCCCAGTCCACCGTGATCACTCCGGCGGCGGTATCCACGCTCAGTACCACATCATCCGGCAGCCAGGGGATCAGCCGCTCGCGGGTATCGATGCTGGCACCGTCTCCCCGTACCACCAGTACGTCATTGGAGCCGGTTTCCATCAGGCTGCTGATCTTGCCGAGATCGCGGCCGTCGTCGTGACGGACACGCAAACCGATCAGGTCGCGCCAGTAAAACTCGTCTTCTTCCAGCACCGGCAACACGCTTGCAGGCACCAGAATGTCCCGGCCGCAGAACAGGGCTTCGGCCCGGGTCCGGTCCGGCTCTCCATCCAGCTGCACCACCAGGCTCTTGCCCTGCATGCGACTGGCGGTGACCTTGACCGTCTTCTCGCCATCCGCGCCGCGCAACGTCCACGGCAGGTAGTCGAGGATATTCTCGACCGGGTCAGTAAACGAATTGATCTTGACCCAGCCCTTTATGCCGTGAGCCGCGCCAACGCGGCCCACCAGCAGGAATTCCGCTGCAGTCGCCATCAGGCGCTCTGCTTGCGGGACTCCTTGACCAGACCGCTGACGCGATCAGAGAGCTGCGCGCCCTGAGCGACCCAATGATCGACACGGTTGGCGTCGATCTGGAGGCGGATTTCACCGCCGCGGGCGATCGGGTTGAAGAAACCGACGCGCTCGATAAAGCGGCCATCACGGGAGTTGCGGCTGTCGGTCACGATCACATTATAGAACGGACGCTTCTTGGAACCGCCGCGAGAAAGACGAATAACTACCATTATTTCAGCACCTTAATTCAATCCGGTTTCCCGGCTCACCACCTGTGAGCCATCGTATCCGCCTGAAAATCTGCTCTTTTTCAAAAAGGGCAGACTGCGAAGGGCGCAGATTCTAGCCATATCCGCGCCAGAGTGAAAGGGGCAAAAGGAGATATTTCACCACCGCAACGGCCAACCGGGCTGGACACCCCGGCCGGCCATCCGCCTACATCCCGGGGAAGCCGCCCGGCGGCATACCGCCACCACCCCCGCCCATCATTCCCTGCACCCCGCGCATCATCTGCTTCATGCCCCCCTGGGTGCGCATCTTCTTCATCATCTTGGCCATCATCTTCTGCTGCTTGAGCAGACGGTTCAGGTCCGGGATGTCGAGCCCGGCGCCCTGGGCAATACGGCGCTTGCGCGAGCCCTTGATCATTTCCGGATCACGACGCTCATCCGGCGTCATCGAATCGATCAGCGCCTCCATGTGCTTCATCTGCTTCATGGCTTTCTGGTCCTGCGCCATCTGCGCCACCTGACCCAGACCCGGCAACTTGTCGAGCAGGGAAGTCATGCCGCCCAGATTCCGCATTTGCTGGAACTGGTCCTTCATGTCCTCGAAGTCCATGGCCTTGCCTTTCTTGAACTTTTTGGCAAGTTTTTCAGCCTTGGACTTGTCCAGCTTGCGTTCGGCTTCCTCGACCAGCGACAGTACGTCGCCCATGCCGAGGATACGTGAGGCAATCCGCTCGGGGTGAAACAGCTCCAGCGCATCCGACTTCTCGCCACTACCGATAAACTTGATCGGCTTGCCGGTAATCGCGCGCACGGACAGGGCCGCACCACCGCGGGAATCGCCATCAGTTTTGGTCAGAATGACACCGGTCAACGGCAGGGCATCGCCAAACGCCTTGGCGGTATTGGCAGCATCCTGACCCGTCATGGCGTCGACCACAAACAGGGTCTCAGCCGGATTGATGGCGCTATGCAGGCACTTGATCTCGGCCATCATTTCTTCGTCGATCGCCAGTCGTCCGGCGGTATCAACGATCAACACGTCCATATAACGGCGGCGCGCCTCATCCAGCGCACCATTCACAATGGCCACCGGATCCTGATCCGTGCTGGAGGGGAAGAACTCGGCACCCACCTCTCTGGCCAACGTGCCCAGCTGGTCAATTGCCGCCGGGCGGTAGATGTCTGCAGACACCACCATGACCTTCTTCTTCTCGCGCTCTTTGAGGAATCGCGCCAGCTTGCCCACGGAGGTGGTTTTACCCGCCCCTTGCAAGCCCGCCATCATGATCACTGCCGGCGGCTTGACCGCCAGATCGAGGCCGACATTGCTGTCGCCCATGATGTGGACCATCTCGTCGTTGACGATCTTGACGAAGGCCTGGCCCGGATTGATGCTCTTGAGCACCTCGGCACCCAGCGCCTTCTCCTTTACCTGCTCGGTAAAGTCCTTGACCACCGGCAGGGCCACGTCGGCCTCAAGCAGGGCTTTCCGCACCTCCCGCAGGGTGTCGCGGATATTGTCCTCGGTGAGCTGGCTCTGGCCAGTGAGGCCACGCAGGGAATCGCCGAGGCGCTCAGTCAGGTTCTCGAACATGGGGCAGGTCCTCCATCAGGCCGGCGATTATAGCCATGGCGCCGGGCTGCCGTCATGCCACGCCTTCAAATGACCGCGCCGCTGTGACACACTCCGCCAGCATTCCCCCTGACAGACTGACGATGACGACTGCACTCTGGACCGGCCTGGTTGCCAGCACCCTGTATCTGCTTGCCAGCCTGCTGGCCACACGCCAGTTGCACGGTAGTGAGAAGCCCCAGCGCCTCGGTTTTCTCGGGCTCGGCACCCTCGCCCTGCTGTTTCATGCCTGTGCCCTCTGGCACCTGATCGTCAGTGATCAGGGCGTTCATCTGGGCCTGTTCCCGGTGGCATCACTGATTGGCGCGACCGGCGCCGCCATCGTCATCTTTTCCAACCTGTACCGACGGCTGGAGTGGGTCAGCCTGATGGTATTTCCCTTTAATGCCGCCATCATCCCGGCGGCGCTGTTTATCCAGACTGGCTACCAGCCGCATCCTCTGGCGCACGGGCTCGGCGCCCACGTGCTGTTTGCCATTCTTGCCTTTGCCGTGCTCGCCATAGCCACCTGCCACGGCATTCTGGTGCTGATTCAGCATTACCAGCTGAAGCACGGCCATATTCGCGGCCTGATGCGTGTGTTCCCGCCCATTCAGGTGATGGAAAGCATCCTCTTTGAGCTGCTCTGGGCGGGCGTGATTCTGCTGCTGCTCGCTATTGGTGCAGGTTTCCTGTTTGTGGAAGACCTGTTCGCCCAGAAACTGGCCCACAAGACCGTATTGACCCTGCTCAGTGCGGTACTGTTTGCCAGCCTGCTGGCAGGCCATCACCTGCTCGGCTGGCGAGGCGTCACCGCAGTACGCCTTACTGTGGCGGCCTTTGCGCTGCTGTTACTGGGATTTTTCGGCTCCCAACTGGTGCTGGAAATCATTCTCAAGCGCTGAACGGTCGAGTCGTTTCGCTTGACAGGCTGAAAAGTCCGTCGGGACAATAGCCACACCTTGGTAGCAGGCATTTTTCTTGGACGATTCCTATCCGGCGTTATTACTTGGCGCCATTGTTGTACTGATTCTGATCTCCGCGTTCTTCTCCGGCAGTGAAACCGGCATGGTGGCGCTGAACCGGTATCGTTTGCGCCACCTTGCCCGCCAGGGTCACCGTACTGCACAACGGGTGGAGAAGATGCTGAGGCGGCCAGACCGTCTTCTCGGCGTGATTCTGATCGGCAACAACTTTGTCAACAATGCGGTCGCTACGCTGGCCACGCTACTCGGCCTGTACTGGTTTGGCGAGCTTGGCACTGCTCTGGCACCAGTAGTGATCACCATTGTGATGCTGATTTTCGCCGAGGTCACACCCAAGACCTACGCCGCATTGCGGCCGGAGCGAGTTGCTTTTCCGGCGAGCTTTATTCTTAAACCACTGCATGCGGTATTCACCCCGCTGAACTGGTTCGTGAACGGCATTGGCAATGGCCTGCTGCGCGTCCTCGGCGTCAACACGGCGAAGCCGCGCCATGATCACCTGTCTGCCGAAGAGTTGCGCACTGTCGTCAACGAAGCTGGCGGACTAATCCCGGAAGCCCATCAGCGCATGCTGCTCAGCATCCTGGATCTGGAAAAGGCCACCGTCGAAGACATCATGATTCCGCGTAACGAGATGGTCGGGATTGATATCGAAGAAGACATCACGGATGTCATCGACACGCTGCGCAGCTCCCAACATACTCGCCTGCCAGTCTATCGTGGCGACCCTGGCAACATGGTCGGCATCCTGCATCTGCGGAAGATGACCCGTCTACTGCTACGCGGCGAAATCAACAAGGCCGAGATCATGCAGTATGCAGTGGAGCCCTACTATGTCCCCGAGGGCACGCCCCTGCACCAGCAGCTGATCAATTTCCAGAACGCCCGACGCCGCATCGGTGTGGTAGTGGATGAATATGGTGACGTTCTCGGACTGATCACGCTGGAGGATATTCTTGAGGAGATTGTCGGCGAGTTCACCACCGACCTCGCGGCATCCAGCTCGGAAATTCATCCCCAGGACGATGGCAGTCTGGTGATTGACGGCACGGCCCACCTTCGTGACATCAACAAGGCGCTGCGCTGGCATCTGCCAACCGACGGACCGAAGACCCTCAATGGACTGATCCTTGAGCATCTTGAGGATATTCCCGACAGCAATACTTCACTGCGGATCGGCGACTACCTGCTGGAGATCCTGCAGGTCAAAGACAACATGGTGAAGGCGGTCAGGGCCCGGCATATCAGCATGCTGGACGAAAAACCCTGACACCCCCCGATCAGAGCCCAACCGGCATCGTCACCCAGAAAATACCGCGTAGATCGCCACCCTGAAAGCCAGTGGCCTGATCGTCAGGATAGTGCAGCTGCAGCGCAGCCGTCACATCGGCAGACAGATCCAAACCATGGCAGGCCAGACACAACGGCGCGGTGACAATCGGCTCGACGTAACCTGCCCGGCCATCGCCAAGATCGGTTATCCCGGCGATGCGATCCTCCGAGCCAAGGTAATAATCCAGCCACTGTTGCTGCCACGGCTCCGGTGCATTGGCAGGATTGCGCAGACGGTGGCTGCTGCGCCCCATTGCCACCCCCTCCCCGGCCAGACCCTCGGCAATCGCCGGCGCCTGGACGCGGCATATATCGATGGCTGGCACCACCCCGTCTGCCATACCCTGCTGAAGTGCCTGCATCAGTTGCTGTTTGAAGGGCATGAGTACTTCTGCTCCGCGAGCACGGACTACCTCTGCATCCAGTACCACAGGGGGCTCCACGGCCGGCGTTGGCAGCAGCGGCGCAGGAGACTCGGAACAGGCCGCAACCAGAAGCGATACCAGCAAACCTGTCATATACCTGTTCATAAGCAGTCCTCTCAGTCCTCCGCAGGGCGGCGGGCCAGCGGCGCAATATCCTGCACCCGGATCGGGTACTCACCCGTCTTCATGTCCTCAACAAAATAGCGCAAGGTGCGACCAACGGTCGGGAACGCCAGCTGATCCCAGGGAATCTCCTCTGGCAGAAACAGCCCGGCATCGCTGGACTCCTCACCCACCCCGTAGTCGCCATTAAGCATATCGGCGAGGAAGAACACATAAACCTGATAGATGTGCGGCAAGTTGTACATGGCGTACAGATCCTTCACCGCAACACTGGCACAAGCTTCCTCCCAGGTTTCCCGGGCAGCCCCCTCCTGCATGGTTTCGCCGTTCTCCATGAAGCCCGCCGGTAGCGTCCAGTAGCCCTTGCGCGGCTCGATGGCGCGCTTGCAGAGCAGAATGCGGCCTTCCCACACCGGCACCGCGCCGACGATGATCTTCGGGTTCTGGTAATGGATGGCACTGCAATCCGCGCACCAGTAGCGGGGCCGGTTATCGCCCTCCGGCACGTCGTAGCGAATGTTGTCACTGCCACACTGACTGCAATACTTCATGGGCTCTCCTGCGCGAACCCACAGTGTAACCCGCAGGGCGCGCCACCGGGGGAATCCCCGCTGAACCTTTTGGCCTTGCCGGCGGTCCATGGGGCGTTCAAACTGCCGTTTGAAAGCCGAATCATTTGACTGAGCTGCCAACAGGCAGCAATGCGGCCACAGAGCCGCCCGACAGGTGCCTGGTGGATACACTGGATTTGATCCGACACAAGCTTCAGGGCTATCAGCTGCGGGACTTCCCGGTTCGGCTGCCGGAGGCGGCTGTGTTGATGCCCTTCACCAACCGGCCGAGTCCGGAGCTGATTCTGACGGTGCGTTCCGCTGGCATGCCCACCCATGCAGGCGAAGTGGCCTTCCCCGGTGGCAAACGCGACCCGACCGATCAGGACCTGCTCTGCACCGCCCTGCGTGAAAGCCAAGAGGAGGTGGGGCTGTCTCCCGCCGAGGTGGAAGTGCTCGGCCAGCTGTCACCGCTGGCATCCCGGTTTGGCATGAAGGTTACCCCGTTCGTTGGCATCGTCCCCCACGATGTCCCGCTGCTGGCGGAGGAGCGCGAGATCGACCAGATTTTCCGGGTGCCGCTGGAGTTTTTCCTCGATACCCGGCCAGACATGTCCAGCCCGATCGATTTCTACGGCAAGCAATTCCGCATTCCTACCTACCACTACGATGACAAGCGCATCTGGGGCCTGACCGCCTTTATGATCCTTGACCTGCTCAACAATGTGTTCGACGCTGACATCCCGTTCGAAGAATCTGCCTGAGAGACATCCATGATCTACTCCCTTGGAGATCGCCGGCTCGAGACCGGTGAAAACTGCTGGATTGCTGATAACGCCACCGTGATTGGCTCGGTGGTGCTCGGCAACAATGTCAGCATCTGGTTCAACTGCGTGCTGCGCGCCGATAACGATGTGATCCGCATCGGCGATGACAGCAACATTCAGGACGGCTCGGTTCTGCACATCGACCCGGGTACGCCGCTGACCATTGGCAAGGGTGTCACCGTTGGCCACAAGGTAATGCTGCATGGCTGCGAGATTGGCGATTACTCGCTGATTGGCATCAATGCTGTGGTACTGAACCGGGTGAAGATCGGCAAGAATTGCATCATCGGCGCCAATGCTCTGGTTCCAGAGGGCATGGAAATTCCCGATAATTCACTAGTGCTTGGCTCGCCGGCCAAAATCGTTAAGGAAATCAGCGATGGGCAGCGCATGATGCTGCAAATGAGCGCCATGCACTATGTTGAAAATGGCAAACGCTATGCCCGCGAGCTGACCCCTGATGAGCGCTACCACCCGAACTGACACTTTGGACATCGTGCCCTCTCCCTGCGTCAGCATCTGCGCTCTGGATGAGGATGATGTCTGTGTTGGCTGTTTTCGCACCGGCCGGGAAATCAGCCAGTGGGGAAAAATGGCGGCCGATCACCAGCGCGAAGTCCTACGTCGTTGTCAGGCACGAATGAGCGGCGATATCGCCCGCTGTCTGATCAGCGAAACTTCCTGAAACCCTGTTCACCAGGAGTCACGACATGAGTCATACCCCGGTGGTTGGCCTCGCCCTCGGCAGTGGATCCGCCCGTGGCTGGGCCCATATCGGCGTGCTTCAGGAGCTGGAGAAGCTCGGTGTCAAACCGCAGGTGGTGGCGGGCACATCCATCGGCGCACTGGTTGGTGCCGTGTATGTTTCGGGCCAGCTGGAGGAGTTTGCAGAGTGGGTCCAGAGCCTCACCGTCAGGGATGTCTTCGGACTGCTCGATATCACCATGTCCGGCGGCGTGGTCAAGGGTGAAAAGCTGTTCGGTTTCTTCCGCGAAAAACACCGTAACCCGGATATCGAAGCGCTGGAGAAAAAATTCGTCACCATCGCCACTGAAATGAAAAGCGGTCGCGAAGTGTGGATTCGTACCGGCCCGGTGCTGCGCGCCGCCCGCGCCTCCTGTGCCTTGCCCGGGCTGGTTTCTCCGGTGAAAATTGACGACCGCTGGATGCTTGATGGTGGATTGGTCAATCCCGTGCCGGTATCCGCCTGCCGCGCCCTTGGTGCCGATGTGGTGATTGCGGTTAACCTGAATGCCCAGCTGGTGGGCGCCCATATGCCTCGACACAGCCACGCCAGTGTTGCCCCTGATGACGCTGGCGCCACTATTGAAGAACGCACCCTTCTGCAAAAAGTCACCAGCTATTTTATTTCTGACGACGAAGACGCTGATCCCGGCCTGCTGGATGTGGTGTCGGCCAGCATCAACATCATGCAGGATCGCATCACTCGCAGCCGCATGGCCGGCGACCCGGCGGAGATTTCACTGCTGCCCCAGCTGGAAGATTTTGCCCTGATGGACTTTCACCGAGCAAAAGAAGCCATTGAGGAAGGCCGCCAACTGGTTCGCCGTCGCGAAGAAGAAATTCTTAGCTGGATCGGCCAGCCCATCGCCCCACTGCAGGTTTAAGGCTGTTTAGAGCGGCAATTCTGCCTCGGTGCAATGCGTGAAAATAGAAGGATGCGAGGCTGGGGCGCCGGTCAAGGTAGCCGGGGCCATCGGAGCCATGGATGGCGGAGATGAGCTACAGGGATGTACTCGTGCGTGTCCCGGCTGCCTTGACCGGCGCTCCGGCCGGGGAAGATCACCGCCATACTCGCTCATCGCATTGCGTCAGGATTGGCGCTTACAAGGGCTCCAGTCGCCAGACGTCGATGGCGGGCTCTTCGTAGGGATGCGCTGCACGCAGCGCGGCCAGCGCCGCGGACAGACGCGCCTCGTCGCACACCATCTCGACCCGGTATTCGGCGACTTTTTCTATTTGATCCCGCTGACCGATATGCGGGTTACTGCCGGATAGCGGCCGAAACTGGCCCTCCCCCAGCACTTGCCAGGCACAACAATCATAGTTGCCGATGCGACCGGCGCCAGCGGCAAACACGGCGGATTTAACCTCTTCCACATTCTCAACCGGTACATAGAAGCACAGCTTGAACAGATTCATTAGTTGTCACGCTCGTTTATTTGCGCTTACTGAAATCCGGTTGCAGGAAAATGCCTTCCGCCTGCACGGTTTGCTGATCACCATTAAAGATGGCGCCCTCAATAAACATCTTGCGACCTTCCGAGCGCACGATCTTCGCGGTGCAGCGCAATTCGGCATCAATCGGAGTCGAGGCCATATAGCGGATATTCAGAGTCCCGGTCACACCGATCTTCAGCGCCGCATGCATGGCGCGGGACAACAGCGCATCCAGAATCCAGGCAATCACACCGCCATGCACGCGCCCCGGCGGGCCCTGATAGTGCTCTCCGAGACGAATTGCCCCCTCTACTCCGTCAGCGGATTCGCTCACCCAGCGCAACTGCGGTGCAATCGGATTGGACAGCCCGCCCATGGGGTCGTAGTCCATCATGTCGAATACATCAAAACTGCTGGCCTGGCCGGTAAACAGGCGGCGGTTGGCCTCGCGAGTATTGCGTCGCGGCGGGGTGCCAACCTGCTCCACCAGACGCTCCAGCGTGGCTGCCCAACGCTCAAGATCGGCATCCTCGGCTTCAACCCGGATCAGCCGCTCGGACAACTGCTGCATCGCTGCCGCAATACGCCGGCGAATCACAAAGGTCTCGGGGACATCACTCTGATGCGCGGCGAGGAGCTCAAAGGGACCCCATTTTTTCTCAGTCATGGTGTCAACCGGTTGATGGCAGCGGGTGGTGCCACCTGCTGCCGGATTGCTAAATCAGCCCACCCATTTTCTGGCGTTGGCAAACATGCGGAACCAGGGTGCGTTCTCGAACGCCTTCCACTCATCCGGGCACCAGCTCTGCTGCACCACCCGGAACACCCGCTCCGGGTGCGGCATCATGATGGTGACGCGACCATCCGGGGTGGTGAAACCGGTGGCACCATTGATAGAGCCGTTCGGATTGGTCGGATAGTTCACCGCCGGATTGCCGAATGAATCGATATAGCGCAGCGCCAGCAATTGCTGATCCACACAGGCCCGGAAATTGGCGTCGCTGATTTCTACTCGGCCCTCACCGTGGGCAACGGCAATCGGCAGGCGTGTGCCGTCCATGCCATCAAGGAAGATAGACGGCGAACGGGTAATCTCCACCAGTGCAGTGCGCGCTTCAAACTGTTCCGACAAGTTGCGGACAAAACGTGGCCAGTGTTCGGTGCCGGGAATCAGCTCCTTCAGAGCCGACAGCATCTGGCAGCCGTTACACACACCAAGGGCAAAGGTATCCTGACGGGCAAAGAAGGCGCTGAAGGCATCGCGCAGGGCGCCGTTGTACAAAATGGTTTTTGCCCAGCCCTCACCCGCGCCAAGGACATCGCCGTAAGAGAATCCGCCGCAGGCCACCAGACCACGGAAATCCGCCAGCCGTACCCGACCGGCGAGCAAATCGCTCATGTGCACGTCGTAGGCATCAAAGCCGGCGCGCTGGAACACCGCGGCCATTTCCAGATGACCATTGACCCCCTGCTCGCGCAGAA
Organism: Alcanivoracaceae bacterium; assembly: GCA_046292765.1. Lineage (GTDB taxonomy): Bacteria > Pseudomonadota > Gammaproteobacteria > Pseudomonadales > Alcanivoracaceae > PGZG01. The sequence continues at coordinate 3,264 of JBKBQA010000006.1, read as the reverse complement.
TCGCCACCTTCGGTCGGGCGCCACCCATAAAGGGGGCGGCGACATTCTCGCTCATGTCGAAGGTCAAGCGCACATTCAGGCCCGGGTCGTTGGCATCGGGAATGGCGTCGAATTCCTGCTGAGCACAGTTCGGGTTGTCGCGCAGGGACTGGATGCGGAAGCTGGTTTCCGCCCAAGCGCGGTGCAGATCACGGCGCGGTGTTTCCAGCAGGATGGCGCCGCCAAGACGCACCCGCAGCACATCCTCGGCATTCAGTTCGCCAATGCGATGAATGCACTCACCGAGGCCGGTTTCGGCGTATTCGGCAATCACATAGTCGGCCTGATCGGCACGCACCTGGATCACGGCACCGAGCTCTTCGGCAAACAACGCGGCAATGGCCTCTTCGCCATCACCGGCGATATGATCAAGCACCAGATCCGCACCAACCCGGCCAGCGAACATCATCTCCACAAACGACGCCAGCAGGCCACCGTCTGAACGATCGTGATAGGCCAGCAGGAGCTGCTCCGAGAGCAGCTTCTGGGTGACATTGAAGAAGTTGCTGAGCAGGGTCGGATCATCCAGATCCGGCGCCACCTCGCCGACCTTGCCGTACACCTGCGCCAGCGCCGAGCCACCAAGGCGATTCTGGCCACGGCCAAGATCCAGCAACAGCAACACGGTATCCGGTTCAGTGCGCAGTTGCGGCGTGAGCGTGTTGCGGATATCGCGCACCGGAGCAAAGGCGGACACGATCAGCGACAGCGGCGCGATAACGGATTTTTTCAGGCCGCGGTCCTGCCACAGGGTGCGCATGGATAGCGAATCCTTGCCCACTGGAATGGCAATGCCCAGCGCCGGACACAATTCCATGCCCACCGCCTGCACGGTGTCGAACAGGTTCTGATCCTCACCGGGATGGCCGGCAGCGGCCATCCAGTTGGCCGACAGCTTGATATTGCTGAGCTCACCGATATCGGCGGCGGCAATATTGGTAATCGACTCAGCCACTGCCATGCGCCCGGAAGCCGGGGCATTGATCAATGCCAACGGGGTGCGTTCGCCCATGGCCATGGCTTCGCCGGTGTAACCGTTGTAGCCACTGGCAGTGACTGCACAATCTGCCACCGGCACCTGCCACGGTCCGACCATCTGCTCGCGATTCACCAGCCCGGTTACCGAACGATCGCCAATGGTGATCAGGAAACTCTTGCTCGCCACCGCCGGCAGTTGCAGCACGCGCTGCACCGCCTCACGCAATTCAATGCCACTGACTGCGAACGACTGGCGCTCGAAATCGGCCCGATCAAATTCGCGCTGCATTTTCGGTGGTTTGCCAAACAGTACGTTCATGGGCAGGTCCACCGGCGCTTCGCCAAGCAGCTCGTCTGCCACCCGCAGATGCTCTTCCTCGGTGGCTTCGCCCAGCACCGCAAAGGGTGCGCGTTCGCGCTGACAAATTGCCTCGAAGCGCGGCAGATCATCGGCGCTGACCGCCATCACATAGCGTTCCTGAGCTTCGTTGCACCAGATTTCCACCGGACTCATGCCCGGCTCATCACAGGGCACCCGGCGCAGTTCCAGCACCGCGCCACGATCGGCGTCATGAACCAGCTCCGGCAGGGCATTGGACAAACCGCCAGCACCCACGTCATGGATGGAAATAATCGGATTGCGCTCGCCATAGGCCCAGCAACGATCAATCACTTCCTGGCAACGTCGCTCAATCTCCGGGTTGTCCCTTTGCACCGAAGCGAAGTCGAGCGCTTCGGCGCTCTGCCCGGACGCCATGGAGGAGGCAGCACCGCCGCCCAGACCAATCAACAATGCCGGGCCACCCAGCACAATGATTTTTGCCCCGGCCGGAATACGATGTTTCTCAACATGCTGGCCGCGAATGTTGCCGACGCCGCCGGCGATCATGATCGGCTTGTGATAGCCGCGCATCTCATCGCCGCTGACGCCCGGCGCTTCGATTTCCAGAGTGCGGAAATAACCATTGAGATTCGGGCGACCAAATTCGTTATTGAAGGCCGCGCCACCGAGCGGGCCCTCGATCATGATGTCGAGCGCCGAAGCAATCCGGCCCGGCTTGCCATAGCCGCCTTCCCATGGCTGCTCAAACCCGGGGATATTCAGGTTCGACACCGAGAAACCGGTCAGCCCCGCCTTCGGCTTCGAGCCCCGGCCGGTGGCGCCTTCGTCGCGGATTTCGCCACCGGAACCGGTAGCGGCGCCTGGATGTGGCGCAATGGCGGTGGGGTGGTTGTGGGTTTCCACCTTCATCAGGATGTGTACCGGCTCTTCCACATAGCCGTACTGCTGGCTGTCCGGGTCGGCAAAGAAGCGCTCTGCTACGGAGCCCTCAATGACCGAGGCATTGTCCTTATAAGCCGACAACACCCCTGCCGGGCTTTCCTTGAAGGTATTGCGGATCATGCCAAACAGGCTGATGTCCTGAGTCTCGCCGTCGATGGTCCAGTCGGCGTTGAAGATCTTGTGGCGACAATGCTCGGAGTTTGCCTGAGCGAACATCATCAGCTCAGCGTCGGTGGGATTGCGCGCCAGCCGGGTGAACTGCTCCAGCAGGTAATCGATTTCATCTTCCGCCAGCGCCAGCCCGAGATCACGGTTGGCCTGCTCCAGCGCCTCGCGGCCGCCGCCGAGGACATCCACGCGGGCAAGCGATTTCGGCTCATGGCGGGCAAACAGGGCGGAAGCCCCCTGCAAATCGGTCATCACCGCCTGAGTCATGCGATCGTGCACGGCAGCACGGAACGCCTCACGCTGCTCGCTACTGGCGCCGTCGGCAAACTGCACCCGGAACTCGATGCCGCGCTCTACCCGGCGCACTGCAGCCAGTCCGGCGTTGTGGCAGATATCAGTGGCCTTGGATGACCAGGGCGACATGGTGCCCGGACGCGGCACTACCAACAGCAATTCTCCGTCCAGCGCCTCCTCACTGCCGGCCGGGCCGTACTGGAGCAGCTTGGCCAGCACTGCCTGCTGGTCGCCATCAAGCGGCACTGACAGGTCGGCAAAATGCACAAATCGGCTGCCAAGGGAAACAACGGCGGGGTGCGCCTGCAACAGCTTCTCCTTGCGGAACGGCGACAGGGCGGAACTACCGGGCAGTATCAGCATGCTTGGCCTTCTGGCTGGGGAATTGCGAGGAGGCGCAATGATACGGGATTTAGTGCCTCTGTAGATACCGTCTCCCCTAATGTGCTGCAAGCCCTCTCAGGCGGCTTGTGGCACATATTCTTGCTGATGCTTCAACA
>JBKBQA010000005.1:0-277531 GCA_046292765.1 Alcanivoracaceae bacterium | reverse complement strand
AGGAGAAGCATGCGAGGCTGACACAATGGCAGCCTGAGGCAAAAGAAATCAGGCAATTGCGTTCGCTGATGGCTAGGCTGGAGGCGTTGGAGAAGGACCTGCAGCGGGAGCAGAATCGGCAGGAGAAGGCACTGGCAACGGACACCAGCGTCCGCGTGATGGCCTCCATTGAGGACATGATCGCAGCGCTGGAAGCGGAGATTCGTAAGCTCAAGGACGACATCAACAACCACATTGACGGGCACCCGAACCTGAAGGGAGACCGAGAGCTACTGAAGAGCATTCCAGGCGTTGCCGAGGTCTGCTCTGTGCAGTTGCTTGCGCTGCTGCGTAGCAGGGACTTCGTCTCTGCCAGAGAGTGCGCAGCCTTCATTGGTGTGGTGCCGGTACAGGTGGAGTCTGGCAGCTCAATACGCAGGCAGGCCAGGATCAGCAAGGCCGGGCGAAGCAGTATCCGTCAGAAGCTGTACATGGCGGCAGTGACAGCCTGCCAATACAACCCGGACATCCGCGCGCTGAAAAGGCGAATGCAGGCGAAAGGAAAAGCAGGAATGGCCATTGTGGTGGCCGCCATGCGGAAGTTGGTGCACATCGCCTTCGGGGTGTTGAAGCATCAGCAAGAATATGTGCCACAAGCCGCCTGAGAGGGCTTGCAGCACATTAGGGGAGACGGTATCTACCCGGCCGCCGGGATGGTCAGGATCGCGGTGGCAATCGAAAAGTAGATCAGGATGCCGGAAATGTCCGCGATCGAAGTGATCAGTGGGGCACTCGCCGTGGCCGGATCGAACTTCAGCCGAGTGAGCAGGAACGGCAACAGCATGCCGACCATGCTGCCAATCACCACTACCGCCACCATCGCCAGCGACACCACCATGGCGACTTCACTGCCGCCGCGCCACAGGCCCAACCCCCACACCGCTGCACCCATGGTCAAGCCCAGCGCGGTGGCCACGCCCAGTTCCTTGCCCCACAGTCTCAGCCAGTCGCGCGCTTGGACGTCACCCGTGGCCAGTGCCCGTACCATCAGGGTGGCCGACTGGGAGCCCGCGTTACCGCCGGAATCCACGATCAGCGGCAGGAAGAACACCAGCGCGATCACCGCCTCGATGGTTTCTTCGAAGTAGGCGATGCCGGCGCCGCCGAAGATGTTCATGAACACCAGCAGCACCAGCCAGCCCACCCGCTTGCGATACAGCAGAGACGGCCGTGCATCACGCAGACTAAGGCCCACCGCTCCCATGCCACCAATCTTGTGAAAATCCTCGGTGGTTTCTTCCTGGGCGACGTCCATGACATCGTCCACGGTGACCACGCCGAGCATGGCGCCCTGCTTGTCCACCACCGGCAGTGCGGTGATGTCGTAGTGCTGAATCAGACGCACCGCCACTTCCCGGTCCTCACTGGCTTCGATGGCGACAGGGCGCGTGTCTGCCAAGAGGGATGCCACGGGCTGATCACCTTCCAGCATCACCAGTCGTTTCAGGCTGACGGTGCTGAGCAGATGTCGTTCGTTGTCGAGCACGTAGAGGGTGTTGATGTGCTCTTCCGGTTCGCCGCAGCGGCGCACATGCGCGAGGGCTTGGCTCAGGGTCCAATCCGGGCGCAGTCGCACAAAACGCGGCGTCATCAGACGACCGGCACTGTGCTCCGGATAGCCGAGCAGCGTCAGGGCCAACTTCATGTCGTCGGCGGACAGCAGGCGCAGCAGCTGCTCCACCTGAGTGGCGGGCGCCGACGACAGCAGGCTTGTGCGATCATCCGGTGTCAGACTGGCAAACAGGGCGCGGCCCTGCGGCGCATCAAGCGCATCCAGCAGTTCCATCTGGCTGAGGAGATCCAGATAGGAAAACACCTCGTGCTGCAGAGCTTCCGGCAGGGCGGTAAAGGCTTCGGTGAGGCTGTCCGCTGGCAAGTCATCGATGGCCTTCGCCACGTCCTGAACATGCAGCGCGGCGGTGGCGTCTGCCAGCTGGTCCCATTGTTGGTTGTTGATCACCTCGCGCAGAGCGTTGAGGGCGAGTTTGGTGTCGAGAATGTTATCCATGGTCTGGCTCCTCAGAATGCGATGTTAATGCCGGCGGTGGTGACGCGGTCACGGGCGCTTTGGCGGCTGCGGTCCCAGCCGATATCCAGATCGAGTTCACGATTGCCGAGCGACAGGCCATAGCGCAGGCCCACGGCGACGCGAGTGCCACCTTGATCACTGCCGTAGCTTTCCGCGATCAGATGCAAGGGCTCGGCGATCTGAATGTCGCCAGCAAGGCCCCACAGGGCAAGGTCACGTTCATCGCGGAGCCAGCCCCAGCCCGCATTCAGATGCGTGGTGACGCGCTCGTTGAGGAGCAGGCTGACGGGGAGCGCCACGTCAATGCCATCAAGGCGATCCTCGCCATGCTGCCAGCCAGTGGTGACAGACAGGGCGACAGAAACGGTGTCGACATCATGCAGCAGGGTTTTGGCACCGAGCTCAACATCGGTAACGAGAGCATCGTTCAGGCGGCTGCGAGTTAGCGCCAGCCCAAGCTCAAGGTTGCCAGTGAGATTGCAGGCCGGAGCCAGCGTGATGGACCGGTCGTCACTCGTTGTATAGCCGGCCCAGCTTTCCAGCTGGCAGCGTCCCGTTGCCGTGATGGTCGCATCATCGACGGCGAAGTGACCGCCCGCTGCCAGCGCCAATGGCGTCATGGCGAATAGCGTTGAGCCAGCCAGTGGCCGGGCGCGAGAAAAACGAAATACCTTCAGGTTCAACATGGTGATGCTCCTGTATGGGCAACGCGATGCCCTGCCGCGAGCGTGGCAAGATCGTGTTGCGAACGAATTAACAGGGCAGCAAATACGGAGAGAAGAATTCCAATGCCGGTTTGATGCCCGCCTGACTGCGGCGGGCCAACCGAAGAGGCAGGCTTACCGCAGGATCAGTAACAGCGTTGAGTAGCAACTACTGCCTGGTTCCATGGGGGTAAGCCCTCCTATAAAAATAGTCGGCGGGAAGTATAACGGAGAGGGATAATTTATCAATAAAATTGCCGCGACTACCGCGGGCCGGCGGTAAGATGTTCTGCCATGCGGGTTTGCCAGCCAGGGCCTGTAGCTCGCCACTTCTCGATCACTTCTTCTGGCAGGCGTGTCAGGTGAATCGTGTCTATAATGCCGCGACCCCCGAGGAGGCCCGCCTTGAAACTGCCGCAAATACGTCGTCGCGAACTGTCCACCCTGTCTGACTGGCAGGATCTGCCGCCGATTCTGGCGCGGGTGTTGGCGGGGCGCGGCATCCAGCGGCCGGACGAGGTGCCGTTAACTCTCGATCAGTTGCCGTCGCCGACCTTGATGCCGGGGCTGGATAAAGCTGTTGCGCTACTGATGGAGGCCCGCCGTCAGGGCTGGAAGATCCTCATCATTGGCGATTACGACGCCGACGGCGCCACTGCGACAGCGCTGATGGTGCGTGGCCTGACTTTGCTCGGCCTGCCCACTCCCGGCTTTCTGGTGCCGGACCGCTTTGAATACGGCTACGGCCTGTCGCCGGAGATCGTCGAGCTGGCCATCACGGATGCCCGTCCCGATCTGATTATTACCGTCGACAACGGCATTGCCAGTATCGACGGTGTGGCCGCCGCGCAGGCGGCGGGCATCCGGGTGCTGATCACCGATCACCATCTGCCCGGCGATCAGTTGCCCGAGGCCGATGCCATTGTGAACCCGCGCCTTGATCCGGCCTCGCCGTTTCTCAATCTGGCTGGGGTCGGGGTCGCTTTCTATCTGATTCTGGCGCTGCGCACGGCCCTGCGTGATGCTGATCTGCTGCCCGCCAGTGCCAACCCTGCTGTGCTGCTGGATCTGGTGGCATTGGGTACGGTGGCTGATGTGGTGGCGCTGGATCGCATCAACCGCATTCTGGTGGAACAGGGCCTGCGCCGGATGCGTGCCGGGCAAGGTATTCCCGGTATCCGGGAGCTGTTAAAAGTGGGCCGCCGCGACCCCGACCGGGTGGTGGCGCAGGATCTGGGCTTTATCGTCGGCCCGCGGCTGAATGCGGCCGGGCGCCTTTCGGATATGACTCACGGCATCAGCTGTCTGCTTTGCGACGATGAGCAACAGGCCCGGGAATACGCCGAGGAACTGGACGCCATCAATCGTGAGCGCCGCGGCATCGAGCAGGGTATGCGCGACGAAGCCATGATTCAGGTGCAGCGTTTGAAGGAACAAGGCGAGTTGCCGCTGGGGCTGTGCCTGCACGACGAGCATTGGCACGAAGGTGTGGTGGGCATTCTCGCTTCGCGGGTAAAAGAAGCCGTACACCGGCCGGTGATTGCCTTTGCCCGTGCGCAGGAAAAAGGCTTGCTGAAAGGCTCGGGCCGTTCCATTCAGGGATTGCACCTGCGCGATGCGCTGGATGCGGTGGCCACCCGTCATCCCGGCTTGTTACGCAAGTTTGGTGGCCATGCCATGGCGGCGGGCCTGACGCTGGCCGCAGACCAGTTTGATACCTTCCGCCGCAGCTTTGCCGAAACAGTGGCGATGCTGGCGCCGGCAGATATATTCACCAGCGTGATCGATAGCGACGGGGTGCTGGAGGAGATCGACATTACCCTGAAAAATGCCGAGCTACTGGCCCACGCCTTTCCCTGGGGGCAGGGGTTTCCGGCGCCGCGCTTTGATGGCGAGTTCGAGGTGCTGGATCAGCGCGTGGTCGGTGAGCGTCATCTCAAACTCACGCTGGGGTTGCCGACCACCCGGGGCGTGGTCGACGCCATTCATTTTAATGCGCCGGTGGCCGACTGGCCGCGCAACTGCCGTCGTGTGGCCGGCATTTACCAGCTTGGTATCAACGATTACCGTGGCCAGCGCTCCCCCCAGCTGCTGTTCGAGCACCTGGTCCCGCTCTGACTTTGACGCTCTGTATCGAAGTGTCGGGTTTGCTGACCCACGTCAAGCATCCCTCTTTGACCCCAGTGTCTGATAGCATCCATTCCCTGAATGCAGCTGTTGGCCCCTGAGGAGAGCACCATGAAAACGATTCACAAGTACCGCCTGACCCCCGGCGACGAAGTCCAGGAGCTGCGCATGCCCGAGGACGCTACCCCGCTGAAGGTGGAGTACTCGCTGCCGGCCAAGGGCATCTTTATCTGGGCTGAGCTGGATGCGTCCGGGGTGATGGACCCGTCCGAAGATCTGCGCCGGTTCAAGGTGTTCCACACCGGCCAGGGTATTCCGGCTGGCGCGGTTTACGTTGGCACCACCTATAACCAGATGGAGCCGCGCTCCTATCATGTTTACGAGCTGGTGGATTGAGCGCTTGTATTGCCTTTGGTCAGGTCCTTGCTGTTGACGACGGTGCGGTTCCGGGTTTTGGTTTTTTCTGAGTCTGGCACCGCCGCCCGATAGCACACGGGGAGGCAGTCCTTTCCGGGGACCTCGGCGCCAGGGATGGCGCCGAAGAGCTCCATGGATGGATTCACGCGTGCCCCGGAAAGGACTGCCTCCCCGTGTGCCGCACCACCAATCGGGCTATCAGGATGAAAACCAGCCCGACACCCGCTAGAATGCCCGCCTTTCCGCCCTTGGTGATGAGTTTTCCATGGAAATCAATCCGCTGCGCAACCAGCTTGCCGATATCCGCCAACGCACTGATGCGTTGAGGGGGTATCTTTGACTACCCGGGCAAACGGGAACGTCTGACCGAAGTCGAGCGCGAGCTCGAAGACCCTGCCATCTGGAACAACCCCGACCGCGCCCAGGCGCTGGGCCGTGAACGAGCCCAGCTGGAAGGGGTGGTGAAGAACCTTGATCAGCTTTTCCGCGGCCTCGACGACTCCGACGAGTTGTTGCAAATGCTTGCCGACGAAGGCGACGAAGGTGGCCTCGCGGATCTCGCACGGGATATCGGCGAGCTGGAAAAAATCGTCTCGGGTCTTGAGTTTCGTCGCATGTTCTCCGGCGAAATGGATGCGTGTAACGCCTACGTCGACATTCAGGCCGGCTCTGGCGGCACAGAAGCGCAGGATTGGGCCGAGATGATGCTGCGCATGTATCTGCGCTGGTGCGAGGATCACGGTTTCAAGGCGGAGCTGATTGAAGCGTCGGCCGGTGAAGTGGCCGGCATCAAGAGCGCCACTGTCCATGTACAGGGTGACTACGCTTTTGGCTGGCTGCGTACTGAAACCGGCGTACATCGGCTGGTGCGTAAATCACCGTTCGATTCTGGCGGTCGTCGTCACACCTCGTTCAGTTCCGTATTCGTGTCACCGGAAGTGGATGACGATATCGACATCAATATTGACCCGGGCAAGGTGCGTACCGATACCTACCGCGCCTCCGGTGCCGGTGGTCAGCACGTTAACCGGACTGATTCCGCCGTGCGCCTGACGTATGTGTTCACCGACCCGGATACCAAAGAAGAACACACCGTGGTGGCGGCGTGCCAAAGTGGTCGTTCGCAGCACCAGAACCGTGACGAAGCATGGAAAATGCTGAAGGCGAAGGTGTACGAGCTGGAAATCCAGAAGCGTAATGCCGAGAAGCAACGTCTCGAAAACACCAAGTCCGATATCGGCTGGGGTAGCCAGATCCGCTCCTATGTTCTTGATGATGCCCGGATCAAGGATCTGCGCACCGGCGTCGAAACCCGGAATACACAGGGCGTGCTGGACGGTGATCTGGATAAATTTATCGAGGCCTCTCTGAAATCGGGATTGTGAAGCCAGGGGTTAGAGGCTAGAGGATAGAGGCAAAAAGCTTCTCTCTTCTCTCCTCTTGCTTCTCTCTTCTCACGCAAAATACTGCAGCGAGCGTAATAATGACTGACGAACAGCAGCATCACGACGACAACAAGTTGATTGCCGAGCGGCGTCAGAAGCTGGGCCAGTTACGCGAGCAGGGTAATCCGTTCCCGAACGCGTTTCGGCATGATGTGCTGGCCGCAGACCTGCAGGCCGCCCACGGTGAAAAATCGAAGGAGGAGCTTGAGTCACTCGCCATCCGTGCCAAAGTGGCCGGTCGCATCATGGCGCGCAGAGGTCCGTTCATGGTGCTGCAGGATCAGTCCGGACGTATCCAGATTTACGCCGACAAGGCCATCCAGCAGGACATCAAGCTCTGGGACATTGGTGACATCGTCGGGGTCGAGGGTGTACTGCACAAGTCCGGTAAGGGCGATCTCTATGTCATGATCGAGCGCCAGCAGTTGCTGACCAAATCGCTGCGACCGTTGCCGGAAAAATGGCATGGTCTTACCGATACCGAGCAGAAATATCGCCAGCGCTATGTTGATTTGATCGTCAACGAAGACACCCGCAATACCTTCCGTGTCCGTGCCGCGGTCATCAACGGCATGCGTCGCTATCTGACCGAGCGTGGTTACTACGAAGCCGAAACGCCGATGCTGCAGGTAATTCCCGGTGGCGCCACGGCGCGCCCCTTCATTACCCATCACAATGCGCTGGATCTGGATATGTACCTGCGTATTGCCCCGGAGCTGTATCTCAAGCGTCTGGTGGTGGGCGGGTTCGATCGGGTGTTCGAGATTAACCGCAACTTCCGCAATGAAGGCCTGTCGACCCGACATAACCCCGAGTTCACCATGGTGGAGTTCTATCAGGCCTATGCGGATTACCGCGACCTGATGGATCTTACCGAGGATATGCTGCGTACCCTGGCGCAGGACGTACTCGGTACCACCACCATTACCAATACCATTCGTGATCGGGATGGCGAGGTGGTGGAAGAAATCCATTACGACTTTGGCCAGCCGTTTGCCCGCATGACGGTGGTGGAAGCTATCCTCAAGTACAACCCGGGGGTAACGGCCGAGCAAATCAATAGCAGTGAGCAGGCAAAGGCTTTGGCGACCGCGCTCGGTATTCCGCTCAAGCCGGGCTATGGTCTCGGCAAGATACAGATCGAGATCTTCGAGAAAACCGCCGAGCATGAGCTGAAGCAGCCCACCTTTATCACCGAATATCCGACCGAGGTGTCGCCGCTGGCCCGGCGCAGCGACAGCAACCCGTTTGTCACCGACCGTTTCGAGTTCTTTGTCGGTGGCCGCGAGATTGCCAATGGCTTCTCGGAGCTGAACGACGCCGAGGATCAGGCCGAGCGCTTCCGCAAGCAGGTGGCCGAGAAGGAGGCCGGCGATGACGAAGCCATGTTCTATGATGAGGATTACATCACTGCACTGGAATATGGTTTGCCGCCGACCGCGGGCGAGGGCATTGGCATCGACCGTCTGGTTATGCTGTTCACTGATTCGCCCTCAATCCGGGACGTGATTCTGTTCCCGCACATGAGACCGCTGGCGCGCTGAACGCGGTGGCGGCGATGAGGTCGTATTTGCTAATGTTCTGTTTGTCCGGCGGCATTCACACGGAGAGAAAGCCAGCATGACCGAGATCCAGTATCAGGGCCGTCAGGCCCGACGAGAAGGCAGTGAGCAGCGTCGTCGCACCATTCTCGAGGCGGCCCTGCGGATCATCGTGCGTGAGGGTATTCGCAACGTCCGGCACCGGGCGGTCGCCAAGGAGGCGGATGTGCCGCTCTCGGCCACCACCTACTACTTCAAGGATATCTCCGACCTGATCGCCGATACGTTCACCCTGTTCGCCGAACGGGCCATGGAGGAAGTGATCGAGCCGTTTCGTCAGCAGGCGTTCGGGCTGCTTGCCGAGTTTGATACTGATCGACTGCAGGATACGGCCGAGCGTGAGCGCCTGACCGACCAGCTGGCAGACATGACCACCTTTTTTCTGTATCAGGAATCTCGCGACAAGCGCGAGCATCTGATTGCCGAGCAGGCGTTTTTGCAGGAGGCAGTGCTGGATCCGCGTCTGCGCGACCTTGCCGTGACCTATACCAACAAGCTGGTGGAGGTTCTGCAGAGCGCCTGCGACAAGCTGGGCACCGCCGACCCGGCCAAGGATGCTCAGCTGATGTGGGCGTCCATCATGAATCTTGAGCACCGCCTGCTGCTTGACCCCGCCTTCACCATGCAAGATCTTCGTGGATTGGTGCGGCGCATGCTGGAATTGTTCATGACCCCGCAGCATGGCTGACAGCAGCGGAGCGCAGCGGGTTCGTCTGGAAGCCGGTTGGAAGCAGGCGCTGGCAGGCGAGTTTGACAGCGATTACATGGCCAGTCTGCGCACCTTTTTGCTGCAGGAAAAACAGCAGGGCAAGGTCATCTACCCTCCCGCCGCGCTGATCTTCAACGCTTTTGACCACACCCCGTTTGAACAGGTCAAGGTGGTGATCCTCGGTCAGGATCCTTACCACGGCCCCGATCAGGCCCATGGTCTGTGTTTTTCCGTGCCTGAGGGCGTACCGCCACCGCCGAGCCTGATCAATATCTTCAAGGAAATTCAGCGCGATCTGGGTGAGCCCGCCAGCCGCAACGGCAATCTTGAGCATTGGGCGGACCAGGGGGTGTTGCTGCTTAATGCCACCCTCACCGTGCAGCAGGGCCTGGCTGGTTCCCATCAGGGTAAAGGCTGGGAGCGCTTTACCGACGCTGCCATCGAACGACTCAATCGTGATCGCGAAGGCATCGTATTCATGCTCTGGGGCAATTATGCCCAGAAGAAGGGTGCACTGATTGATCGTCAGCGACATCTGGTACTGAGCGCTCCCCATCCGTCGCCCTTGTCGGCCCATCGTGGCTTTCTCGGCTGTGGGCATTTTTCTTCTGCCAATGCCTGGTTGCAGAGCTGCGGCCTTGGCCCAATTCGCTGGGGCGCCCTGCCAACCCGCTGACGCTGTCTGCGATCGCCAATTTCCTGTCTGCAATTAACCTTGTTGGCGGTCGAGCCCTTGGTCAGGCTCTGGCCATGATGATGACCCGCCCCGTCGCTCTGGTAGAACGCTTCTTTCTGGCACTGGAAACCTCCAGCGCGCCGACGCGTGCCGAGTGTATGGTGCAGCAGATTATTGAAGGCGAGGGCACGATTGATGAGGTCGCACTGCGTCAGGCGGTGCGGCTGGCATCGCTGGCCAATCCCGGCTCACGCATGCTGCTGCGTGGACACTGGGGCTGGCTGCGCTGGCAAGTTACCGATCAGACCACGCCGGTGCAGGTGCTGGACAGCGTCGACTGGAGCGGTAGTGAGCTCGATCCCCGGCATCCTGATCTGCTGTCTCCGGCGCTGGATTTCCGCAGCGGTCCTGCGAGCGAAGTGATTCTGGTGCGCAAGCCGGTACCACGACTGCTGGTGCGAACGCATCATGCCCTGATGGATGGTCGTGGCATGATGACCTTCGTCGAGGATATATTCCGCTGCCTTCGTGGCGAAGCTCCGCTGGGTTCGGATCACTCAGTGCAGTACGACGATCTTGCCGAATTTTCGACCGAGCGGCCGCTGATGGCCACGCGCGCCAATGCAGCGCTGCCCGGCGCGGCGTCAGATCGCAGTAATGCATTTCATCTGGAGCTGCGCCGATTTGCTGGCGGAGGTCGGGCCATGCTGGCACGACTGGCCAGCGCCATTGCCTCCCAGACATTTGTTCGCCACCCGCAGATCGACGAAGTGCGTTTCCTGATGCCGGCAGATCTGCGTCCCTTGCGACCCGGTTTGCGCAGCACCGTTAATCTCGCGTCGGCGCTGTCCGTGACTGTCCGGTGTGATGATGATGTCGAGCATATCAGTGCCATGATCCGTGCCAAGGTGGCTGCGCACGAAGCGGCCAGACTGGTGTGGCGGCCGCACTGGCAACGTGGCCTGCTTAACTGGGTTCCGCTGTCGTCAATACGGCTGGTATTGGGAATTTTTCGCCGCTTGCGGCGTCGAGGTCGTGTTGGCTTTCTTTATACAGCATCGTTATCCAATCTGGGGCCGATGCCCCTGGCGTCGTATTGCTGTGACGGGTTCCGTGCCAGCGCCAGCTTTCTGCCGCCACCGGCGATGAGCACGGCCGCAATGATGGTGACCCTGTGCGGGAATGGTGATCAGCAATGGTTGGCCGCCATGTCACCGGGCTATGCTCTGGCGCCTGTCCAGCTGGCGACTGTAATGGATCAACTGGCGGCAGAGCTGGGCTCTGCCGGTGATGATTAGATCACTGCAGTGGCGGTGTATTTGTCACAGTTACCAGCGTGCTGCTACTGCAGCCGATACAGCACTCGCACTTTATCACTCACCTCGCTCGCCGGCAGATAGCCGATGTACTCAGGGGATGAGCCTACCAGCGTGCTAAGCTCCTGGGCGCCGGAAATTTCTCGGGGCGGCTGGCCCTGACCGGTAAAGATCAATCGCGTCCAGTAGGCTCGCATCTGGTCCGGACTGCGGCCAAGCAGCTTGCGATAGAACTCCTCGCGGTGCCTGTTCACGTTGGGCAGGTCGAGTGGCTGCACCCGTTGGCCGGACAAAGTACGTAACTGGCCCGAGAACAGTTGTCGTACCTCATTCTCCGTCAGCGAAGAAAGCTTCGACTGGCTACCCGTTACCACGACGATTTCCGCCTGAGAGAGCATCGGCAGGCAAAGCAGAATCAATATCATCCATCTTTTCATCTGCGTGCTCCTCAAAAGACTGCGTCAATGGCGAGGCGAAACACCGCCGGGTTGGCGTTGGCCGGCGCCCCGGAACCAGACGGGCCGTTGAACACACCCTGAGTATCAAGGCTGCCGCTGCCGAAGTCGTAATAGCGACTGGCTTCGGCCTTGATCGCAATGCCGCTAGTGACATCGTAGCGTGCTCCCAGCGTCCAGCTCTTCTGCCGATCCGCGTAGGAGTCGAACAGAATGCCAGCGAAGGGACCGACCACTCGGTTTTGGCCTCGGGCGTTCAACTGCGCCCAGGTCAGGTGTGGCATCAGCTTGCCGAACCGGTAACCCGCCGTGATGTAACTGGCGGGCTGGGTCGGGAACCAGTTGCCCGGTGCTGCGATTTTAAGCTCGGTGGCTTCGGCCATCAGCAGCAGGGAGCCATTGTCATACTGGATGCCGACGCCGGTGTAATGGGCGTAGGCGTCGTCGAGGCTGAATGGATCAAAAGCACTGGGCGGCAACGGAGCCGGCGCCGAATCAGTCAGATCCAGCGATACCTGACTGGAGGTATAACTGATCCAGGTGGTGAAGTTGTTGTAGCTCGAGCGCAGGTTAACGCCGTGCTGATTATTGATGTTGAATAACACACCGCCAACATCCACCTGCATGCTGCCGAAAAAGACATTCAGGTTGTGGTTGATCAGTCCGGTCTGGAATGTCCAGGTGGCATCCACGCCTTCCATGGTATCAATCGGAATGGCACCGTAGATTTCCGTCGGCAGTTCCACCCAGGGATAGGCATAGCCCACATTCAGGTACTGCGAATGCAAGTAGAACGGCAGCACCAGTCGACCGGCGCGGAGCTTCAGGTCCGGATTGAGGTTGTAGGCCAGATAGGCCCACTGGGCCTCGACATCGTAGTCGTCGCTGGCGCGACCGAGCAGCTGGACCACGGCTTCCGCCTGATCGGAGATGCGCGCATTGATCTGGACGCCGGCGCGACTGAGGCGGCGGCTATCCCAGTTCTCAGCATTAACGCTGCCACGATAAACCAGATCGTCGCCGTTACTGTCTTTGATGTCGTTGGTGCGTTCCATGGCGAAGCGGATAAACCCGTTCACCGTGATGCGATCTTCGATGCTGTTCTGCTGCTCCAGCGAGGCCAGCCGGCCCTCGGTCAGCGCAAGCCGTTCTTCGACAGTCTGGCCGTAGGCATTGCTCACCATAATGGCAAGCAGGCTGGTGGTCAGCGGAATGGATAGTCTCATGGTTTTCCTCACTCTGGTTCTTGTTTTTCGAGACGATGGATCAGCTCTTGGAATGATGTACTGGTTAAGCCAAAAGTGTGATCTATGCACGGCTGGACAATATCAGAATGATATCTTCGGGCAAGACCGTCCGTCGGTGTAGTGGCTCCCGCCAGCGTGCTCCTCAGCGTAGTCGGACCAGCACTTTCAGGCCCGGATCAAACCCTCGCTGGCAGCGCCAAGCGCAAGCAAGAACAGAAGCGAGCGTAGGCAGGTGAGGCCGGGCGTCCTTTAGCGCTGATTGTGATCCACCAGGCCAATACAAAAGTGCCAGCGCTGTATACGAGTGGCTAAGGTATCAGGATGATGCTTCATTGCAACACTGTGAATGGCAAAATGTGCTCGCAGCCTGATCACTGCGCCCAACGCTGCAACAGGTTGCTATACTTCGCCGCCTTGATCCGTTTCCCGTCAAAGGAGCAGTAGAGTGACCACTGAATCTGTCATCGTTGATGTCACTCCGGCCAACCTGCAACAGCTGTTGCAGACATCGATGCAAACTCCGGTAATTCTGGATTTCTGGGCTGACTGGTGCCAGCCCTGCAAACAGTTGACCCCGGTGCTTGAGAAGCTGGTAACGGAGCTCGCCGGCCGGGTGTTGTTGGGCAAGGTCAACGCGGACGAGCAGCAGGAGCTGGCGGCCCGCTTCGGGGTGCGCAGCTTGCCGACCCTGAAGCTGGTGTTTCAGGGGCGGCTGGTCGATGAGCTCAGCGGCCTGCAAACGGAGGCGGCTCTGCGTCAGTGGCTGGCTCCGGTGCTGGCGGAGTCCGATCCGGAAGCCGGTGCCGAGGCGTTTCTTGAACAGGTGCGGCTGGCAATTGAACATGGTCATGGCAGTGAGGCAGAGGCGGCACTGCGTGATGCATTGCTGCACGAGCCGTCCCGTCATCCGTTTCGTGCCGCGCTGGTGGAATACCTGCTTGGCGAAGGGCGACTGGACGAAGCGCAATCTGTGCTGGCGGAAATCGTCGAGGACGTTGCCGAGCTACGCCCGTTCCGCGCCCGCTTTGCCCTGCTGGCAGAACTAACCGATGCGCCGATACCGCTGGCAGAGCTGGCGGCCCGAATTGCGGCATCACCAGTGCCGGATGATCTTTACCAGTACGGTTTGCGAGCTGCGGCAGCGGGGCAGTTCGAGGCCGGCCTTACCGCCTTGTTGCAGATGCTGCGCGACCACCGGAATTATGGCGATGGCCTGGCCCGGGCAGCGTTGCTGAAGGTGTTCGACTGCTTGCCAAAAGGCGATCCGCTGGCGAGCGAATACCGGCGCAAGATGTTTAATTATCTGCACTGAACAGGCGCGGCGGACGCCCCCGACGAGTTGTCCAATATGCTCAGCGGGCTGGCGGGGCAGGCTATTGCCATGATTCAGGCCTTTCTATATGGTACAGAACGTTTCGAACGCTCGTTTGAACCAGGTTGGATCGCAATAGACGGCCGCCGGCGCATGACGGGTCATGACAACAACATCAGGAGACATATCCATGAGTCAGGAATTTTTGTCCGACGGCTGGTTCGCAATGGTCAAGAAGCTGCGTGAAGAGGCTGGCAACATTGAAGCTCCGGCAGCACTGGCCGATCTGGTGATCAACGTCACCATCACCGGTGGTTCTGTCGACAAGGCCATGTCGCTGGTAGGCGGCATGCTGGAAGAGGGCCATCACCCGAACGCCCCGACCACCATGATTCTGCCGGGCGATCTCGCCAAGCGCATTTTCATCCAGGGCGACCAGTCCGCTGGTATGCAAGGCTTTATGACCGGTCAGATCCGTATCGAAGGCGACATGAGCAAGCTGATGGCGCTGCAGACTGCACAGCCGACCGCCGCTCAGGTTGAGCTGATGAAGAAGATCGCTGCTGAAACCGCTTGAGGTTTTCGTGCGATTAAAAAAGGGCCTTCGGGCCCTTTTTTATGGGTGACTGTCAGGCAAAGCGCGCTGTCACCGGGGCGCGCCAGTCCGGACTGCGTCCTTCCCGCCGCACCCGACCGGGGGAGCGACCGGTCCAGCTCCGGAATGCCTTGGTGAAACTGGCCTGATCGCTGTAGCCAAGTTTCTCGGCAATGTCGGCAATGCTGAAATCGGTTTCCTGCAAATAATGCAGGGCAAACTTTTCCCGAGCCTGATTGCGCATCTGCGAGAACGACTCGCCTGCTGCAGCCAGATAGCGCGTCAGCGTGCGTGGCGTCAGCCCGAGTTTCTCTGCTGCATGTTCAAGGGTGCAGTAGCGACCCGGCTGACACTGGATATAGTGGCGAATCAACGCCACCACCTGATCGGTATTCCAGTCGGCATCGGCACTGGTACCGCTTTCGGTGCGTCCGTCTTCCATGGGCTTGCAGTGACTGATGAGCAACTGGTCGCTGGTATGTCCACCCTCCACCGGCACGCCGAGTATCTCTGTCAGCGCTTCCACGCGAATACGATCTTCGCTGCGCAACTGCAGCCGCGCATGTTTGCTCAGGGTTGAGCTGATTCGGCACATGCTGCCGAGGTAGCAATCGACAATAAAGTTTTCCATATCGTCCAGAGGCCAGCGTTGATGCAGGCGCACCACGGCACCTTCACCCACGGGGACCAGTTCCAGTTCCATCAACGGCACACGGATGCGGAGAAACTGGATGACCCGTCGAATCAGATCGTCGGCCCGTTGCTGGGCAATCATGGAATAGGCGAGTAGCCCGTGAGCTGACAGATCAAGCAGCATGCCATAGCGGGCGCCGATGCAGGGAACCGGGCTGTGGCGCTCTGCGGCGCGGAACAGCGATAGCAGCTGGTTGATCGAGATATGTCCTTCCGGGTCAGACATCAGCGCATCATGAATGCCCGATTCAGACAGCAGGCGGGAGGACTCCACGCCCAGTTGGGACGTCAGTCTCATAAGAATACGAGCGTACACAACCGGGACCAGGGGAACATCGTTGATAAGGGATGGGGAGAGTCTCATCTTAATCAACCTTTTGTTTATTATAGTTTTAATCTGCCGTCGACCAATTTTACTTTCTGCAGATCGGGCCATTTTATCAATGTAATTCGTGAATATATGTACACATAATGGCCTGTTCTGAGGGTCAGTAAGAGGTACTAGGGGTTGTCCTGAATAAACAATTTGCTGACGGCCGATGACCTGTTCGTTGTCCGCAGCTGCCGCCAAGCTTGGTTGTCCTGACAAAACAACAACAAGCAGGCCCCGACCATGAGCCATAAAAATAAACGGGTTGTTGCACGTTACCGCGCCATTGATCGCGTTGCCCCGGCAGATGTGCTGACCATGTACAGCATCTTCTGCCGTTACTATGACAACGCAGACCTCGCCACCTTCCTGCGCGACATGAGCCGCAAGACAGGCGTATTCCTGCTCACTAACACAGATCGACAGATCGTCGGCTTCTCCACCGTGGCGCTGATGGATCTCGATATTGGCAGTCGCCGTATCAAGGGTGTGTTCAGCGGCGATACCATCATCGAGCGCGAGTACTGGGGCAGCCGGGCGCTACCGTTGGCGTTCTTTCTCTATCTTGTCCGGGTGGTTGTGCGTCACCCGCTTACCCCCGTGTTCTGGCTGTTGATATCCAAGGGCTACAAGACCTACTTGCTGATGGCCAACAACTTTTTCCGCTTCTATCCCCATCCGGAGCAGCGCTATCAGAAGTATGCCGAACTGATCCCCAAGTATTGCGAGGAACTGTTTCCCGGCTACTACGATTCGGCTCGGGGGATCCTTGATTTTGGCAATGAGTATCAGAAACTGCGGGGTGATGTGGCGCCGATCACCGATCATGAGCGTGACGCCAGTGCGACCATCCGGTTTTTTGAACAATGCAATCCGGAGTGGCAGCGCGGCACCGAACTGCCCTGTGTTGGTCGGGCTGGATTTCCCGATGCTTTCCGCTATCTGTTCAGGTACCTCGGCAAGGTCTGGCGTCGGTCTGCCAAGCGCTCTGTGGCAACACAGCAGCAGACTGAAGAGGCCGTTCAGGAGCCCCCAGCGCGGGTAGTAGAGGTGCCGGTCAAGGTGATCAAGGCACGGGCGGAGACGAGCCCGGTGACATTGGCGACCAGGAGTGCACAGTGACCGCCCGATTTCTGTTTGGGCACGGATTGCTGTCGCGTCTGGTGTCATCTTCGGGACGGGCATTTTCCCGCGACAGTCGTCATCTGGAGCAGGTCCAGCGGCGGCAGCTTGGTTCCCTGCTGCGTGCCGTGGCGGCGACGCCGCTGGGGCAGCGCAAGAGGATTGATCCGGGCTGGTCGTTTGAGCGCTACGCAGGGGCCATGCCGCTGACGGGTTATGACCAGTGGCACGATGAAATCCAGAGCCAGCGTCTTGGCGGTGCCTCGCTGATTGCTTCGCCCGTTCAGCGCTACCAGCCAACCAGCGGATCGACCTCGGCAATCAAATGGTTGCCCTATACCCGTCGGTTTCTGAAAGAACTGGATCAGGCGATTGCGCCCTGGTTAGGGGATCTGTATCTGCAATACCCGGGCATTCGCTCTGGCAGTCACTACTGGTCGTTGTCGTGGGTGCCAACCGCGTTGCGCGAGGAGCTAAAGGGGCAGATCAACGACGACATGAAACTGCTGTCGTTCGGCAAGCAGATGCTGGCATCAATGACGCAAGCGGTGCCGGAGGCCGTGGCGACAGCGCAAAGTTCCGAGGACTCGCGCTTTGCCACACTGGCCTGGCTGGTGTCGGATGAGCGTCTGAGTGTGATGTCCGTTTGGAGCCCGACATTTGCGCTGGCGCTGTTTGATGATCTCAGTCGTTGGCGCGACGAACTCGCTGTCTGTTTGCGCAGCGGCCATTTTGGCGGCCGCTCGGCGTCGTTGTCGGGGGTGCGCTGTCCCCGGACGCCGGGCCGTGCCGCTTTACTTCGAGAGTGGGACGGTGCCGTAACGCCCGCATTTCTGGCCCGTCTCTGGCCGCAGCTGGCGCTGGTCAGCGCCTGGGATACCGCCGCGGCGAGTTCCTGGGCAGTGAAGCTTCGGCGTCTGCTACCCGCCGCTGAATTTCAGGGCAAGGGATTGTGGGCCACCGAAGGGGTGGTGACTTTTCCATGGCGCGGTCGCTATCCACTCGCCTTTCGCAGTCATGTCTACGAATTTGTGGATGCCGCATCCGAGCGGGTTATTCCGCCGTGGGCACTGCAGACAGGACAGGAAGTGACTCCGGTCATCAGTACCGGTGCGGGGCTACTGCGTTACCGCATGAATGACCGGCTGCGGGTCGATGGATTCATTAATGATGTGCCAACCCTCACCTTCCTAGGCCGCGAGGACGGGGTGGATCTGGTCGGTGAAAAGCTGTCAGCGGTGCTGGCGCAAGAGGTCGTTGAGGGGCTGGGTCTTGCACCGGATGTGCAGCCGGTGACCTTGCTGGGGCTTGATAACAGCGACCGCGCCGGGACCCCGGGCTATGTGCTGTTGATCGAAAACAGTCGTGCTGTCTGTGTCGCCGAGCAGCACCATCTGGCCCAGCGTCTGGAGCGGAAGCTGCAAACGCTGTTTCACTATCGTCTGGCGCGGGAGCTGAACCAGCTGGCGGCGGTGCGTATTGTTGCCCGGCCTGACATGCAGCAATGCTATCTGCAGTACTGCCAGCGTCGCGGCATGGTCGAGGGCAATATCAAACTTGAGCCGCTGCGATACTGGCCCGGTATGGAGCTGGCCGATATGGTGCCGGAGCACAGTCTGGCCGGAGTGGCATGATGTCGGCGTTCCAACAGGCCTGTGCCGCTGACGCGTCTGACATCCTCGATCTGTTTCGGCGCACGCCGCAACGCGGACGGGTGGTGCTGAACTTCGAGCGTGAGCCAGATTACTTCCTCGGTAGCGAAGTGATTTGCGAGCAACCGGATACCCGTGTGGCGCGCCAGCCCTCCGGTGAACTGGTGATGCTCTATGGCATCGGATCACGCACGCTCTACATTAACGGTGCAGCGCAAGCTGTTCGTTATGCCCACGACCTGAGAGTGGCAGAGCAGGCCCGCGGCGGTCTGCTGATTGCGCGGATGGGGCGTCAGGTGCGGGAGATGGTTGCCGCCGAGGAACTGATCCAGACCGTGATACTGAGTGAGAACAGTGCCTCGCTGAATTCCGTCGCCAGCGGCCGAGCCGGGCTGCCAACCTACTATCCCTGCGGTGAGATCGAGACCAGTCTGGTGTTCTCGACGCCAAGACGTCGCCATCACGGCATCGAGGTCCGGCGTGCCAGCCCCGCTGATCTGGCCTCGATGCAAGCGTTACATGATGAGCTGGCACCCTCACGGCAGTTCTATCCACGTTACCGCTTTGGTGCGCTGCTGGAGAATGATGCCTATTTTCGCGGCGTGTCGATTGATGACTTCTGGCTGGCATTTCGCGGTGAGCAGCTGGTGGGAATGGCAGGACTGTGGGATCAGAAATCGTTCAAGCAAACCCGCGTGCTGGCGTACCCCCGCGGCCTCTCTGGCCTTCGCCATCTCTGGAATCTGTGGGCGCGCCTGTTCGGTGGCCTGCAGCTGCCACCTGCTGGCGGCACAATCAACTATCTGATGCTGCACTCCCTGCTGGTGCGTGACAACGACAGCGCCGTGTTCGATGCCATGCTTTCCGACATGGTGCAGCAGCGAGGCGGCCACCGTGCTGCCATCAGTGTCGGCTTCTTTGTCCAGGATCCGTTGCGGCAGGCGCTGCGGGGCTATCGTCGCCAGACCATGCAGAGCAGACATTTCCTGATTGGCTTTCATGACGATCCCCGGCAGCGACTTGACCAGCGGCTGCCGTACATCGAGCTGGCGAGACTGTAGGAGCCCACCATGAAAGATTATGCGGCTTACTGGTTTCGCGCCCGTCGCAAACTCGGTATCGACGACGGCATGCACTATGGTGTGCTGGAGCCCGGTCGCGACCTCATTCACAGTTGGCGCATGCCCCATGAGCAGCGTGATGGCGTTGGCGCCTGTCTGTATCTGCTGCGCCAGTCGGGCGTGGCGAGCTGGTCTACTCAGACCGCACGGCAACGATCGGTGCCGGGCTTCTTGCAAAGCTGGCGACGGCATCGCCGCAGCGAACCCGCTCCCGCACCGGTGTGGCGAAAAGGTGCTCCGGCGGTGCCAGTGGAAGAGTTGCCCATCACCATTCATGCCTTCGATAAGCACCAAACCGCAGCGCTGCAGGCGAGCGCAAAGCAGCGCAAGACATCGCTTAACGTGCTGGTGTTTGCTGCTGTCCACCGGATGGTGACCGAGCAGCTGCTGGCCTCCGGTGGTGGGGCCTGGTTTGTGCCGGTGACGCTGCGTGGCTCACTGGTGCTGCCTTCCGATGAAATGAATCATGCCAGCGGATTCTATTTACCGCTGACGGCGGATGCTGATTATCGCGATATTCAGCGCGGTCTGATCAATGCGATGCGTACCGGTGAACACTGGTGGCTCTGGCATCAGGCCAGATTGGTGGCGATCGGTGGGCAATGGCTGGTCAATCTGGTGTTCCGGATGCTCAATGGTCGCAGTCATTATCTGGGGTCCTTCAGCAATATCGGTGAGTGGCAGGTGGATTGGCGCGGCAGTCGATTTGCCGATGATGCCCTGTTCTGGGGCTGCTCACCGGGCAGCCCGACTCATCCGCTTGGCGCTTGCATGGTGATCTGTAATGGCCGTTTGGTGCTGTCTTTCAAATGTCATCCGATGCTCGGCGTGACAGCTGCGAAGCGGCAGCAGTGCATGGATCGCTGGTGTGCCCTGCTGCAAGCAGGAACTGCGCAACAAGACGTGCCGAATGTGGTCAAGACGCAACAAAGTGGAGTGGCTGGTCATGGTTGAGACAGGGTTGCCGGCACGTAGCAAAGGGCTGTGGTGGATCGCTGCATGCACGGCGTTGGTGTTGGCTGGGCTGTATAGTTGGTCGCCAAAGGCAGAGCGCACCGAAATCATCGACAGTGGGTTGCTGGTGGATGTGATTCAGGTTCGTTATAGCAGTGGCGCCTTGCCGATTGAGCTGGAGGGGATTGCCCAGGCCGCCGATCAGATTGCACTGGTGGCTGAAGTGTCCGGTGTGGTGGTCGAGCGACCGGAATGGTTCCGAAATGGTGGGCAGGTCGATCAGGGTGCGCTGCTGCTGGCCATTGATGATCAGCCCTATCGATTGGCATTGGCGGAACGTCGCAGCCAGGTCAGTGCGGCAGCGCTTCACCTTGCTGATGTGCGTGCCAAGGCCAGTGTCGCGCGTCGGGTGAATGGCGACAAGGCAACGCCCTACGCGCGACTGGTGCCCCATCTGGAAGAAGCGGAAGCGCGCCTCGCGGCTGCCGAAGCATCGCTGAAGCGCGCCGAGATGGAGCTGGCGCGTACCCGACTGCAGGCGCCTTTTGCCGGTCGGGTGCGAGATGTGACGGTGAGCCCGGGTCAATTTATCCACAGCGGCGAGCGGCTGGCCACGCTATACAGTACCGACCGTATCGAAGTCCGTTTGCCGCTGCGTGACGAATGGCTGGCATTGATGGAGTTGCCGCTCGGTAGCGATGCCACCGTTGCACCGATCCCGGTGATCCTGCGCGGTCGCTTCGCCGGGCGTGATGCGCAATGGCAAGGCCAGATTGTCCGCCGCGAGGGAGGATTGAATCGCAACCGGATGATCTACCTGGTGGCCCGTGTCGACGATGCAGATCAGGGTGAGGTACCGCTGGAGCCCGGGGTGCTGGTGACGGTGGAAGTGGCCGGTCGGCAGCTGGACCGGGTGGCACGGTTGCCGGCATCGGTCCTGGCCGGACGCCAGAGCGTGTGGGTAGTAGATGCGGACAATCGGTTGCGCCAGCGTACCGTGGAAGTTATTCACCAGAGTCGTCGTGATGTCTGGGTCGGCCAGGGCCTGCAGGACGGTGATCGTATTGCCGCCAGCGGTGCGCTGCGCTGGCTTGAGGGCGCATTGGTGCAGCCCCGTGACGCCACGCCGGTGGCAATGTCGCTGCGGAGCGCGTCGCGATGAGTGGCAGCATCAGCTGGTTTGCCCGCAACCCGGCGGTGGCCAATCTGCTGATGGTCATGCTGCTTGCCTCGGGGTTGCTGGCGATGACCATGGTGCGGCAGGAAACCCTGCCGAACGTGCCGCTGGAACGCATTGGTGTCTCGGTGATGATGCCGCAGGCCAGCCCGGCACTGGTGGAGCGTCTGCTCTGCGCGCCGGTGGAGCAGGCGGTATTTGGTATCGAGGGTCTCACTGAGCTTGCCAGCGAAGCGCATGAAGGGCTGTGCCTGTTGCGGATGGATGTCCAGCAGGGCTATCAAACCCGCGAGGTGCTCGAACAGGTGCGTATGGCAGTGGACGCGCTCAATACCTTGCCGGCGGAAGCCAGTCGCCCGGTGATTCAGGAGCTGGTGGTGCGCAACCGGGTGATGCGACTGCTGCTGATTGGCACGCTGCCCGATCTGCAACTGTATCGGCTGGCGCATCAGGTGCGACTCGACTTGCTGGCGTCTGAGCAGATCACGGTGATTGATGTCGAGAGTCTGCCGGATCGTGAACTGGCGCTGGAGGTGCGGCGTCAGGATCTGCACCGTTATCAACTGACTCTCGGTGATATCGCCGCCGGCATCCAGCGTTCCTCCCAGCCGGTGACCGCTGGTGTATTGCGAAGCGAACAGGGCGATATGCTGCTGTCAGCGGGTCAGCGGCTGGATCAGGGTTCGGAGTACCTGTCGCTGCCATTGCGTCAGGACGGTGACGGCGACGTGCTGACGGTGGCGGATGTCGCCACTCTGCACGACGGTTTCGAACGCGTCATGATCGGCGCCTGGCACAACAGTCGGCCGGCGGTGGCGCTGGATATCTACCGGGTTGGATCGCAGCAGGTGCTGGATGTGGCGGAGCAGGTATACCGCTATCTTGGCAGCGCCCGCTTGCCGGACGGCGTGACGTTGACGATCTGGGAAGACGATGCCGCCGAGTTTAGTGCGCGGACGTCGGTACTGTGGGGCAATGCACTGCAGGCGCTGCTGATTCTGGGCGTCATCCTGACTCTATTTCTTGGCTTGAAATTGTCTGGTTGGATTGCACTGGGTATCCCGGTGGCGATGCTTGGTGCTGTCGCAGTGCTGCCTGTTCTGGGTGAGTCGATCAACACCATTTCGCTGTTCGCTTTCCTGCTGGTTCTTGGCATTGTTGTGGATGATGCGATCATCGTCGGCGAGAGCATTCATCAGCAACAGCGACAGGGTTTGCAGGGCGCGCAAGCTGCCATCGCCGGCGCCCAGCGGGTAGCGCGTCCGGTATGTTTCGCGGTGCTGACGACCGCACTGGCCTTTGCGCCTCTGCTGTTTCTGCCCGGACCAGAAGGCGCGCTGATCCGGGTGGTGCCGCTGGTGGCGTTGGCGGTGCTGGCGCTGTCGCTGGTGGAATCCTTATGGATTCTGCCGGCCCATCTGGCCGGTTCGGGGCGCCGCCCCGGCCGACTGATGGCAGCCTCCACCGCTCTCAGCGAATCCTTCAACCAGCGGCTGGATAACTGGCTGAGCCGCTTCTACCGACCGTTGATGC
Organism: Alcanivoracaceae bacterium; assembly: GCA_046292765.1. GTDB lineage: Bacteria > Pseudomonadota > Gammaproteobacteria > Pseudomonadales > Alcanivoracaceae > PGZG01. The sequence goes on along the minus strand of JBKBQA010000005.1, from coordinate 254,237 downwards.
TGCGTCTGCTGCGTGGCCGCCGCACCGTGATTGCCGGGTTTGTCGCGATGTTCGTGGTGTGCCTTGCGATGCTGCACAGCGGCTGGGTGAAGATGGTGCTGTTTTCCCATGTCGAGGCCAACACGGTGGTGGCGGAGATGGTGTTTCCCCGCGGCACACCATCGGCTCGTATTGCTGAAGAAGCGATGATGTTGCAAAGCTCTGCCCGCCAGGTGGCATCGAGCCTGCAGACAGGAGAGGCAGCGCTAATTGAGCAGGTGCTGGTGGAGCAGGGTTTGCGGGAGAAAGTCTCCAACGCGGGCGATCCGGATGCCGCCATGCGCCTGCGTGTCACGCTGTTGCTGGCGTCGGAGCGTGACGTCACCGCCGCAGACATGGCCCAACGCTGGCGTCAGCATCATGGCCATGTGGCCGATGCACTGTCGCAGCGGTTTGATGCCAGTCTGTTACAGACCAAACCGGATATTCATGTCCATCTCTACCATCCGGATCTGGAGGTGCTGGATCAGATGGCGGCGGAACTGGAGTTGCAACTGCGCGGTTTTGCCGGCGTCCACGAGATCAGCAACAGCCTGCATGCCCGTCGACCGCAGGTGAGCATGGAGCTGACTGCTGCAGGACGGCACGCCGGATTGCAGCTGCAGGATATCGGCATGCAGGTACGCCACGCCTTTCACGGCATTGAAGTGGATCGGGTCGCCGAGCTGGATCAGGAAATACCGGTGATTTTGCGTCTTGCCGAGGCCGACAGCAGTTCGCTCTGGCAGCTGCAGCAATTGCCGATTACTTTGCCTGATGGCAGTTGGGCGCCCCTTGGCGTGATGGCCAGTATCAGTTTGCAGGACGCGCCGGCGCTGGTGGGGCGGTATGACCGCCGCCGTCATGCGGCGCTGACGGCATTGGTAGACAACCGAATTACCTCGCCGAACGCGGTAATGGCGTCGCTGGAACAGGATTTTCTCGCCGGGCTTGGGCAACGCTGGCAGGGCGCAGACTGGGGTATTGCCGGCAAACCGAAGGCCATTAGCGAGTTCCTTGATTACATCGGCACCGGCTATCTGCTGGCGTTGATGGCGATTTTCTTTGTGCTCACGGTGCTGTTCGGCAATTACAGCCAGCCGTTGCTGGTGATGAGTGCGGTGCCATTCGGGCTGGTCGGGGCGACGCTGGGCCACTTTGCCCTGGGCATCGAGATCACCCTCTGGTCGATGGTCGGCACCATCGCCGTGAGTGGCGTGGTGGTGAACGACAACCTCGTGCTGCTTGATGAGATCAACCGCCGGCGGGATCTCGGCGAGCCTCTGTATCATGCGGTGGTGGAAGCCGGTGCCAGTCGCTTCCGGCCGATCCTGTTGACCACCATGACCACCGTGCTCGGAGTGACACCGTTGATTTTGGCCGACACCGTTCAGGCCCGCTTTCTCGTGCCCATGGCAGTGTCGCTGGCGGGTGGGGTGCTGTTCGCCACCTTTGTCAGCCTGCTGCTGATTCCCTGTCTGTTGGTGGCCATGGAGGAAACCCGGCGTCACTGGCAGCGTGTCACTGCGCGCGCAGACGAGGACGACGGCGACGTTGATTCCGCCTATGCCGATGGACGCTCGGCGGGGCTCGCTGGCCACGGCGCCAACCCCCACGATGACGATGTGCTAAGAGCCGCCTGGGAAGCTGGTCATCAGGATGCGAGGGGGGAGCGCGCGGCCTGACCGGGATCAGTGTTCCGGTCGTTGTTTGTGGCATCATGCCGGCAACCGTCAGGAAGCCGGAGATGTCATGACACAACAACTGGACAGCGCCGAACGCGCCGTGGACAAAGTGCTGGAAAGCGTCGGCCGCGAGATACGGCTTGGCTTGCCGCTGGGTCTGGGTAAACCGAATCGCTTCGTCAATGCCTTGTATCGGCGTGCCTGTGCCGATGCGGATATCCATCTTTCGATCTTTACTGCCTTGTCGCTGGGTCGTCCCCGTGCGGGCAGCGATCTTGAGAAGCGCTTCCTTGAGCCGTTTGCCGAGCGAATCTTCGGTGATTATGAAGAGCTCGACTACCTGCGTGACCTGCGCGCCGGCAAGGTGCCGGCCAATATCCATATCAGCGAGTTTTTCTTTCAGCCCGCCAGCATGCTTGGTAACAGCCTTTCCCAGCAGCACTACATCAGCGCCAACTACACCCATGTGGCCCGTGATCTCAATCGAGCCGGGGTCAATGTGGTGGCGCAGCTGGTGGCGGATCCCGGCAACGGGGAGCTGAGTCTTGGCTGCAACCCGGAAGTGACGCTGGATCTGGTGCCACGGTTAATGGAGCGTCGCCGGCAGGGAGATCGCATTGTTTCTCTCGGGCAGGTACACCGTGATATGCCGGCGATGGCAAACGATGCCCGGGTGCCGACGGAGTACTTTGATATCGTGCTGGATGATCCGGCCGGACATACCACCTTGTTCTCGACCCCGAACATGCCGGTCGATCTGCAGGATCATTTTGTTGGACTCCATGCCAGCAGCCTTCTACGGGATGGCGGTTTGATACAGATCGGCATCGGCGCTCTTGGCGATGCGCTGGTACACCATGCGCTGATGCGTGATCGGGACAATACCCGTTACCGTGATGTCCTCGGGGCCGTCGGTGCGAGCAGCAATTTTGCCCGGCTGATCGGCGCCGAAGGTGGCGTCGAGCCGTTCCGTCACGGGCTGTACGGTTGCAGTGAAATGATGACGGCGAGTCTGTTTGCGCTGTTGAAGGCGGGCATTATTCGTCGTCCGGTGTACGACGATCTGCGCCTGCAGCTACTGGTTAACGAGGGCCTCCTGGGCGGCCCGTTTGATCTGGCAACGCTGGATCTGCTGATAGCGCGTGGCATTCTCTCATCCCGGCCAGAACAGCATGAGCTGGACTGGTTGCAGCGCTACGGTATCGTCAGCGCGCCGGTGGCGGTGGATGGCGATGACCTGCTGTTGCCGAATGACGTGCGCATTCATCGCGACCTCACTGATCGGGTGGCGCGCGAAGCGATTCAGGATGTGCTGGGAAAATCGCTTCAGGGCGGCACCTTGATGCATGGCGGATTTTTCCTCGGTCCGAGAGCGTTCTACCAGTCCTTGCGGGATCTGACGGCGGCGCAACATGCCAGCATCAACATGACCCGTATCAGCTATATCAATCACCTGTTTGGTGGAGAGGAGCTGAAGCGTGCCCAGCGCCGTGATGCACGTTTCTTCAATACCTGCTTCACCATGACGCTGCTCGGGGCTGCTGTGTCCGATCAGGTGGAGGACGGTAGGGTGCTCAGTGGTGTTGGTGGTCAGTACAACTTCGTTGCTCAGGCCCATGAGCTGGAAGGCGCTCGCTCGGTGCTGATGTTGCGCAGCTGGCGCGAGCGCGGTGGCGAGGCGGCTTCGAACATCGTCTGGTCCTACGGCCACAACACCATTCCGCGCCACCTGCGTGATATCGTGGTGACCGAATACGGCATTGCAGACTTGCGCGGTCGCAACGACAGCGATGTCATTGCAGCCCTGCTCAATATCAGCGACTCCCGCTTTCAGGCCTCGTTGCTGGCGGAGGCAAAAAAGGTGGGCAAGATTGCTGCCGATTACCAGATACCCGAGGCCTTTCGACAGAATTTGCCTGAGCGCCTTGAACAGGTGCGCAGTCAGTTTGGTGACAGCGCTTTCCCCATGTTCCCGCTTGGCAGTGACTTTACCGACATCGAACAGGCTTTGATTTCGGCACTGGCGTGGTTGAAACACAAGGTATCGCAGAAAGAGTATTTGCAGTTGGGCAGACGTGTGCTGGCAGACGATGGTCAGGGCGAACGCTTTGCCGAACACATGGCGCGCATGGGGCTGGCATCACCGGCAAACCTGCGCGAGCGTCTGTATCGCCGACTGTTACTGACCGCATTGGCAGAAACCGCCGGCTGACGCCGGCGCTCTCACTCCTTTTTGCCTGGCTCGTCGTCGCTCGGCTCGCTGCGGCGACGACGCGGTTCCGGCACAACACGCCGGTCACCACGCCGAGACATGGCTTTCCAGAATGGAATCCGGCGGGTGACGGAGACCATCTCATCTACGGTGTCGCTGATGCCGGACAGCCGGTCGACGGTATCGCGCAGGCCCACCAGCTCGTCTACGTGTTCGGAAATACGGAACACCACCAGATAAAACTCAAGCAGGGCACGCAGCACCGAGGCCACCACCAGGAATCCCAACGGCGCCGGCAGGATCAGAAAGCCGACGCCGTACCAGAACCCTTTCATGAATGCCATCACCGTGACGTAGAGAATGCTGAGAACCAGCGCCGCCAGCAGGATGCCGTACACGCCCGGCAGCACTTGCACAATCATGTACTTGTCGAAGCGGAAATTGAGTAACTCGCGCCAATATTGAAGGCACCAGAACATGGCGCGGCGATAGTTTTCCTGCATTGCCGTCAGGCTGTAATCATGTTCCTTGCCTTCCTTCGGCTCTTTTGGCTCTTTTGGTGCGTCCTGGCTCACCATTTGGCGTATTGCTCCTCAACAAATCCGTTTAGCTGACGGATCTCGATAGCGTTTCGGTCGGCAGGGCGCAGCACGCCGTTGAATTGGCCGAACAGCTGGTTGAAATTGCTGGCGAAGAGGCCCAGATTCATGGCCTCGCGGTGATTGCCCCGGGGAATAAACGATAATTCCACCTGACCATCCAGACTGGTCACCCGCCAGGGTTGCATCAGATCATCACCATCATAGTCGAAACGCACCGCATCCACCTTGATCAGATGCCCGTCTATCCAGAGACAGTTTTCCGTATAGGTGGTTTCGTTGACACCGCAAGAGAGATTGATGCCAACGCGATGCCCCTGTTGCTGGCCGCTGAAGCAGGCCCAGTTCCAGAAGGTTTCCCGACGCATGTAGCCGGCGGAAAAATCATGGTGACCACAGGCGCCGAGCGCCGCCAGATCCTGCTGCACGCCATCCAGGCGCAGTTCACCGGTGACGGCTTGCCCCGCCACCTTGTTGGCGTAGACCCAGCCATTGACGCCGGCGCGGGTGCACAGAGACATGGGGGTAAAGCCGTCCTCTCGCATTTCTGCGTCCACGTCGATATCGGCACTGACGATTTTCAGCGTTTTAACCAGTACACCACTTTCTTCCCGGTAGCCCAGGCAAATGTCGATGCCGGTCTGCCGGAAATGACTCTCGCCATGGGTCGGCGATGGGCTCAGTGACATCGCCCGTGCCAGCGGTGAGCGCCAGGTGTACTCACGAAGTTGTTGCCGGCGGACATCAAACACATAGACGAACGCCAGACCCAGCAATGCCGTATCCGCCAGCGCGCAGCCAATCAGAATCTCGTCGCTGATCACGCCGAAGTACTGGAACTGTTTGTAATGGAGCGGACGACGCCAGCGTGGCACCCGCTTGCCGAGGCCATTGCGATAGTCTGCTTCAAGGCCGTTGATCAGCGGCACGCTGGCCGCAAAAATGCCTTTGTGGGGCTGCCCACGATCGTCGATCAGGCGTTCCGGGGTGAGAGCAGACAGGGCAGGCATGGGGCAAAAGGCTCCGGCGACAGGCCGCTCGACCATAGTCAATCGCTCTGGTACTGGCAAGGTGACATGCGCCGTTGTCGGACACGGGGATGACCGGTGACATTTTTCCGACAAACCCGGGTGGCTGCTGACGTTGTCAGCATGCATGCTGTTTGCCGGACTGAACTGGCAGGAGGTAGGTGAGCCGTGAAACGCATGATTGCAGTGAGTATTGCCCTGATGCTGTCAGGCTGCGGCGAGCAGCCGGCCGGGAAACCGGAAGCGGCAGCAGCGCCGGAGCCCTGGCCGATGGAGTGGACCTACCAGGAAGGCAGTTGCCAGCACACCGAAACCCGGGTGCTGATTGCCAACGCAGCCAACCTGATCACCTGGGCTGATCCGGAGGCATGCGAAATCGCTGCCGGTTCCTGGCAGAGCTGGGGCCGGGACGTGCAATTGCCGCTGCACTTGATCTGGGTGGTGCCGCTGGTAACGCCGCCTCATGCCGAAATGCATGGTGCGGCAGACTGGAGTCGGGAGCAGAAGCTGGCGTTCATTAATGACAAGGATAACCTGATCGTTGTTGATCGGGTGTCGGCGTCGGAGCGTGGCGACCTGAACCCGGAAGCGTGGACGCCGCTGCCGCGTTACTGGTGCGAGTATGCCCAGCGCTGGCAGCGGGTGAAGCAGCGCTATCAGCTGGACAGTGGCGAAGAAGAGCAGAAAGCACTGGCGAGAATGCTGGAATCCTGTCCTGCCGCAGAGTAGGCCCGGTCATAACCACAAGGGGCGCCGGCGGCGCCCCTTGTTAATCAGATGTCGTGCCGCTTCGGCCCGTCCACCAGCTGCATTCTGGCGTATTTGCACGATATCACCAGCTGCTCGTCATTCATTCCCGGAATTACCTTGTCGATCACCGTATGGGTGGCCTTGCGAGTGGTGGCCACGCCGACATCCGACACCTTGCGCATGATCGGGCCGAACCGCAGCAGTTTCATCGGCTCTTCGAAATACCAGTACAGGGCAATATCGGTGAGCTGGTGAAAATACTCCAGCAACGCCGGCAGCGCCTGCTTGCCCTGACCATTGATGCCGAGCTCGAACGCCTTGCGACCCTTCAGGGCCATCATGTCATTCAGCGGGAAGGCGACAAACCAGATCTGCTCGCCGTTGATCTCTTTCGAGAAGCGCACCGTATCCATGTACTCGGCGGCGCGACGATTCTGGTCGATGTCGAGCTTGCGCACCGTGCTTTTGATGACCAGATGGGTGGCCTTATTAATGGTGTCGACGGTGAACTGGACGATCTTCTGGGTCGATGATGGCAGGCCGGCCTGTTCCGTCGGCACGATAAAAAAGTTGTGCAATACCTCCTGCATGAAGGTCGACATGATCTTCTCGATGGTTTCCGGCTCTGGTCGGCTGGCACCAGAGCGCATCCGCTGGATGAAGCTGTCAGTGGTCTGGTGCAGGTTGTCGCTGGAGCGGAAGGCCACCCAGGTGGTGTGGTCAGACATGCAGTTCCCCGTTTTTGTTGTTCGCTGGCAGGCGGCATCATAGCGGCGGCAGCCGGCGGCGCCAAAGCCGATCAGGTCAGATCGGCGAACACTCCGGTCAATCCGCGCTGGAGTCGGGGTTGCTTCCCTTGTCTGGTAGAATGCCCGATCATGCGCGCTTGTCTGTTGAGGAGAGTGACGATGCTGGCTTTAGTGGTTCCCGATGCTGCCCAGGTCGAGCGATGGCTGCGTCAGGCCGGCATTCACCATTACATCTGCGACCAGTGCCATGGCCTGCATCTGTCCGAATTGCAGAGCCGGGAAGGGGTGCTCGACAGCCGCCTGTTCGTCGAAGAGGATGGCCTGCTGCTGAGCACCGAAGTGGAAATCCGGCCGGCCAGCATGTTGATGCTGCTTGCCGAAATTCCGCGCCTGAACATGACCTGGCCGAGTCTCAAGATCTTTATCGACGTCAATGATGACGCCCTGCCACGGGTGGTGGCCTGCGACCTGCTGCTGGGCCGGGCCGGGGTCGCCTTCGAGCAGTTCATCCATTTCGTTCAGGCCAACGTCGATGCCACCTCCCAGCTGCTGGACGAGTGCCAGCAGCTCGGCTGTCTGTTTGGTCCGGAGGACGACATTCCGGCCAATCACGACGCGCTGCACTGAGATGGCCATGGGGCGGGCGATCCAGATCACCTCGGGCGGTGTTGGTGACGGGCCCCGCCAGCGCATCGTCGAAGGCCTGATCACCCAGGGATTCGCTGTCGAGCCTGGCTACCTGTCGGGCACCGTGGTGACCGCTCTGCGCCGTGAGGTGCGCCGCCGCGATCAACGCGGCGAATTCGCCGAGGCCGCCATCGGCCGTGGCGCCGTCCATCATCAGAATGACCTCATCCGCCGTGATCGCACCCTGTGGCTGGACGGCGGCACGCTAGCGCAAATGCGTTTGCTGGAAGAGTTCGAATCGCTCAGGGTGGAGATCAACCGCCACCTGTTTCTGGGCCTGTTTGATCTGGAAGCTCACTTTGCGCTTTATCCTCCCGGCGGCTTTTACCGTCGCCACCTGGATGCCTTTCGTGGCGACAATCCGCGGCTGGTGTCCGTGGTGCTGTATCTCAATCCGCGCTGGCGGCAGGAACACGGCGGCTGCCTGCGGCTCTGGGCCGAACCGGACGCGGTGACACCGCTGATGGATGTGGCACCCCGGGCCGGTACGCTGGTGTGCTTTTTGTCAGAGCGTATTCCTCACGAAGTGCTGGCGGCCCACGCCGACCGCATCAGTATTGCCGGCTGGTTCCGGCATCACCAGGGGCCGTTGCCGTGGTCCGCTACCTCGCTCTGATCGTTGCCTTGCTGTCACCGCCGACGCTGGCGGCGAACCTGTGTGCCTTTCCGGGGCGTGATGGCGACGCGCTTGCCGAGGGGGTGATCAACCTCTGGCAGGCCGGGGCCGATGGTTCCGTGGTTGAAGCGGGCAGTCGCTGGTTGCCGCTTGCCCGGGCCCGGCGCGGACGCGGTGAATTCGCCAGTGGTGATCTGGCGCTGCTGCTGCAAATGCAGGGCGCGACGCTGGCGGCGAGCAACACCCCGTCCTACGGCGATGGCAGCGGTAGCGGCTGGGAGGCCCTGGCGGCAGGACACTTTGAGCTGGTGCGGATCGAAGAGCTCGACGGTGAACGGGTTCGGGTTCGTGCTGACGGTAGCAACGGGGGTATTCGTCATCGCTACATCAGTCGCGAGCCAAATGCCGACGCCGACGCCGGCCGTCAGAGCTGGCAGTTGGTGCGTGTCCCCCAGTACGAGAATCTGACCCTTGGCGGTGATCTGCGGGCGCTGCCGTGGGATGGCCGCACCGGCGGCGTGCTGGCGCTGGATGTGCGCTACGCGCTGGATCTGGCCGGCCATCGGCTGCGCGCCGACGGCGCCGGGTTTCGCGGCGGCGCGGCGCTTTCGCTGGTGGGTGCGCTCGGCAGCGAAGACGACTATCGATACCGGGCGCCCGGTGTTGCCGAGCTGGCCGCCGCCTTTGGTCAGCACGCCAGCAAGGGTGAGGGACTGGCAGGCACGCCACGCTGGGTGGCTGGCGAGTCGCTGGCAGTCGATACCCGCCCCGAAGCCGATCGGCTGACGATCAGCGACGGTTATCCCTTCGGCAGCATGGCCCGTGGCGCGCCTGCCAACGCCGGTGGCGGTGGCAATAGCCTGAGCCTGGATAACCTTACTGCGTCCGGTGGTGGCGGTGGCGGTGGAGGCGAGGCAGGTCGCCCCGGTTATGACCGGCAGGGCGCTGCTGCCGGTGGTCTTGGCGGCGCGGCGGTGCCGGTGGAGCTGGTCCGGTTGATCCCCGGTGGTGGTGGTGGTGCCGGTACCCGTCATCATGGTCTGGGTCTTGAAGGCAGCGGTGGTGCCGGCGGGGGTGTGGTACTGATTCGCGCCGGCCGCCTGGTGGGAGAGGGCGAGATTGATCTGCGCGGCCACACCGGTGTCGAAGCCGCAGCAGCCGGTGGCGGTGGTGGTGGTGCCGGCACGCTGCTGCTGCAGGTTCCCTTTGTTGACGGCCAGCCGCGCCGGTTGCATCTGGACGGTGGCGCGGCGGGTGCGGGTCAGGCGATCGGTGGGCAGGGCGGTGCTGGCCGCCTGCTGCAGAGTGACAACCATCTCTGGTTGGGGGTTGCCGAGGGCCGCAGTGGTCTGATCCAGAGCGGCGATGTCGCCGGCGTCCTGCCCGGTTACCTGTGCCGCCCGTCCGGCATGCTGCTGGCGGGGCAGGTATTTGAAGACAATGGCCGCGACGACGGCATCGCCCATGACGGTATTCATCAGCGCGGCGAAGCCGGCCTTGAGGGGCGGGCAGTGCGGATACGGGACGGCAGCCGGGTCATCGCTGACACTGCCACCAATCGCTTTGGCCGTTTCATGCTCGAGCTGCCGGAATCGGTCGCTGATCGTTCGCTGGTGCTGGAGATTGATATTCCCGAGGGCTGGATGCCGGTGGCGGCGAATGCCAACGATCTGCCGCTGGCTCCGTTCAGCTGGCAGGGTCAGGGTCGCTGGCGTTTCACCGCCCGGCGCGAGTACCTGCAGGACGGCATCGCGCTCGGCCTGATCCGCCTGCCGCGCTGGGACGCACCGCAGGCTCGTGATATCAGTCCGGGCTCCACCCAGCTGTTCCTGTTTCGTTATCTGCCCGAGACCAGTGGCCGAGTGCGCTTTCGCTATCGCGGCGAGTTGTCCGGAGCCAGCGGCTGGCGTCACCGCTTTCTGCTCGATCCGGAGTGCAGTGACGCATCCCGTTTTCTGGATCAAGGCGTCAGCCGCTGGTTGCCCCTGACACCGGGACAGCCGGTGTGTGTGCGGGTGCGCGTGGATGTGCCAGCGGATGCACCGCAGCGCGGCCATCTATCACTGTGGCTGGAAGCGGAAACTGATCTTGGTAACACCCCCCTGAAACTGCAGCTGCCGCCCTTGCAATCCCGCATCGAGGTGCGACTGGCACCCTGAGCGCCCTTGAAAAGCATTCGCCAACCCCCATTCAAGGCACTGTGATCACACTGACTGCCGCTGCCTGATTTTCAGGGGCGGTAACCTTGCCGAATGTCTGGAGGTAGCTATGAACAGTGGTTTTTCGCTGGCCCCGCTGTTTCGTCACAGTGTTGGCTTCGACCGTTTCGACGATCTGATCAACAACGCCCTGCGGGCCGACCAGCCCGCAGGCTATCCACCCTATGACATCATTCGTGATGTCGATGGCCGTTATCGCATTGTCATGGCGGTGGCGGGGTTCCGCGAGCAGGAGCTGACCATTACCGTGCAGGAGAACGAGCTGCGCATCGGCGCACGGGTGGAAACCGGGAGCCGGGATGATGACGGCCTTACCTGGCTGCACCGCGGCATTGCCCGGCGCGCCTTCGACCGCACCTTCCGGCTGGCGGACCATGTCCGCGTCACCGGCGCTGCCCTCAAGGACGGCTTGCTCACCGTGCATCTGGAGCAAGTGGTGCCCGAGGAAGCGAAACCGCGCATGGTGCCGATCCAGTCCGAGTAACTCCCATCGGGGCGGCAATTCTGCCGCCCCTTTTGCTGCTGACCCGTCATTGCAGAGTGTCTACAATCCGGCTACAGTCCGCGCCTTTCGGGTCCACAAGGCCCTGATCGACGTTCGTTGAGACACCTCAAACAGGGGGAGCTCCCATGGAGACGCTGCTGGAACAAGGCCTTGAGCTCATGCTGATCGGCATGGGGGTAGTGTTCAGCTTTCTGATTCTGCTGGTGGTGCTGACGACACTGATGTCGTGGGTGGTCAACCGCTTTTTCCCCGAAGCACAGCCACAACCGGTGCCGGTACCGGCATTGACGCCGGCCGCCACTGGCGCCGTCGACAGCACCACCTTGCGCGTGATCGAAGACGCCATCCGCCAGCACCGTGCCCGAACCGGGCACCGCTGATTCCACTGACCATCACCTCACCAGGGTCTGGCCATGAACAAGAAACCTCTCGGTATCACCGATGTCGTGCTGCGCGACGCCCATCAATCCCTGTTTGCTACCCGACTGCGCCTCGATGACATGCTGCCGATTGCCGGCAAGCTGGATCAGGTCGGTTTCTGGTCGCTGGAGTCCTGGGGTGGGGCCACCTTTGATGCCTGCATCCGCTATCTGGGCGAGGATCCGTGGGATCGTATTCGCGAACTGAAGAAGGCGATGCCAAAAACGCCACAGCAGATGCTGCTGCGCGGCCAGAACCTGCTTGGTTACCGCCATTATGCCGATGACGTGGTGGATCGCTTTGTCGAGCGCGCGGCGAAAAATGGCGTCGATGTGTTCCGCGTGTTCGATGCCATGAACGACCCGCGCAATCTGGAGCGCGCCATCGCCGCAGTGATTCGCGAGGGCAAGCATGCCCAGGGCACGCTGTCGTACACCGTGAGCCCGGTGCATACCCTGGATACCTGGATTGATCTGGCGCGGCGCATCGAAGATATGGGCGCCGATTCGGTGGCGATCAAGGACATGGCCGGCCTGCTGCGTCCCTATGAGGCCTTCGAGCTGGTCAGCCGCCTCAAGGCAACGCTGTCGATTCCGGTGCACATGCAGTGTCATGCCACCACCGGGTTGTCTACCTCCACCATCGTCAAGGCGGTGGAAGCGGGGATCGACAATGTTGATACCGCCATCTCCTCCATGTCGATGACCTACGGCCACAGCCCGACGGAAGCGGTAGTGGCCATTTTTGAAGGCACCGATCGCGATACCGGGCTGGATATTCACCTGCTCGAAGAAATCGCGGCCTACTTCCGCGACGTGCGCAAGAAGTACGCGAAATTTGAAGGCAGTCTGCGCGGTGTGGATTCGCGCATTCTGGTGGCGCAGGTGCCTGGCGGCATGCTGACCAATATGGAAGGCCAGCTGAAAGAGCAGAACGCCGAAGACAAGTTTGATGCCGTGCTGGCGGAAATCCCGAAAGTGCGCGAGGACCTCGGATTCATTCCGCTGGTGACGCCCACCTCGCAGATTGTCGGCACCCAGGCGGTGCTGAATGTGCTCGCCGGTGAACGCTACAAGGCCCTGTCGAAAGAAACCCGTGGAGTATTACGCGGCGAGTACGGCGCCGCACCTGCACCCTTCAACGTCGAGTTGCAGGCGCGAGCGCTGGACGGTGATCAGCCGGTAACCTGTCGTCCGGCGGATCTGATCAGCGATGAGATGGACAAGCTGATTGCCGAGGTTGATCGACTGGCGACGGAGAAGTCGATCACGCTTGCCGCCGGCGACAACCGCATCGATGATGTGCTCACCTATGCGCTTTTCCCCCAGATCGGCCTGAAGTTTCTTGAAAACCGCGGCAATCCGGCGGCCTTTGAGCCAGTGCCCACGGGTCGTGATGTGCCCACTACCGACGCGGGTGACGAAATCTATACCGTCACCGTCGACGGCACGTCGTACACGGTGGCTGTGTCGGCGGGCGGCGATGTCACCGGTATTGTGCCGGTCGGTGGCGCGGGGGCGGTAACGGCAGCCCCGGTGGCGGGCAGCGGCGAGCCGATCAAGGCGCCGTTGGCGGGCAACATTTTCCGCATTCTGGTCAAGCCGGGCCAGAAGGTGGCCGCCGGCGAGCGAATTATTGTGCTCGAAGCCATGAAGATGGAAACCGATGTGTCGGCGCCGAAAGCGGGCACCGTCATTGCGGTGCAGGCGAAAGAAGGCGACGCCGTCAGCGTCGGCGACGTACTGCTGACCATCGGCTGAGGACGCCTTTATGAATAAGCTGGAAAAACTCTGGTTCAGCACGGGTCTTTATCACCTTGATCCGGGTCAGGGCATGATGATTCTGGTCTGCCTCGGCCTGCTGTTTCTGGCGGTGCGCAAGGGCTTTGAGCCGCTGCTGCTGTTACCGATTGGTGTTGGCGGATTGCTCGCCAATATTCCGGTGGCGGGGATGGCCGAATCGGCGGTCAGTCAGGCGCTGCATTTTGGCTCCGCCGAGCTGGTGGCCGGCATCGGCGCCTTGCTGGGAGTAGAGCCTGCTGAGGGAGTGCGTTCGCTCTATCAGGCCTATGGCCAGGCGACGCCGTCACTGCGCGCGGAGATTCATGAGATTGCCCGCGATGCCAATTACAGCGATGGCATTCTCTATCTTATCTACACCGTGGGCCTCACCACCGGGGTATTCCCGTTGCTGATTTTTCTTGGCGTGGGCGCCATGACCGACTTTGGTCCGCTGCTCGCCAATCCTCGCACCCTGCTGCTGGGGGCCGCGGCCCAGTTTGGTATTTTTGCCGCGCTGATTGGTGCGCTGGCACTGAATTATGTCGGCCTCAATTTCTCGCTGGCCGATGCGGCGTCGATTGGCATTATCGGTGGCGCCGACGGCCCGACGTCGATCTATGTCACCACCAAGCTGGCGCCGGAATTACTCGGTGCGGTGGCAGTGGCGGCCTATTCCTACATGGCACTGGTGCCGGTAATCCAACCGCCAATCATTCGCCTGTTGACCACAAAAAAAGAGCGCGCTATCCAGATGGAGCAGCTGCGCCCGGTATCGAAACGGGAGAAAATCCTGTTTCCGATCGTGTTGCTGGTGCTGGTAGCACTGGTGCTGCCGGATGCGGCGCCGCTGCTCGGCATGTTCTGTTTTGGCAACCTGATGAAGGAATCCGGGGTGGTCATGCGGCTGGTGGATACAGCCAGTAACGCGCTGATCAACATTGTAACCATTTTCCTTGGCCTGGCGGTGGGCTCGAAGCTGAGCGCCGAGCAGTTTCTGGTGCCGGAAACTTTTGGCATCGTAGCCCTTGGCCTGGTGGCTTTTGCCATCGGCACAGGGACTGGCGTGATTATGGGCAAGATCATGAACCGCTTCAGCCGCATGCCGATCAACCCGGTGATCGGAGCCGCGGGCGTATCCGCGGTGCCCATGGCCGCGCGGGTGGCAAACAAGGTCGGTCTCGAGGCCAATCCGCAGAACTTCCTGCTGATGCACGCCATGGGACCGAATGTGGCTGGTGTGATTGGCTCGGCCGTCGCTGCGGGCATCCTGCTCAATTTCGTCGGCAGCTAACTTCACCTGCAGGGGCGCCAGCATTGGCGCGCCTGCAGCGAAACCTCATCCTGCTCTGGCACCGTCACCCGAACAAGGCGTAGGCTATGCGGGCGGAACCTATCACCGCCGTTCTGCGGGTGGGGCACAGTGATGGCCCAATCAACCATTCATCGGGCAAGGTCGGGCGGGTCGCCGTCCGGGAGCACTCTATGACTTATTGCGTCGCCATGCGGCTGTCATCCGGCATGGTGTTCCTGGCAGATTCCCGCACCAATGCGGGCGTCGATCACATTGCCACCTTTCGCAAAATGCACAGCTTCTGTCAGCCCGGCGAGCGCACCCTTGTGCTGATGAGTTCCGGCAATCTGGCCACCACCCAGAGTGTGCTCAGTTTGCTGCGCACCCGTCTTGGCCACGACACCCCGAACCTTTTCAATCGCGACAGCCTGTTCGACGTGGCAGAGCTCATTGGCGCTACCGTGCGTGAGGTCATCAGCCGTGACAACAGCCGGCAACAGTCGGCGGTGGACTTTGGCTGCAACATCATTGTCGGCGGCCAGATTCGCGGACAGGATATGGATTTGTTCCATGTCTATCCGGAAGGCAACTTTATTCAGGCCACCATGGACACGCCATACTTCCAGATTGGCGAGATCAAATACGGGAAGCCGATTATCGACAGGGTGATCAACTACAACACGCCGCTGGAACACGCAGTGAAATGTGCGCTGATCAGCATGGATTCCACCATCCGCTCGAACCTGTCGGTGGGCATGCCACTGGATTTGCTGCTGTATCGGCGCGACGACTTTTCACCCGGCGAGCACTACGATATCAGCGACAGTCATCCCGGCTTTCAGCAGCTGCGCGAAGCCTGGTCCACCGGCCTGCGCCAGACCTTCAGCAATTTGCCGGATATTCCCCTGTAGCGGCAATCCTGCCGCGATACTCCGGTGCCCGAGCGAGCGTTCCATCAGCAAGCAGACTGAATGCTCGTCTGCCCAAACTTGTCGCGGCAGGATTGCCGAACCGGCAGTGCTTTGGTGATCAGCCATACAGGCACAGGTAGGCGGTGTCTTCTGCCACCTGCAGCTGGAACTTCACGTTGGCTGCGACAACGAACTCGCTGCCGGCGGCGAACACCTGCCAGTTGTCACTGCCCGGCAGTTTCACCGTCAGGGCGCCGCTGATTACCTTCATGGTTTCACGGATATTGGTGCCGAATTCATAGTCGCCCGGCGCCATCACGCCCACCGTGGCTGGCAGGGTTGCAGTTTGGAACGCGATGGATTTGACCTTGCCGTCGAAATACTCGTTAACCTTGAACATGTGCATATCCCCGCAGTGGAAAAAAGGTGGCGCAGTATCGCCGGGAACAGTGGAGCCAGCAATCCCGCCCGTTGCAGGACAAAACGGACGCCGGGTTTACAGCAGCCGTTTCAGCAGGGCAGAGGTATCCCAGCGACCACCACCCATGGTCTGGACGTCGCGGTAGAAGTCGTTGATCTGCGCGGTGACGGTGAGATCGGCGCCGCTGCGTTCAGCTTCTGCGAGGCACATATCCAGATCCTTGCGCATCCAGTCGATGGCAAAGCCATGTTGGTATTCCCCGGCAATCATGGTTTTGTGCCGGTTGCTCATCTGCCAGCTTCCCGCAGCGCCCTGGGAAATCGCATCAATGACCTTCTGGACATCAAGGCCGGCCTTCTGCGCGAACGCCATGCCTTCGGCCAGCCCCTGTAGTACGCCGGCAACACAGATCTGGTTGACCATCTTGGTGAGCTGGCCGGCACCCGCCGGTCCCATATGGGTAATCGCCTTGGCATAGCTGCGCATCGCTGGTGTGGCACGTTCGACGTCGCTCGTTTCACCGCCGCACATGATGGTGAGCTGGCCGTTCTCGGCACCTTGCTGGCCGCCGGATACCGGGGCATCGACAAAGCCGATGCCCCGAGAGGCACACACCGTCGCCAGCTCCCGTGCCACATCGGCCGACGCGGTGGTGTGGTCAATCAGTACCGCTCCTGCCGACAGGCTGCTGAGCACCCCGTGTTCGCCGAGTGTTACCTGACGCAGATCATCATCGTTGCCGACACAGACCATCACCAGCTCGGCACCCGCTGCGGCGGCGGGCGTTGCTGCCTGCCGGCCACCGAAACGACCCACCCAGGCCACCGCCCGCGATACCGTGCGGTTGTACACCGTCACCTCGTGCCCGGCCTGCTGCAGATGGCCGGCCATGGGGTAGCCCATCACGCCCAAACCAATAAATGCAATTTTACTCATCGTCAGTGCTCTCCACGGAATGGCCCATGCCCGGCGCCGCCAGCACTGCAAAGGCCGGCTGGGTCAGGCTGCCCAGATACAGCTTGCCGTGCGCCTCCTCGACGCTGGTCACCGGATAGAAGCTGTCAGCGCCGACATGCTGCAGGTTGTGGATGACGTCGCCGTCAAGAGACAGCCCCAGCACAAAGGCATGGGGCGCCGGTTGCGGCTGCAGCCATAACGGTAGCCGGAAGGCCATCTTGCGCAGAAACGGCCAGCCGGACATCGCATCCAGCAGCGCATTACGCGGGGCGTAGAGGGCCACCCAATAGGTGTCGCGGCCATTGCTGGAAATACCATCGGGAATGCCGGGCAGGTTGTCGAAGAACAGCTCGTGCTGGCCCGCTTTTTCCCCGACAATCCAGTAGCGCACGATGTTGTAGCTGCCGGTCTGGACCACCAGCACGGATTGCTGGTCCGGTGATACCGCCACGCCGTTGGCGAACTGCAAGCCGTCCCGCAGGGTACGGGTGACACCGCTGGCGGGATCAAACTCCAGCAGCCGGCCATGACCGCCATGTTCGAGAATATCGTCGCGGGCTTTCATCGCCGGGCCGAACTTGCTGGAGGCATCACTGAAGTAGATGCGCCCGTCGGCCGCCACATCGACATCGTCGGTGAAGCGGAACGGAATGCCGTCGGCCTCCGTGGTCAGCACCTCGATCTGTCCTGACATCGCCACCCGCAGCAGGCCCTGATAGCCATCTGCCACAATCAGATTGCCATCACCATCGAAGGCCAGCCCCAGCGGCCGACCCCCGGTGTGGGCCAGCAGATCCGGCGCCGAGCCATCGGCCTCGAAACGCACCAGCCGGCCATCTTCATAGCCCACATAGATGCGCCCCTCACCATCCACCGCCACGTCCTCGGGGCCAATGCCAATCCCGTCACCGAGACGCGTGAGGGACGCCAGCGCGTCATTGGGGGCATAGGGGCCCGCCAGCGCCGGGGCCTCGGGTGCGTCCCAGGCTACCGGATCAATGGGCACGGGCCAGAAGGCGAGGTAGCCGGCCAGCAACAGGAAGAGGGCGATGAGGGTGGATTTCATTGGGGCTCCGCAGTGTGCCTCTGGTTTGTTGGTTGAATGCAGGTTGGATTGATCTGGGTCAGCGTGACCTGCATTCACGTTACCGGATTGTGAAATCAGGATGAAGATTGTAAAAAGTCATGCTAGCGTCTGACCCCGGGGATCGGCCAAGCGCATTAGTATCAGGGTGCCGAGGCGTGGGTGCCAGCATTCAGGCGATTCTCTAGGCAGCTGTTCACACGTGACCATGGAGAGAATAATGAAGAAGCGTCTTGCGTTCGCCATTTCGGTGGCAACTCTCAGCGCCGCCAATATGGCGCTGGCGGATCAGGGAAATGTGCTCGCTGGCCGGATGGGCCTGAGTGGCGGCACGGCCATTATGAACACCAATCAGGACGAATCGGGTCGCCCGATGACCTATGAGGGCAATGCTGCTACCAGTATTCCGCTGTCTGACAGCCTGTCGGTTCAGCTGAATCTGGATGGCGCAATGTTCGCCGAGCAGGTTCAGGGTGATGAATACCGTCCCATGTCACGGGTGATGATGTCTTCTCATCTCAGCTATCGCCGGGCGGACAGCTGGTTGGCTGGAGTGTTTGCCGGAGTAGGTCGTGGCTCAAGCGGCGATCAGAGCACTGACGCAAGCGGCATTGGCAAGGTAGGTGGTGTTGAAGCCATGAGCTTCCTCGGCAATGCCACGCTCTACGCTCAGGTCTACTACGCCAACTTCAAAGTGGACGATACGGAAGAAGAGGTGGAGGGTATCTTTGGTTCGCTGGCGGGGCGTTATTTCCTTGCCGACGACACCATGGTTGAGCTTGGCCTCGGCATGGGCAGCTCTGCCCGCTATATCGACGGGGATGACCGCGGTGATTTTACCTCCCTGTCGCTGAAGGCAAAGCACCGTATCGCAAAAAATAGCCCGCTGTATGCCACCCTTCAGTACCGCACTGCCAAGTTTGATGCTACCTCAGAAGGCGATATCGGTTACGAGCAGTCGGTGTTGATCGGCATCGAGATATTGATGGGCGCGGGTTCGCTCAAGCATAACGACCGTCGCGGGGCCACCCTTGATACGCCAATTTTGCCGGCACAGGCAGCTGCCTGGATTCCGGAGCTCGACTGATCACCTCGCAAATTCGATCAGTTGATACCGATTTCGTACATGGAGATAACGATGAAAAAGTATTGTGCACTGGTGGCTGCCATGGCAGCAGCAACGGTTTCCCCGCTGGTGATGGCCGATTCGGCCAGTATCGATGCCCAGCGCATCGGCCTGTTCGGCGGTGTCGCCAACATGAACTCTAATGAAGAGGGTTCGGATTATCCGAACACTTTCGAAGGCAATGCAGTAGCGAATATTCCTGTTGGCCAAAGCTACTCGGTACAGCTCGGTGCCGATGTCGCGATTTACGGAGAGCAGGACCGCGGCGATGATTATGGCCCCCAGTCGCGGGTGACCTTCACCACCCACTTCAGCCGACGTAATGCGGAGACCGGTCTTGTCGGTGGCTTTGTCGGGCTCGGACGTGGCGTTGGTTACGGCTGGCCGGAATATACCGATCTGGGCAAGCTCGCCGGGCTGGAGGCGCAGCGTTACATGGGCAATGTAACGCTCTACGGGCAGGCCTATTATTCAGACTTTGTGCTGTATGACAGTGGCAGCACCCGTCAGCAGGTTCGCGGCTTCCTGGGTTCGGCTGCTGCTCGTTATTTCCCGGCGGAAGACACCATGCTGGAACTGGGCATCGGCTTGGGCTCCTCACGGCATTACAACGAGTCAGATCGCGGAGACTTCAGCTCGGCCAGCTTCAAGGCCAAGCAGCGTGTCTCCAAGGCTAACCCGGTTTACGCCAGTCTGACCCTCCGTACCGCCAAGATCGATAACACGACCCGTGATTCGATTGGCTACGAGTCATCGGTACTGGTGGGTGTAGAGGTTCTGTTCGGCGCAACCTCGCTGAAAGACAACGACCGCCGTGGCGCCACGCTGGATACGCCAATCCTGGCAACACAGGCAGCGGCCTGGAACGAAGAGCTGTACTGATACTGTTCAAGCCAAAACACAACAGGGCGCTTCGGCGCCCTGTTGTGTTTCCTGCAGTCATTTTCTGTTGCCCCTGTTGTCGTTTAATCTGACACCTGATCCGTGGCAGATCGCCACCGGCGGGGGAGCGGCGCATGTCTTTTATTATCCGATTTGCCAAGGTACTCACATGGCTCGGCGTCGTGTTGGTTAGCGCCGCCTTACTGGCCTGCGGCGACCCACCCGAGCCGGGCGCCAGCCGCGCGTTGCCGCTAGCCGGCCTGTTTGGCAACACCTATACCGAGACCGGCGACCTTGCCGCCCTGCGCAAACGTGGCATCGTCCGATTGATTGCGCCTCGCTTCGACGAGGATGAGGCGCTGCCCCGTGAGGGGCTGCCTCTGGGCGACTATCGTCGAGTGGCCGAAGACTTTGTCCGCTCGCTCGGCCTGACGCCGCAGTGGGTGCTGGTAGAGGATTTTAGCGCGCTGGATGATGCGTTGTTGCGGGGTCGTGGCGATGTCATCGTTACCAATCTCACCCGCACCGCCACCCGTGAAGACCGCTTTGCCTTCAGTGTGCCGCTCGCGGTGGTGAATGAGGTGCTGATTCTTCCCGCCGGCGATAGCCGCAGCTCGATCGAGGAGCCAGCGCCACTCACTGTCACCGTGCCGGCAGGCACCTCCTGGGCCGAGACAGTGGCCCAGCTGGCGGCCCGTTATGATCATCTCACCGTGCAGGAACTGTCCGGGGGCGTCTCGGACATGGAGATGATTGATGCCGTCGGCCGTGGCCAGTATCAGGCCACCGTCCTCGACAGCGACATGGCCAGCGTGTTGGTGGCCGGTAACGACGACGTGAGGCTGGGGCCAGTGATTGCCCGCGAGCGCGAAATCGGCTGGGCCGTGCGCCCCGCCAACACCGAGCTGCGCCGCGCCCTGAACGAATACCTGATTGCCACGCGCCTGATCAGCTCGCGCCGCGAGCAAGCGCCCCGTGACTGGGCCGAGATCCGCAAGGCCGGCGTGCTGCGGATGATCACCAGCAATAACCCGGCCAGTTATTTTCTCTGGCGCGGTGAGCTGATGGGCTTCGATTATGATCTGGTGCGTGAGTTTGCCCGCCAGCATGGCTTGCGCGTCAGCGTGGTGGTGCGCGATGGCCCGGAGTCAATGCACCAGGCATTGGCGGAGGGCTACGGTGATGTTATTGCTGCGGCAGTGACCCGCACCCCCGAGCGTGAATCCCGCGGCTGGATTTTCAGTCGGCGTTATCTGGTGATCACCGAGCAGCTGGTCGGTCGGGCGGGTAGCAAGCCGCTCACCGGCGTCGAGGAGCTCGCCGGCAAACGGGTTGCGGTGAATCCGGAGCACAGTTACCACGATACCTTGCAGGCGCTCCGTCAGCAGGGCATCAATGTCACCATCGTGCCGGTGCCGAATGCCACCTCGGAAATGCTGGTCGATGCCGTTGCCAAGGGGCAGTACCCGTATACGCTGGTGGACAGTCATCTGGTGGCGATGGAATCCACCTTCCGCGATGACATTAGCGTAGTGCTCGATCTCGGTGAGGATAAGGAAGTGGCCTGGGTGGTGCGAGATAACCAGAAGGATCTGCTCGCTCAGCTCAATGCTTTCGCGCGCAAACAGTACCGGGGCGTGTTCTACAACGTGACCTGGCGGAAGTATTTTGCCGAGCCAAAAAGTATTGGCACCTATCGTGGCCAGCGGGTTGAGCCGGGCAAACCGATATCCGACTGGGATGGTCTGGTGCGGCGCAAAGCGGAAGACCGCCCGCACGACTGGCGTCTGCTGATTGCGCAGATGTATCAGGAAAGTCGCTTCGACCCCGAGGCCCGTTCCCACGCCGGCGCCCTCGGTCTGATGCAGGTAATGCCCCGTACTGCCGCCCAGTTTGGTTACGAGGATTTGTTCGTCCCGGAGAACAACGTGGCAGCCAGTCTCGAGTTCATGGATTGGCTCTACGAGCGCTTTCCCCAGAGCCTGCCGCTGGAAGAGCGCATCTATTTCACCCTCGCGGCCTATAACGCCGGTCATGCCCACGTTCATGACGCCCGCCGACTGGCCCAACGTCTCGGCAAGGATCCCAATCGCTGGTTCGGCAATGTGGAAGAAGCCATGCTGTTGCTGTCACGCCCGGAGTATTACCGCCACGCTCGCTTTGGCTATGTGCGCGGCAGCGAGCCGGTGAATTATGTGCGCGAGATTCGGGAGCGTTATATCGGCTATTTGAATGCAAGGGCGGGGGAGTGAATTCTCACTGGCGGCTTTGCCGTATCAGCACCTCAGCTGCCTGTCGCTGGCTTTCCGCTGCGAGATTGCGAAACTCTGCCATCACCAGATTGATGGCCGCATCCGTCAGGCTGAACAGTTCCGTGGCGCTCTGGTCGTGTATCTCTGCAAGCAATGCGGTCATGGCATCAAGTCGCGCCTCGGTGGTGGCGAGGGCGGCGGGCAGGGTGTCGCGTATCTGCGCCAAGTATTGTCGCTCCGCATTCAGGCGCAGCGTGTCATTTCTGCCCTGACTCAGTCGTTGTCTCATGGCGATTTGATCTGCAGAAAAATCATTGCCAACAATGCGTTTCTCGATGGCGGTCATCTCGGCAGCGAGCAGGCCCAGGGTGTCGTCGGCTTCGCGGATGGCCTGATCAAGTTGGCTCAGGTGTTGGCGCAGCTGTTGATGTCGGTTGTCGATCTGTTGTTGCTGAAGCAGCAGACATTGCCACTCCTTTCCTGCATCACGATGCACTCGCCGGGTTTCGCCCAGCGACGGCGACTGCCTGATCATGGCGCTGGCGATGCTATGGCGCAGTGCTGCTGGCATGGGTTGAGTCCGGAAGATAACGGTGCCGATGCGGGCATCGCGATCAGCGGGTAGCGCGGCCAGTGAGTTCAGTGCCTGCAAGGATTTCTCCATGACCTCTTCGTAAACGGCGATGGCCTTGCCGGGATGCGAAGCGGCGTCGAAATGCTCCGCCGCGGCCAGTAATCCCTGCAGCGCGTTAATGTCATCCGGAAAATGGCGGCCGACACGGAGAAGCCATTGCAGTGATGTCTCCTCGTCGCCCTGTAGCCGCCAGCTTTCCGCCACCAGTAAACCGGCGCGCGCTGCCATGGGGCTGTCGGTGGTAATGCGGACTAACTGTGCCCTCGCCCGAGCATACTGCTGGCGATCAATCTCGATTCCCGCCAGCACCAGCCGAGCACGATCGTGCAATAACAGCGCTGAATGATGTTGTGGGGGTGTCTGCAAGGCGCGTTCAAGTGCTGCTATGCGTTCTGACTCGCTGGTCATTGTGCCGGTGAGTGCTGCTAGCAAATCAGTAGCCACGGCCGGTGGCTGCTCGACTGATATCACGGTGATATCTCTGGCGCATTTCGGCTCCGCCGCAACACTGGCAGCTGCGAAAATCGTCGCAGTAATGCCCGTAATTGCGGTGTTGATACAGGTCGATATTCTGATATTCATGGCAGCACGACTGATGGCGTTGGCGAAATACGGCGGCGCGACTATACTCGCGCGCGCTCGCCGGGGGAACTCAGGAAGAACCATCATCGTGCACGGACTTTTGCACTCCTTCAATGTGCGTATTGTTCTGCTGTTGTCGTTGTTCGGCGGCGGCCAGCTGCATGCTGCCGAACGTACCCCGGAGCAGGATCTGTTCGATCGTCTCCAGGAAGAACAGCGTCGTCGCGACGACCGCCGTCAACAGGATGTTTATCTTCCCGCCGAGCCCGCGCCTGAGGGCTTGAACCTGCCTGACATCGTTGGTCCCTGCGTGAACATCGAATCGATCCGGTTTGAATGGCTGGGCGATCCCGCTGTGCGCTTGCGCGCTCAGCTTGAACCACTGATTAACGAGGTGCGCGGGCAGTGCCTCGGCGTGCCTGCCCTGCAGGAGTTGCATCGGGCGCTCAACGCAGTGCTGACCGCCCGTGGCTATGTCACCAGCCGAGTGCTGATTCCGGAGCAGGATCTTGCCGATGGAGAACTGGTGTTCATGCTGGTGCCCGGCCGGGTCGAGTCGGTGTTGGCCGAGGGTCTGTCACCCCGACAGGTGAGGCTGGCACTGCCGGTGCGCAAGGGTCGTCTGCTCAATCTGCGGGATCTTGAACAGGCGGTGGAAAACCTGGGTCGGGTACGCGGGCTGGAATCCTCGTTTGATATTCGTCCCGGCAGTGCCAATGGCATGTCGGTGCTGGCCATGAGCTGCACACAGGGACCGCGGCTGGGCGGCGCGTTAATCATCAATGAAAAAGCTTACGGCAGCACCCTGCAGGGTTCGGCGCTGGCCAACGTCGAGATCGGCTCGCCCTTCGGCCTCACCGACCGGCTGGTGTTGTCTGCCAACACCGATCTCCACCGTACCGTGTCGGATCAGGCCTGGGGCGCCGGTCTCGATTACGACCTCGGGGTGGGGTATTGGCAGCTGTCCGCCGGCTTTAGTCGTCAGGCTTACCTGAACAGGGTGCAGGGCGTACTCGAGCGCTTCGATGCTACCGGGGAGACCGATACCACTCGTCTTGAGGCTGGCCGGGTGCTTTACCGCAGCAGTTTCAGCCGCGTCGGTATGGCGGGCCTGGCCAGTTACAGCGATGTTGGCAACGCGATTGAGGGTGCCACCATTCAGGTGAGCAGCTACCAGCTGTCGACCTGGGGCGTGAGGCTAGACGGGGAGCGTCGCTGGAAGCGCTGGCAAACCGGCGGATCAATCACGGCGGAGTACAGCACGGGCCACGGCCCAGCCGCCGCGCTGGCCGGTGGGGGCGCCATTGCTGACGCCCATAATCATCGGCTTTTACTTACAGCAAGTGCCCTATATCCGCTTACATGGCAGCGCGGCACTTTCCGATTCCGCCTCGATAGCCAGCATTCCGACAATGACCTGTTCCCGCTGCAGCGCTGGTCGCTGGCGTCGCGGGTCAAGGGCTATGACGACATCAGCGTTACCGGCAACAGCGGTCATCTGGCGAGCGCCGAGTATGCCATCAGCCCGGCCACCGCAGGTGGCCGCTTGCTGTGGCGGCCGTTTGTGCTGGTGGAAAGCGGATGGATTCCGGCCATCAGCAACGAGCCGGCGTTTGATCGTCTGGTCAGCCTCACCGCCGGTACGGATCTGACCTGGAAGCGGATGCGAGCAGGTTTGCAGGCCAGCACGCCGCTGGACAGGGCATCCACCCGCGAATCGGCCCATAGCCATGTGGTTCGCGGCAGCATGACCTTGAGCTGGTAGCAGAGGAGCGGAAGAAATGAGCCTGATCAGGGATGCGCGTGCAATGGGACTCGTGCTGCTGCTGGCACTCGCCGGTTGTGGTGGTGCTGACCGTGGCGCGCAGCAGACCGATCTGGCCGGATACCTGTTGCCTGCCTCCCAGCGCGATCAGTATTACGACCTCTACCTCGGCGACAGCACCGATACAGAGTTGGTCGGCGACTTTGAACGCACCCGTTGGCGCGCTCAGGAAGGCGGCTGGCATTTCAGTTCCGATGCCGGGCTTAGCGGCCTCGTCGTCGTTGATGCCAGTGCCGTGAGGGAGCAATTGCAGGCCGGGGAGCAACGCCACTGGCCCCGATTTGTCCGCCGCAGCGGTGTTCAGCAGATTGCCCGTAGCTCATCCGTGACCACGGCAACGCTGTTCGACCTGCTCGGACCGCTGCCGCTCGCCACGGTGTACTGGCAGGGCGAACCGTTGCGAACCTACAGCGACGTAATCCAGTTGCTGCACTGGCAGGCCGACACCTTGAACCTGTTCCTTTACGCCCGCGGTATTGGTCTGGTGGCCACCCTGAGCTATGACGTCTGCCCGAAGCCCGCATCATTGTCGGCAAGCTTCAATGTGTATCAGTCCTGTGGCCACGCCGATGAAGTGCTGGTGCTAAGCCGGGATCAGGAGGTGATCGAGCCGACCGATCCGGCGGACCCGACCGATCCGGCGGACCCGGCTGATCCGGCAGATCCAACTGATCCGACCGATCCGGGTGATCCCGCGGATCCGAGCGACCCCTCGGACCCTGCCGATCCCGCAGATCCAACCGATCCAACAGATCCCGCGGATCCAATTGATCCCACCGAGGCGCCGCGTCTGATTCTGGTGCGTGATGATCCCGTGCCGGCGCCTGACGATGACGCGGGCGATGATGAAGCGGACGCCGGTGACGCAGACGAGGGAGACGAAGAGGGCGAGCAGCCGCCTGAACCGGCGGGCCTCGATTTCTTTGCCTGGTTTGTCCCGCCGGTTGCGACCAACCAGAGCTTCGACGGGTTCAGTTATTACCTTGGCCGTCTGGACAGCTACCCCGACGATCTGCAGATCTACTGGCAGCGGGAGCAGGACGGCTTCCGTGCGCAGGACAGTGGGGGTGACAGCTACCTCATTACCGCGACGGAAGATCGTGTGCTGGCGCAGGCGGACACGGGGGCGGCAGTGGATTACCCGCGCTGGCTGTTCCCGGACGAGAGCATCAGCTATCAGCTGCGCGATGAGAGTGGTCAGCTGAGCGAGCAAACGCTGTATGTCGCTGGCCCCTATTGGTCAGCGCGGGTGGAGATTGATGCCCAGCACGCATACAGCTTCTCGTCGGTGCTGGTCACTGTGCAGCGCATCAGCGATGACGAGGACGGACTGGTGAGTATGGTGCTTGCGCTCTATACCCCGGATGCCGCCCGGGTGGCGTCCTTTGTCTGGTACGACTGTGATGCCGATCTGGTGCCGCGACCGGACGCCGACTTTGCCGGCCAGTGTGCCGAAGACCTCTATGTGGATGTGCAGGTGACACCATGAAGCAAAGCACATCGCAACGCTCAGGGAGACGAGTGATGACCAGAGACATGAACGCTTTGGCTATTAGCCAGGCTGATACCCGCCGTACCAGCGTCGTCGAGCGGCTGCTGTCGCTGTGGCTATCGTGCCTGATCGCGCTGCAGCCGGCGATGCTGTACGCCACCGATGTGCAACCGGCGGATGGCCGCACCGGGCTGGATCAATCCGCCAATGGCACCATGGTTGTCAATATCGCCACTCCCACCACCTCGGGCCTGTCGCACAATCGCTATGGCACCTTCGATGTCAGCGAGCAGGGCGTGATTTTGAACAACAGCCGTGAGGTGGTGCGCACCGATATCGGCGGCTACATCGAAGCGAACCCGCATCTGTCGTCGGGCAATGCCCGCCTGATTCTCAATGAGGTGGTGTCCGCCAACCCGTCCTCGTTGCTGGGGCCCATCGAAGTGGGCGGCCGGGCCGCCGAGGTGGTGCTGGCCAACCCCTATGGCATCACCTGTGATGGTTGCGGCTTTATCAACACGGTGCGGGGAACCCTGACCACTGGCATCCCCCAGCTCCACGACGGTGATCTGCGTGGCTTTGACGTGCGCGGCGGCCGCATCGATATCAATGGTGCAGGCGCGCGCATGCAGGGCGCCTCGCGATTCGATGTTATTGCCGGCGCGATCCGCCTGAACGCGGAAATTCAGGGGCGCGACCTCAATCTCATTGCCGGTCATCAACAGGTGGCCTACGGCGATTTGTCCCGCGAAGCCAACGACGCCGTGCCCGACACTGCCCCCGAGTTCGCCATCAGCTCATCGGCGCTGGGTGGCATCTACGGCGACCGCATTCGCCTGATTGCCAGTGATGCCGGAGTCGGCGTGCATCTGGATGCGCCGGTGGCCGCCCAGCTGGGTAATGTGGAAATCACCGCCAACGGCGCTCTGCGCTTCACTCGCGTCAGCGCTGGCGATGACGTCAGTGTGCAGGCCGATAGCATTGTTGCCGACGATGCGATCACGGCACGGGACCGTCTTGATTTGAGGGCAGAGGGCGATATCCGCCTGCAGGCAAACACCTCTGAAGCCCGCCGTATTCAGATAGAAGCGCAGGAGCTGGCCATCGCCGATAACGCCGCCCTGACCGGTCGCCTGCTCACAGCCGAGCTGGATCGCCTCGACAACCAGGGCGTGATCAGCGTCGACGTGGCCACCATCAACAGCGCACAGGCGCTGCGCAACCCGGGCATCATCGAGGGTCGCCACCTGACCCTGAATGCCCAGACCATCGACAACACCGACGGCAGTATCCAGGCCACCGGGCGGCTTGCCATGCAGGTGGACGATTATCGCCATCGCGGCGAGGTACAAGCCGGCGAGCTGCTACTGCAGAGTGCGGGCGATATCGTGGTGGAGGAGGGAAGTGATTGGCGGTTGGCGGGGAGTGGCCGGCTCGAAGCAGGCCGCATCTTCGAGAACGCCGGCAGCCTGACATCTTCCGAGGAGCTCAGTATCAAGGCGGAGCGGCTCCTGAATACTGGCACCCTCGCTGCCCGCGATGATCTGGTCATCGGTGCCAATCTGGTCGCCAATGGCGCCGACGCCCTGATGCTGGCAGGCAACAGCATCCGGATCGAGACTGATGATCTCTACAACGCAGCAGATATCTATGCGATGACGGATATCGCCATCGCTGGCTTGTCTGCTGTTTTGGCAAACAAAATAGTGAATGAGGCCGGTTTTATTGGCACCCTCAGTGGTGATATCCGCTTGCTGGCCCACCAGATAACCAACACCGGGGCCGGAGAATACCTGGGAACGCTTGAGTGGACGGATCCGCTCGAGTCGTGGCCAGATTTGGGTGAGGGCGAAAGCGAAAACCAGCGGTGCTTCCTTGAGAACCGACAGGATTACTGCCGCCCCCGTGCCTACAGGGATTCCATTCGCAAACAGTATATCCCCGACGATCAAAAGCAGGATCTGGCGCTGTTGCCGGTACGCGGCGTCATTCTGGCCGGAGCCGATCTGACGCTGGACGCGCATATCATCCAGAATCTCCACAGCCTGCTCGGTGCCTGGCAAAACACCACCATCACCTTGCGCGCAGATGCGGAGGGTAATGCCGGCCGACTGGAAAACCGGGGCTACGATGTTGACCTCCTGGAAGTTACCCGCACCGACAGTTCGTGGTATGTGCAAACCAGCGGCTCGCTTGAGCCTAACCGGAAATATACCTACACCACCATCAGTAGCGAGGAGTATCCAGAAGCCTGTGCCCCGTCCCGTGTGCGCTGTAACCGTGGCATCGAAGGTGAGCACTGGTTCGAGACCAGCGAGACCCTGTTCGAGACCCTTGTCGGTGCGTTGATTGCTGCTGGCGGCAATGTCGTGATCAATGGTGCTGGCGCGGTGGGTAACGGTACCACCGAAGAGGGTTTCTCTTTTGCCAACACCCAGTCCTATCTCCGTGGTGAATCGCCGCAGGATGAGCAGCTGTATCGTCTGGATCCGCTTGCCGTGGGCCTGCCGTTGCCCGGCCGCAATGGATTGTTCGTCTACAGTGGCAGCGCGGATCATCCCTACCTGATCGAAACCAACCCCCTGTTCGCCACCCGCACTGGCTTTATGGGTTCGGCCTACATGCTGGATCGACTTGGCTGGAATCCCGAGCCGGGCCAGCGTCTGCTCGGAGACAGCTTTTATGAGCTTAACCTGCTGCAGTCTGCCCTGATTGGCCAGCCAGTGCTGGCGGGTGCGGAGCAGCAGGAGCGCGAGCAGTTTTTCCTGCAGTTAATGGATCAGGGCATCGCGGCGGCCGAGTCCCTGCAGTTATCGGTGGGCGTATCGCTGTCGGCAGAGCAGATCAACACGCTGCAAACCGACATCATCTGGCTGGAAGAGCGGGAAGTGGCCGGTTTCCGTGTGCTGGTGCCGGTGGTCTATCTGGTCGGTGGTATCCAGGCGCCTGATGCAATGATTGCCGGTCGCAACGTGGATATCGACGTCGATAGTTATGCCGGGGGCGGGACGGTACGCGCCGCTGAAAACCTGACCATCACAGCCAATCAGGGCGACATCCTTAACACCGGCACCCTTCAGGCCGGTCAAGCCCTCGCACTGACCGCAACTGATGCCATCATCAATCGCAGTGGTGTGATCCGCGGTCATGACATCGCTCTCGAAGCCGGGGGCGATATCGTCCATGCAACCCTTCAGAAGCAGGTCACGTCCGGTACCCAGATCTACACCTTCACGGGAGAGCAGGGTCGCATTGAGGCGAGTGGCAGACTGGCCATGAGCGCGGAAGGCAATGTGCAGATTCACGGGGCCAATCTGTCTGCCGAGCAGCTCGCCATTTTGGCGGGGGGCAATGTCCGGGTAGATGCGTTGCAGATTCGGCGCAGCTACAACCAGAACACCACCGCCGCCAACAGACTGGACGCTATCACCCACCTCGGTGCCGAGCTCACCAGTATCCTCGACACCCTGATCGGAGCCGAGCGCGATATCGTGCTCGCTGGTGCTCGTCTCACCGGTGGTACCGATGTTGGTCTCTTTGCCGGGAATGATTTGCGCATTGAGGCAGTGGAAGACCGTTATTCAAGCTATCTGCGAGAAAGCTCACGCGGCACCCTGAGCAGCAAGAAAGTCATCACCGAAACCCGCACCACCGAGCAGGTAGGCAGCCAGCTCTACGCCGGCGGCAGTCTCACACTGGAAGCAGAAAAGGGCGCGGTGTCTTTGCTGGCCTCCACCGGTCGTGGCGAGGAAGGCGTCGCCGTCCGCGCCGGCACCCATGTGCTGATCGAATCCGGCGTGAACACGGACTATGAGAGTGTTCAGACCATCAACAAGAATGCCGCCCGGATAAAAACCAACGACAGGGGCAGCAGCACCCAAACGCTGGCGATGGCGGGGCTGTCTTCCGGTGGGGATCTGTCGATCAATGCGCGGGGTGACGTTTACCTGAACGCAGGCATGCTGGTGGCGAAGGATACTTTGCGTATCGGAGAAGCCACCATTGCCACCGATGAGCTTGGCGCCATGCTCAAGGATGACGAGGGCAATCTGGTGATTGACCGTGGCAGCCTGAACAACATCACCCTTGGCACGGTCGAGCTTGAAAACAGCAACTGGAATGAAACCACCCGAAGCCTGCGCGGGCCGGTCAAGGAACTTGCCAAAGCGGTCGCCACTACGCTGGGTGTGGGGAGCTTCGTGCTGCCGGAGCTGGCCTTTCTGGACGTCTCTGCGAGCATTACGCTTTCGAGCAAGGAAAGCGAGCGCACGGACCAAACCCTTCAGGCGGGTTCGCAGCTGATCGGAAATGATATCCTGTTGGTGGCACAGGACACCGTTACCCTGACTGGCGCCACGCTGATGGCGGATGAAGAGCAGGGCAGTGTGGTCGCACTGGCCGATAAGATCCTGTTGGACACAGCAGTGACCGAGACCACGCATACTGTTATTGACCAGGAGCAAAGTGCAGCCGGCATTGGTCCCTCCCTGAGCAGGGATGAAGTCGGCCTGGGTGGCCTTCAGCTCACCGATCACACCGCGACCACCACCACCAAAACGGTAAACCATACTGGTACCAGCATCAGTGGTAACCAGATTCTGCTTCAGGCAGACAGCGTCATCAGCCTGATCAACGCCGATATCACGGCAACGGGAAAGGATGGCAGCCTGACACTGGATAGCCAAGCCGTCATCGTCACCGGCGTTCAGGATACCCGTGAAGTCACCCATGCCGAAAAAACCGAAGTCACCACCGTAACGGTGGGTGTCCGCAATGCCTATGTTGATGCGGCCTATGCAGTAAAAGCACTGAAAGATGCGACTGAAGAAGTGGACCGTGCCCGCCGTGCCTTGAGCGAGGCAGAACGTTCCTACGACAGGGGTGAGATCAGCGCCGGCGCTCGGGAGGATTACCGGGCCATGCTGGCGCTGGCAATGGCAAACCTGGTTCAGGCGGATCTGGCCGCAGCACAAGCTCTGGCCGCTGGCGCTGCCGGCGCCATGGCGGGCGGCACCGGCTTTTACGTCAGTGGTAGCGCCCAGCACAGTGAAACCAGCATCACCAGCACCGACACCCAGAAGGCATGGCAGGGCAGCACCCTGAGCGCTGCGAACATGTCCATCAGCGCAGACGTGGCCAGCATTATCGGCAGCCAGATTACGGCAAGCACTCTCACGCTGGATGCGGGCAGCATTCTTCTGGGCGCTGGCACCAACAGCCAGTCCAGCACCTTCGAGCAGGATTCCAAAAGCGTTGGCGGCAGTATGAGCACCAGCGGCGCCGGCAGCTGGAGCGCCAATGTGGGCTATAACGAAGCGAGCAGCAGCAGCGAAGCTACCCAGCATGTGAACACCCAGCTCAACGTCGGCCACCTGAACAGCACCAGCGACAGCTTGACCTTGCGGGGCGCAGTGATTACCGCCAACACCGCCAACATCGTCACCGACACCCTGACGGTTGAAAGCCTGCAAGACACCCACAAAAGCGAAAACAGCAGCATGGGAGTCAACCTCGGCGTCGGTGCCGGCACAGACAGTGTTGGCAAACCACAAAGCGGCAGCGGCGGCGCCAACTTCGCCAAGGGCGACTCCGAAGGCGCAATCACCGGAGAACAAACCGCCATCCTGATCGGCAACGGCGCGGACAGCCAGATCATCGCCAACCACACCAACCTGATCGGCGGCATGATCGCCAACGCCACCTGGGAAATACCGGAAGGCGCAGATGAGAATGCAGCGCCGGTACTGGTTGACCATGGCCAGCTGAACTTCACTACCGACACTTTGACCGTCGAGAATTTGCGTGATTACAGCAGGTCCAGTCAGACTGGTGCGGGCCTGCAGGTCAGTGCATCCACGACTACCATCAGTGCTACTGACGAAGGCCACCGAATGGAAGGCCAGACGCAGGCCACTATCGGTGGCGGCAATGTGTTGGTTGGTGGTATTGCGCTGGACGAGCATGAGGATTTTGCCGAGCTGAATCGTGACATCGACAAGGGACAGATCGTTACGCTGGATCAGCAGACCGGTGCGATGAATGGCAGCGTAACGCTGGATAACCGGATGTTTACAGAAGCAGGGCGGGCAGAAATCAAGGATCAGCATGCCAATTTGGGCACTAATATGCAGGCGGTGATTGGTGGCGTCGGCAGTGAGATCAATCTTGGCATCAACCTTGGTGTGCGCATTGCAGGCGTAGATAACCCTGCAGCCACGACAGAAAAGATTGACGACAAGCTGGGTTGGTGGGGCCTGATTCCCGCGGGGCTTAACAATGGCGGCTTGCTGGCCCAGTTAGCGGGCCAGTTCTTGCCTGGCAGCGATGCGCATCAACAGCAGATGGTCGGCGCTACGGCAGACAGCCCCTATGTGCTGGCCAATCCGGAGATGGGCTGGGTGCCGATTACAGAAACGCCAGGCTACTACCTGATGAATCCGGCACAACAAGAGAGCATGGCCAATGTGGTGGTCAGCACGAATCCGATAGCCATTGCCGCAGGTACAGCTACCTATCAGAATTCCACCAACGGCATGCTGAACACGCCGGCGCTGGCGATGTACAATGCTGTGACACAGACTCATGATTTGTTAGCCGATCTTGGCCAATCGATACTGGTCACGCTGAACTACAACCCGACACGGGGTTTCCTTGCGGATGGACTGGAAAGCCTGCATGACAAAACGGCGATCTGGTCCGGCCAATCCTGGATGGCCACGAATGTGGCAGTCGATACGGGGATATTCGCCAATCAGGTGATGCTGGCCAGAGGTAATGAGTGGGCCAACTTTGCCAACCACTCGCAGGGGAATTTGTTGAATTTCTCGGGCTTGCTGGCAGTGGGGTTGGATAAGGATATTGTTTTTGGTCCTCCCGATAGGCCCAACTTCACCTGGAACATGTTCGGCTCGCCGGTGAATTCGGGGGCGTTTGATACATATCTTCGTGATAACGATATGCTATTAACCAGCTCGTCCGTCAACAGCGGTGACTTTGTGGGGCAGGGCTTGGGAGGCAATAATGGATTATATGTCTATGGTAAGGATGGTCAGGATTTTAATGTCGTTCATTATTTCTCAAAGAACTCTGGCTCATTGGTAACCGATCGGGTGACGGCGGTGTCGCTTGAGCAGGCGCAGCAGCCTTCTGGTTCGGGTAGTTTGCTAGACCTCTTTGGTAGTTCATCGCCGCATTCCAACTATAGCTGTGTGGCCCGGTGTGGAGCAGAGCCGCCACGAATCACGCTTCCATCCGTTAATCAGGAATAGCCGCCATGAAGAAAATTGCCATTTTTCTCTTGATACTGATGGCGGGTTGCCAGTCATCACCGGAGTATCGTGTCTATCCGGTTGGGGAACGGATTGTAGTCAAGGCGGGGTACAAGACTCCAGGCAAGACAATTGGTGATGAGTTCGTTTTTTCCACTATTCTCCCAGCTGATGAATGGGTGTACTCTGTAAATGCAAAAACAAAGTTGAAAGGGTACTTGAGCGTCCACGGACGACATAGCCGAAAGACACTGATGATCGAGTGGATCTGGATTGATCGTGAGTTTCATGGCACGCAACAGACTATTAGTGAATCGCCCTATTATTTTCCATGGTACTCAGGCATTAAAGGCGACGGCGCCCGTATTCCGTACAGGCCTACGGAAAATCAGTTGCGTTACGGTGACTGGCATCGGGGCGGCTACCCGCAAAGGCAGTTCAGGCAGGTCGTCTATAAAGGAAAGGCGCAGTTTTACTGCATTCGCTCGGTTATACGGGAAGGTCGATACACTCGCCCGCCGGAAGAGTACACGGAGGAGTATTTTGCCCAGATTCGCGAAGGTCAGTATGGTGTTTATGACACTTGCCCCTTCCGTACAGTGGATGGGCGTGATGCGTATTTCAAGGTCACAGCATCTTTCAATGTTTCTGACGACGACATTGCCGCTAACCCCAATGTCATAGAAGACAACCTGCAGGGGCTTGATGCGTGGCTCAAGCCCCTGTGGGACTCGTTGGAAATTATGCCAACGGCCTATCAGTTCACTGCGCCTTGACATGGTACCAATATGCTTTTTTTAGTGTCACCAGCAGTGGAGCAGGCAGCTGGAATGCCAACGTCGGTTATAACGAGGCGAGCAGCACCAGCGAAGATCTGACCCTGCGCGGCGCCGTCGTGACCGCCAACACCGCCGACATCACCACCGGCACCCTGACGGTTGAAAGCCTGCAAGACACCCACAAAAGCGAAAACAGCAGCATGGGAGTCAACCTCGGCGTCGGTGCTGGCATAGATAGCGTTGGTAAGCCACAAAGCGGCAGCGGCGGCGCCAACTTCGCCAAGGGCGACTCCGAAGGCGCAATCACCGGCGAACAAACCGCCATCCTGATTGGCAACGGCGCGGACAGCCAGATCACCGCCAACCACACCAACCTGATCGGCGGCATGATCGCCAACGCCACCTGGGAAATACCGGAAGGCGCAGATGAGAATGCAGCGCCGGTACTGGTGGATCATGGCCAGCTGAACTTCAGCACTGAAACTTTGGCCGTCGAGGACCTGCGCGATTACAGCCGGTCCAGTCAAACTGGTGCGGGTCTGCAAGTCAGTGCGTCCACAACCACGATCAGTGCCACCGATGAAGGCCATCGAATGGAGGGCAAGACACAGGCCACTATCGGGAAAGGCAATGTGCTGGTAGGTGGAGTGGCGCTTGACGAGCATGAGGACTTTGCTGAACTGAATCGTGAGATTGATAAGGGGCAGATCGTTACGCTGGATCAGCAGACCGGTGCGATGAATGCCAGCGTAACGCTGGATAACCGTATGTTTACAGAAGCAGGGCGGGCAGAAATCAAGGATCAGCATGCCAATTTGGGCACTAATATGCAGGCGGTGATTGGTGGCGTCGGCAGTGAGATCAATCTTGGCATCAACCTTGGTGTGCGCATTGCAGGCGTAGATAACCCTGCAGCCACGACAGAAAAGATTGACGACAAGCTGGGTTGGTGGGGCCTGATTCCCGCGGGGCTTAACAATGGCGGCTTGCTGGCCCAGTTAGCGGGCCAGTTCTTGCCTGGCAGCGATGCGCATCAACAGCAGATGGTCGGCGCTACGGCAGACAGCCCCTATGTGCTGGCCAATCCGGAGATGGGCTGGGTGCCGATTACAGAAACGCCAGGCTACTACCTGATGAATCCGGCACAACAAGAGAGCATGGCCAATGTGGTGGTCAGCACGAATCCGATAGCCATTGCCGCAGGTACAGCTACCTATCAGAATTCCACCAACGGCATGCTGAACACGCCGGCGCTGGCGATGTACAATGCTGTGACACAGACTCATGATTTGTTAGCCGATCTTGGCCAATCGATACTGGTCACGCTGAACTACAACCCGACACGGGGTTTCCTTGCGGATGGACTGGAAAGCCTGCATGACAAAACGGCGATCTGGTCCGGCCAATCCTGGATGGCCACGAATGTG
This sequence comes from Alcanivoracaceae bacterium, assembly GCA_046292765.1. GTDB lineage: Bacteria > Pseudomonadota > Gammaproteobacteria > Pseudomonadales > Alcanivoracaceae > PGZG01. The sequence continues at coordinate 218,037 of JBKBQA010000005.1, read as the reverse complement.
GCAGTCGATACGGGGATATTCGCCAATCAGGTGATGCTGGCCAGAGGTAATGAGTGGGCCAACTTTGCCAACCACTCGCAGGGGAATTTGTTGAATTTCTCGGGCTTGCTGGCAGTGGGGTTGGATAAGGATATTGTTTTTGGTCCGCCCGATAGGCCCAACTTCACCTGGAACATGTTTGGCTCGCCGGTGAATGCAGATGCCTTTAATAGCTATCTAGAAGATAACAGAATGCTATTGACCAGCACTTCCGTGAACAGCGGTGATTTTGTTGGGCAGTATCTGGGAGGAAACCATGGGCTATATGTTCATGACAGGGAGGGCCAAAAATTTGAGGTTGTCCACCGATACTCCCAGAGCTCTAGCGCGCTGATAACCAGATCCGTGACGGCGGTAACGCTTGATCAGACACAGAGCCAACCGGGATTGGGGAATCTTATTCACCTTTTCCAGTCTTCGTCGCCGCATTCCAATTATAGCTGTGTGGCTCGGTGTGGAGCTGATCCCCAGCTAATGACTTTTCCGTCTAGTAACCAGGAGTCAGCACCATGAAGAAGCTAGTGACTCTTTTTTTGGTATTGCTTTCGGGGTGCCATGCCACGCCGCGATTTGATGTCTATCCGAATGGAGAGCGAATTGTCGTAAAGTCAGGATACTCTGTCGGACCTAGAAAAACTGGCCAAGAGTATGTTTTTTCGGTCATCCTGCCTGATGACGAGTGGACATATTCTGTAAATGCAGAAGCGACATTGAAAGGCTACCTCAAGCCATACGGTCAAGAAAGTCAAAGAACCTTGGGGGTCGAATGGATCTGGATCGATCGTGAGTCTGCCGACACCCTGGAAACCATTAGCGAAAAAGACCCCTATTACCTTCCCTGGTACTCAGGCATTAAAGGTGATGGCACCCGTATTCTGTACAGACCTACAGAAAATCAGTTGCGTTATGGTGATTGGCACCGGGGCGGCTATCCGCAAACCCAGTTTCGTCAGGTTGTCTATAAGGGAAAGGAGCAGTTCTATTGTGTTCGCACGGTAAATCGTCGGGGTCGCTACACGCGCCCGCCGGAAGAGTACACGGAGGAGTACTTTGCCCAGATTCGGGAGGGGCAGTATGGTGTTTTTGACACCTGCCCATTCCGTACCACCGATGGACGGGATGCTTACTTCAAAATCTCGGTACGCTTCAATGTTTCTGACGAAGACATTGCTGCCAATCCGGCAATAATAGAAGGCAATCTGCAGGCACTTGATGAGTGGCTCAAGCCCCTGTGGGACTCGCTTGAAATCATGCCGACTGCTTATCAGTTCACTGCGCCGTGAAAAGGGAGGCTTCACTCCGAGTGTGTCAGAGCATTGCCGAGTAGATACGCGTTCTGCGTCGCATTGGAAATTTAATCATTAACCATGGAGTATAAAATGAGATTTATTGTCCTGCTTGTAGCTGTCTTTATGTGCGGTTGTTCGGCAAAAGTACCTGTGCAAAGCCATGATAAAATCATCAAGATGAGTGAAGAAAATGTGATGGTTTCCTTGAATAACCTCAAAGTTAAACCGTCGGCGGCAGCGTCAGCAGCAGTGGCGCGGGCAGCTGGAACGCGAACGTGGGCTATAACACCGCAAGCAGCAGCAGCGAAGCTACCCAGCATGTGAATACTTGGCCACCTTAACAGCACCAGCGACACCCTGATCCAGCCCAATACTTCCGGACACGCCTTTATGCGGCTTGTTGTGCCTCAAACGCTTCCGGGCTGAGATAGCCGTTGCCGCTTTCGCCCGCAAACGCTGACGGCAAAGGCGACACTGACCCTGTAAATAATTCTGTGGAACTGCCTGTGTCGGTTGCGTTTTGATAATCGGCTTGGTACTCGACATTGAATGATATCCATTTGATATCATCTTTATTTTTTCTTTGTTAATGTCTTATATCTTCTTCAAATTCTCTCTGATCTCTGTATCATCCCCGCCGCGGCTTTACTGCCGAAGGGATAATTTTGAGATTAAGGAGATAAAGATGCGCTTGAAGTCATTGCACTGCTTTTCTGTCATTTTTCTCGCTTCTGTCTGGCTGACAGGTTGCGGCGGATCGAGCTCGGAAGGAGGTGGTCCTGCTGGCGGGGTGCCACCGACACCTTTCAGTGTGGCCTCTCAGGATAACGGCGGTGTTGCAACCGCTACCTATGATTCCGAAAATGCGGGTATCATCAATGATGCGGTATTTGATCTGGTTGAGGGTGTGAACTCCGGATTGTTCTGGTCTGGTAATACCAATGGAGACTCCATCACTATCGCGCTTGATGACGACTATCTTGTTAGTCAGATCACCATGTACACCAATGCGACTAACACTACAGATACCACCATTCAGTATTCTACGGACGGCCTGGCGTATACCTCCATCACGCTATTTTCAGATTGCCCTACGATGGTGCTTGGTAGTGGTCGTATCGCTTGCACCTTCGCCAGCGCCCGTCAGATGAGCCATCTTCGGGTGCTGGTTAACTCCAATGCGGCATCAGTTCGTATATACGAGCTGGTTGCCATGGGCGTTCTCGCTACTCCGTAATTGGCCCTCCGCTCCGTTGAGCTGTTCGTCGGGTTGGCGGCGATACGGTTCAGCGGAGCGGATTTTCGGCCCGCTTCTTATAGCGGGTCCACATACTGCGCATCATTGCTACCTTTCGCCAAGAGGAAGAGCACAAATACCTTGGAGTCCGGGCCAAAGTGATCGCCAGGGAGATCTGCAACCGCACTCAGGTGCACGGCATTTAGGCTGCAAACGCCCGAAGCAGGTTTGCCCCAAACAGCTGTGCGGCGTCAATGCTCGCTTTTTTGAGTTCAGGGAAGATGCTACGGCATTTTCCTGCGCTTAAAGGTATGGCTATACACCGGGGTCGGGCTGATAGGGAGTCCGTGGCTGGCAGCTTCCGTATCGCCGGTGGGTACCTTGTAGAACTCCAGCGTCATCTCATTGCCGCGAATCTCAACGATAACAAAACCCAGGGTGTCAGTGGCATAAAACATTGCCGGATTGTACTGCGCTTTTTCGATCCCCACGCTTTCATCCGGATCATTGCTTTTCCCGCCGGCACCGGATATCACGAACAGGGTGTTGCCGCACTCTGGTACTGAATGCAACAGTTGCAGGTCATGGTCGTGCCCTGCAAAGAACACGTCTACCTTGCCGCATATGTTGTTCTGCAGCCAGTTGCGGTAGTACTCGCCGGACAATCGGTAGAACAGCCGGGGAAATCCGTCGTAGCTGCCAGCATTGCCATGCCAGCCATTCGAGATGTAGGGGTGGTGTGCGTAGGCAAATTTCCAGGTGGCATTGCTTGCTGCCAGTGCTTCCCGTGCCCACCTCCCCTGCTTGAGATCGTACTGTGGCCAGTAGGAAATGCTGGGGTCGATAATAGTCATCAGCGGAGTGGAATCCAGTGCCAGAAAAGTGGCAATCGGTGTGCCGGAGCCCTCGGGGTGGGAGTGTTGGTAATGCCGGCCGGGCATTTTCCACTGTGGGTTAACATCGCTATAGGCAACCTGAGTGTCTCCGACTGCAGTAAAGTTGCCGAGCCCGTCAATCAGGAGGTCATTGTCGTGGTTGCCCAGCACCATGTAGAACGGAAAACCAAGCTTCTGGTACGGGGCAACAAAGTGGGAGTCGAATACGCTTGAGTAGGGACTGAGCACATTGTGCTCATAAAGGTTATCGCCAAGACCGATAGCAAAACTGCAGGAGTGGGTTGCTGAATCGCAAATCTGCTGCACTGCACTGGCGACCCGCAGCTGACCATTCTTTCCGGTACCGACATCGCCAATGGCAACGAACCGCAGCACCTCGGAAGACGCGGGGTCAGTGGCCAATGTGATCGGCGCAAACGTGGCTGTCACGACGATATCGCTACCGGTTTTCTTGAAGCAGTGCAGTCGCTCGGTTCTGTCGCAGCCGCTCCAGTGAGACAAGCGATAATTATCCAGTGGGGTGGCGGTAAAGCGGATCTCCCTGAGGCTGCCATAAGTCGATTTCAGCTTTTCATAACTGCGTATTGTGCATACCCGTTGGGTTGTGGGAACGCCTGTTCCGCAGTGAATGCCGGTGGGGTAGGACGTCACAACGCCACCACTGTTGGTCGCGACCTCAATGTCACAGGCCGCCAGCAACAAGCTGGTGGCGATGAGCATGGCGGCTCTGATGGCGGTTCGGGTGGCCCGTTCCCTGCTTTCTGGCATGAGGCTCTCCATTCTACCCTGTGGTCCAGCTGTTTCGGCGCTGTGAGAAATTTCTGTTAGAGCGGATTCACATGCTGAGCATGATTATTGCTTTCCGCCCGCTCCCACATCTGCAGATACCCTTCTGCAGAATTCATGATGCCTTCATAGATGCGGCGGTCAGTGCGCTGGCGAATATCTTCAATCAGGTCGGGAAGAAGGCCGTAATGCGCCATGCCTTCGTTGTTCAGATCGAAGGTGCGGTTGCCTGATTTCTGCCGATCAAACACCGTGCCGAACTCGGTGGTAAACGGATAGACCAGCGGATTGCCAGCGATGTGTCTCGGCCCCGGCTGGGCGGAAAGGCCCGAGGTGTCCGTGCCGATACCCATGGCCAGCAGATAGGGCGTTTCCTGGACGGCATCCAGATACTCCGGGAAATGTTGCCGGGCGCCATCGGCGTTCTGCATATAGCTGGCGGCGAACCCGCCTGCGCTGAGCATGCGCTTGAAGTTACGATGCTTGCCTCCATTCTTGGCGCCGTGCATAAAGCTGTGCGAGCTGACCACACCGCTGTAGTTGCGTGCCTCGACAATGTCCATGACCTGTGAGATTGCATCGGCGCTGAGGTGATCCAGATCGATGATCATCTTCCGGTCGATCATACGATTGACCAGATAGACGCCAAAGGGTGTCAGTGCGCGAGTATTGCAGTGATCATCGTGATCGTCATAGCTCGGTGATGCGCCCACCTGAACCAGCAGCTGGTTTATCACCGGCACTTCACCAATTACAGGCAGGCCGGAGTCCATGGCTTTGCCACGGGTATGTTCGTCGCAGTGCTTGGTTTCAAAGTAGTGGCCGGTCGCCAGCGCCTGACCGAGATTGACGAAGCCGTTCTCGACTTTGCCGCCGCTGAACTGATTATCGGATTTATGCGCCGGGAAAATGGCGCGTATGCCCAGCTGGTACAGTTCATTCAGCCCTTGTTCGATCTTGGAGATATCACAGTAGTCCTTGATGCCACAGTTCAGCGTTTCTGATGCTTCTACGCCCATCACCACTGCCAGCTTGCCGTCAGCAATCACCCGCCGTGCCTGCGCCGGTGATGTCACTACGCGGAAGAAGCCTTTGCCCGGGCCGCCGGCCTGGGCATCAATGTAGTCCTGCATTTCATAAACGCGCTTTGCTTGCAGGCGAATGCTGTCCATGGTGTCGCAGCTGTTTTTTGGCAGCCAGCCGATCGGGTTGATGGTTGATTGCGCCAGACACAGCACCTGATTTTCCACCAATAGGGTGACGTTCATGCGCATGCCGGACAACCAGGCCCGTTCGATCCACTTGTAGTAGTAGCCGGTATGGGTTTTTTGCCGGGCATTCGGCCAGAACGGAAAGTCCGGCCAGCCTCGGGTGTCGTAGCGGAACATCGGATCACCGTACTCAAGCAGGTTGCCGATCAGATCGAGCGAGCCGTTCGGGCCATGGTTGCGGGCACTGTCATCCAGCGCCCAGGGCACCCCGTATTTGTGGAATGGGGCGCCATGCATTACCCGGCCGCCCATAAACTCATAGGAGGTGATATGGGTGTGGGCATCAACGTAACCGCGTACCGGGGCATTGATGTCGCCTTTCAGGGCGTTGATATCACCGCGTACGTTGGTGGTGATTTCCGGATAGGGTTTGCAGTCGGTTCGAGCTACCAGATCAAAGTGCTGGTCAATGCGGGGCTCCCAGGTGTGGTAGGTAAACCAGAGAAACTTGCGTGATATTTTTTGCAGGTATTCGTGCTGAATCGGTGCGAAGGTAAAGCGGTTATTCAGCTTGAAGTGGTAACGGTTGCTGGCAACCCGCTGCGCACTGATGCGCCATTCCGACGCCAGGCTGGGCTGTGAGTGAGGGCCTTCCAGCTGCGGCACCATGCTGGTCAGATAGCGTCCGCTGCGGTCTGTCAGCAGGAAATCGCCCAGTCTGGCGGGTTTGATAAAGAATTTCTCTGCCCGATTGATATCAGAAGTGCTGAAGCTGAACACATTCAGGTTGTTGGTCAGGTAGTTTCCAGTGCCGGGCGATCGGATCACTACGCATTGTTGTGCCAGCTGGTAAACCGCATTTTCCGTCGCCACTGCCAGTGCAGTGGAGCAAAGTGGTAGTGTGATCAATATGGCCAGTATCGAGACTGGCAAGCGTGAAGCACGAGTCAGCATGGTGTTCCCCGGGTTTATTATTCGTATTCTGATCTTTGATCAGGCACGCCTGATGGTACGGCCAGTAGGCTGCACAATATGAGCCATCCGCTATTCAATACTGGCCATATGCAGAGCGTGTATCAGCGGTTATGCGTATATTCACTGAAAGGGTGGTGCCTTTGGATGACGCGACGTTGTGGCGGGCGGAGGGATTCAATGAGCACTTGGCAGGGACATAGGCCAGTAACTGCTTGTGCAATAAGTAAAAAGGCCACCCGAGGGTGACCTTTTGTCGTAGCGCTTTTCCCGGTTATTTGCGCTCGTTGATCGGGGTGAAGTTACGCTCGCCGTAGCCGGTGTAGAGCTGGCGCGGGCGGCCGATCTTATAAGGGTTGGAGATCATTTCGTTCCAGTGCGCGATCCAGCCCACGGTGCGACTCAGGGCAAAGATCACGGTGAACATGGAGGTCGGGATGCCCATGGCCTTGAGAATGATGCCCGAGTAGAAATCCACGTTCGGGAACAGCTTCTTCTCTTTGAAGTACGGATCGGACAGGGCGATTTCTTCCAGCTTCATCGCCAGTTCCAGCTGCGGATCGTGGATGCCGAGCTCGTTCAGTACTTCGTGGCAGGACTCGCGCATCACGGAAGCGCGCGGGTCGTAGTTCTTGTAGACACGGTGACCGAAGCCCATCAGCTTGAACGGATCGTTCTTGTCTTTGGCTTTGGCAATGTAGGTGTCGATGTTCGATACGTCGCCGATTTCGTCGAGCATGTTCAGCACGGCTTCGTTGGCGCCACCGTGTGCCGGGCCCCACAGCGCGGAAATGCCGGCAGCGATACAGGCAAACGGGTTGGCGCCGGAGGAGCCTGCCAGGCGCACGGTGGAGGTGGAAGCGTTCTGCTCGTGGTCGGCATGCAGGATGAAGATGCGGTCCATGGCCTTGGCCAGGGTCGGGCTGATCTTCGATTCCTCGCACGGGGTGCCGAACATCATGTGCAGGAAGTTTTCCGAATAGGTCAGGTCGTTACGCGGATACATGAACGGTTGACCAACAGCGTACTTGTAGCACATGGCGGCGATGGTCGGCATTTTCGCGATCAGGCGATACGCAGTGACTTCGCGGTGCTTGGGATTCTTGATGTCGGTGGAGTCGTGATAGAAAGCCGACAGGGCGCCAACCACACCACACATTACCGCCATTGGGTGAGCATCGCGACGGAAACCACGGTAGAAGAACTGCAGCTGCTCGTGAACCATGGTGTGATTCTTGACCGTGCTGACAAACTTCTCTTTTTCCGGGGCGGTCGGCAGCTCTCCGAACAGCAACAAGTAGCACACTTCCAGATAGTCCGACTTGTTGGCCAGCTCTTCGATGGAGTAGCCGCGGTGCAGCAGCTGCCCTTTGTCACCATCAATGTAGGTGATCTTCGATTCGCAGGAGGCGGTGGAGGTAAAGCCGGGATCGAAGGTAAACAGGCTTTTGCCGGTCAGGCTGGCGACATCGATGACTTCCTGGCCCAGGGTCGGGGTGTAGATCGGCAGGCTGATATCGTCGTGGCCCTCAACCTTGAGGATAGCTTTCTTCTCGGTCATGGATGTTCTCCTTCGCGGGCGGAGTGGCGGCCGGACTGAATGGGCAGAAATCGGGTGGCGCGCCGAGGCCGGGCGAAATTAAAGATTTGACACATCTTTGTCAACGAAACGGGTATTTTTCACACATTCACAAATCTGCAAGGTAAACAGCATGTTACGCGCCTGTGAGTATGGCCCGACCGAGCCGGCAGCGGGAAAAAATCCGTGACTTCTCGGTCGTGTGAAAATGCGCCTTTGAAAACAGTATGTTGGGCGTTTATTTCCGCAGAGGTTGTTTGTTTTCACAGGGCGCAGGGATATACTTGCGCCCCGCCACGCCCCGGGGTCTGCCCAAGCGTGGCGACGAATTTCGTCCAGTGCTGCATTTTCGCACGTTCCCGACAACCCGCTCCGCACTCCGGAGCCTGGCATAGTGATGGCTAACGTGAACGACAAGCGTCCCGTAAATCTCGATCTCACCACGATCAAGTTCCCGGTTCCCGCCCTGGCCTCCATCTCCCACCGTATCGCCGGTGTCGCCCTGTTTGTGGCGCTGCCGATTCTGCTGTGGATGCTGGATCGCTCGCTGGCATCGCCGGAAAGTTTTGCCGACCTCCAGACCCTGCTGGCGGCACCGCTGGCGAAGCTGGTGATCTGGGGCATTCTGGCCGCTGTGATCTACCACCTGGTGGCCGGCGTCAAGCATCTGATTATGGATTGGGGCATTGGTGAAACGCTGGAGGGCGGCCGCCGTGGCGCCATTCTGAGCTTCATCGTTGCCGGTGTACTGATTGCACTCGCGGGGGTTTGGGTATGGTAACCAGCGTTACAAGTCTTGGCCGTAGCGGCGTCGCCGACTGGCTTGTTCAGCGGGTCAGTGCCGTCATTCTGGCTGTTTACACTGTTGTTGTGCTGGGGTGGTTGGTCAGTCAGGGCGAGGTCAGCTACGAGGCGTGGTCTGCCTTTATGGGCTGCGCTGCCATGAAAATTGCCAACACTTTTGTGATTGTGTCGATCTGTGCTCATGCCTGGATCGGTCTGTGGACGGTGACCACCGACTATCTGACCACCCGTCAGATCGGTTCGACGGCTACCGGCCTGCGTCTGCTGGTGCAGCTCGTTATCGCGTTGTTGACCCTGGTGTTCTTACTCTGGGGTCTGATGATTATTTGGGGAGGTGTCTGATCCATGAGCATTCGCACCGTTACCTTTGATGCCATCGTAGTGGGTGGCGGCGGCGCAGGCATGCGTGCCTCGCTGCAAATGGCCCAGTCCGGTTTCAAGACCGCGCTGATCTCGAAAGTCTTTCCGACTCGCTCCCACACCGTGTCGGCTCAGGGTGGTATCACCTGCGCCATTGCCTCGTCTGATCCGAATGACGACTGGCGCTGGCATATGTATGACACCGTCAAGGGCTCCGACTATATCGGCGATCAGGATGCAATCGAATATATGTGCTCGGTGGGTCCGCAGACGGTGTTCGAGCTTGAGCATATGGGGCTGCCGTTCTCGCGTACCGAGGAAGGCCGCATCTATCAGCGTCCGTTTGGTGGCCAGTCGAAGAACTATGGTGAAGGTGGTCAGGCCGCCCGAACCTGTGCCGCTGCTGATCGTACCGGTCACGCGCTGCTGCACACCCTGTACCAGCAGAACCTGAAGAACGGCACCCAGTTCTATAGCGAGTGGTATGCCGCCGAGCTGGTTACCGATGCGCGTGGCCATGCTGCGGGTGTCATTGCCATTTGCATCGAAACCGGCGAGACCGTGTTTTTCAAGGCGAAAGCCACTGTCTTCGCCACGGGCGGCGCGGGGCGTATCTACTCGTCCACCACCAATGCCCTGATCAACACCGGCGACGGTATCGGCATGGCGCTGCGCGCCGGTGTGCCGGTGCAGGACATCGAGATGTGGCAGTTCCACCCCACCGGCATCGCTGGTTCGGGCACGCTGGTAACCGAAGGTTGCCGCGGTGAGGGCGGCTATCTGGTTAATAAGGATGGCGAGCGTTTCATGGAGCGCTATGCGCCGAACGCCAAGGACCTCGCTGGTCGGGACGTGGTCGCCCGTTCGATGATGATGGAGATCCTCGACGGCCGTGGCTGTGGCCCCAATGGCGACTATGTTTATCTGAAGCTTGATCATCTCGGTGAGGAAGTGCTGCACAGCCGCTTGCCGGGCATCTGTGAGCTGTCCAAGACCTTCGCCCATGCCGACCCGGTGAAAGAGCCGATTCCGGTGGTGCCGACCTGCCATTACATGATGGGCGGTATCCCGACCAACATTCATGGTCAGGCGATCCGGATGGATGGTGGTTATCAGGGTCAGGACCAGTTTATCCCCGGTTTGTTTGCGGTGGGTGAAGTGGCGTGCGTATCGGTACACGGTGCCAACCGTCTGGGCGGCAACTCACTGCTCGATCTGGTGGTGTTCGGCCGGGCAGCTGGCCTCTACATCGAAGACGCCCTGCGTCAGGGCATGGATCAGGCCGAACCGAACAGCGACGACCTTGATCGTGCCATGGCGCGTCTGCGCCGCTGGGATAACTCCAAGGCGGGTGAGTCGGTATCGTCCCTGCGCAAGGAGCTGCAGACCACCATGCAGAACGCCTTCGGGGTATTCCGCAAGGGTGACCTGATGGCTGATGGCGTCCAGAAGCTGGCGGACCTGCGTGGCCGCATCGCCGAGGCGCATCTGGGCGACAAGAGCCATGCTTTCAATACCGCGCGCATCGAGGCGCTGGAGCTGGATAACTTGCTCGAAGTGGCGGAAGCCACCGCGATCGCGGCAGAGGGCCGCACCGAGAGCCGTGGTGCCCACAGCCGCTACGACTACCCGGATCGTGATGACGAGAACTGGCTGTGCCACTCGATTTATGACCCGAAATCCAAGCAGCTCGGCAAGCGCGACGTGAACTTCAAGCCGAAGACCGTCGATACCTTCAAGCCGAAAGTCCGCACCTACTGACGGAGAGCGACCATGAAAGTCAGTATTTACCGCTACAACCCGGAGACCGACCGCGAACCGTACATGAAAGAGTACGAGGTCGACACCGGTGGCAAGGACCTGATGGTGCTGGATGTCCTCAACCTGGTGAAGGAACAGGACGACAGTCTGGTGTACCGCCGTTCCTGCCGCGAGGGCGTGTGTGGCTCCGACGGCATGAACATCAATGGCAAGAACGGTCTGGCCTGTATCACCGCGCTGTCTACGGTGGCGCCGGGCGTGCTGGAAGGTCGCAAGTCGCTGATCCTTCGGCCGCTGCCGGGCCTGCCGGTGGTGCGCGATCTGGTGGTGGACATGACCATGTTCTACAACCAGTACGAGAAGGTGCAGCCCTACCTGCTGAACAACACCCCGGCGCCGGCCATTGAGCGACTGCAGTCTCCGGCGGACCGCGAGAAGCTGGACGGTCTGTACGAGTGCATTCTGTGCGCCTGCTGTTCGTCGAGCTGCCCGTCGTTCTGGTGGAACCCCGACAAGTTCCTCGGCCCTGCTGCCCTGTTGCAGAGCTACCGGTTCCTCGCCGACAGCCGCGATCAGGCCACCGAGCAGCGTCTTGGCAACCTGGATGATCCGTTCTCGCTGTTCCGTTGCCGGGGCATCATGAACTGCGTCAATGTCTGTCCGAAGGGGCTGAACCCGACCCGGGCCATCGGCCACATCCGCGAGATGCTGCTCGAACGGGCGGTGTAATCGAAAAGGGCGGCCTCGGGGCCGCCTTTTTTTTGGTCCGTCTATCGTATCGATTGGCAAATTGTTGAGGCAGGTCAGCACCTTTTTCCGATTTGTGCCTGACAATCCTGCACAAAAAGGGCTAGACTCTGGAGCAATCCGGGGCAACCCCTCTGAGACAACCAGACAAGGGAGAATCGACACCCAAAAAGTGCCGGTTCTTGAACTGAAGAGAAGTGGGAACGGGGCTACCTCCCTGCGGTCACGACATCGACCAGGCAGCAGCCGGAGCGTGGGCATCCTTCCCCATGAGGGAACGTGCTGCAATGCAAGACAGTTCCATGTACCGACAGTGGGGTTCCTCCCACATCAGCGGCGCCAATGCCGCCTGGGTCGACGACCTCTATGAAGACTGGCTGACCGACCCCAATTCTGTGCCGGAAGACTGGCGCGCCTATTTCGAAAAGCTTCCTGCGGTTGACGGTGCCGTGGAATCGGACGTACCCCATTCCACCGTGCGCGAATACTTCCTGTTGCAGGCCAAGAACAGGTCGCGGGTGCAAAAGTTCGGCGGCGCTGCCGTCAGCAGCGAACACGAGCGCCGTCAGGTCCGCGTCCTGCACCTGATCGCCGCCTACCGTAACCGTGGTCATCAGGTTGCCCGGCTCGATCCGCTGGGCCAGATGGAGCGCGAGGAGGTACCGGATCTGGAGTTGGCGCATCATGGCCTGAGCACCGCCGACCTCGATACCGTGTTCCAGACCGGCAACCTGTTCATCGGCAAGCCCGAAGCCACCCTGCGTGAGATCGTCGATTGCCTGAAGGGCACTTACTGTTCCACCGTTGGTGCTGAGTACATGCATATCGTCAACACCGCAGAGAAGCGCTGGTTGCAGCAGCGGATGGAAACCGTGCGCAGTCATCCCCAGTACAGTGGCGACATCAAGAAGCACCTGCTGGAGCGCCTGACCGCAGCGGAAGGCCTGGAAAAATACCTCGGCAACAAGTATCCGGGCACCAAGCGTTTCGGTCTCGAAGGCGGTGAATCCCTGATTCCGCTGGTGGATGAGGTGATCCAGCGCGCCGGCAGTTACGGCGTCAAGGAAGTCGTGATCGGTATGGCCCATCGCGGCCGTCTGAATGTGCTGGTCAATACCCTCGGCAAGAGCCCGGCGGACCTGTTCGGCGAGTTCGAGGGCAAGAGCTTTATCCAGCAGGGCTCCGGTGACGTGAAGTACCACCAGGGCTTCTCCTCCAACGTGCAGACACCGGGAGGCGAGGTGCATCTGGCGATGGCCTTTAACCCGTCGCATCTGGAGATTGTCTCGCCGGTGGTGGAAGGCTCGGTGCGCGCCCGTCAGGATCGTCGCGATGACACCGCAGGCGAGCAGGTGGTACCGCTGCTGATCCACGGTGATGCCGCGTTCGCTGGTCAGGGTGTGGTGATGGAAACCTTCCAGATGTCACAGACCCGCGGTTTCAAGACCGGTGGCACGGTCCATGTCATCATCAATAATCAGGTCGGCTTCACCACTCATAAGCGTGAGGATGCCCGCTCCACCGAATACTGCACCGATGTGGCAAAGATGGTTCAGGCGCCGATCTTCCACGTTAATGCGGATGATCCGGAAGCAGTTTATTTCGTGACTCAGGTGGCAGTGGATTATCGCCAGCAGTTCAAAAAGGACGTGGTGATCGATCTGATCTGCTATCGCCGCCTTGGCCACAACGAGGCGGACGAGCCATCGGCCACCCAGCCGCTGATGTACAAGAAGATCAAGTCACATCCGACCACACGCACTCTCTATGCTGAGCAGTTGATGCGTGAGGGCGTCATCACTGATGCCGATAACGAGCGTATCTTCGAGGACTACCGCAAGTTGCTCGACGAAGGCACTCATGTGGTAAAGAGTCTGGTGCGCGAGCCTAACAAGGCATTGTTTGTTGACTGGTCGCCGTACCTCGGCCATTCATTTGAAGACGACTGGAACACCAGTTTCAAGCTCAAGCGGATGCAAGAACTGGCCTCCCGTCTGGAATCCATTCCGGAAGGTGTGGTGCTGCAGCGTCAGGTTAAAAAAATCATTGAGGACCGGCAGAAGATGACCGCCGGAGCCTTGCCGATCAACTGGGGCTACGGCGAGACCATGGCCTATGCCACCTTGCTGGATCAGGGTGTGCCGGTGCGTCTGACCGGGCAGGACGTTGGTCGTGGCACTTTCTCTCACCGCCATGCCGTGCTGCACAGCCAGAAAAATGGTGAGGCCTATGTGCCGCTGCAGCATCTGGATGAGGCCCAGCCGCGCTTTGATATTTACGATTCGCTGCTGTCCGAAGAGGCGGTGCTGGCGTTCGAGTACGGCTATGCCACCACCACGCCACAGGCGCTCATTATCTGGGAAGCCCAGTTCGGTGATTTTGCCAATGGTGCGCAGGTCGTCATCGACCAGTTCATTTCTTCCGGCGAGTCGAAGTGGGCGCGGATCTGTGGTCTGACCCTGCTGCTGCCGCATGGCTATGAAGGGCAGGGGCCGGAGCACTCCTCCGCCCGTCTGGAACGCTTCCTGCAGTTGTGTGCGGAGCAGAACATTCAGGTTTGCACACCGACGACGCCGGCGCAGATCTATCACCTTATCCGTCGTCAGGCGTTGCGTCCGTCGCGCAAGCCATTGGTGGTAATGAGCCCGAAAAGTCTGCTGCGGCACAAGCGCGCTATCTCGACGCTGGAAGAATTGTCGGAAGGGCGTTTCGAGACCGTGCTCGGCGATACCGACGTAAAAGCTGACGACGTCACCCGGTTAGTACTGTGCGGTGGCAAGGTCTACTACGACCTGCTCGAAAAGCGTGAGGCCGATGGCATCACCGACACCGCTCTGGTGCGTATTGAGCAGTTGTATCCGTTTCCGGAACAGCGGCTGCTGGAAACCATTGCTCCCTATCACAACCTCAAGAAGGTGGTGTGGTGTCAGGAAGAACCGCAGAACCAGGGTGCCTGGTACTGCAGTCAGCATCATATGCGCCATGTTCTGCACCAGCGCGACCCAAAGCTGTATCTGCAGTATGCCGGCCGGGACGCGGCGGCAGCACCGGCAGCCGGCTCCATGGCACTGCATGTCGAGCAGCAGCAGAGGCTGATTCAGGATGCCTTTGGCATTGAATAACTGACAATGACCGAATAACGGATTAATAAAAGGAAGCAGGACAGATCATGTCTATTGAAATCAAAGCTCCGCAGTTTCCCGAGTCCGTAGCGGACGGAACCGTTGCGACCTGGCACAAGAAAGAAGGTGACAGGGTCAGCCGCGATGAGTTGCTGGTCGATATCGAGACCGACAAGGTAGTGCTTGAAGTGGTTGCCCCGGCCGATGGCGTGTTGGCGAAAATCCACCACCCGGAAGGGGACACCATCGAAAGTCAGGCGCTACTGGCGGTACTGGAGGAAGGCGCTGGCGCGGAGACCGCAGCACCGGCTGCGGCACCTGCCAAAGCGGAGGCGGTCGCAGAAGAGAAAGCGCCAAGCGCAGGGCCGGCCGCGCGCAAGCGGATGGCCGAAGCCGGGCTGGATCCCGCTAAAGTGGATCCGTCTGGAAAGGGTGGCCGCATTACCCGCGACGACGTCGACAATGCCCTGAAGCAGCGCGAGCAGCAGAAGGCGCCGGCGCCGGCAGCCAAGGCTGCGCCTGCCCCGGCGCCGGCGGCGGTGGATGCCGGTGATCGGGAAGAGAAGCGGGTGCCGATGACTCGACTGCGCAAGCGTATCGCCGAGCGTCTGGTGGAAGCCCAGCAGACTGCCGCCATGCTCACCACCTTTAACGAGGTGAACATGAAGCCGATCATGGACATGCGCAAGAACTACCAGGCTGACTTTGAAAAGGCCCACGGTGTGCGACTCGGTTTCATGAGCTTCTTTGTTCGCGCCTGTGTTGAAGCATTGAAGCGCTATCCGATGGTGAATGCGTCCATTGATGGCGATGATATCGTCTATCACGGTTTTTATGATGTCGGTGTGGCGGTGTCCGGTGATCGTGGCCTGGTGGTGCCGATTATCCGTGATGCGGACCAGAAGGGCCTCGCCGAGATCGAATCGCAGATCATTGAGTACGGCAAGAAGGCGAAGGACGGCAAACTGTCGATCGAGGAAATGACCGGAGGCACCTTTACCATTTCCAATGGCGGTGTGTTCGGCTCACTGATGTCGACCCCGATCCTGAATCCGCCGCAGACTGGCATCCTCGGCATGCACAAGATTCAGGAGCGGCCGATGGCGGTGGATGGCAAGGTGGAAATCCTGCCGATGATGTATCTGGCCCTGTCCTATGACCACCGCCTGATTGATGGCCGTGAGGCGGTGCAGTTTTTGGTCACCATCAAGCAGTTTATCGAGGACCCGGCGCGTCTGTTGCTGGATATCTGATGCACACGGCGCCGGTTGGACCGGCGCCTTTCTGACGAAACGGGAAAGGTTATGTCTGAACAATACGATGTCATCGTCATCGGCGGTGGACCGGGCGGTTACGTGGCGGCCATTCGGGCCGCGCAGCTGGGCATGAAAGTGGCCTGTGTGGAAAAGCGTATCAACAAGCAGGGCAAGCCGGCGCTCGGCGGCACCTGCCTGAATATCGGCTGTATTCCGTCGAAGGCGTTGCTTGATTCCAGCTGGCGCTACCACGAGGCCCAGAGCAGTTTTGCCGATCACGGTATTGGTGTCGGCAAGGTGACGCTCGATGTGAAGAAGATGATCGAGCGCAAGGATCAGGTGGTGCTGCAGCTTACTGGTGGCATTGCCCAGTTGTTTCAGGCCCACAAGATTGACTGGCTGCAGGGCAGTGGCAAGTTGTTGGCTGGCAAGCAGGTCGAGTTCACACCCGTCGATGGCGAAGTGCGAGTGCTGGCGGCGGAGAACGTGATTCTGGCCACCGGTTCCGAGCCGGTCGCCATCCCGGTGGCGGTGGTCGACAACGACCGCATCGTCGATTCCACCGGCGCGCTGGAGTTCACCGAGGTGCCGAAGCGTCTTGGCGTGATTGGTGCCGGCGTCATTGGCCTGGAGCTTGGCAGTGTCTGGTCGCGTCTTGGTGCCGAGGTGGTGGTGCTGGAAGCGGTGGATGGCTTCCTGCCGCCGGTGGATCAGCAGCTGGCAAAGGAGGCAAAGAAGATCCTTGCCAAACAGGGTCTGGATATCCGTCTGGGTGCCCGGGTGACTGCCAGCGAGGTCAAGGGCAAGAAGGTCAATGTCACCTATACCGATGCCAGCGGTGAGCATCAGGAAAGTTTTGATCGCCTGATCGTCGCCGTCGGCCGTCGTCCGGTGACTCAGAATCTGCTTGCGGGGGATTCCGGTGTGACACTGGATGAGCGTAACTTTATTTACGTTAACCAGCAGTGCCGCACTGATGTTCCGGGTGTCTATGCCGTGGGCGATCTGGTGCGTGGCCCGGCGCTGGCCCACAAGGCCATGGAAGAGGGCGTAATGGTGGTCGATGTGATCGCCGGCGAGCATACCCAGGTGAATTACGATGCCATTCCCTGGGTGATCTACACCCATCCTGAAATCGCCTGGGTCGGCAAGACCGAGGAAGAAGTGAAATCCAGTGGGGAACCCTACAAGACTGGCGTGGTGCCGTTTGCAGCAAACGGCCGGGCGCTGGCAGCGGGCGAAAGCCATGGCATGGTCAAGTTTGTGGCCGATGAAAAGTCGGATCGTATTCTCGGCATGCATGTGCTCGGGCCACAGGCCTCGGAGCTGGTGCAGCAGGGCGTGATTGCGATGGAGTTTGGCGCCACCATTGAAGACCTGCAGTTGATGGTGTTCGGTCACCCCACGCTGTCGGAGGCGGTCCATGAAGCCGCGCTGGCAACGGATTTCAAGGCGATCCATATCGCCCAGCGCAAGCGCAAGAAATAGCAGGCAAGCAGGCTGATCCGGCGACCTACAAGGTCGCCGGATTGTTTCGGAGAACAGTTCCTTAACGGAAGACAACGGGATCAGAACATGAATCTCCATGAATACCAGGGCAAACAGCTGTTTGCTCAATATGGATTGCCAGTTTCAAAAGGGTTCGCCTGCGACACCCCGGAAGAAGTCGTGGCGAAAATGAAAGAGATTGGCGGCAGCGAGTGGGTGGTAAAAGCCCAGGTGCATGCCGGTGGTCGTGGCAAGGCTGGTGGCGTCAAGCTGATCAAGTCCGCGGAGGAAGCGGAAGCCTTCGCCAAGAAGTGGCTGGGCCAGCGTCTGGTCACTTACCAGACCGATGAAGACGGTCAGCCGGTATCGAAAATTCTGGTGGAATCCTGCACCGATATTGCTCAGGAACTGTACCTTGGCGCAGTGCTGGACCGTGCCACCCGACGCATTGTTTTTATGGCGTCGACCGAAGGCGGTGTGGAGATCGAGAAGGTTGCCCACGAAACCCCGGAGAAAATCCTCAAGGCCGGTATTGATCCGCTGGTTGGCGCGCAGCCATACCAGGCCCGCGAGATCGGCTTCAAGCTTGGCCTGAACGCCGAGCAGATCAAGCAATTCACCAAGATCTTCCTCGGCCTGGCAAAATTGTTTGAAGAAAATGATTTGTCGCTGTTGGAAGTGAACCCGCTGGTGATCACCAGGGAAGGCAACCTGCATTGTCTGGATGCCAAGATCAACCTTGATGGCAGCGCCCTGTTCCGTCAGCCGAAACTGAAAGCGATGGAAGATCCCTCGCAGGAAGATGAGCGCGAGCGTCGCGCGGCGGAGTGGGAACTGAACTATGTGGCACTGGATGGCAACATCGGCTGCATGGTTAACGGTGCTGGCCTCGCCATGGCCACCATGGACATCATCAAGCTCAAGGGCGGCGCGCCGGCGAACTTCCTCGATGTGGGCGGTGGAGCCACCAAAGAACGTGTCACCGAGGCGTTCAAGATCATTCTTTCCGACAGCAACGTCAAAGGCGTGCTGGTGAATATTTTCGGCGGCATTGTTCGCTGCGACATGATTGCCGAGGGCATCATTGGTGCGGTGAAGGAAGTTGGCGTCAAAGTGCCGGTGGTGGTGCGTCTGGAAGGCAACAATGCGGAGCTTGGCAGCAAGAAGCTGGCCGAGAGTGGTCTCAATATTATCGCAGCAAGCGGTTTCAACGATGCCGCCGAGCAGGTCGTGAAAGCCGTCGGGGGTGCAGCATGAGCGTATTGATCAACAAGGATACCCGGGTTATCTGTCAGGGCTTTACCGGCGCTCAGGGCACCCTGCATTCCGAGCAAGCGATTGCCTATGGCACCAGGATGGTCGGCGGGGTTACACCCGGCAAGGGCGGCCAGACCCATCTTGGTCTGCCGGTGTTCAATACTGTCCGCGAAGCAGTCGAAGCTACTGGTGCCACGGCATCGGTGATCTATGTGCCGGCGGCATTCTG
This sequence comes from Alcanivoracaceae bacterium, assembly GCA_046292765.1. GTDB lineage: Bacteria > Pseudomonadota > Gammaproteobacteria > Pseudomonadales > Alcanivoracaceae > PGZG01. The sequence goes on along the minus strand of JBKBQA010000005.1, from coordinate 199,004 downwards.
CAAGGATTCCATTCTGGAAGCGGCAGATGCCGGCATCGAGCTGATCGTCTGCATCACCGAGGGCGTGCCGGCGCTGGATATGCTCAAGGTGAAAGAGTACATCGTCCGCAAGGGTGGTGTGCGCCTGATCGGACCGAATTGCCCGGGCATCATCACTCCCGGTGAGTGCAAGATCGGCATCATGCCCGGTCATATTCACAAGCCGGGCAAGGTCGGTATCGTGTCGCGTTCTGGCACCCTGACCTATGAAGCGGTCAACCAGACCACTGCGCTGGGCTTTGGCCAGTCTACCTGTATCGGCATCGGTGGCGATCCGATTCCGGGCACCACCTTTATTGATGCCCTGCGGCTGTTCCAGGACGATCCGCAAACCGAGGCTATTATCATGGTGGGCGAGATTGGTGGCAGTGCGGAAGATGAGGCAGCCGCGTTTATCAAGGAACACGTCACCAAGCCGGTGGTGTCCTATATTGCCGGTGTCACAGCGCCGGCGGGTAAACGGATGGGGCATGCCGGTGCGATCATTGCCGGTGGCAAGGGCACCGCAGACGAGAAATTTGCGGCACTGGAAGCTGCTGGCGTGAAGACCGTTCGCAACCCGTCGCAGATGGGGCAGGCGCTGAAAGAGCTGACTGGCTGGTAACAGAAAGCCGTGCCGCCCGAGGCGTCACGGATTTTCTCACGGCACAACACAAGGCCCGCAATGCGGGCCTTGTTGTTTAGTGCACTGTGTCTTCGTCGTCGAGGTCGAAGAACTCGTATTCGTTCAGCTCGCGCTGAAGCCTTCGCTCTTCAAGTCGGTTCTCGATGCGATGGCGCATATCAAGATTGAAGCCCTTTGAGCGTGTGCTCTGGACCTCAGCCTCTTCCTGCTCTTCCTCGACGAAGTCAGCGTCTTCATTCATCAGCAAATCATCCGTTTCATCTTGATCGGTTTCAATACGACTGCTGGTCATGACAGGCCCCATTTTGTCATCGGGGTCCGCGCACGCCTGGAGGCCCTGCACGGCTCCCTGAGTGTCACATGACTGCCAGTTCAAGGGGCGGGTGCAAACGGACAGATTGCGCGCCTCTCTTGGCGCCTATATATCGCCAGTCAACCGTTTCGACAAGTATTTTTTTCAAGCTGCCGGACATTGGCGGACAAAAGGGGGGGCGAGGGCGGTCAGTGGTCGCCCTGACTGCGGCCCCGCAGGGTCACCGCGAAGATGCCACTGAGAATGATCAGGGTGCAGCCGGCCAGCATCGCAGCGCCCGGCAGATGGCCCCAGATCAGCCAGTCCATCAGTGCGGCCGCGGGCACCGCGACATAGCCGAGTGGCGCGACGATGCTGGTGGGCGCATGGCTGTAGGCCTTGTTGTAGAGCACCATGGTCAAGAAGATCGACAGGCCGACGTAGAGCAGCGCCGGCCAGAGCGCCGCCGGCACCGTGGTCATATGCAGCAGTCCCATGGGCGTGGCGGCGATGAACGAAATGAAGAAGTAGTAAAACAGCACCCGCGACGCCGGTTCGCTCTGTGACAACGAGCGGGTGGTGGCCATGGAGATGGCAAGGCCGACACCAGCCAACATGCCGAGCAGGTGGCCGGGGTTGATTTGGCCGGCATCGGGTTTCAGTACCAGCAATACACCGGCAAAGCCGCATAGCAGAGCGATCCAGCGCACTGCAGGAACCGTTTCCCGCAGCCATACGTAGACCACCAGCGGTACCCAGATCGGCGCGGCGGCGCGTAGCACACTGGCGTCGGCCAGCGCGATCATCGGCAGCGCGAGATAGTAGGTGGTAAAGCCCATCCAGCCACCGAGGGAGCGTATCAGATGCAGTCCCGGACGACGGGTGCGAAGCCCGCGGATCCCTGCCGGCCAGACCCAGGGCAGCGTCAGCAGGGTGCAAAGGCCGTACTGGCACCAGACAATAAACCACGGCGACAGGCTGACACTGAGGTATTTGGCGCTCGCGGCGGCGGTGCTGGCCACCAGACTGGTGGCCAGTGCATAGCTGATACCGAGGCTCAGATGATGGCGGTTTGCGGGACTCACATTCGCTCCGGCACGGGGGGCGGCGCAAGTATCCGCCTGACGGCGTGCAAAGTGAATCACGAACCGGTCAGCGGCTAGTGCTCGACGCGGCATTCGCCATGGACTTGCGCGGACGTTCCTTTGTAAAGTGCAGGTGATTTTGTCGCTGCTTGGCGACGCAATGACCTAGGAATCAGGTAGCTATGGCGAGCACCGTGCTGATCATTGGACTAACCCTGTTCCTGATGGGCACCGTCATGCTGGCCATGGATGCCCAGCAGCGTGGCAGGAGTTCGCTGATATTCGCCCTGCCGTTCGCGGGCGCGGGCTACATCCATCATTACTGGTCGGATGTCTGGTTGCCTGCCCTGATCCGGGTGGTGGGGATCAGCCTGATTATCGTTGCGGGTGCGGTGGCCGTCGCCCGGGATCCCATGGTGCTGGAGCAGCCGCGCCGACTGTTTGGCGTGCCTGCGACTGTCGAGATCGTCGGCAGCAAGCGGGTCGAGATGAACACCTTCGCCAATTCCCAGGCCGCAGTACTGCTGGCCATCCGCAGCGACTCCAATCCGCTGCTCACCGGCCGCCTGCGTGGCCGTGACTTCGTTTATGACGAGGCCCGGCTGGTGCGTGGTGTGTTGTCGGTGCAGCAAGGCGAGGGTTTTGTGCCGGAGGTGGAAGTGCGCCTGCTGCTTGACCTGAATGCGGATGACATTACCCGAGAGCGCAGGACCCTGTTTGTCCGTCCTGCCGATGACACTGCCCCTGAGCTGCAAATTTCGTGGCGTGATGACGTCGGCCAATTGCGCACCGAGATTATTCGTCGCGGTTACCAGATGGAGCTGCAGATTGCCCGCCGCGATCGCTCGAATCTGGTCGGCTTCCTGCAGATTATTCTGCCCGACCCGGATCGCAGCTACCTGTCCGGCGAGTTCATCGCACGCACCAACTTCCTTCGCTACAGTCAGGACCGGGTCGACTTGACCTTCGATCATCCGGATACGCTGGAGTACGTGGGCCGACAGTATCTGGAGACGCAGTTCCCCGAGAATACCGTTCGCAGCATGCAGTTCCGTGACACCCGCTTGCTGTTTAGCGAGAGCGGCGGTGTCAGTGCCGCTGAGGTGGAGCTGGTCAACGGCCGGGTTGAGGAGCGCGTGCTGAGGTTTGACCGCACGGATATCGGCTGGTCAGTCAAGCCAGGTGGTATGCAAACCCGGGTGCTTCGCGAGGCGGAAGCGCCTGGGCTGCGACTGGTGGTGCCTAGTGGCCAGACGTCCCGCCAGCCGCCGGCAGTGGTTGTTCCTCCGCCGGTAACCATGACATTTGACCAACTCGATACCCTGAGTGGACAGCAGGCTGTCATCCACCAGCGTGATGGCCGTAATCGAGAGGGTATCCTGCGCGGATTGCGCCGCAGTCGGCTGATCATCGAGTCTATCGTCGGTGGTGGCACGGTAGAGTTTTCATTCGCTGAAGCGGAGCTCAGCCATCTCGTGTTGCAGTCGGGGCAGCGGGTGCTGTTGGCGGGGTACACCCCGTCCGCGACCATCGTCGAAGAGGTTGCGGTGGAGGCAGTGGCGCCGACCCCGGCTCCGGCAGCGGATGTCGCTGATGCCGCGCCCCCCCCCGTGGAGGCCGTTGGCAGCGATGTGGAGGCCTATGCCGCGCTGCGTGGCAGGGAGGTCACCATCACCAGTCGTGATACCAGAGTGCGCACCGGTGTACTGACTGACGTCACACCGCGCCAGCTGACGCTGAGCGTGCGTGCCGGCGCCGGTACGCTGGAGTATTTCTACGCACCTTCCGATGTGGTGTCACTGGTGGAGGTGCGTCGATGAAAGTTCTGGTAACGGGCGGAACCGGATTTATCGGTGGTCCGCTGTGCGCCGAGCTGGTCTCCCGTGGCCATGATCTGGTGGTGCTCAGCCGCTCACCGCGCAAGGCCGTCAAGGTGTTGCCGGAAAACGTCCGCGTGATCAGTCGGCTCGAGGACATTGCCGACGATGAGGTTATCGACGGTATTATCAATCTGGCCGGCGAGGGCATTGCTGATCGTCGCTGGAGCAAGGCGCGCAAGCAGGCGTTGCTCGATAGCCGCATTGGCGTCACCGAGGCGCTCGGTGTTCTGGTGGACCGACTGAAACGCAAACCGGCGGTGCTGGTAAACGGCTCGGCAGTGGGGTTCTACGGTGACGCGGGCTCGTCAGAACTGACCGAGGCCACGCCGGCCATGCGGCGCGATTTCACCTACCTGCTGTGTGATGCGTGGGAGAAGGCTGCCCGCGATGTCGGTCGTCGCGGTTTGCGAGTCTGCATCCTTCGTATCGGGGTGGTGCTGGGCAAGGGCGGCATGCTGGCGCGGTTGCTGCCGGTTTACCGGCTTGGTCTCGGCGCCCGGTTGGGGAGCGGTCAGCAGTGGCTGTCCTGGATTCACCTTGATGATCTGGTCACGGTGCTGGTCAACTGCCTTGAGAACAAGGCCGCAGAAGGGGTGTATAACGCCGTGGCGCCGCAGCCGGTGACCTATGCCCGCTTCCACGAGGCGCTGGCGGAGAAATGTCGGCGCTCCGCGTGGCTGGTGGCGCCGGCGTTGCCGCTCAAGCTGGCGCTGGGCGAAATGTCGGTGCTGCTGCTCGGTGGCCAGCGGGTGCTTCCCGCCCGGCTGGAAGCGCAGGGTTACCCGTTCCGTTTCCCGACCCTGACTGATGCACTAAATGACGTTTGCGGGCGCTGAATTGCAAGCCCCTTATCATTTTCGGAGAGTTGACTGAACATGACCGTGTCCCGTGAAGTGGCGGCCATCCTCGGTGGCGGCAGTTTTGGCACCGCCATGGCGACGATTCTTGCTGAGAAAGGCCACGATGCCAGACTCTGGGTGCGTGATCCGGAGACGGTAGCGGCCATCAACGAGCAGGGGGAGAACACGCGCTACCTGCCTGGCAAGTCGCTGCCGGAAGGGCTCAAGGCCACTGAATCCCTGGAGGAGGCACTGGACGGGGCCACTCTGGTGTTCGTGGCGCTGCCCAGCAAGGCTTTTGCGGATGTTTTGCCGCAGGCGCGCGAGCACATCGCCGCCGGCACCATCGTAGTGAGTTGTACCAAAGGCATTCACGCCGACGGCTTTCTGCTGATGAGCCAACTGCTGGAGCGGGACTGGCCACAGGCCAGGGTCGGCGTACTCAGCGGGCCCAATCTGGCCCGGGAAGTGGTCGAGAAGCGTTTCTCCGGCACGGTGATTGCGAGCGAGGATGCGGAGCTGTGCCAGCGCATACAGAACGCCATGAGCTGCAGCTATTTTCGTGTGTACGATAATCATGACCGGTTCGGCGTCGAGCTGGCCGGCGCCCTCAAGAATATTTATGCCATCGCCACCGGCATGGCGGCGGCGATCGGGGTTGGCGAGAACAGCAGCGCTTTTCTGATCACCCGCAGTCTGGCCGAGATGAGTCGGTTTGCTGTGCGTCTTGGTGCCAATCCGCTCACCTTCCTCGGCCTCGCTGGTGTCGGCGACCTCATCGTTACCTGCACATCCCCGCTGTCGCGCAACTATCGTGTTGGTCATGCCATTGGTCAGGGCAAATCGGTGGAACAGGCCGTGGCAGAGTTGGGTCAGACGGCTGAAGGGGTGAACACGGTCCGGCTGGTCGCGGAGAAAGCGGCGGAACTGGGCGTCTACATGCCGATCGCCATGGGCCTGCAGCAGATACTGTTTGCGGGCAAGCCGATGCAGACGGTGATCGCTGCCCTGATGGGCGGTGAGCACAACCATGACGTTGAGTTTGCCGTTGCCGGAGAGGGTTGAATGCGACTGTATATCGTCCGCCATGGTGAAGCGGAGCGGCAGATTACCACCGACGAGGCGCGCGCTCTGACGCCCCGTGGACGGGACGAGGTGGATGCGCTCTGGAGAGCGCTTGCCGATACCGGGCTGCGTCCCACCCGACTGGTGAGCAGCCCCTACGTGCGGGCGCAGCAGACCGCGGACATCATTGCCAATCGCTATCCCGGGGTCGCCCGGACCGAGCTGGATATGATTACCCCGGATGGTGACCCTGTCAGGGCGCTGGCGGCGCTGGATCGTATGGGGGCGGCCGATGGCTGGATGCTGGTCAGTCATATGCCGTTTGTCGACCTGCTCTGCGGCGCCCTGACCGATGGCCAGCGTTACGGCTTTGCGGTGGGCGCGGTGGCCTGTGTCGAGCTTGAGGCACTGGCCCCGGGATGCGGCCGCCTGCTATGGCTTCGTGCGCCCGGCGGGGGCTGAATCTCCCTGTGGCATGGGCTCTCGGGCGCTGGGAAATTGCGGCAGGGCTGCCGTTTCCGCTAAAGGAGGGCTGCCAGAGTGCCGTTTATCGGCAAAAAGGGCGGATTTACGTCATTTGTGATACGCATCACACCATACAAGTGAAATAATACCGCATGGTTAGCACTAAAGTAGTAGAGACTATCATCAAGTTAGTCTAAGTATTCCGCAAAGGGTTTTGATATGGCCGTCAAGGTTGAAAAAGTCGCCACCCCGGATCTCCAGATCGGCATGTATGTGTCGCAGCTGGATCGTCCGTGGATTGAGACGCCATTCCCCTTGCAGGGCTTCCACATTCGCTCCCAGGATGACATCGAGCGTCTTAGGGTATGGTGCAAGTTTGTCCATATCGACATTCGCCGCAGTACGGTGAACCCGGCGCTCGCCCCCCATGCGCTGGCTCGACCTGCCGTGCGCCCGCAATCCGAGGCTCAGGAACAGGTCCGCGGTAACCTCGGCAAGTTTACTCCGAAGCGTTACGCCGCCAGTCAGCCGCTCAAGCGTGAGGTGGCGACGGCTGCTCCCTACCATCGTGAAATCAGTCGCGCCATGCTGCATCTGATCGGTCAGGCCCGCGAGAGCAAGACACTGAGCTTGCCGGTGGCGAAAAAGGCCGCGGCAGTGGTGGTCCAGAGCGTGGTGCGGAACCCCGACGCCATGGTCTGGCTGGCGCGTCTGAAAGATAAAGACTCCTACAGCTACAGCCATAGCGTACGCTCGTCGATTCTTGCCGCCGTGTTTGGTCGCCATATCGGGCTGCCGGAAGATGTGCTGCATAACCTCGCTACCGGTTCCCTGTTGATGGATATTGGCCTGGCAAGGCTGCCGCGCGAGGTTGTGACGCGCCCGGAAACGGTTCTGAGCCGTGACCAGCAATCTGAGCTGCGCCAGCATGTACTCCACAGTCTGGATATCCTCGAGGCCTGCGATGGCATCAACGACCAGATTCTCGGGGTGGTGCAGTATCACCACGAACGTCACGATGGTAGCGGCTATCCGCACGGGTTGAGTGGCAACCAGATCCCGTTGCTGGCCCGTATCGCCGGCATCGTTGATACCTACGATGCCATCACCAGCCCGCGTCCGTTTGCGGAGCCGGTGACCTCCACCGAGGCCGTGTCGGTGCTGTACGACCAGCGTGACAAGGGCTTCCAGAGCGCGCTGGTGGAACAGTTCATTCAGGCGATCGGCGTTTATCCCACCGGTACCTTGGTGGAGCTCTCAAGCCGGGAGGTAGGTGTAGTGATTGCACAGAACCCCACCCGACGACTGCGTCCGCAGGTTATGGTGCTGCTCGACCACGATAAACGTCATCTGTCGATGCCGCAGGTTGTCGATCTGCTTCAGGTCGAGCGCGACGATTTCGGTCAGCCGCTGACTATTGCCGGATGTCTCAAGGCGGGTGCTTATAACGTCGATCTGGCTCGGGTGCAGGTCAACGCGGCCTGATCTGATTTCGATATAAAAAACGCCGGCGATGCCGGCGTTTTTTTTGTCTGCCGAATTACTTTACCCGGATGGTGATTGGCTCCGACAGCAACGGAGGTAGGTGTGGGATATGGAAATGATCGCCAAGCAGTAACTGCAGGCGGTGCTCGCCCGGCGGCAGATCGAGCGTGGCCTCCGTCTGACCGCCGCCAAAGTGGATGATCTGGTCGCTGGCTGGCAACGGCTGATCCATCGGCGGCAGGGCATCCAGATTGACCAGCAGATGATGATGGCCGGTGTGGGGGTGATTGACACCCGCAGGCGCCACTCCCATGCCGCGCAAACCAAAGCGGATTTTCACTGGGGCGGTCACCGTGTCGCCATGCTGCGGGGTAATGAAGTAGAGGGCGGCACCCTCCGGGGCCGGGGCCGGGCCGGCGGCGAGGGATGCGGGGGCGGCCAGCGCAGTCAGCAGGGCCAGGGCAAATCGGGTCATGGGGACTCCTTGAACAAAATGGCTGTCATGAGACTGTAGCAAATCCCGCCGTGACGGGAACGCCATGATGGCTGCAAGCGCGTATAATGCGCCGCTTCCAGCACAGCCATCAGATCTGGCTGTCCGATTCCGTTGCAGGAGTGATCATGACCGTTCGTACCCGGGTTGCCCCGTCGCCCACCGGTGATCCGCATGTGGGCACCGCCTACATCGCACTGTTCAATCTGTGTTTTGCGCGTCAGCACGGCGGCCAGTTTATCCTCCGCATCGAGGATACCGACCAGACCCGTTCCACTGCCGAGTCCGAGCAGATGATTCTCGACTCCCTGCGCTGGCTGGGGTTGAACTGGGATGAGGGCCCGGATGTGGGTGGCCCCCATGCGCCTTACCGCCAGAGCGAGCGCGGTGACATCTATCGCCAGTACGCAGAGCAACTGGTAGAGAAGGGCCATGCTTTCCGTTGCTACCGTACCAGCGAAGAGCTCGATGCCCTGCGTGAGGACCTCAAGGCTCGCGAGATCCAGCGAGCGCTCAAGCCCTCAGACCTTGAGTTACCCGCCGAAGAAATGGCCCGCCGTCAGGCTGCCGGGGCCCCCTATGTGATTCGTATGCGGGTGCCCGAGCAGGGACGCTGCGAAATTCATGACATGCTGCGCGGGTTGCTGGAGCTGGACTGGGGCCAGGTCGATGCCCAGATCCTGCTCAAATCAGATGGTATGCCGACCTACCATCTGGCCAATGTGGTAGATGATCACCTGATGGAAATCAGCCATGTCATTCGTGGCGAGGAGTGGATTAACTCGGCGCCGAAACACAAGCTGCTCTACGAATACTTCGGTTGGCAGATGCCGGTGCTCTGCCACATGCCGCTGTTGCGTAATCCGGACAAGTCGAAACTGTCCAAGCGCAAGAACCCCACCAGCATCAATTTCTATCGCCGCATGGGGTATCTGCCCGGTGCGCTGGTTAATTATCTTGGTCGCATGGGCTGGTCGATGCCGGACGAGCGCGAGAAGTTCAACCTCGATGAGATGATCGGCCAGTTCGACCTCAAGCGGGTATCACTTGGTGGCCCGGTGTTCGATGTTGAAAAGCTGGCCTGGCTCAACGGCCTGTGGTTGCGTGAACTCGATGATGAGGCGTTTCTTGGCGCACTGATGGATTGGGCGTTCAATCGTGAGTTCGTTCTGCAGGTGCTGCCGCATCTGAAGAGCCGGGTTGAAACTCTTAGCCAGGTGGCGGAACGGGGTGCCTTCTGTTTTAGCGGTCTGCCGTCAGTCTCTGCATCGGCGTTTGATCATGGCAAGTTCAGCCATGAGGACATGCGTGAATGGCTTCAATACCTGCTCTGGGCTCTGGAGGGCCTGCGCGAGTGGCATCGCGATGCGATCTTCGCCGAGGCGCAGCGAATTGCCACCGCCGTCGGCGTCAAGGTCAAAGATTTGCTTCATCCTGTGTTCGTGGCGATCGCCGGCACGACGGCCAGTTTTTCGGTGGTCGACAGCATGGCCATGATTGGTTCGGATCTGTCCCGCGCCCGGCTCCGTCAGGCCATCGAGGTGCTAGGTGGCGTGTCGAAAAAACAGGCCAAAAAGCTGGAAAAGAACTGGCAACGGATAGAGCAGGGCTTGCCGCTTCTGACCGCGGATACGGAGTGATCGATCGGGCCGAGGCGAGCTTGACAGCCCCCCGATCACTGCTACAATGCGCGCCTCACACAGGGCGTCAGCCCGGTGCCAGCATTACGGGGTCATAGCTCAGCTGGGAGAGCGCTACAATGGCATTGTAGAGGTCGGCGGTTCGATCCCGCCTGGCTCCACCAAATACCTGGGTACTTTGCAGTACAGCTTCGTGAAGGTTTACGTCCCCTTCGTCTAGAGGCCCAGGACACCGCCCTTTCACGGCGGTAACAGGGGTTCGAATCCCCTAGGGGACGCCAACAAGAAAACCCGGCTCGCAAGAGCCGGGTTTTTTTCTGCCCAAACATCGGGGATTTGAACCAGCCTTATTGGGGTTTGACCAGGCGCGTCTGCGCCGCAGAACGTCGGCGCGTAGCGCTGACGGCCCGCAGGGCAAGCGCCGAAGGCGCGTAGTCATCCCCTAGGGGACGCCAACAAGAAAACCCGGCTCGCAAGAGCCGGGTTTTTTTCTGCCCAAACATCGGGGATTTGAACCAGCCTGTCTCTCGTACTCCCTTGCGGGGGATTTCCGTTTGCTGATTTTGCGCCTACTCTCGTCACAAGGGTCGGGGTGGTCTCGATCAGGGTTCCGGGAGACAAGGGTTATGGGAATGGTTACGGAGTTCAGGGAGTTTGCTGTCAAGGGCAATGTGGTCGATATGGCAGTCGGCATCATTATTGGCGGGGCCTTCGGTACCATCGTCAAGAGTCTGGTGGCGGATGTGATTATGCCTCCGATCGGTTTGCTGCTTGGTGGTGTGGATTTTACCGACCTGTTTTTGGTGCTGCGTGGTGGTGGCGACTTTGTCACCCTGGCGGATGCGACGGCGGCGGGGGCAGTGACCATCAACTACGGGATCTTTATCAACAATCTGGTCAGCTTCGTGATTGTCGCCTTCGCTGTGTTCATGCTGGTGAAAAGCATTAACCGGCTCAAGCGGCAGGAGGAGCAGGCTCCGCCCCCGGCTCCGGCGGTGCCACCGGAGGATGTGCTGTTGCTAAGAGAGATCCGCGATAGTCTGAAGAAGTAATCAGCTCACAATAAAAAGCCGCCTGAAAAGGCGGCTTTTTTTGTCAAAACATTAGCCGGGCGTCTGGGTTTCCAGATGTTCCAACACATTGGCAAGGCGATCCATCAGCACCTTGTTGATGGCCTTGTCGAGGATACGGGCCAGCTCTGCGCTTACCACCATATCGGCAATCGGTCTCACGCGGGTAATGAACTCCGCCAGACTGGCCACGTCCTGACCCTCTGGCAGGCCACGTTCTCCATACTTGGCGTCGATCAGGTGCGTGACGACCAGACGCACAAAGCCGTCGGCAATCATGTCCACCTGGCCGCGCACCGAACTAACTTCATCAAGCAGGGATTCCAGTGGAATACCTGCCGCCGCCAGTTCACGGCCCGCATTCAGAATGCGCGGGCTCGGCACCCGCAGGCGGTCGCCTTCCGGGCGGGCGTAATCCAGAGCGATGATTTTCTGCAGCACTTCCGGGGTGATCTGATCACCAAACCAGTTCAGCAGATCCTCATAATCGATATAGGATGCAGCTTCTTCCGCCCAGGGGCTGGTGACGGCCACTTCCAGCCCGAGGATGTCGTTGAGGTCCCGGCCCTGTTCCCAAGCGGAGAGCAGGTCTTTGATGTTGGCAATGGTGTAGCCGCGCTCGAGCAGCTTGCTGATGATACGCAGTCGAGCCAGATGGACATCGGAATAGATGCCGGTGCGGCCACGCTTTTCCGGTGGCGGCAACAGACCGCGGTCCTGATAGGCGCGGACATTACGAACCGTGGTGGCCGCTTCGCGGGCCAGCTCGTCAATGGTGTACTCGTGCGCCTTGGAAGGCTTCCTGTCGGACGGCAGGACGCGTTTGCCAAGCTGGCGCAGTACGGTAAGCGGATTGGGTTTCTTGGTTGCAGTCATGGGGCGAATCTTAGCAGGTTGGCATGAATGCGCCAGTTTCCATTCATGCCAGCCTGCGGAAAAGTGGGCCCGGTGGAGTGCTCAGGAGCGGAACCGGTCCAGGCCATAGTCGCCGAACGGTTCGTCCCGTTCTCGCACCGCCTGTTTGAAGCCGGCTTCTGCTGCCCGCTGCTGGAAGGCAAAGCCTTCACGGGTGTGGCGAGTGATGCCATCGAACACGGTGCCGAGGATCTGGGTGGTGTGCAGGCCTTGCTGCATCACTGACTGATTGAGTAGCAGCTTCATCATGATCAGCTGGTTGACGGGCATCATGGCGATCCTTTCCAGCAGGGCCTCAAAACGTTGATCGAGCTGGTCGGCGGGGGCGCACTCGGACGCCAGTCCCCATTCCCGAGCCTCGCGGCCGGACAGGCAGTCGCCGGTGAACAGCAGCCGTTTGGCTTTTTCCAGACCAATGCGGTGAAACCAGATCGAGGTGGTGGGGCAGCCCCAGACGCGCGCCGGCGGGTAGCCGATCTTGGCGTCCTCTGCGATTACCAGCAGATCGGAGCAGAGCGCCATGTCTGTACCGCCGGCGACACAGAAGCCATGAACCTTACACACCACCGGTTTGTTGGCATGGAACAGGCTCATGAAGCCTTTGACGTTGCGGCTCATGCCGGCGTAATCGAGCATCGGGTCCCAGGTCTGGCCGGGAATGTGATTTTGCATCTGCACCCGCGGGTCCACTGGCGAGCCGGGCGGGAAGCTGCTGCTGTGATGATCGAAGGCCAGTTTTTCGGCACTGTCGACCAGATCATAGCCACCACAAAAGCCGCTGCCATTGCCACTCAGAGCGATTACATGCACCGCCGGATCAAGATCGGCGCGCTCGACACAGGCGGCCAGCTCCCGCGGCATGTCCATGGTGATACCGTTACCGCGTGCGGGGCGATTCAGGGCAATGCGGGCAATGCGGCCGGTGACCTGGTAGGTCATGGTATTGAGGGTTTCCATGGTTTTGTCCTTTGCGGTTACTGATCGGAAAAATCACCGTGGCGACCTACGCCGTCACGGAATCGACTGGCGCCGCTAACGGTTTCGCCGGATTGCAGGGTGGCGAGGCCATGGCGGAATTCGTTGCTGATGGCGTCGGCCTCGTCCATGCCCCATTGTTGCCAGACACTTTGCCGATCGCCGCGCAGGCATTGCTGTGGAAAAGCGGCCAGTTGCAGGGCCAGCGCTTCGGCGGCAGCAGCCAGTTCGCCAACGGCGACCACCCGATTGGCGAGTCCCATCTGCAGGGCTTCCTGCGCGTCCACCGGGCGGCCAGTCAGGATCAGATCCAGAGCGCGACTCATGCCGATCAGTCTGGGCAATCGCACCGTGCCGCCATCAATCAGCGGCACCCCGAAGCGGCGGCAGAATACGCCGAATACGGCGCTGTCATCCGCCACCCGCAGGTCGCACCAGGCGGCCAATTCGATGCCGCCGGCAACACAGTAGCCAGACACCGCTGCAATCACAGGCTTTGACAGCTGCATTCGGGTCGGCCCCATAGGGCCATCGCCGTCCTCGGCAATACGATTGGCGCCGCTGCCGCTGGCCACGGCTTTGAGGTCGGCGCCGGCGCAGAAGTGCTCCCCGGTGCCGCTGAGGATGGCAACGCTCAGCTCCTCGTCGGCTTCGAAAGCCCTAAACGCATCCGCCAGTGCGAGCGCCGTGGGGCCGTTGACGGCATTGCGGGCCTCGGGACGGTTGATAGTGATGCGAACCAGCGGCGGCTGGCGGTCAATCAGGACCAGCGGGGCAGTCATGGTGAGCTCCGGTCTGTTAATTACTTATATGTATTGACTTTGACATTATGGGTAATGTTTCATTGTGTCAACAGATTGCGGGATGTTATGTAATAAATGTCTGCCATGAGGGAGGAAAAGACATGAAACAGGAAGGGGCGCCGAACGCCCGTCGGATCATTATGGGCTTGTTACTCGCTGAGGGTGACCAGCCGCTCAGCAGTCGTCAGGTGGTGGCGGCCTGTGACCTGTTCGGGATATCCGAAAACAGTGCCAGAGTGGCGCTGGCGCGGTTGTCGGCCAGTGGTCTGATTGCCTCCGCAGAGCGCGGCAGCTATCAACTCGGCGAGGCCGCCACCGCGCTTGCCGGGGACGTGGCCACCTGGCGTGAGGCCGAGTCGCGGTTGGGAGGCTGGAGCGGACACTATATTGCCGTGCTAACCGGAGCTCTCGGGCGCACTGATCGCACTGCTTTGCGCCGGCGCGAGCGGGTATTGGACATGCTCGGTTTTCGCGAACTCGACAAGGACTGCTTCGTGCGCCCGGATAATCTGGCGGGCGGGGTCGAAGCGGTACGACCGCGCCTGTATGCACTGGGGCTGGAAAGTGAAGCGCCGGTGTTTCTGGCCAGCGGCTTTGATCACACGCGCACCACGCGCCTGCCGACACTCTGGGACGGCGCTGCATTGAATCAGTTGTATCAGCGTCAGCATGAGGCACTGAACCGTTGGCTCGACAACGCGGACCAGCTGGAGCCCGAGGACGCAGCACGGGAATCCTTTCTGCTGGGTGGCCGTGCCATCCGTCATATCGTGTTTGATCCGTTGCTACCGGCGCCGCTGGTGGATGCGGATGCCCGGCATGCCTTTATCCAGACGGTGAAGCAGTTTGACCGCGCCGGTTACGCCATCTGGCAACGGCTGTATCAGTTAAAGAATGCCCAAACACACGGTAGCGAGGCGTTTACGGCAAATCGCCCCGCCACCCTGCAATAAGGTGACACCATGAATGCCCTGACAAAAATTGATAACGAACAGGTATTTGCCCATAGCACCGTTACCCGGCAGAAGGTGACCGATATTTTCAGCCGAGAAGAGATTCGTGCGCTAACGGCGAGGTCGGATCTGATGGGCGCCTGGGCGGTGGCATCGACCTGGAGCATTATTGTGCTGACCTTTGCTGCCATGGCCTGGGCCAGCAGTCAGGCACTGTGGCTTGCTGTACCAGTGTTCATGCTGGGCATGGCGGTGATCGCCGGTCGCCAGCTGTGCCTTGCCATCCTGATGCATGATGCTTCCCATGGCACCCTGTTCAAGACTCGCTGGCTGAATGATGTGCTCAGTGACTGGCTCTGCGCGCGTCCGATCTGGAATGATCTGCACAAGTACCGCGCTCATCATCTGATTCATCACACCCGCACGGGCACCGATCAAGACAGCGATATTTCCCTGATTGCGCCATTTCCGACCACCCGGGCATCGCTGCTACGCAAACTCGCTCGGGATCTGCTCGGCTTGACCGGCATCAAGTTCCTGTTCGGTCGAGTGCTGCAAGACGCCGGCTTGCTAAAGTGGACGGTGGCCAACGATGTCGTTTGGCTGCCGCGCGAGGGCAAGCGCTGGCATCACCATGTCGGCATGTTGTTGCGTAACATGGTGCCGATGTTGATCACTAATGCGGTGCTGTTTTCGCTGCTGGCGCTGGCTGGATACGGCTGGTTGTACCTGTTCTGGGTGCTGGCCTATGTCACGCCATTTCCATTCTTTCTGCGTATCCGCTCGCTGGCGGAACACGCCTGCACCGAGCGCAGCAGCGACATGTTCCGCAATACTCGCACCACTCGTGCCGGTTGGCTGGCGCGTGCCTTTGTGGCGCCGCTGCGGGTGCATTTTCATATCGAGCATCACGTCATGGCGTCCGTGCCCTGGTTTCGTCTCAAGGCGATGCATCAGTTGCTACGGGACAAGCAGGTGGTTCCGGAGCCACCGGGGTACCGGGACGTTCTCGCCATGGTGTCCTCCGCCGGAGAGCGAGCATGAGCGCATCAAAGCAAGAGCAGCAGAGCAGCCTGTTTATGGCCACCACCCACGAGGTGGAGAACGTTTCGCGGGAACTGCAAGACTACAATCTGTTCGGCGAGGATCGTGTGTTGCAGCAGGCCGTCGAACGCGAAGGCGCAGGGTGGGCAAAGCCCGCGTTGACGGCATTCGGTGAGCTTGCCGGCAAGGCGGACTATCTGGAGTTGGGGTTTCTGGCCAACAAATACACCCCGGAATATGACACCCATGATCGCTTCGGCAACCGGGTTGATCTGGTCAAGTATCACGGCAGCTACCATGCCCTGATGCAGACGGCGATTGAAAATGGGCTGCATGCTTCGCCGTGGACGGATCCCAAATCTGGTGCCCATGTGGCCCGGGCCGCGCACACCTATATGCAATCGCAAGTCGAGGCCGGCCATGGCTGTCCCATCACCATGACTTTTGCGGCAATTCCGTCGATCCGTACCACCCCGTCGCTGGCCGAGTACTGGGAGCCGAAAATTACCTCCCGTGTTTATGATCCGCGCAATGTGCCGGACGGCCAGAAGCAGGGCGTTACCATCGGTATGGGCATGACCGAAAAGCAGGGTGGCTCTGATGTGCGTGCCAATAGCACCCGTGCCTATCCGGTTGGTGGCCGCGGTGCTGGTGAAGTCTATGAGCTGGTTGGCCACAAGTTTTTCCTGTCGGCGCCGATGTGTGATGCATTTCTGGTGCTGGCGCAAACCGAAGCCGGATTGGGCTGCTTTCTGGTGCCACGCTGGCGCCCGGATGGCAGCAAGAACCCGCTGCAGGTATTGCGCCTGAAGAAAAAGCTCAGCAATGCCTCCAATGCGTCCAGCGAAATCGAGTTCCGCGGCGCCATGGGTTGGCTGGTGGGCGAAGAAGGACGGGGTGTGCGCACCATTATTGAAATGGTCAGCCTGACCCGTTTTGATTGCATGATCGGCTCCGCCGCGACCATGCGCATGGCAGCATCACAGGCCCTGCACCACACCTCTATCCGCCATGCCTTTGGCAATGCGCTTAATCAGCAACCGCTGATGCAGAACGTGCTGGCGGACATGGCCATTGAAAGCGAGGCGGCGCTGGTGACCGGCATGCGCATGGCGCGCGCGCTAGACAGTCTCGACGATGAACATGAATCCCTGCTAATGCGGCTTGGCGTGGCGGTCGGTAAATACTGGATCTGCAAACGTGCCCCCAACTTCACCTACGAAGCGATGGAATGCATTGGTGGCAGCGGCGTGATGGAAGACAGCATGATGCCGCGCCTTTACCGTGAAGCCCCGGTCAACGCCATCTGGGAAGGTAGCGGCAACGTCCAGTGTCTGGATGTGTTGCGTGCCATGGAAAAAACCCCGGCGGTGGTCGATGCGTTCTTTGCCGAAGTGGACCGCGCGAAGGGCGGTAACAGTCATCTTGACCGGCATGTGAAGGGGCTAAAATCCGAGTTTACTGATCTGTCGGATCTGGAATACCGTGCCCGTGATGTGGTCGACCGCATGGCATTGGCGTTGCAGGGTGCATTGCTGGTGCAGCATGCGCCGCAGGCTATCGCTGAAGGCTTCTGCGCATCCCGTCTGAGTGGCGTTGGGCACCACAATTATGGTGCTTTGCCACGCGGCATCGATTGTACCGCCATTATCGAGCGCTCGACGCCGAAGGCTTGAGTCAAGGCAGCAAAGTATTGGCATCCGCGGGGTTGTTGGCGCAAGAGGCTGTCTGTAACCTGTCTCCGTTAACAGGATATCGGGGATAGGCATGCTCAATGTGTCAGCACTGGCGACCTTTTTATTTGTGCTTTTACTATGTTCCTGGGCAAGTGCCAGGCAGCAGGAACTGGTGGTATATCCTGTTGACGAGTGGCCGGATCAGACCCTTGTCGATATTGCCAAACTTCATCCTCTGTTTGTCAGTAGATCATCGTTGACTGACGGCGGCATCCAGCGTCCCCGCGAATTGCGCAAGTGCGCGTTGGACAATAATCTTGCCTGGAAAATGATTGTTCCATCCGATAAGCATGTGACGCAGAAATTCCGCATGGCGATGCCGGCAGTCAGGCAGGATATCAAGCTCGGCAAGATCGTGGTCTATTCAGATGATGCGGGTTGCGCAATGCTGCCCTCCTATATCAACAGGGATGTGATCATGCCGGAGCGAATTCATGCCCTGGCGCTGTCTGCCGATTTCCGCTTCCCGCTATACATTGAGTCCGATTATCGCTACGCCTATTGGCTCGACAAATACTCCCCGATTCATTTTCGCCAGCGCTATGTTATCGACAGAATCGCGACTGGCCTTGATGAATTCCCTGTTGCCGACCGGATGGTGTCCCGAGGGACTTATCCCGGTTCGCAGCATTCAGATGTTCCCCATCACGTGATGAATTTTCATGGGGCGGCGCCGGGCACGAAACAGCTTGTCAGCATGCAGCGTGGCCAGATTGGCCTGCTGTTCGCCAACGGCCTTTACATTATGCAGGAGCAGGGTGGTGATCTGTATTCATACGAGTGGTATCCAGAGGGTCGGATGCTGCCGCTGCGAAATAATCTTCTTGATGGTGCGGTGAAGCGGGCGCAGTGGAACGTCAGGGATGCCAGTGCGGTGGCAGACGAATTTCTGTTTGAATGCTATCGCAGTCATGAGCGTGTGGAGTATTTCCGGGTGACCGGGCCATACCGCTGCGAGGAAGTGGATCAGAACGAGGCCGGGAAGCCCGGGGTATACAGAGATCGGATTGCGGTTCTTATAGAAGAGCAGGCCAGAGAGGCGAAGGCGGAGCAGCAGGCTCTGGCCAGTGCGGTCAGTGGAGCGGGAAGTTCTGGCAACGCTCCCGTGGGAGCAGATAAAGAGGGCGTCGCGCCGGCCTGCGCCAAGGCCTATGCCGCGCACCGCCTGTGCCAGTCGATGCCATCTGACCCGTTTGGTGTTACTCGTAGCTTCTGCGTTAATCAGGTGAAAAAGAACTTTGGCGGAATGGGCTGTCCGTTGCCGTTCTGAAGTGTTTTGACATAGTGAAATGCGCCGCTTTACGCGGCGCTTTTGCGGTGCTCCAGAATCAGGAATTTCTCCAGATGTAGAGCTACCACGGGGTATAGCTCCGGTGTTAGCTGATCACCAAACCGCATCAGCATCCGATGGATCAGGGTGCGCACCAGACCAATAGCGCCATCAAGCGGTTTGCTGACGAGGAAGTTGAAGTCGAGAAGGTTCTTCGGCTCAATGGCGAGCGGAATCATCAGTTCGTCGACAATGGTGGTGAGCAGCCGAATGCCTTCCTGAAGATCTTTGGCGCTGCCATCGCGGAGGGTGACCAGCACCTGATCCGCCCGCGATGCCAGCGGCGCAGAAACGGGCAGGATGGCATGGGAGCGATCACCGTTACCCAGATCAATTTCATGTACCAGGCCATTAAAGTGATGGATGACCGGCGGCAGCCGGTGGCTGGCGATCAGCCCGCCGGCCCAGCCGACGTAGTGGCGTGCCTTGTCTTTGACGTCATCTGCCACCCGGCGGGCATGGCTGAGCTGTGCTGAGTCATGGGTCCGGCCGATTTCATCCAGCAAACCAATCAGGGTGTGGTCGACCACATCACAGTAGGCGTCGATAAGCAGCCCGATGCCCAGCTTCTTGTCCCGGTCGGTAATTTTGCCGCTGGTGCGTTGCACTAACGCATCAAGTTCGCCGGGAATGTGATCCTGTAGCGGCGTGGCGATAAACGGGCCTGCAACCGGCATTGTCTCTTCCTCAAAAAAGGGGTCCAACAGCGTGCTGTTGAACCCGTATGGTGAAGCGCAAACTGTGACGCTCCCCCGGAGCGATTTTTCAGTGCATCAGTGATTGCAGGTTGCTGACCTGATCACGTAAGGTGCCGTTCTCGCCAAACAGCTTTTCGCGCCATTCTGCTTCCAGTGCTTTGGTGTCCTTTTTGTTCGGGTGATAATCCTTGCGAGCAAACAGCCCCATTTTTGGCAGAATACGACTGATCAGACCGCGCTTGCCGCCGAGGATCAGATCAAGACCCTTGCGCAGATCCTTGCGGTCAAACAGCTTGCCTTCCTTTGCCAGCAGGTAGCCCCAGCTGCCAAATACGGCGGGCAGCATGACAATGGCCACCAGAGGGAAGGCGAGAATTCGTTCAGCGCGGCTATTGCCGATGGTCTCGTAAACGTCGTACGCCACCGCCTTGTGCTCAAGTTCTTCCATGGCATGCCACAGCCACAATTGCAGCATTTCACCGTGGGAGCTTTCCTGGAAGCGCTTGTCAGTTAGCAGCTGCTCACCGACCAATGCGGTGAAATGTTCCATAAAGGTGGTGCAGGCAAGCTGTTGACTCGGCGAAAACTGTTCCAGTACTTTCAGCGCCATTTTGACGGCTGTTTCCGGCACCTTGGTGTTGATGCCTTGCTCCATCAGCAGGTCGTTCAGGCGCTCGTGTTCACGTCCATGGATCGCTTCCTGCCCCATAAAGCCGGCGACCTCGGCCTTCAGTACCGGATCGGTAATGTCCTTGCGGAAATGGCGCACCGATTCCATGAAGAAGCGCTCGCCTGGCGGGAAAAATGCGGACAGCACGGCAATGAAAGTGGTGGCGGTGGCATTGTCGGCGAGGAAATAGCGCGGCGCTTCGGGAATCTGGAAATCCAGATGGCGCGGCGGGATACCGACGCTGGCACCGGCCAGACGGCGGACATTGGTAGCGGGGGCAGAGACAGCGTTCACGTGACCTCCTGCGAATGAATGTGACATTGCTCAGTGTCACTTGTCGTAGCTATGACAAGAAGGTTATCTTTAGCCATAAATCGGTCATTGGAGGCCATCATGACGGTTGCTACCGTCCCCTCAGAAGGCGTACTGCTGGCTCACTACGGTGAGCTGCTGTGCCGTCTTCAGGGTGAAAAGGGGGTGAGTGAAGAGCGTGTGCTGGAAGGTACCGGGCTCTCCCGGGCACAACTGCAGGAGCCCGGCCGACGCATGTCATTGGCGGCCACCTTGCGGTTGCTGCGCAATGTGCAGGCTATCGATCCCTCGCCGGACCTTGGGGTGCGGCTGGGCGTGCCACTGAATATCGGCAGCCATGGTTTTCTCGGCTATGCCTTTCAGTCGAGCCGTACGCTCGGCGAGGCCTTCGACCTGGCGGTGCGTTTCCTGCGCACCCGTACCAGTCTGTTTGATATCCGCATTGAGCGCGACGGTGATAAAGCCGCGCTGGTGCTGGATGAACGCTACGACCTTGGCGACCTGACCCAGCTGGTGGCAGACGCTGTGATCACA
The DNA here is from genome assembly GCA_046292765.1 of Alcanivoracaceae bacterium. GTDB lineage: Bacteria > Pseudomonadota > Gammaproteobacteria > Pseudomonadales > Alcanivoracaceae > PGZG01. Next base: position 178,056 of record JBKBQA010000005.1, on the reverse strand, counting down.
TCGATCCTCGGTATTGGCCAGCAAATGTTCGGTGTGATGCTGGCGCAGCAGATCACCTTGAGCCTGCCCTATCCGGAGCAGCAGCACCATCAGGGCTGGCGCCGGAAAACCGGTCTTAACCTGCAGTTTGGTAGCGCCTGGATGCAGGTCCAGTTTCCTGCTGCCTGGCTGGATATGCCGCTGACCACAGCTGATCCGAATCTGGCCGCCTTGGCGGCAGCGCGCTGCGAGGAAGAGTTGCGTCAGGCCGGGGAGAGCAGCGATATCGTCAGCCGGGTGCGTGAGATTGCCCGGCGCCATTTGGACGATGAAAATTCATTGGAAATAGTGTCGACAGAATTGCACCTCACCACCCGTACCCTGCGGCGGCGCTTGCAGCAGGCGGGTACCAGCTACCAGAATCTGATCGAGCAGTTGCGCCACCGATTGTCGGTAGAGTACCTGCTCCATAGCCAGCGCTCTGTGGACGATATCGCCAGCTTGCTTGGTTACAGCGATCCTTCCAATTTTGGCCGCGCCTTCCGGCGCTGGACCGGGCAATCGCCTCGGGCCTATCGGCAACATCATAACGGACAAGGCAGAACGGACTGCTAATGGAGCGAATCACGCTAGAGCGTCAACAGGTCTGGGTCTATCTGCTTGCCATCAGTATCGGCCTGATTTTAGGCACGTCCCTCGCAAATCCCGCTGCGCTGGAATGGTTGCTTTGGCCGCTACTGATGCTGCTGCTCTACGTTACCTTCGTACAGGTGCCTTTGCTGCATATTCGTCGGGCATTTGCTGATCGCCGCTTTGTCAGCGTTTTGCTGCTTGGCAACTTTGTTCTGGTGCCGTTGCTGGTCTGGGGATTAATGCAATTTTTGCCCGATCAACCGGCACTGCGTCTCGGTGTGCTGCTGGTATTGCTGGTGCCTTGTACTGACTGGTTCATTACCTTTACCCAGCTTGGTGGTGGCGATACGCCGCGAGCGATTGCTGTTACGCCATTAAATCTGATGCTGCAGCTACTGTTATTGCCGTTGTACTTGCTCATGGCTCCCGGGCTGGATATGGCGATTGTGCTGTCGTGGCGGGATGTAATGCCGGCCTTGGTAGTGGTCACTGTACCGCTGTTGGCGGCGGCGCTGACGGAGCGCTGGATGGAAGCGGTGCCTGCAAGGCTACCGATTCGCGATACTCTTGGGTGGTGGCCAGTGCCGTTATTGGCGTTGGTGGTGTGCCTGATTGCAACTACTCAGATTAGTGCTGTGCGCGGGGCGATGAATCTGTTGCCGCTACTGGTTCCACTGTTTACGGCGTTTCTCATTTTTGCAGCACTGATAGCGTGGGGCTTGTCTCGCTGGATGAAACTGCCTGCCATACAGGGCCGCACTCTGGCGTTCAGTCTGGGAACGCGGAACTCTTTTGTGGTGTTGCCGTTTGCACTGTCACTTCCGCAAGGCTGGGAAGTGGTGGCAGTGGTGATTGTGGTGCAGTCACTGGTGGAGCTGCTCGGTATGGTGCTGTATCTGTGGTGGTTACCGCGCTATCTTTTCCCTACGTCTTAATTGCCATCCCTATTCATAAGCTCTTCGGACTACTCTGCACCCGAGTTGAATCCGAGTGTGTGCTCGGCTTACCGTGGCGCCGTCAGAATTTCGCGAAAACCAACAAAACAAGAGAGTAGCGAACATGCAAACAAGACGCGCCTTACCCCTCATTACAATCGCCCTGCTATTAAGTAGTCCGTCCATCGCATCTGCCAGTTTGTTTGGCTGGCTATTTGGTTCTGGCAGCAAGACACCGACCAGTCAGGTCAAAGGTGTCATCGACGGTGTTCGCCATTATGCCGGTAGCTACACTATTGATGGCTGGGCCTGCCAGACTCGCGACAATCGCTCTCTTGATGTCCATGTCTATGTCGGCGGTCCGGCGGGCAACGGCACCTTTCTGAAAGCGGCAAAAGCCAGTCTCGGTTCAGAACCTGCGGTGGCTACCGCGTGTGAAAGCAGCGGAAGACAACACCGTTTTCGCATTGCCCTGAATAGCGCCGATCTCTATCACCATGCGGGTAAGACCATTCATGTCCACGGCATTTCCGTGCAGAACACCGGCAACCTGCAGATTCATGGCTCCGGAGCCTACCGGATGCCACCAATGGTGCAGGAAGATGCGCTGCTGACAGAGCCGCCGCGCAATTACTATCTGGCCGACTCGCCCTGGCCGATGACTCATCGCAACTCTTACGCTCAGGGCTCTAGCCCCGAACCGGGTCCGACAAGCAACGCTGATCTGCCGAATACCGGCCTGCTCAATCCGGCAGATTTCGAGTTCACTGATCTTGGCAACATCACATTGGCGATGTCTCCACGTTACAACGATGGCCTGCGTGTTTATTGGGGCTCGGCAGTCGGTACCGTATACAAGGTAGCGGCCAACGGTCCGGGTATAAAAACCATCGCCACCATCACCAAACCGGGTGGCCCGACCACCGTACAGCGCGCCTTTAATGCCACCAGCGGCGCCTATGCCATGGTGGGTCACGACAACACTTTCTACGCCGTTGATGCAAAAATTGTTGCTGCCTACACCGACGCTCAACCCGGCAATCGGTTGTCCGACATTCAGGAGCTGCGTCGCTTTCATCTGGATCAGGCCGCCAGCCTGCCGGCGGTTCAGTGTGTGCCAGAAAGCGAGCGCGTAGTCGGCATGAACATGACTTATGACGGCTATATTGCTCTGGCGACCAACTATGGTGCTGTCGGGGTGTTGTCGCGCGATTTCAAACAGCTGCAGATGATTCGCCTGTCGGACGCCTGGAAGGTGGATCAATGTGCCAGCTATGGTTCGCCATCCGCCAACGCGCAGATTGTCTCCAATTCCATTGCCACCGATGAAGAGGGCGGTATTTATGTTGTCACCACCGACCGTATGTTCCGGGTGCAGTGGAGTGGTTCCCTGTTCGTCGCATGGAATACCCAATACAAGAATGACTTTGCACCGGGCGCCACTTTGCCACTTGGTCGTCTTGGACCCGGATCAGGATCGACACCCTCACTGATGGGCCATGGTGGCATGGACAAGTTTGTGGTGATCTCCGACGGCCAGAACACCGCACATATAGTGATGTTCCGTCGTGACAATGGCGCTATTGCCGCACAGGTTCCCGTGACCTATAACAACCACAACACAAACTGTGGCACTGCCTGTCCGCCTACTGTGAGCGAGCAGTCTCTGCTGGTACGCGGTTACGGTGTGGTAGTGGTGAGCAATGACTACCCTCAGGAACTGGATCTGTCATCAAGACTGGTGACCGGCTTTGAGTTTATCGACAACCTGATTGCCAATAGCAACAACTTTGCCGTGATCGCCATCTCCGGCCGCCGTCTGGTGCAACCGTGGGGCGTGCAAAAGTTTGAATGGCATCCAGCGACACAAAGCCTGTCTCCTGCCTGGGCTACCCGCCAGGTAAGTTGTCCGAACAGTATTCCGACCATGAGCGCAGCGAGCAACATGTTCTATTGCGTTGGTGCCCGCGACGGAAGCTGGACCATCGAAGGAATAGACTGGCGCGGAGGCCAGAGCGCCTTTTCCAAATTTGTTGGCAAGGGTCTGCGATACAACAGCTTCTATGCCGCTACCCAGGTCGGTGAGGATGGCGCCATCGTTTATGGAACATCACTTGGTGTAGTGGAGCTGGATAAGAAGTAATGGTTGCTCTGGCGGCGATCGAACTGGTCGCCGCTGGTTTATAGCTGTTGTATCCAGCTGCTGATTTGCCGAAGTGAATGGTTGCTCTGTGGCACCAGTCCGGCAAAAAGCTGGAATGCATGCGGTGCGTTACGCCAGATTTTCATGTCGACATTTACGCCTGCACGGCGGGCGCGAGAGGCTAATCGTGTCGCATCACTGAACAACAACTCCTTGTCTCCGGCGTGAATCAGCAGAGGTGGCAGTCCACTGAAGTTGCCATAAAGTGGCGACACCCGCGCATCATCAAGTGGTATCTGGCCAGCGTATTTCCTGGCCGCATCTTTGATATGGCGATAGGGCACCATAGCATCATGGCGACGATTGAAGCGCATTGAAACGCCATTTCCAGCCAAGTCAGCCCACGGTGAGAGGCAGATTCCTGCGGCGGGCAGAGGGCTGTTAGCGTCGCGCAGTGCCTGCAAGGTGGCGAGAGTCAGATTGCCGCCAGAGGAGTCCCCGGCAATGACCACGTTATTCGATGGGACACCCTGATCAAGCAGCCACTGGTAGGCGTTCAGTACATCATGCAGTGCCGCAGGGTAGGGGTGTTCAGGTGCCTTGCTGTAGTTCACTGCCAGTACCCGGCAGCCGGTGAAATGGGCAAGTCGCGCGGTGATGCCACGGTGGGTGATCGGTGAGCCAATGGAAAAAGCCCCGCCGGGAATGTACAGCACAACTCTTTCATCAACTTTGACGGCGCGGAGACTATGCAGCCATTCTCCCTGAAAGGAGTCAGCGTCTAGGGGTTCGATGTGGATGTGGTCGGGCATGGCAAGCAAGCCAGCGGCTCTGCACACCATCGGTCGGTACTGATGCACCTTGTCTGCACGCACAGCGAGGTAGCGTGCCGCTGGCTTCACTGCAATGCGTAACATGCCGTTGAGCAGAAAAAGCTGTGCGCTCACTGCTATACTCCCCGTGACACCTTTAGCGCTCGGTTTTGCTGTCAGCCGTTGGCTGCCAGTCGCCTTTCCTCGTGCGTTGCACGCTTGCTGATCTGGTAGGTAATCAGGTCAAACTGGGAAAGCCTTCGCTCCAGTTTTGGTACCGTCCATGGCCAGGACGCTACATTTCGGCCATTCTCACCGAGGTAATAGCTTTTGCAGCCGCCGCTGTTCCAAACCGTACCTTCGAGAAGTGATTGCACCTGTTGGTTATATTCATCGGAAACGTCTCGGGTAAGGTTGAATTGCCCGATATTGCGCTTGTCGAGCTGCTTGATGGCATCAACAATGTAGTTGCTTTGCCATTCCGCAAGTTCAATAAATGAGGAGTAAACAAGAATGTTTGGTCCGACCATTAGAAAGGCATTGGGCAGATCATAAACGGTGGTGCCCAAATAGGCCTGTGGTCCTTCCCGATGCCAGCGTTCAGCAAGGTATTCGCCATCCGTGCATTTGATCACCTTGGCCACTGGCGGTGGCATCAGGTCGAAGCCGGTGCCAAAGATGATCACATCTGCTTCGAAGCTTTCTCCGTTCTCGGCAATCACTCGATTGCCATCGATGCGGGCCAATGCGCTGGCAATAACGCCGGCATTTTTCTGCTGCAGGGCGCGATAGTAGTCATTTGAGAAGATGATGCGCTTGCAGCCAATGGTGAAGCTCGGGGTCAGCTTGTCGCGCAGCTTCCGATCCGGAATCTGCTTTTTCAGAACTCTCTTAAGGTAGGGTTCAATGGTTTTCATTACCCATGGGTGGGTAAGTGCATAGTTAACCGCCACCAACAGGGATTGCACTCGGCGCCGAGACAAGGTCTGCAGCAACGGAGTGCGGCGGTTAATGATTTTTTCCAGTTCGCTGACATCGCGGTCAAACGGTCGTGGTAATACCCAGGGGGCAGTTCGCTGGAATACCGCCATTTCGCCAACGACTTTCTGGATTTCCGGTACAAATTGAGCCGCAGAGGCGCCTGTGCCAATCACCGCCACCCGTTTTCCTTTGAGATCACAGCCATGATTCCAGGCGGCAGAGTGAAAGACGTCTCCCTTGAACTGATCAATGCCAGGAATATCTGGAATGCTGGCTTTTGTTAACGGGCCAGTGGCGAAAATCACAAACTGGGCCCGATACTCGCCATGATTGGTAACTATTCTCCAGCGTTGTTCTCCGCTTAGCCATTCAGCATCCAGCATGTCGGTGCCCAAGCGAAGATTTTTCAGTAAATCCTCCTCCCGCACGGTATCTTCGATGTAGCGGAGAATCTCTGGTTGGCTGGCGTAACTGTGGCTCCATTCCGGATTGCTCCGGAACGAGTAGGAATAGAAGGTCGATGGCACATCGCAGGCACAGCCGGGATAGGTATTCTCGCGCCAGCAACCGCCGGGCCGATCTGCTCTCTCGAGGATGATAAAGTCATTGATACCGGCGCTGAGTAGCTTCACTGCATTGATCACGCCGGAGTGACCGCAACCGACGATGATTACCTTGTGCTCAGCTATGATGCAGGACTTGTCTGCTTTGCGGAAATCTGTGGTCATCATGCCGTCCTCTTTAGCTGGCCAGTTTTCTTGCGGAAGAAGTACGCTTCTCGGACGGATTAATGGTTTTGGTGATCAAACCGGTCAGTCTTCCTTTATTGCCGAACAGTTTATTTTTCCAGATTTCAAGAAGTTCGCTGGTGTCCGAGTCATCAGGGTGAAAATCAGGACGGAAATACTCAAGAAGTTTTGGTGAGAAGGCGGTCAGATAGTTAAACCAATAGCCGTAGCCCTGACGGTTGCTCTTTTTTCCCTGATCGAAGCCTGGTGTTTTCAGCATTTCATTGACGGCGTACAGGCCAAACGGGACGCTGACCGCCCAGATGCCAAGAAATGCTGCTACACGACGCAGGTAGCTGCCGTCCAGTTCATTGTAGATATCAAAGGCCACAGACTTGTGCTCCAGCTCTTCGAGTAGATGCCAAACCATAAAGTCGCGGGTGGATTCGTCAAGCAGCTCCATCCCTTCGGGTTGCCTGCCGAAGGCTTCCTCAGCCATCACTGCGGTCAGATGCTCAATGCCACAGGCAATCGCCAGACGATTCTTGTCGGAAAGTTTTGGCAGAATGAATTCTACATAAAGTTTGTGACTGAGCTCTTCGATACGCCGCATGGGCAGACCTTTCAACTCATAGAGTTCGTTAAAGCGGCCGTGGATCCTGGAGTGGATTGCTTCTTGACCAATCAACCCGGTAGCCCGGTCTCGCAGCTCAGGATTCCTGATCCCGTCTCGTAGTTCACGCACAGAGTCGATGATAAATCGTTCGCCGGCGGGTAATACTGCTGAGAATGTCAGGATATAGGCGCTGCCCCAAGAGTTATTGTTCCAGCAATATTTTGGCATCCTGCTTTCGTCAAAGTTGAAGTCCATATGCCTGATTGGCACGGGAGGATGCACCGATGGCGATCTGGTCTTCACGTTAGCACCCTGTATGTGAGCTGGATCATTGGCCGCTGAGTTGATCATTGGAGTCTCCTCGACAGAAAGCTGGAAAGACGGATAAAACCGCCGGGGGATAATCTTTTCAGACGCGAGGCAATGCGTGCGTCTACTTGCGGTAAAACGTGAATGGTGTCGCGATCAAGACCATCCAGCGACTTTTTTACTACCGATTCCGGAGAGTGGCCAAGTCGGTCCATCAGTTGCTGGGCTTTGTCACGGTTCATCACAGGGTGGCCGGTTGTTTCGTTCATGCGCGCATTTTTGATGACGTCGGTTTTCACCAACGTCGGGCACAGCGCGGACACCTGGATGCCAGTGCCGGTGTTCTCTGCCATCAGGGTTTCCGTCAAGGCCACCACCGCTGCCTTGGTGGTGTTGTAGGCAGCCATCATCGGAGCGGCACCGAAACTGGCGGCAGAGGCGACGTTGATAATGCCGCCCTGATTGCCAGCCTTCATCGCTGGCAGGAACACGCGACAGCCGTGGATTACCCCCCACAGATTGATATTCATCACCCAGTGCCAATCCTCCATGGAGATGTCCTCCATGCTGTGGCCGCCGATGCCGACACCGGCGTTGTTTACCAGCAGGTTGGCCGGCTCGCCAAACCAGGCGCTAGCTTGACTGGCCAATGCCTCGACTTCCTGCAGGCTGGTGACGTCGCATTTCAGGGCCAGAGCTTGCCCGCCGGCGCCATTGATCATGGCGGCGGTTTCTTGCGCGGCCGATAGATTGATGTCCGAGCACACCACCCGGCCGCCGCGGCGATGCAGCTCCATAGCGAAGGCCCGGCCGATCCCGCCGCCGGCCCCGGTAACCACGCCCCGGGCGTTATGTGAAAGATGTTTGCGGCTCACAGGGACTCCTTGGCTGATGTCGACGTAACGCGGCGTTGCGAAAACGCCTTGACGGCGCGCCGATATTCCATCAAGGTAATCCGAGTTAAGACTCGGAAACAACTCGGATACCTGCCATGGTCTCATCGCCCCGTAAGCCTCGCCAGCAGCGCGCAAAAGCCACTGTTGAAGCCATCATCAGAGCCGCCTTCGAGGATGTCGCGGAATATGGGCTGCCCGGTGCCACCGCGCAGCGTATTGCCGAACGGGCCGGTGTCGGCATCGGGTCTTTTTACGAGTATTTCAGCAATAAGGAGGCGGTAGTCGTTGAGGTTTTTCAGCGCGTTATTGATATGACGGTGACGCTGATCCGGGAGCTGACGCCTGATATGGTGCGCCTGGAGATACGTGACGCGATCCGGCTGTTGCTGCATCGCGTTGCGGATATGCTGCGGGCTGATGGTGGTATCTATTTACGTTGCGTGCAGCAGGGTCTGGTTACTGAGTTACCGATTGATCGCGGCCCGGTACAGCGAGCCCTGACGGATCTCGCCATGCAATACCTGATGCATCACCCCCAGTATCTGCGTGGTCCCAACATCCCTGTGGCGACTTATGTATTCATTCATGGCGGCATGCACGCCTATATATATCACCTGAATGATCCTGCTCCGGCAATCACCTTTGAGCAGCTGGTGGACGGCTTGGCCGATATGATCGGCCACTATGCTGAACGCGAGATGCAGTTGGCTGCTGGCAGCCAGGGATAGCAGGGGGATTCTGGCATTCAGTGACATGATTGCCGCCGGCTTCTACGGGCTAATCAACGTCATTGGGTTTCAAAGTCTCCGAGAGCAAGCTTGCGAGTCCGGCGTCGATAGTCGAAAGTGAACCCTGGCCAGTTGGCAGTGTTCTTGCCACTTGCCGTTTTGTACCAGCTGTCGCAGCCTTTTTCCCATACAGTTTCCCGGATCTGCTTCTGGATGCGCTGATTGAATTCTGACTGAACGTCTTCACGCACTTCCATTGCTGGATGTGTTTTCAGGCTCTCAAGGCACTGCAGCACATAATGAAACTGGCTTTCCAGCATGTAGATGATCGAGTTGTGGCCAAGGTTGGTGTTCGGGCCATACAGCATGAACAGGTTGGGAAAGCCGTGCACAGTGATGCCGAGGTAGGCCTCGGCACCGTCACGCCATACATCGTTCAGTTGTCTGCCATCGCGGCCGCTAATTTCCATGGGAGTGAGGAAATCAGTGGCCCGGAAGCCGGTGCCGTAGATGATCACGTCCGCCGCATGATGAGCGCCAGTGCTGTCGATCAGACCGCTTTCATCCACCGCCTGAATGCCGTGGTTGATCACTTCAACATTGCCCTGTACCAGCGCCGGGTAGTAATCATTCGACATCAGGATGCGCTTGCAGCCCATCGGGTAGTCCGGGGTCAGCTTTTCACGCAGAGCCGGGTCGGTGATCTGGCTGGTGAGCTGGCGACGGAACAGCCACTTGTACAGTTCCATTGCTTTTTGGAATGAGGTGAAACCGAGCACGCGGGCTTCGTTGGCGGCGTAGATGCGTGCCCGGTCAAGCGAATGGGTGAATGGCAGCCTTTTCAGCACGGTATGTTCGAGCTTGCTGTATGCCCGATCCGGCTTGCTGATGACATACGCGGCCGAGCGCTGGAACAGCATCAGCTTTCCGGCCACTTTGGCCACCTCCGGCACAAACTGGATGGCGCTGGCCCCGGTGCCGACTACCGCTACAGCTTTGCCGCGCAGGTCCACGCTATGGTCCCACCGCGCGCTGTGAAAATGCGGGCCCCGGAACGCATCAATACCCTCCAGCACCGGGTATGCCGGCTGGTTAAGCTGGCCGGCGGCGGTAATCAGGGCGCGGGCGGTGATCTGAGTGCCATCATTCAGGTTAATACGCCAGTGTTGCTGCTGTTCCTGCCATTGAGCCCCTGTGACTTCGGTGTTGAAGCGAATATGCCGGGTAATGTCATATTTGCTGGCGCAATGGCGCAGGTAAGCGAGAATTTCTCCCTGCGGGGCAAAGCGACGGCTCCATGGGTAATGACGCTCAAAAGAAAATGAGTACAGGTGGGAAGGGACGTCGCAGGCCGCACCCGGATAGGTATTGTCGCGCCAGCAGCCGCCGACATCGCTGCCCTTCTCGATCAGCAGCAAGTCGGAAATTCCCTGCTGCTTCATACGAATGGCCATGCCAAGACCACCGAAGCCTGCGCCGATAATCACTACCTGATAAATATTTGTCATAGGGATTCAACCTTGCGCATCTCGCCGTCAACGATATGGCTGACCATATCCACCAGCCCCTCAGCGAGCTGGTCAAAGGTAATCATCGGTGACGCTTCGCCCAGATGGCGAATCACCGAGAACATTCCGCCATTGATGACGATATAGCTCATCACAGGAATATTCCGGATCTTCATCACTTCCGGGTGATGCATGACGTACTGCACCACCAGATCCATCAGAATCTTGTTGATTGGTTCCAGATTATCGCGATGGGCGATGTTTACCGCATGCCCCGCATAATTCAAATAGCGGCCATCATCGCGTAGTAACAATTCGCGAAACTCATACAGCAAGGTTCGCACCGCCTCGCGAATATCCATCTTCACCAGCTTCGGGGTCAGCGGCTGGATCATAGCCACCACATCCGCGACCACGCGCTGGTACATGGCGTCCATGACGTCTTGCTTGTTGGCGAAGTATTCATACAGCGAGCCGACGCTGATGCCGGCTACATCAGCGATATGGCGGGTGGTGGTGCCTTCGATGCCATGGCGACCAAAGCAGATAAAGCCGGCCTCGACAATGGAGTCGACGGTGGCCTTGGCACGTTGCTGCTGGGGCTTGCGTGGCATAAGGGGAAAGTCCTAATCCGAATTGAATCCGAACAATGATTCGGAATACCTTGCCAGTCATCAGTGGCATGGTCAAGGGTGGTACGCCCGGGGCCCCAACAGACAGAGGTTCTGTAATGTTTGGCAGCAAGCATTCACGCAAGGCGTCCGCCGTGGTGACCGGCGCTGGCAGTGGTATAGGCGAGGCATTTGCCCATGAACTGGCCCGCCGAGGCGGTCGGGTGGTGTGTTCGGACATCAATCCGGCCACCGCCGAGGCCACGGCGGCGGCGATCCGCGCCAATGGCGGTGAGGCGCTGGCCGTTGCCTGTGATGTATCAAAGCTGGATCAGGTGGAGCGGCTGGCAGAGCAGGCGGAAGCCTGGCTCGGCTGCCCGGTGGATCTGGTCATCAACAATGCCGGCGTTGGTGCCGGTGGCCAGAACATCGGCGAGATTCCGATAGAGGACTGGCACTGGGTCATGGGCGTAAACATGTGGGGCGTGGTCCATGGCTGCCACGTGTTTGCACCGAAGATCCGTGCGCTTGGTCGCGGCGGCATCATTAATGTCTGCTCGACCGCGAGCTTTGCCGCAGCGCCCTTGATGGGGCCATACAACGTCAGCAAGGCGGCAGTGCTGGCCCTGTCGGAAACGCTGGCGGCGGAAATGAGTGGTACCGGTGTCGCGGTGACTGCGCTGTGCCCGACCTTTGTAAAAACCAATATTGCCCGCGATGGCCGCATTCCCGAGGGCAAGTCTGAATTTGCCGCCAAACTGATGCAGTGGACCGGTATTCCGGCGGAACGTGTTGCCAAAACCACGCTGGATGCGATGGACCGTGGTCAGCTCTATGTGCTGCCCCAGTTCGATGCGCGCACCATCTGGCGCACCAAACGTCTACTGCCGACGGTATATACCCGCGGCGCAGGCTTGCTCAGCCGTCTTGCTGCAGCAAAATTCTGATTTTCGCTTTCCATGCTTCAGGAGAAATACCATGGCAATGATCGATCTCGACAAGATGCTGGAAAAAGTCAAAGCCACCCAGTGGTCGCTGGCGGATATTGATTGGGATGCCCCTGGCGCCGAGATGATCACGGAAGAGCAATGGCCAAAACTGAAGGACTTTATGGCCGATCTGATGTGGATCGAGCATGTCGGTGCTCGTGCCTTTGCCGCTATGGCCAAGAAGGCCCCCACGGAAACGTTACGCCAGCTGTACAGCTATTTCCATGCAGAGGAGCAGCGTCATGCCAATGCCGAGATGGCGTTGATGAAGCGCTGGGGCATGCTAGACGGCGACATCATTCCGGAGCCGAACGTTAACCTGCGTCTGGTAATCGAGTGGCTCGACCGATACGCCGATGAAATGCCGTATTACGTGCTGGGCACTGTGATCCCGATGCTGGAAATCGCTCTGGACGGTGCGCTCTGCACCTTCCTGCTGGAGACGGTGGACGATCCGGTTTGCCATCAGGCATTCGAAAAAATTAATGATGACGAATCCCGTCACCTTGGTGTTGGTTTCTCAGTGATGGAGATGCAGGGTCACAACAAAACTACCATCGGCATTGTAAAGATGATGGCGCCGCTGCTGGACCCCCGTCTTCTTCTAGGTGTTGCCTCTTACTTTCCGCTGCTTAACAAGATGCGTGACAACATCATGGAGATGGGCTTGCCGGAAGAGAAGTTGTACGCGGCGATGCGCAAGTTCGAGAAGATCGGCGGCCGTACCGCCGAGGGTCGTCGCAACCCCTGGTATCAGATCATCCAGCATCATGGCCGATTTGTCGTAAACCGCAGCAACCGTTTCTATCATGTGCCGATTGATGCTGCAGTGAAGGTCACCGGCATGATTCCACGCCGGATGCTGCCAGCCGTACCGAGTTGGGTAAAAGAGCTGACCTGGCAACCCACGGCCTGATATCTGTTGATCGATCGGGCCGGAATCTTCGGCCCGATCCTGCCTCTCCGTATATTCCTGCAAGTCGAGACCACCATGACTGACACGCCTCGTAAAACAAGCCGCTCTTCCGGCGCCGCGAAAAAACCTGCAGCTAAGAAATCTGCAGCAGCCAAAGCGACGGCAAAAACTGTTGCCGACAAGAAAACGGTGACCACCCGGCGTCAGGTGCCTGACGTGGCCGTTAGTCACAAGCCGGCGGCGGTGCTGATCGTTGGCGCCGGCTTTGCCGGTCTGGGGATGGCGATCCGCCTGCAGCAGGCCGGGATACAGGACATTGTTATTCTTGAGCGCGGCACTGAAGTCGGTGGTACCTGGCGGGACAATCAATATCCCGGTGCGGCCTGCGACATCCCGTCAAACCTGTATTCCTACTCCTTTGCCCAGAACCCGGAGTGGTCGCGCAGCTTCTCCGGAAGTCGGGAAATCCTTGGCTATATTCATCATCTTGTGAAGGAATTCAGTCTCGCGCGCTACATCCGTTTCGGCAAGAACGTGCAGGATATGACCTTTGATGAGAGCAAGGGTCTGTGGCAGGCAACGACTTCTGAAGGTGAGGTGTTTAGCGGTCGGGCAGCGGTGATGGCGCAGGGCCCGCTGTCCAATGCCAGCTTCCCGGATATGCCTGGCATCAACGAATACAGGGGCCATAAGATTCACAGTGCGCGCTGGGATCACAGCTATGATTTCCGTGGCAAAAAGGTTGCGGTGGTCGGTACCGGCGCCAGCGCCATTCAGATCATTCCGGAGCTGGTCAAGGAAGTAGAACATCTGACCGTATTCCAGCGTACCCCCGGTTGGGTAATGCCGCGTCCGGACTTTGAAACGCCGGAATGGAACAAGGAAATTTTCCGCAAGCTGCCATTCACCCAGTCGGCATTGCGTCAGGCGCTGTATCTGGCTCATGAGTCCATGGCATTGGCAGTAATCTGGAGCTCGCCGCTAACCCGGATTGCCGAACGGATTGGTCGCTGGCATCGGAATAATCAGGTCAAAGACCGCTGGATGCGAAGGCAGTTAACGCCAAACTATCGCATTGGCTGCAAGCGGGTGTTGATCTCCAATGATTACTACCCGGCACTGCAGAAGCCGAACTGCAAGCTGATTACCTGGCCGATCTATACCCTGTGCGAGAATGGCATTCGCACGGTTGAGGGCGTTGAGCACCAGTTTGATTGCATCGTCTTTGCTACCGGCTTTGAAGTCAGCAAGGCGGGCACTCCTTTCCCGGTTTCCGGCATCGGTGGCCGGCAGCTGAATGACGAATGGTCGCGGGGGGCGCAGGCTTACAAAAGCATCAATGTGGCCGGCTATCCGAATCTGTTTTTCACCTTCGGTCCAAACTCCGGGCCGGGGCACAATTCGGCGCTGGTATATATGGAATCGCAGCTGGATTATGCGGTGCGCGGTATCCAGAAGATTCTCGGCGAGAATCTGAAGATGCTGGATGTGAAGCCGCATGTGCAGAAGCAGTACAACGAAGGCATCCAGAAGCGGCTGGCGAAGACCAACTGGAACTCCGGTTGCATGAGCTGGTATCTGACCGAGGATGGTTTTAATGCCACCATGTATCCGGGGTTTGCGACCCAGTATGCCAATCAGATGAAGGAGTTTCGGGAGAAGGACTATCTGGTGGTGCCGGGATAGTCCCTGGCCTTTTGTTCCTCGTCGGAAAGACCGGGGAGCGGGGCGAACAGGCCTGATACAGTCGCTCCCCGTTAATCGCTTGGTGTATCAGGCCTGTTCGCCCCGCTCCCCTCTGTGGTGAATTCTGGCATCTTCGCCGTCGGTCGACGGCTCTTTCATGGTTAATCCGTAACTGTTACGGATCTCGTTCTTGCGTAATTTTCCAGCGCCATCGCGGGGCAGGTCGTCGGTGATGATGATCCGACGCGGCAGTTTGAATCCGTACAACCCCTGCGACTTGCAGAACTCAATTAGTCCGGCTTCATCTTCCCTCGGCGCATTGCTATGCCAGCTGACCACCGCGGCAGGTACTTCGCCGAGGTCTCCTGCCGGTATGCCGACCACTGCGGCATCGAGGATGCCGGGGTGCTGCTTGAGAGCAAACTCGATCTCATTCGGATAAATGTTCACTCCGCCAGCAATCAGCATTTCCTTGTCGCGGCCGGTGATAAACAGGTAGCCGTCGTCGTCCAGATAGCCGGCAAGGCCATCGTCGTACCATAGCTCGCCGTCCACGTCGACGAAGTGCTTGCGCATTTCGGCTTCGGATTTACCACCGTAGGCAAGCGCATAGACCGCCGGGCTGCGCAGCAGGATCTTGCCGGTCTGGCCCGCGGGTGCCCAATGGCCGGTGGTGGTATCGAGAATGCGGCAATCGCCGATGCGTGCCTTGCCGACGCTGTGATAGCGCTCTGGATTGTCGGCGTAGTCTTCCGGCAAGAGCACGGTCACGGGGCCAGATTCCGAGCTGCCGTAGAACTCGTAAAACACATCATCTCGATTGCCTTGACGGCGGAAAAGGGCGTTGATGTCGCTCTTGACCCTGGCCGGGCAGGGGGCGGCGCTGCAGAGAATAACGCGCATGCTCGACAGGTCGTAGCGGCGCAGCTCCTCATTCGGGAGAGCCAGCACCCGCTCCAGCATGGTCGGGGCAACGAAGGTCCAGTTGATCCGTTCCTTCTCGATCAGACGAAGGAACGCCTGCGGCGAGAATTTCTCCATGGTGACGATGGTGCCGCCGAGAAAAATCGGGAAGGCGCTGGCCTGGCCACCGGCATGATAGAGCGGGCTGCACACCAGAGAACGCAGGTTGTGGCTGTGCGGGTCGCGAATCTGGTCGAGTTTGAGCAGCGCCGGGACTGACAGCAATTGCAGCGCAAGACGCAGTAGTGTGGTTCTGCCGGGGGCGAGGCCACTGGACTGACGCTGGCGAAGCTTGCTGCGATCCAGCTCGATGAACTTCGGTGTGCCAGTGGTGCCTCCGCTGAACAGCTTGGGTGAAAAGCCGATCTGGCCGTCGGGCAGCGTGGTGGCAGCGGTGGCGAGCGCGTCATCGAGCAACGGATAACCGTGGCCGCTCTGGCCGGCAACCAGCACCAGTGAAAGTTCGCTTCGCAGCGTCTGGTCGATGCTGGCAATGAAGGCATCGCTGACCAGCAATGCGCTGGCGCCGGAGAGGCGGATGCAGGCGGCGGTCTCGGTCGGGTTCAGGTGCCAGTTGATCAGAGGCATTTTCATGCCGAGCAGGGTGGTGGCGGCCATGGCCTCGAACCAGAGCGCATTGTTGCCGCTCAACAGCGCCATACTGTCGCCAGCGCCGAGGCCCTGGCTGTGTAATACGTTGGCGAGGCGAATGGCGCGGTCGGCAAATTGGGCAAAACTGACCCGTTCATCACCGGCAATGATCGCCTCGCGATCACCGTACTGCTGCCACAGTCCTAGCAGGGTGTGGCGGGTAATTTGAGCAGGTTTGCCGAAACGCAGCGCCGGTAGTAGTGCCCGCAGTACCCTGCCAGTGCCGAGTTGGCGGGCCGGGGCGAGGGCGCCTCGCAGCGGCGTTAGCAATGTGTTCATAACAGGTCGCTCAGTGACTGGTCCCATTGAGGCGGGCGCGGCGGTGGCTCGGTAATGCCGCTGCGGGCACGCAGATGAACCGCGAGCATCTCACACCAGAGTTTGAGATAGCGATCAAACAGGGTGCTGTCAGCGACGATATGCAGATCCTCCGCCATGCCACGCAGCAGCCACTGGGTCAGCACCATCATCTCGCGAACATTGGCGCGATCGCGGGTTGGTTCGAGGTAATGATCGGCGGCGTTACCGAGGGTGAAATACCCGGCAGTCCAGACCTTTTGCAGGATCTCCGCCAGCTCTCTGTCGCGCTGACTGGCCACCAGCAGCTCGTGCAGGGCTATATGTTCGGGCCGGTTGAAGACATTCTTCCAGGCGCTGTAGATCAGGTCGTGGAGCCGGTCCTCCGAGCCCTGTAGTTTCGCCGCCGCCTTGCCCATCTGGATATACACCCGACGGATCAGCTGTTCGGCGGCGGCGGCAATCAGTGCCGACTTGCTCGGGAAGTGATGCAGCGGCGCGCCCCTGGAAACTCCGGCTACTTCGATAATCCGGCTCACGGTGGTGCCCGCATAGCCATCCGTTTGCAGGCACGACAGGGTGGCATCAAGGATGCGCTGGCGCATGGTTTCACTGCGCTGGGCCTGGGTGCGGCGCACGCGCGGCGCTGCACTGGAGTCGGTCGGAGCTGGCATCGGTCTTTTGCGGCCTCTGGCGGGTGACAGGGTTTGCCAGCCGTGAGCGGAAATGTCACCCGGGAGGACATTTCCGGCATTGACGGCCGGGGCCAGTTCATTAAACATGCTGAACGTCCGTATTGTAAATGGTCTGTGATCAGACCAGTTCCCTTAACCCGTTACACAGGAAGTTTTTCCCATGGCAGATCTTCACGTCCCCAAGCCGGTTAACCCGATGATGCCGCGCACCCTGTTCAATGAGGATCACGAGGCGTTTCGTGCCACCGCCCGTCGCTTCTTTGAGACCGAGATCGCGCCGCACCACGACAAGTGGGAGGAACAGCAGCATCTGGATCGGCATCTCTGGAACAAGGCTGGTGAGCTCGGCCTACTGTGTCCGACCATGCCGGAAGAGTATGGCGGCTCCGGTGTTGATCGGCTGTTCAGCATGATCATGATGGAAGAGCAGGCCCGGGTCGGCGACTCCGCCAGTGGCTTTTCCCTGCACTCGGATATTGTTGCCAACTACATTGTTAACTTTGGCAATGACGCGCAAAAGCAGAAGTGGCTGCCGAAAATGGCCAGTGGCGAAACGGTGACGGCGATCGCCATGACGGAACCGGGTACTGGTTCCGATTTACAAAGCATCAAGACCACGGCGAAGAAAGATGGCGACGATTACATCGTCAATGGTTCTAAAATCTTTATCACCAACGGCTATCTGTGTGACATGGCCGTGGTTGCTGTGCGTACCGGTGATTCCGGAAAGGGTGCTCAAGATGTGTCCTTGATGATCATCGAAGCGGATCGTCCGGGCTTCACCAAGGGTCGGCCACTGAAAAAGGTCGGCATGAAAGGTCAGGACACCTGCGAGCTGTTCTTCGATAACGTGCGGGTGCCGAAAGAAAACCTGCTCGGCATGGAAGGCATGGGTTTTATCATGCTGATGAAGGAGCTGGCCTGGGAGCGGATGATGATTGCCATTATCTGCGTTTCCGGCGCCGAGTTTGCGCTGGCCACCACGGTTGAATATGTCAAGCAGCGTCAGGTCTTCGGCAAGCCAGTATCGGCTTATCAGAACACCCGTTTCAAGCTGGCCGAGATGCGCTCGGAAATCCAGATTGCCCGCGTCTATGTCGACAAGTGCATGGAGCTGGTGCTGGAAAGCAAGCTGACCCCGGAAGCAGCCTGCGCTGCCAAGTACTGGGTGTCGGACCTGCTCAGCAAGGTGGTCGATGAGTGCGTGCAGCTGCACGGTGGCTACGGCTATATGCTGGAATACCCGATTGCTCGCGCCTATATCGATACTCGAGCTAACCGGATATATGGTGGTACCAACGAAATCATGAAAGAGCTGATTTCCCGCGGTATCTGATCACGAAAATAGACGGCCCCTCGGGGCCGTCTTGTTATCTGAAACAAGGAGAAAACAATGAGCAAGCTACGATTTGATGGTCGTGTAGCGATCGTGACCGGGGCCGGTGGTGGTCTGGGTCGGTCCCATGCGCTGTTGCTCGGCAGTCTGGGAGCAAAGGTAGTGGTCAACGATCTCGGTGGCACCGCCACCGGTGGCGGAAAATCCTCGGCTGCCGCCGACAAGGTGGTGGAAGAGATTAAGGCGCTAGGCGGTGAAGCCGTCGCCAATTACGATTCGGTCGAGCATGGCGAGAGTATCGTCAAGACCGCACTGGATGCCTTTGGCACGGTGGATATCGTCATCAATAACGCCGGCATCCTTCGTGACGTCAGCTTTGCCAAGATGACCCAGGCAGACTGGGACCTGATTCTGAAAGTGCATCTGACCGGTTCCATGAGCGTCAGCCATGCCGCCTGGCCGATCATGCGAGAGAAGGGCTATGGCCGCATCATTATGACCACCTCTGCAGCTGGTATTTACGGTAACTTTGGTCAGGCTAACTATTGCGCAGCCAAGCTGGGCATTACCGGCCTTGCCAATTGTCTTGCCGAAGAAGGTCGCGGCAAGAATATTTTCGTTAACACCATCGCTCCGATTGCCGCCTCGCGTCTTACCGAAACGGTAATGCCGCCGGAGATGCTCAAACACCTGAACCCGGAAGCCGTCAGCCCACTGGTGGCGTGGCTGAGCCACGAAAGCTGCCAGGAAACCAAAGGCTTGTTTGAGGTTGGCGCCGGCTATATCGCCAAGCTGCGCTGGGAGCGGGCACAGGGCAATGTATTTGCGCTTGGCAAGAAGTTCAGCATCGACGATGTCGCCTCGCGCTGGTCGAAGATTACTGACTTTACCGATGCCGAACACCCGACCAGCATCAACGAATCTTTTATGCCGATCCTCAATAACATCAATAACCCGAGCCTGGGTGGCAACGAATTTATTGATTTGGATGTGGCCAGCAAGGCAAAGCTGGAGCTGGAGTCTTCCTATGATGAGAACGATCTCGCCCTGTACGCCCTGAGCGTCGGCGCGGCCCGTGATCCGATGGACAAAGACGAGCTCAAGTTTGTCTACGAGTTGGGCAGTGATTTCCAGGCCCTGCCGACCTTTGGTGTGATGCCGCAGATCGGTGCCATGTTGAAAGCGGCGAAAGAGGGTAAGTTTGCTCTGCCGGGCATGAACTTCGGCTTTGATCGCCTGCTGCATGGCGAACAGCTTACCGAGATTCGCCGGCCGCTGCCGCGCAATGCGAAACTGAAGCATATCTTCAAGTTCAAGGAAGCCTTCGACAAGGACCCGAATGCGGTGGTGACCTTCGCCATCTCCACCGTGGATGAAAATGGTGACGAGATTGCCTACAACGAGATGACCTCGTTCGTGAAAGGTGCCGGTGGCTGGGGTGGCGATCGTGGCCCGAGCGCGGATATCAACGTGCCGCCGGATCGCGCACCGGATGCGGTGATTGAAGAGAAGACCGACGCTAACCAGACCCTGCTGTATCGCCTTTGCGGCGACTGGAACCCGCTGCATGCGGACCCGGCGTTCGCCAAGGCGTTCGGCTATGACCGGCCGATCCTGCATGGCCTGTGCACCTATGGCTATGCCGGTCGTCATGTAATCAAGGCGTTCTGCAATAATGATGGTCGCCTGATGAAGAGCATCAAGGTGCGATTCGCCAAGAGCGTATTCCCCGGTGAGACGCTGGTGACCAAGATGTGGAAGGAGTCCGACGACCGCATCATTCTGGAAACCCGGGTCAAGGAGCGCGATGAAGTCGTGCTGAAAAATGCCGCAGTGGAGTTGTATCGCGAAGTACCGAAGGTGCAAGCCAAGCCGAAGGCTGCGGCACCTGCAGAAGCCGCACCAGCGGCAGATACCTCGGTGCAGCTGGAGGATGTGTTCTCGGCGATTGCCAGCTATGTGGCGGCGACGCCGGCATTGGTCGACAAGGCCAAGACCTCGTTCCAGTTCAACTTTACCAACCCGGACCAGAGCTTCTTTATTGATCTGAAATCCGCCCCGGGCAGTGCCGGTGCCGGCAGTGTCGATAAGGCAGACGTGACCCTGGAGCTGGACACCAAACATGTGCAGACCCTGTTCGGCGGTGACCTTGCGGCTGTGCAGAAGCTGTACTTCGGCGGCGAGCTGAAGATCGGTGGCAACGTGATGGCCTCGAACAAGCTGTCGGTGCTGCAGGGCATGGATCCGAAGCTGGTGGAAGAAGCCCGGGCCAAGCGCGTTGCAGCGGGTGGTGCCAGTGCGGCTGCGGCAGCACCGGTGGCAGCGGCTTCGCAGGAGCCGACGCTGGATGATGTGTTCACTGGTATTTCCGCATACATCGCGGCAAAGCCGGAGCTGGTCGGAAAAACCAACACCGTGTTCCAGTTTGTGTTCCATAACCCGGAGCAGAGCTTCTTTATCGATCTGAAGAACGACAAGGGTGCCGCCGGTTCAGGCATGGCGGATAAGCCTGACGTCACACTGGAGCTGGATACTGCTCTGGTGAATACCCTGTTCGGTGGCGATATAGCTGAAGTGCAGAAACTGTATTTCGGCGGCCAGCTGAAGGTGCATGGCAATATCATGGCCTCGAACAAGCTGTCGGTATTGCAGGGCATGGACCCGAAGCTGGTTGAGCAGGCTCGTGACAAGCGTCTTGCGTCCGGTGCGCCCAAAGCGCCTGCTCCTGCAGCAAAAGCGGCACCAAAGCAGGCCCGCGCGGCGGAATCCATGGCCGCTCTGGAGCAGAAGCTGTCAAAGGCGACTGGTTTGAGTGGCGCTGTACACTTCCGGGTACGTGATCCGGATGGTGACTGGGTGATGGATTTCAGCGTCAATCCACCGAAGCTGTCCACCGGCAAAATCGATGGCGCCGTTGCCACGGTGACCGTCGGTGATAGCCAGCTGGCCGACTGGGTCGATGGCAAGCATGGTTTGCGTGAGATGTATCAGAAAGGCGATCTGCGTGTTGATGGTAATGTCGCGCTGGTTCGCCAGATTGAAGATGCACTGTGAAGTGCGGACACAGACAACAGGAGAACAAATATGAAACGTCGAGTGAATGTAATCGGTGTCGGCATGACCAAGTTCGCCAAACCGGGTGCCAGTGACGACTACCATGTCATGGCTGCTGAAGCAGGCAAGAAGGCGTTGGCCGATGCCGGGATCAACTACAACGAAGTCGAGCAGGCGTTCTGCGGTTATGTATACGGCGACTCCACCTGCGGCCAACGTGCGGTGTATGAGCTGGGTTTGACCGGCATTCCTGTGGTCAACGTCAACAACAACTGTTCGACTGGCTCGTCGGCGCTGTTTCTGGCCCGGCAGGCCATCGAAGGCGGGCTGGCTGAGTGTGTGATCGCAGTTGGCTTTGAAAAAATGGAGCGCGGTGCACTCGGTTCAAAGTTCAACGACCGGGAAAATCCGATGGGCCAGCACGCCCAACTGATGATTACCGAACAGGGCTTCACCCAGGCACCGCCGGCCGCGCAGATGTTTGGTGGCGCGGGCCGTGAATACCGTTGGTTGCATGGCACCAAGCGGGAAACCTTCGGTAAGATCGCCGAGAAGGCGCGCAAACATGCGGCTAATAACCCCTACGCGCTATTCAATCAGGTGCTGTCGCTGGAAGAGATCATGGCTTCCGAGGAAGTGTTTGATCCGCTGACCCGGTTCCAGTGCTGCCCGCCGACTTGCGGTGCCGGCGCGGCGATTCTGTGTTCGGATGAGTTCGCGAAGAAGCATGGCATCAGCAATCCGGTCTACATCGCAGCCCAGGCCATGACCACCGACTTTGCCAGCAGCTTCGATGAAAAATCGATGATCAAGATGGTCGGCTATGACATGACCAAAGCGGCAGCGAAGAAGGTTTATGAGGAAGCTGGTATCGGCGCAGAAGACGTCGATGTGGTGGAGCTGCACGACTGCTTTACCGCCAATGAGCTACTCACCTATGAAGGCCTTGGCCTGTGTCCGGAAGGCGGCGCCGAGAAATTTATCTGGGATGCTGATAACA
Organism: Alcanivoracaceae bacterium; assembly: GCA_046292765.1. Classification (GTDB taxonomy): domain Bacteria; phylum Pseudomonadota; class Gammaproteobacteria; order Pseudomonadales; family Alcanivoracaceae; genus PGZG01. The sequence goes on along the minus strand of JBKBQA010000005.1, from coordinate 155,590 downwards.
CCTACGGCGGCAAGGTGGTCACCAATCCGTCCGGTGGTCTGTTGTCGAAGGGACATCCGCTCGGCGCTACCGGGCTTGCCCAGTGCACCGAGCTGGTCTGGCAGCTGCGTGGTCAGGCAGAGAAGCGTCAGGTCGAGAATGCGCGTGTGGCGTTGCAGCATAATCTTGGTCTGGGCGGCGCTTGCGTGGTGACCCTCTATCGTCGCGATTGAGGAGTCGTCTATGAAGGGCTTTCGTGGCAAGACGGCGGTGGTGACTGGCGCTGCGTCAGGGATGGGACGTGCGCTGTCTCTGCAGCTTGTAGCATTGGGGGCAAAAGTCATTGCCGCCGACGTGAATACCACTGGTCTTGCCTCGCTCGCTGATGAGTGTGCAGCGAGTGGCCTGCTGCTCACTCAGCGCCTGGATGTGACTGAGCAGCAGGCTTTTGACGAGCTGCTACGGCAGGTGGCCGCTGCCGGTAGCCTGGACTATCTTTTCAATAATGCCGGCATTGCCATTACCGGTGAACTGAAGGATAACACTGCGCAGGATTGGCAACGGACTATCGATATTAATCAGATGGGTGTGCTGTACGGGACACTCACCGCCTACGAACTGATGCGTGCGCAGGGTCATGGCCACATCGTCAATACCGCCTCGGTGGCCGGGTTGATGCCGGCTCCGATGCTCGCGGTCTATGCCATGACCAAACATGCGGTGGTGGGCTTGAGTCTGTCGCTGCGCGAGGAAGCCAGAATGTATGGCGTCAGGGTCAGTGTGGTCTGTCCGGGTATCGTCGAGACTCCGATTGTTGGTCGAGACCAGATGCAAAGACTCAAGCTCGGCGACATCAGCCCTTATGACCTGATTCGCCAGAAGTCTCCGATCCGGCCGATTACTTCGGCCCAGGCGGCCAATGCCATTTTGTCCGGTGTGGAGAAAAACCTGGCGGAGATCATATTCCCACTGCACGGCAAACTGGCGGTGTCGACCTTCCATCATGCCCGTCGCTTGTGGGAGCTATCGGTACGGCCTGGCCTCAAACTGTTACGGGGAGGCTGAACTATGCTGCGTTACCGTGGCCAGCCCTGGTGGCGCTCGCTACCGGTGGACTACCATCGCCGCCCGGTGGAAACGCCGCTGGATAGAAGTCATCGGCTGCATGTCAGCGCCAGTGCTGCGGTCGATCATGTGCTGAAAAATGGCCTTGCCACCGGCGTGTTGATGGCGATGATGAACAATCTGCGCCAGCGTCCGCTGGCGGAGCAGATTGACGAAATGTCCCTGTACCGGGATCTGGCCGATCGTGGTGATCCACAGGCCGTGTTTCAGCCCCCACCGGATCAGGTCGAAGTGCGCATCAGCCGGCCGCGCAAGCCGATTCCTGGTGTCGATAGCCGCACCGTTCGCTTTCGCACCGGTTTTGAAGCGTTGAATCCGGCCTTGCGCGACCGGGTGGCAGGGCATGCTCATAACCAGATCGCAGAAGCGCGCCACTGGACCCATCCCGATGGTCCCAGACCGACACTGATTTTCCTGCACGGCTATTCGCTCGATGCTTACTGGGTTAACAGTGCGATGTTCTCACTGCGCTGGTTCTACGATCAGGGCTGGGATGTGCTGCTTTATACACTGCCATTTCATGGCAGTCGTCGTGGCCGGTTCGATCCGTTCAGTGGGTTCGGTTTTTTCAGTCATGGATTTGCAGAAACCAACGAAACCATGCTGCAGGCGATCCATGAGGTGCGCACTTTCATGCAGTACCTGCGAGCAGAAGGTGTGGCTACCATTGGCATAAGTGGCCTGAGTCTGGGGGGGTATCTTTCCGCGTTAACGGCTGCGGTGGAGCCGGATCTTGCGTTTGTGATGCCCAATGCGGCGGTGGTATCTCCCACCGATATGCTGATGGAGTGGGCACCATTACGGGAGGCATTTCAGCGGGTGATGCCTAAAGCCGGACTGGATCTCACCGACATTCGCCACGCTACGGCCATCCATTCGCCGTTGACCTGGCGGCCGCTGGTGCCGGCTGAACGATTGCTGATCATTGCCGGCGCCGGGGATCGCTTTACTGCGCCGCGTTACCAGCAGCTGCTGCACGAGCACTGGGTTGGTAGCCAATTACACTGGTTCCCGGGCAACCATGTGGTGCACCTGCAGCAAAGAGACTATTTGCGTTTGATGCGTACCATGATGCGGCATTCCCTTAGCCAAGAGCCGATTGCATGACCGAACAGCTCGTTACGCCACAGGATAAACCAGTGCGCTCCGCCGGGATGATTCCCAATCTGGGCGACTGGCGCTTTAATCGCTACCTCACCATGCAATTGCTGCCGTTGTTCTATGTCCTGCTGGTGCTGGGCGCATTGGTGGTGATTATGGTGATCGTGGCTGTGTGCTTTTATTTTTCGCTGACGGCAGGGTTGATTGCGGCGTTGGCATCGCCGGTGGTATTTCTGGTGACTTTCGCCGTGATTCGGGCAGCGCTGGAGTACCTGATCATGGCACACCGCATTATGCGGATTATCGAGCGTATGGATGCCCTGCCCGGTCAGGTCAGTGATTTGGCCGTGCGGGTGGACGGCATCACCCGGCATGTGGACCAACTGAATCATCAGGTCGATGATATCCACGGTACCCTGATGGAAGTGCGGCCCATCCTGCGCAGCGCCGGATTACTCAGCCGGCTGTTCGGTCGCCACTAACCGCAGGAGCGGCTTTAGCCGCGAAGGCCGCCGGTACGGCGGCTTGTGTTTGCTTTCTATTTACATCGTAGTGACCTTCTCCGCACTCGCGGGTGGCTTCGCCTGTTCGGGACACGCACGAGTACGTCCCTGTAGCTCCTCTCCGCCATCCATGGCTCCGAGGGTCCCGAACAGGCGAAGCCACCCGCGAGTGCTCGCATCTTTTCGTTCGTCAACTTCGACAAACAGCAGGATGTCAGGTCGGAGAGGCGGCAAGGGCCTCCCGGGACTGTGTGAGCCATGGATGGCGAACGCAAGCCTACATGGACGTATTCACGGCGTGTCCCGGGAGGCCCTTGCCGCCTCTCTGGCCGGATCGGTTGCTGCCACACTAAAACAACAATAAAAGAAAGCCGCCATACCGGCGGCCTTCGCAGCAGGATTGTTGATCCTACCGTTGCCAGAAGCGGCGCAGATAACGGGCGGTAAGGCCGGGTGCTTCCACCATGGGCAAATGGCCGATGCCCCGAAAGCGCTTTTCCTGCGCATGGGGAATCAGTTGCTTGAAGGTATCCACGCAGGACACATCCAGCACCCGATCCTCCTCGCCCCACATGATCAGTGTTGGCGCTTCAATGGTGGCAAAGCCCGGCAGATCTTCCCGTGGCGCATGGCTGACCAGTTCGCGGAACATATGCCGGTTGACATGCCGCCGGGAAATCATTTCGCCAAACATTACCGGCGCCAGTGCGCTGGCGATCAGATAACGGTTGCGGTGGGTGGTGGCGGCAAACAAACGCATCACATCGGCGAAGCGTCTGGTGACCAGAGTATTGCGGCCTTCGAGCAAATCCTGTTCAAACGGGCTCATGCGTGTGCCACGGGCGCCGGCGGCATTCATTAACGTCAGCGAGCGGGTATGATCCGGTGCCCGGGCGGCGATAAAACCGGCCAGTGCACCGCCCATGGAGCTGCCAACAATATGCGCCGGGCCGTTAACGTAGTGTTCAATCCAATGGGCAAGTCGACTGGACTGATGATCCATGCCATAGGGCGAAGTGGGGCTGAAATGACTTTCTCCCCAACCGGGCAAATCAGGCACATACAGGTGGTAATGGCGACTCAGAAACGGAAGTAACGGCAGCCAGTTTTCCTTGCTGGCGGCGAATCCGTGCAGCAATACCACCGCGGGCCCATTGGTATTGCCGCCCTCAAGCCACACCAGCTTGTACCCATCCACCGGCGCTTCGCGTTTTTGCAGGCCGCTGACCTTCCCCTGCACTGTACGCAGCAGCGGCCAGGTGACACCGCTCGGGCGCCATTGCTTCAACGCGTCGGGATGGGGAGCTTTCGATTTGGCAAGAAAGGTGTTGCCAATCTCATGGATAAAGGCCTGTTCAGCCTCTGTCAGGTGGCGAGTCATGGTGCGTCTCCCTGGCCAGCAGCATGGGGATCGGACGCGCAGCAACGCTGCTGAATAAAGATGATTGCGCGGCCGATATCATCCCGGGCTTCTTTCAGGAAGGGCACCATGATGGGCCAGACATGGAACAGACCTTCTCGTTCGATCCACTCAACCTGGATGCCCGCTTTGTTTGCCTGCTCGCGTGCAGCAACGGCGTCGCTGTATAGCACCTCATCGGACGCTACGGTAATAAACAACGGCGGCAGACCGCGGTAGTCACCGAGACAGGGGGAGGCGTAAGGGTGAAAACGATCTGCCTCATCGGGCACATAGATGCGCGCCACTTTGCGGACCATATCGGCGGACAGCATGCAGTCAATCTCATCGTTGTCGCTGACGCTGCTGCCCTGGGTGCGGGCATCTGTGCCGGGAGAGAACAGCACGCCGCAGCTAGGAGTTGGCAAGCCGCGGTCGCGGATGGCGAGCAACAGTGCCAGTGACAGCCCTCCGCCAGCAGAGTCGCCGGAGATCACGATATTGTTTGCGGCATGCCCTTCTGAAAGCAGGAACTGGTAAGCCTCAAGGACCCGATTGATAGCTTGAGGAAAGGGTTGCTCGGGGGCAAACGGGTATATCGGTAGATACACAGCCGCATTCAGGGATGACGCCAATCGCCCGGCAAGGTTGTGATAGGTGCGGGTGACGCCAGCGATGTAGGCACCTCCATGAATGTACAGCACTGCCATGGACGGTTGTGCGGTGCTAACCAGATCACCATCAAAACTGCGCGTATGCAGGCGGCGTAAACGCACGCCTTTAGGTAACAGCGGAACCACGGGGGTGTGATTGAAATGGCGGCGCAGATGGTGCACCAGTTGTTCATTGCTCAGACCATTGCGTTTGATGGTCCGACGAGCAAATACCTTGATCAGGCGAGCAGTCACACTGGGCACAATCACACTCCTTCAGAAACAGGAAAGCGGCATGCTAGCCGCTTTCCTGTCTGATCAGTAAGTCAGATCGGGACATCAGCGCAACTGACCACCGTCTCCGCTGGCGGTCAGTCCTGCCGGGCCTTGTCGGCCATAAAACTCGTCCGGTGTGAATACGTCCACTTCTATGGCGGCAAGGCAGGCTTGTCGCGCCTGGATCAGCAAGGCTTTCTGCTCAGCGCTGATTACGCCTTTGTCGGCAGCCAACTCAGCCAGCTCATCTGCATTTCCCCGTGGCAGGATTTTACTGCGTTGGGCGTTGCGGATGGCATCGCGCACCGGGTCGGCATCGCCGGTCAGTTTGAAGGCAGTCAGCAATCTGGCGAAACCGGCATTCCCTTGCGTCGGCAAATAGTTGCCTGCGTTCAGTCGCAGATACTGGTCGTTATAGCGTTGCATGGTTAGCGCGGCTGCTGCACTTTGCGCATCATTAGGCAGGCGACCTACCGGGTTCACCATCAGCCATAGTCGCCCGACACTGCGCAGAATGACGCCAAGCGGACCACCAAAGTTTTCGTAGATGCCTTCAAAGGCGATTTGCACCTGCGCCATGGCGTATTGACAGGCGTATTCCACCAGCGGCAGGTCTTCTTCGCGGCGCCCTTCGGCCTCGTAACGTCGCAGTGCCGAGGTGGCAAGAATCATCCAGGCCACCGCATCGGCATAGCGTCCGGTCAGGTTGCCCCGAGCCTTGAGCTTGCCGGAAATCAGGAACATGGCCAAATTTGTCAGCAGGCCAAAACGGGTGGCCGACCAGCCCAAACGGCGATACCAGCGGCGTGTTTTCGGCGCCACATCCGGAATTGATACGGTGAAGTGACCACGCGTGATGCCGCGCACCAACGTCATTACCAAGCCGGTGAAAAACTGCCACATCCAGCCGAGCAGGTTGCTGCGAAATGCGCTGACATCATCGGTTTCTACTGCCTGCACTACCTTGTAGGCATACGGGTGGCAACGGGTGGCACCCTGACCAAACACCATCAGGGTGCGGGTCATGATATTGGCACCTTCAACAGTAATGGCCACCGGAGCAGAGCAGTAATTGCGACCGATGACATTGTTGGGCCCCTGCATCACAGCGGCGCCAGCCAGCACATCCATAGCATCTATGCCGCAATCGCGCGCCACTTCCGTCGACCATGCCTTCATGATTGCCGAGGCAACCGGGGGCTGGATGCCGGCATCAAGGGCGGAGCAGCCAAACACGCGCGCGCCTTCAAACATGTAACTCAGGGCGGCAACCTTGCCGACCTTGCTGGAGATACCTTCCATCTTGCCAATCGGAATGCCGAATTGCTGGCGTACCATGGAGTAGGCGCCCATGGCTGCGGCCGCCATACGCATGGCACTGATGCCGGAAGCCGGAAGCGACACCATGCGTCCACCGGCCAGTGATTCCATCAACATTTTCCAGCCTTTACCGGCATAGTCGAGGCCGCCGAGAATGTCACTGGCGGGCACGATCACATCCTTACCGACAATCGGGCCATTCGGGAAGGCGTCACCGATTGGCTCGTGGTAATCGCCAATATGCAAACCGTCGATGCCTTTCTCCATCAGCACTACAGTAATGCCGACATCTTCACCTTTGCCGAGCAGGTTGTCCGGGTCGCGCAGGCGCACGGCCAGCGAGATCAGGTTGGAAATCGGTGCCAGAGTGATATAACGCTTGCGGAAGTTGAGGCGGAATTTTATTTCACCGTCGGCATCTCGGAAAACTTCGCCGTCAGCTTTTATGGAGGCGGCATCGGAGCCGGCGGTGGGTTCCGTCAGGCCGAAGCAGGGAATGAATTCGCCATTCGCCAATTTTGGCAGGTAGTATTTTTTTTGCTCCTCGGTGCCGTAGTGGCCGAGCAGTTCCGCCGCACCCAGTGAATTGGGAATGACCACCAGCGCACTGAGAATGCCGGAGTAGGGGGTGATCTTGGCCATGACGCAGGATTTACCAAGGGTCGAAAACGGCATGCCGCCGTATTCCTTGTCGATTTGCATGGCAAAAAAGCCATTGCTGGCGAGAAAGTTCATCACTTCCTCTGGCACCTTGCGCTCGCGTGACAGCTTGTAGCTGTCACACAGGCGCAGCAGTTCTTCCACCGGGCCATCAAGAAAGGCCTGTTCGTTGGCGGGCAGGGTGTCGTAGTTTTCTTTCAAAATCCGGGCGAAATCCAGACGGCCGGAGAAGAAGTCGCCATCGATCCAGACATCGCCGGCTTCCAGCGCCTGACGTTCGGTGTCCGAAATTTGCGGCAGGATCTGGTTGTTGCGCATCCAGTTGAGTAAAAAGGCAAACATAGTGCTGACTCCCGTGTCGTGGATCGAGCTCCACTGTAACAGAGAAAAAGCAAAGGCCGCGTTAGCGGCCTTTGCTTATCCGGACTGACGGGTCAGGCCGCCTTCTTTTCCAGCACCTCGGACAGCATGTTGTCGAGCTCCTTGAGGAAGTGGCTGTTGTCGTGATCCCAAGGGTGGAATCCCGGTTTGAACCAGTCCAGCCAGGGCTTGATCACCTGACGCAGGATGCCCGGCTTGCCCCACTGGTACTGGAGACTGGTCCAGACACCCTTGAGCGCACCCTTGCCAGTCAGCCCTCCGGTACGACGCAGGTTTTCGATGTAGTAAGGATAGAGGATGGCAAGGAAAATACCGGTGGCAATCGGCAGGGTGATGGTGCGCAGGGCATAGGCCTGCACGGTTTTGCCCATCACTTTGGCGTACAGATCATAGGCCACCGCCTTGTGTTCGGTTTCTTCCAGCGCATGCCACTGCCAGATCGCCTTGAAGCGCGGCTCGGCACCCTGAAAGAACTCGTCGCTGTTTTCCAGCAGGGCGCCACCAAGAATGGCAGTCAGGTGTTCCAGCGACACCGTGGCAGAAAGCTGAAAAATCTTCGGGGTGAACTTCTGCACGACGTTGAGCAGGTTCAGGACATATTTCTCCTGAGTCATCGCCGGCATGCCAGCGTGCTCCATCATCTCGTTCATTTCTTCGTGTTCGCGGCCATGCATGGCTTCCTGGCCAATGAAAGCGGTAATCGCTGCCTTCAGTTCCGGGTCGTCCTTGGCGTGATCGCGGAAGTGGCGCACCGAGTCGATAAAAAATCGCTCTCCCACCGGGAAGAACAGGCTCATGGTGTTGAGAAACTGGGTCACATGCTGGCCGGTACCATGCCAGTCGGTAACACGGTCGGCGGGCAGCTTGAAGCGGATATCGCGGCGAATGGGCTGGACTGCAATGCTCATGGCGAAGGTGCCTCTGCAATGATTACATTACTCGATGGTACAGTTGTGCATGGGTTCAGGGAAGCGAGGGAGATGGATTTCCGCTCGACGGTGTTGGCCGGGAAGACGCCGTGAAGATGTCGCTGATGCCAACCAAGCGGTTGCTTGGTTGTTATTCGGCGGGTACGCGCAGAATCAGATCGCCACCGTCCAGAGTCGAGCCGTCGAAGCTGCTGCTGGTCAGTGTGGCCAGCGTGCCGGCAAGATTGGGCGGTTCCGATGGGGCGGGGCAGAGAAATGGCAGCAGGAAGCAAACCGTATCCGACAACAGATCCACCACCTCTCCGACGGCATCAAGCAGCACCAGACTGTCCGCGCTGTCCTTCGTGAATGGAATGCCCGCCAGGTTCAGGGTGTCACCGTTGTCACTGACGCTGGTCACCAGTGCCCGGAGGCTGACAGCCTGCGGGCTGACCTGCATGGCATTCACCGCGTACAGGGTATCGCCGCTAACAAAGCCGATCAGCTTGACGGTATCGCCCACCACCACGCTGTCGTAAAGAGTGCCAATGGTCTGCGGCAGGGCCACCACCGGTTGGCCCAGCACCGTGATCACGCCGTCATCAAGCGCTATCACCGGGGCAATGATTTCGAGCAGGGCAAGTTCATCCCTGAGGCGCACCCGACGGGCCTGCAGCACGCCGGTAGTGGTGTTGAGCACCCCGTCGACCTCCAGCCGGCTGCCCACCTGAAGGTTAGCAAGGGTGCCAAGTAGCACCGGCAGTACTTCTGACAGATCCACGGTCTGGCCGCCGAGCTTGACTGCCAGCGGGCCATTCGGGCCGAGCAGGAGCAGGTCGGTGATAAAGCCATCGGTGGTGGCCGGCAGGGTCTCCGGCACCTCGCGGCCGAACAGGTTGATGCCCTCGTCCAGACACCGCACCAGTGTGACGCCGGTAAGGGCATCACCGGGCGTAAACGGATCCTGCGGCGTGGCGCGTAGCAGCACGGACTGGCCGTTGGCCAGCGGGCCGGCGCACTCGATCAGCGGGGTGACACTGCCCATATCGATGTTCTGGGTGCCGACTCTGAAGCCACTGTCAGTCACGTCGCTGATTTGCCCCACCAGCTGCCAGTGAGCCGTGCTGGTGGCAGATGCCAGACGGCTGGCGCGGAGGTTGCCGGTATGGTCATCAAGTCCGGCAACCTTGATCAGGGTGCCAAGGGACAGGCTGTCCGGGCTCACACCGTTCAACAGGGTGCTGTCGTTCACGCGCACCGGCTGCCCCAGAACCCTGAGCGGGTTGAGCCCGGTGACCGGTCCGATCACGCGGTGGTTGGCCTCCATCTCGACAACGGTGCCGCGGGTCAGCTCGGCGTCGGCGCTGTCATCAAGCAGGAAGTCGGCCACCATGCCGAGCGGCAGGCCCTGCCCGCTGGCGTTGATGGTGGTGGGTGTTACCAGCTCGCCGTCGAGCCGGACGATGGCGTCCTCGGCAATCTGGTAATAGCGGAAGTCGTTGATGTAGATCGAACCGTATCCCGTAGTGGTGCCTGAACCGGAACCGCCGATGCCGCCTTCCGCGACATCACCACCGCCACCGCCGGAGCCACCGATACCGCCTTCGCTGGTGCGCACCGGCGTTTCCTGACCACAGCCGGCCAATACCAGCAGCAGGCTGGCAAGGAGAGCGCCAAACGGGGACAGGGGCGTCCTCATTGCTCATCCTCCGGCAGGGACTGGAAATAGTAGATGCCGACGCCGGCCCGGGCCCGCCCGGTGCCTTCCGCTGCCGGGTTGCTGTCCCGGTCATGGCGACGCAGCCACTGGTCAAATTCTACCAGCAGCTCATGGCCCCGGTCTGATGCCAACCGATGGAAGGTGTTCAGCGATTCCACCGGCAGGTTGTTGTACGACACCTTCATCTGGAACCGGCTGCCTCCCGGTGGCGCCTTGAGGTTGTGGGAAATCGTCTCGGCCAGATCCCCGACATCGGTGCCGAGGATATTCATGATCTGGGTTTCATCCTGACTAGGCACGTAGCTGCGGGATTTCAGCGTTACCCGCCGCTCGACATCGACACTGATTACGCCAGCCTCGGACAGTTCGTCGAGGACGGCTCGCGGGGTCAGGTCGCCGCCGCAATGGTCCACCAGACCGACAAACGAGGTCGTGTCGCCATCGAACGGCAGGATTTTCGGCTCCCCGGGGGCGGTGGCGAAGGGCTCGTCGTTGTTCCAGGTGGATACCAGTCGGGCGGCGCGGTGAAACTGCTTGCCGAGATCGCGGTCGGTCAGTTCCGGTTCGCGTTTGATCCGCAGTACTTCCTTGCGGGACAGCCCGGTCACTACGGCGATCCGGCTGTTGGTTTGTTTGCGGCCATCAATACGGAAATGCTGGTCCGCCACCTCGACAAACACCTGTCGGGCGATCTGATCAAAGGTCGCGTAGGACACCTTGTTATGCAGCAGCACTCGAACGATCGGGCGCAGCAGGCGTGCCAGGGCGAGCAGGATAGTAGAGGTTGTCTTTTCCATATTTGGGAAAATGTGACCACATTTTATCCAAACGTCAAGAGGGTTGGGCCGATCGGCCCCCGGGCGGTGGTTTGGACGTTACGGAAGTGGAAGATATGTGGCAGTGAGCTCGCCGGCCCGGGCAGGAGGCAAGGCCTGCCGGGACGCGCCGTGAACCCATCCATGGGGGCTCGCGTGCAGCATCCCTGCTGCACACGGTCCCGTCAGGCCTTGCCTCCTGCCCGGGCCTGACCCTGCTATTTGCCGGATGCTTCGCGGCAGGACGGCCGCTCCGTCAGGGACACCGACCGGCGGCGCAGTTCTCGCGCGGCGGCCACCATGGCGTTGAGCGCGGCGCGGGTTTCCTCCCAGCCGCGGGTCTTTAGTCCGCAGTCCGGGTTTACCCACAGCCGCTCGGCAGGCAGCCGTGTGCCGGCCTTTTCCATCAGTCCCACCATCCACTCCACCGATGGGACATTGGGAGAGTGGATGTCATAGACGCCGGGGCCGATATCGTTGGGGTAGTGAAACTGCTCGAACGCTTCCAGCAGCGCCATATTCGAGCGCGAGGTCTCAATGGTAATGACATCGGCATCCAGCGCGGCAATGGCCTCTATGATGTCGTTGAATTCCGAGTAGCACATGTGGGTATGAATCTGGGTGCTGTCGGCCACTGCGGCAGCACTGAGACGGAACGCATCCACCGCCCAGTCCAGATAGGGCTGCCAGTCGCGCTGACGCAGCGGCAGTCCTTCCCGGAAGGCCGGTTCGTCAATCTGGATAACGCCAATGCCAGCCCGCTCCAGATCGACCACCTCATCACGCAGGGCGAGGGCGATCTGGCGACAGGTTTCGGCACGCGGCTGGTCGTCACGAACAAATGACCACTGCAGAATGGTGACCGGACCGGTGAGCATGCCCTTGACCGGCTTTTCCGTCAGCGACTGGGCAAGACGCGCCCAGTCCACTGTCATCGGGTTCGGGCGGGAAATATCACCGAAAATGATCGGGGGCTTGGCGCAGCGGGAACCGTAACTCTGGACCCAGCCATTGCGGCTGAAGGCGAAACCGGCCAGCTGCTCGCCAAAATATTCCACCATATCGTTACGCTCGGCTTCGCCATGCACCAGAACGTCCAGCCCGAGTTGTTCCTGCTCACGGATGCAGTGACGGATTTCGTTGGCCATCGCCTGCTGATACTCGTTGTCGGTGAGCTTGCCGGCCTTCCAGTCCCGCCGTGCCAGTCGGATTTCCCGGGTCTGCGGGAACGAGCCGATGGTGGTGGTGGGATAGGGTGGCAGTTGCAGGGCCTGCTGTTGCAGGCGAATGCGGTCGGGAAACGGGCTCTGGCGCTGCCGGTTCAATTGCGCGCTGGACTGCAGGCGCTGCTGTACCTCCGGGTCATGGATGCGGCCAGACTGGCGCCGGCCGGCCAATGCCAGTCGTTGTCGGGCGATATCAGCGTCGATGCTGCCGTCTCGGTGCAGCAGCGCCCGCAGCAATGCCAGCTCCTCCAGTTTCTGGGCGGCGAAGCTGAGCCAGCTTTTCAGTTCGTCGTCGAGACCGGTTTCCAGCTCCAGATCCACCGGGACGTGGGCCAGCGAGCAGCTTGGTGCCAGCCACAATCGCTCGCCGAGTTGCTGATGGGCGGGGCGCAGCAAGTCCACCAGCGCATCCAGATCGGCTCGCCAGATATTGCGGCCATCAATGACCCCCGCCGACAACACCTTGTCGCCCAGTCGAGGTAGCAGCCGGGCGAGCTGGTCCGGGCCGCGCACCAGATCCACATGGATGCCTGCGACCGGTAACGCCAGCGCGGTGTAGAGATTGTCCTCCAGATCCCCGAAATAGGTCGCGAGCAGCAGTCGTACCGGTGCGGCGGCCACCAGTTGGTCGTAGCTGCGCAACAGCGCCCGCCGCCAGGCGTCCGGCAGGTCGAGGGCGAGGATCGGCTCATCAATCTGGACCCACTCCACCCCGAGCGTGACGAAGCGCTGCAGTACTTCCCGATAGACCGGAATCAGCTGCTCTAGCAGCGCCAGCTTGGCGATGTCGGCGGCGCCATCGAAGGCCGGGCCGCGACCGAGCCACAGCCAGGTCAGCGGGCCGGGGATCACCGGCTTGGCTCGCTGGCCGGCGGCTACTGCTTCGCTGATCTGCTCGAACAGGCTGTTGCGGGCAATACGGAAGGTCTGGCCGGGGTGCAGCTCCGGGACGATGTAGTGATAGTTGCTGTCAAACCACTTGGTCATGTCGCAGGCCGCCACCGGGGCACCGCTGGGAGCCCGACCGCGGGCCAGCCGAAACAGCGTATCAATGGAGACCGGCTCATCCGCATGCTGGCCAAACCGGGAGGGGATGGCGCCGAGCAGGCAGGTCCACTCCAGAATCGGGTCATACCAGGCGAAATCGCCCACTGGCACCAGTGCCATGCCGGCGTCTGTCTGTCGCTGCCAGTGGCGCGCGCGCAGGGTGCGTCCGACGTGTTCCAGTTCCGACGCTTGCAGGGTGCCGGCCCAGTAGGCTTCAAGTGCTTGCTTGAGTTCGCGCCGGGCGCCGATGCGGGGAAAGCCGAGGGTATGAAGGATGGTCATGGTTGCTCCTGACACGGGCGGGGCGCCCTGATGTTCACAGTGGGGTGGCACGGCAGGATTGTGGAGGGGGATGGGAATGAGTCAAAATCAGGTTATAAATTAAAACTATGAGATATTCTCATGATAGGGCTGCGCCATCTGGAAACACTCGAGGCCATTCGCAGCACCGGCTCTCTGGTAGAGGCGGCCGAGCGACTGCATGTTACCCAGTCGGCGTTATCGCATCAGTTGCGGGATCTGGAGGATCGGTTAGGGGTGTCGTTGCTGAATCGGCGTACCCGACCGTTGCGGTTTACCGTGGCCGGTGAGCGATTGCTGACGCTGGCGGATCAGGTGCTACCCGCAGTACGGCAGGGCATGCGTGATATCCGCGCCTTGTCGGCGGGGCAGTCCGGCCGGCTGCATTTGGCCATCGAGTGTCACGCCTGTTTTCAGTGGCTGATGCCGGCGCTGGACGCATTCCGCGAGAGCTGGCCTCAGGTGGAGCTGGACCTGTCCGCCGCCTTTGCCTTCGCGCCGGTGCCGGCGTTGCTGCGTGGCGATCTCGATATGGTTATCAGCTCTGATCCGGTCAGCCACGAGGGAGTCCGGTGGGTGCCGTTGTTCAGTTACGAGCTGGTTCTCGCGGTGGCGAACAACGCTGTGCTGGCGGGGCGTGCGTTTGCTGTGCCACAGGACCTGGCTGGCGAAGTGCTGATTACCTACCCGGTGGAACGTGAGCGACTCGATATCTTTACCGTCTTTCTGGATCCTGCTGGTATTGAGCCTGCCGGGCAGCGCAAAACCGAACTGACACCGATGATGATCCAGCTGGTGGCAGCGGGGCGGGGTGTGGCGGCGTTACCCAGCTGGGCGCTACGCGAATATCTGGATAACGGACTCATCGATCAGGTATCACTGGGACAGGAAGGAGTCTGGAGAACCCTCTATGCCGGAATACGATCCGAGGAGGCCGGGCTCGTATTCCTGGAAGAGTTTGTTAACCTTGCTCAACAGCAGGGTATGCGTGGGCTGAGCGGCATTCGACGGGCATAGGTATGCTGTTCCCATGCGTCGGGAGATAACAATAGTTCAACGGGAGTGACACACGGATGGCGATACTTCCTCGATGGCTTGCCAGAGTGGCATGGCTGCTGCTGGTGTTGGTTTCGGCTACATCCCATGCGCGCATGCTGCTGGACACCAATCTGGCACCTCCCTACCAGATTGAGCGTGATGGCCAGCTGGCCGGCACCGCAGTATCGACGCTGGATTGCGTGTTCGCTGCCATCGGCGTGCCCTACGAAATTCGCGTGGTGCCTTGGCGGCGTGGCCATTTCAATCTCCAGAACGGGCTCTCGGAGGGCCTGTTCAGCGTTATGCCGGTGGCAGAGATGGATCGATACGCGACTCTGTCGGCACCACTGGCGCTGGAGAAATGGTACTGGTTTGCACTCAGTAGGCACGTGCTGAGCCAGCCGGATTTTCCCGCTGCCTATCGTATTGGTGCAGTGCTTGGCAGTAATCAGAGCAGTTGGCTGGCGGGGCGCGGTGTCCGCATCGCTGAGGAGGTGACGGCGGTGTCCCAGTTGGCGACACTGGTGGAAACCGGGCACATTGATGCTTTCCTTGCCGACATTCATACGGTCAATGATTACTTGGGTAACCGTGTCAACAGACCGCTGATATACAGTCGGTTCGAAAGATATACCCCGCTAGGTGTCTATTTCAGTCATCGTTTTCTCGGAACCCGTTCGGGATTTCTGGAGCGCTTTAACGCTGCGGTGTCATCATGCAATAACGCAACGGTTCAACTCTCTGCGGCGGAGCAGTTGCGGCTGCACCGTCTGATCGATGCAAGGGTGATGGGCTGGTCTCATTCTGACGAAGTGGTCGACGCGATTCGTGAAGCCAACCGCCTGCGCCAGCAAATCACGCCGGCGGATATCCAGCGCTTGGATCATCAGTGGATGAGCGAGTTCTCTTCCGGTGAGCATGTGCTGATCCGCTCTGTCGTTGAGCATCCGTTGTCGGGGTTCTTGCGCGATATTCATCATGCCGACAAGCAGTTCTATGCGGAGATTCTGGTGATGGACCGGCTTGGTCTGAATGTGGCTGTGAGCCAGATCACCTCCGACTACTGGCAGGGAGACGAAAGCAAATACCAGCAGGTGTTTCCGCCCGGAGGGAATCCCGTATTCATTGACCGTATCGAGTATGATCACTCGACCCGAAAGTTTCAGGTGCAGGTCAGTATTCGTATTGTCGACCCGCATTCATCGCTGCCCATCGGTGTGCTCACCGTGGGCATTGATGTTGAAGGGATGCTTCAGAACTAGAGCCAGCGGTGTGTTCAGCCAAGGCGACGCAGGAAAGCTCGTGGCGAGGGATCGAATAGCCGTGTCGCCAATGCGCTGCAATCACTTAACAGGCGGCTGATTTCTCGACGGATTTCATGGTTGATGTAGCCGAGCTGATCTTCGCTTCCCTGCCAGTCCAGCTCGGACAGGGCCAGCAACAGACGGTCGAGATCATGCAGCTTGCCCAGCTTCTTGCCCAGTCGGGTCAGATCGGGGCTGAACCGTTCCTGCGCCTTGCTGTCTCCGGCGACGGGCAGGGTCAGGGCAAGGTACTTCACCCATTTGCGCAGGGCATGCCACAGATGGATGTCGTCGCTCTGGATGGCAGCGTGGGTCAGTTTGCGCGCTTTGCGATAAAGCCGGCCGAAACCTTCGTCACGCAAGTCACTAGCGAGGATGTCGGTATGCAGGGCCTGCCAGCGTTGCAGGTCCCGCTGCCAACTGTCCTGAAGCTCGGGCGAGGCAGCGACCTGTGTCAGGGTCTCGGGAGTGTGGTCACGCAGGTACAGCAGCGCTGCGTCCAGCGCTGCGCGCGTGTCGCGGCTGCGAGCCTTGGCACACAGTCCCTTCAGGGTATCCAGCACTACATACTGGTCGCGTGCCTCACTGAGGCTGGTTGCCACATCACGCAGCTGCGTCAGAGCTTCGCGGGCGCACTGATCATCCATTACCGGTTTCAGCAGTTGCCAGAGTGCCCGGAGTTCCTTGCTGGCCACCCGCAAGCCGTGGACGCAGTCCTCTTCAAGGGGGCCCTCCCGGGAGAGCATGTCTCGAACGTCGTCATGCACGGCAAGTGCATGCGTACGGATGGTATCAACGGACAATGTGGGCATAGCAAGACCTCTTGATCGGCGAGTCCTTCGCGGTCCGGTATTCCGTTGGGGCGCCACCTTGCCGTGTTGCTCGTGCGGCTTCAAAAGAAACTTTTATGACAGGCTCGGCCCCCGTCGTCCAGCGCCAGTTGACTGAAGGTAACCGGAATGCCGAGGGCGTCAAAGCGTTCGATCAAATCCGTCGGCAGGTAGAAGGCCGGGTCGTCCATGAAATAGTAGTGGGATACCCCGACACCACAGCGATAGCGCTGCTGCAGGGCCGTGAGTCCAGCGCCAAGTCGTTCCAGCTTCAGGGCCAGCTTGTCGAAGTGATCACTGTGACTGGCGTGATGATCCAGGCCGCTGCTGATAATCCAGCGATTCTCGGTGCGTGTGGCCTCGGGCAGGGCAGGGGAATAGCTCTCACCCCGGCGCCAGATGTCGTCCGCTTCCCGGCCCGCCAGCAGGGTCAGGGCGAGGGGGTCATCGTCAAAGCCGAAAACGGCAAAGTAAACATGATGTTCGGTCATGATCCGGCGCTGCTTTCCCTTGTCTGGTACTGCAGGATACCGCAACACCTCATGCTATACTCCGCGCCGTTTTCTGCCAGCCCGTCCGGAGCGCCGTGACTGACCTGCCGTTGTTGCAAGCCGAGCAACTCACCTGTGAGCGCGACGATCGCGTTCTGTTCGAGGGGCTGTCTTTTGTCGCGACTGCCGGTGAAATCTGGCAGGTGGCCGGCCCCAACGGCGCTGGCAAAACTACCCTGATGAGGATCGTTGCCGGTTTGCATGGCCATTTCGAGGGAGTCCTGAGCTGGCCCCGTGCCGGGGCGGCACGACGCGATCCCCGCGAGCAGTTGCTAGCTCTTGGCCACCGGCCCGGCCTGCGCAGCGAGTTAACGGCATTGGAAAACCTGCGCTGGTGGCTGGCCCTGCATCAGCAGTCCCTCGATGTGCAGCAGGCCCGGCACATACTTGCCCGTCTTGGACTCGCCGGTTACGAAACGGTGCCGGTGGCCCAGTTGTCCGCAGGTCAAGGTCGTCGTGTCGCGCTGTCGCTGCTGTGGCTGCTCGACAAGGCGGTCTGGCTGCTGGATGAGCCTTTCACAGCGCTGGATGCCGAGGGTGTGGCGTCGATTGAGGTACGGCTGCGTGAGCTGGCCGATGCCGGGGCGCTGGTGCTTTACAGTTCCCATCACCGTCTTGACGGCGACGCTCGCCAGATCCGGCTGGGTAACGGCAGGGGAGAGATGCTATGAGCTTTGTTGCCACCGTGCAGCGGGAGCTGCTACTGGCCTGGCGCCGGCCGTCAGAGATCATTAATCCGCTGTTCTTCTTTGTCATGGTGGTGGCGCTGTTCCCGCTCGCTGTGTCTCCCCGGCCGGATCTGCTGGCCACGCTGGCACCCGGGGTGGTCTGGGTGGCTGCGCTGCTGGCGGTGTTGTTGTCGGTGGATGGCCTGTTCCGCGCCGATCATGACTGTGGCGCCCTGGAGCAGTTGCTGACGGCGCCGCAAAGTCTGTACGTCCCGGTGTTGGCCAAGTTGGTGGCGCACTGGTTTCTGACGGGCCTGCCGCTGGTGCTGATGGCGCCCGTGCTGGGGTACATGCTGCACCTGCCGGCGCCGGCCATTGGTGTGCTCTGTGTGGCGGTGCTGCTGGGTACACCGACGCTCATTGCCATCGGCGCCATCGGTGCCGCCTTGACGGTATCGCTGCGCAGTGGCGGTATCCTGTTGTCATTGCTGGTGCTGCCGTTGTACGTGCCAGTGCTGGTATTTGGTGCCGGCGTGGTCAGCTATGCTGCCGAGGGATTGCCGGTGTCCGGTGTGCTGGCCCTGCTGGCGGCGATGATGCTGGCGGCGCTGGCACTGGCGCCCGCTGCCGTTGCGGCAGGCCTGCGAATCAGTTCGGGAAATTGATGATGATCTGGAAAACCCTGACCCGCTGGTATCACCAGCTTGGATCGCCTCGCTACTTCTACCGCTTCAGCGATGCGGTGCTGCCGTGGTTGTGGCCAATCGCCTTGCTGACGACGGTGACCGGGCTGGTGTGGGGGCTGGCGTTTGCGCCGGAGGATTATCAGCAGGGCAACAGCTATCGCATCATATTCATTCATGTGCCGGCTGCCAGTGGCGCCTTGCTCGGCTATGTCGCCATGGGTGTTGCCGGTCTGGTGAACCTGGTCTGGCGGATGAAGATGGCGGAAGTAATGATCAAGGCCATTGCCCCGTTCGGCGCGGTGCTGGCGGCGCTGGCCCTGATCACCGGGGCAATCTGGGGCAAGCCCACCTGGGGCACCTACTGGGTCTGGGATGCGCGCCTGACCTCGATGCTGATCACGTTCTTTTTGTATCTCGGTGTGATCGCGCTGATCAATGCCATTCCGGATCCCCGTCAGGCCGGCCGCGCTGCCGGCCTGCTGGCGGTGGTAGGGGTGATCAACGTGGTTATCGTCAAGTATTCCGTGGAATGGTGGCAAAGCCTGCATCAGGGCAGCACGCTGAAGATCATTGGCGAAACCAGTATGCCCGCAGAGATGCTGACCCCGCTGCTGATCAGCATGCTTGGTATCTATTTGCTGTTCGCCGTGTCGGTGCTGTGGCGGGCCCGCGCCGAATTGTTGTGGCGTGAACGGAAGAGCGCCTGGGTCAGGGAGGTGCTGTGATGTACTTCGATTCTTTTGCTGCATTTCTGCAAATGGGAACCCATGGGCCCTATGTCTGGTCTGCCTACGGCATTTCGGTGCTGCTGGTGGCGACCAATCTGTGGTTCGCCTGGCGGCGTGGCCGGCTGGTGCGAGAGGAGCTGCGTCGACTGATGCGGCGTGAGCAGGGAGGCCTCTGACAGTGACCTTCGGAGGAAATCAATGAATCCGCTTCGCAAGCAGCGATTGCTGATCGTGCTCGGTGTCGTCACCGGGCTGGGCGCCGCCATCGGGCTGGTGCTTTATGCCCTGAGCCAGAATATCAATCTGTTCTATACCCCCCACCAGGTGGTCAGTGGTGAGGCGCCGCTGGATGCCAGAATGCGCGTCGGTGGTCTGGTGGTTGACGGCTCCGTGCGCAGGGAAGACGAGGGTCTGGGGGTGCTGTTCGATCTTACTGATGGTGCTGGCACTTTTACGGTTCGCTATGAAGGTATCCTGCCGGACCTGTTCCGTGAGGGGCAGGGGATCGTTGCCAATGGCACCCTGATCCGCCGCGATTATTTTGAAGCGGTCGAGGTGCTGGCCAAGCATGATGAGCTTTATATGCCCCCGGAGGTCCAGCAGGCGCTGGAGCGGGCCGGTCATCCGGCGGCGGCTGGCAAGACCCATGCTGATGCCCAGCAGAGTTACGGCTACTGATTGCTCCTCTGCAGGGCTTGCGCCACCACTGGCGAGACGACCATGAGTGCCGGTAAAGTGGTTTGCCGGATATAACCGCCGTTAGGGAGCACAATGACGCACGTCATTCTGGTCGTTGAGGACATCAAGGATTGGGCCGCCTACTACCCCGCACGTAATCTGATGACGGCCAGCGAGTATCTCGACGGCCGTACACCGTTCCCGCCGGGCCGCATTCAGGTTATCAATCTCTGCCGCAGTTATCGTTACCTGAGCCCGGGTTACTACACCTCGTTGCTGGCGGAGGCCCGTGGTCATCCGGTGTTGCCGTCGGTGCGCACCGTCAATGATCTGTCGCGGAAGTCCCTGTACGGGCTCTACTTCGACTCCTTCGATGTTGCTCTCGACAAGGCCATGCGCAAGCACAGCGAGGAGAAAGACCGGTTCTCGGTAAAGCTTTACTTTGGTCAGACCGAGCATCAGGGCATTCAGGATCTCGCCCGTCAGATATTTGATCAAATGCCAGCACCCATCCTGCAGCTGGAATTCCGTCGCCGCGAGGAGTGGACCATCGAATCGGTGCGCTCCGTCGGCCTGCATCAGCTGAAGGGCAAGGAAGAGGATGCTTTCGCCTTGGCTATTGAGGCGTTCAACGCCCGGGTGTGGCGCAAGGCCAGTGGCCGACGCAAGTACCGCTATGATCTGGCAGTGTTGGTCAACGAAAGCGAGAAGTTGCCGCCCTCCGATCCGGTAGCACTGAAGCGTTTTATCAAGGCCGGTGCTGGCCTCGGTATTAATGTCGAGCTGATCAGTCGGGAGGATTATCCACGACTGGCTGAATACGACGCCCTGTTTATTCGCGAGACCACCGCGCTGGATCACCACACCTACCAGTTTGCCCGCAAAGCCGAAAAGGAAGGCATGGTGGTGATGGACGATCCGGGTTCCATTCTTCGCTGTACCAACAAAATTTACTTTGCCGAATTGATGCAGGCCCACAAGGTGCCGGTGCCGCAAACCCGCTTCCTTTTCAAGGATGGCAAGGTCAGTGCAGCGGATCTGGCCGAGGATATTGGCCTGCCGGTGGTGTTGAAAATTCCTGATGGTTCCTTCTCTCGTGGCATCAGCAAAGCCGACAGTGTTGAGAAACTGGAAGCGGCGCTGGTCGAATACTTCAAGCAAAGTGCGGTGGTATTGGCGCAGGAGTACATGTACACCGATTACGACTGGCGGATTGGCGTTCTTAACAAGAAGCCGCTCTATGCGTGCCAGTATTTCATGAGCAAGGGCCACTGGCAGATATACAATCACAAGGATGGCGGCAAGACCGAGAGCGGGCGCTATCGCACCATGGCAATCCAGGAAGTGCCGGCGAAGGTGTTGCGAGTGGCAACCAAGGCGGCGCGTCTGATGGGCGACGGGCTTTATGGCGTCGACCTCAAGCAAAGCGGAGACCGGGTGGTGGTGGTGGAAGTCAACGACAATCCCAATATCGATTCCGGCGTCGAGGATAAATGGCTCGGCGAAGATCTCTATCGGCAGATCATGCTGGAGTTCCTGCGTCGTATGGAAGCACGGCGACTCGGTCTGCCGGTGTAACAGGCTGTAAAATCACCTCGGGGAGCTCGCCCTAAAGGCGAGTTGCCCTGAAATTTCGTCGTCACCTTGTTACACTGCGGCCATGGCTAACGTGGTCTTTTCTCTTGCGGCGCTGTTTATCAGCCTTGCCCTGCTGATCAGCGGCAGCGCCATGCTGGGCACACTGGTGTCCCTTCGACTGGAACTGGATGGCGTAGCAGACTCCAGTATCGGTCTTATTCTTGCGTGCTATTCCATTGGCTTTGTCATGGGCGCCTCCTGGGGCGGTGCTGTTATTCGCAGCGTCGGTCATATCCGTGCCTTCTCGACCTATGCGGCACTGGCCTGCGCGGTCACGCTGCTCCACCCGTTGCTGGTAAGCGAGCTGACCTGGGGGTTGATGCGCCTGGTGATGGGGTTTTGTCTGGCCGGTTTGATGACGGTAACGGAAAGCTGGATCAACGATCGCGCTACCAATGAATCCCGCGGCAAACTGCTTGGCTTGTACACGATCAACTTTTATCTGGCATCTGCCATTGGTCAATTACTGGTCGGTATCAGCGATCCCGCTCGTACAGTGGCATTCAGTGTGGTTGCGATTCTGATTGTTCTGTCGCTGGTGCCGCTGTCTCTCACCAGAGGGTTGGTGCCAATGACACCAACACAAACCAGCGCTCTCGGCATGATGCGGCTGTTCCGCAATTCGCCGGCGGGCACCACTGGAGTGGTGGTGGCGGGCGTGGCGATCGGGGCCTTTATTTCACTGGCGCCGCTGTATGCCCTGCGTGGTGGACTCGACACGGCCATGCTGTCTCGTTTCATGGCCTTTTCGGTGATCTGTGCGGTGCTGCTGCAATGGCCTGCGGGGTGGCTTTCGGATCGGCTTGGTCGCCTTCCAGTACTGGTGGGATTATTGGCGGCCGGCGCTGCGGCTGCGTTGGCGATGGCCCTGTTTGGCGGCTTGTCAGTGACCTTGATGTTCCTGCTCAGTGGCATCTTCTTTGCCGTGGCCACCAGCGTCTACCCCATCAGCGTGGCGCTGACCAACGACCAGTTGCCCAATGATCAGTTGGTAGCGGCTTGTGCAGGGCTGCTGCGGGCATACGGTCTGGGTACTATTGCCGGCCCGCTGCTGGGCGCCATGCTGATGGGGGTGCTGGGGTCCTGGGCGCTGTTCGGGTTTATCGGGCTCTCTATGCTCGCTGGCGCCTGGGCAGTGCAATACCGGTTCCGCAAGGCCGACCTGGTGCCGCTGGAAGCGCAGGGTGATTACGCGCCGGTGGTGCCTGTGTCGTCGCCGGTTATCGTCGAGCTGGACCCGAGAAACGAGGATTTCGAAGCCCATCATGGAGGCGAGCCTGCTGACTGGGACGTCGCCGATCACATCGAAATGCTGATGACCGAGGGCGATTCTTCGCACTTGCCTGATGACCGGGCTGATTTACAGGAGGAAGCTGATGCCCTCGCTGGAAAAGATTTGCACGGCGGAGCACGCGAGTCCAAATAAGAGGGCCTGCCTGAAAGCCAGAGACACCAAGAAGTTATTCAGAGGTGCCCTAGCCGTAGGTTTGTTCCAGGTAATGCAAAATCGCTCCGGATTCAAACATTTCCTGCCCGGTGTTGGCGTCAATCAGATACGGCACCGCCACACGCCCGGCGCGTTGCATCAGCAACTGGCGGTTGCGTTGAGTGGGCTGGTAATCCGGCATCATTTTCTCTCGCAGTGGTGGTGGCATCCAGTCGGCCAGATTGTCGCGGCCGACTTGACGGATGATGTGGGGCAGTTCCAGTTCCGTCAGTCGCTCTCGCACCAATCGGGCGAATGGACTGGCTTCAAAGCTGAACAGTTCGAGCGCGTCTTCGGCATCACGGCTGCTGCTGTCGGCCTGAATACCACGGCCTCTTCGCAGCACGGATGCGGCGAAGGAGGCCGGAGTGCGGATTCCCTTCAGGCGCCAGCGCTGTGGTGCGGGGCGACCGCCATAGGTGGCATGGAGATATTCGACAATGTCCGCCGACTCGTACAGGGTCACATCGGTGTTGGGATCAAACAGGAACGGAAACTGTTGCTTGCCACCAAGGCGTTCCACCAGCGGACGGAACCGGCTGCCATTCTTCGGGCAGGGGTAGATCATCACGTCAATGTCGAGGTCAGTCAGCGCTTCACGCACAACGCGGCAGAACGGGCAGCCTTCCATATCGTAAAGCTCAAGTAGCTCGCTTGGCTGGCGCCCGGCGGCGGTGATCTGGATGCCGCGACCCTGCTCCGCGGCCGAGGCCAGCAGCGAGGTGGCAATATCGAAAGCATGACTCATGGGTGATCTCCAGGTTGATGGCGGCAAGGTAGAGCGCGGCCGCATTCAGGTCAACGTCTTGCCGGGCCGAAGTCCGCTGGGCAATCCGGTCAGCGCTTTGAGCATTCCTGTCATTGTCGCGGTTGTCGCAGTTCAGGCAGGCTAGCGCCTCCCCCGGCAGTCGCCGGTTTCTGTAAGCTGTTGATAAGGCGAGAGGAGTCGTCTCAAATGACCGAAGCCTATATTTACGATGCGATCCGTACCCCGCGTGGACGGGGCAAAAAAGAAGGTTCCTTGCACACCGTCAAGCCGATTGACCTCGTTGTTGGCCTGATCCACGAGATCCGTGCCCGTTTCCCGAATATGGATCCGGCGCTGATCGACGATATCGTCATGGGCATTGTCTCGCCGCTGGGTGACCAGGGTGGTGTGCTGCCGAAGATCGCTGCCCTCAAGGCCGGTCTGCCAGAGACCGTCTCCGGCCTGCAGATCAACCGCTTTTGCGCCTCCGGTCTGGAAGCGGTCAATCTGGCCGCCCAGAAGGTCGGTTCTGGCATGGAAGACCTGGTGCTGGCTGGTGGTATCGAGAGTATGAGCCGCGTGCCGATGGGTTCCGACGGCACTCCCTGGGCCATGGATCCGCAAACCAACTACCAGACCGGCTTTATTCCGCAGGGCATTGGTGCTGACCTGATTGCCACCATCGAGGGCTTCAGCCGTCGTGATGTGGACGAATACGCCGCTGCCTCCCAGACTCGTGCCGCCAGCGCCTGGGACAAGGGCTACTTCGCCCGTTCCGTGGTGCCGGTGAAGGACATGAATGGTCTGACGGTGCTGGATCGTGACGAGCATGTGCGTGCCGGCACCACCGCCGACACTCTGGCCGGGCTGAACCCTTCCTTTGCCATGATGGGCGAAATGGGTGGTTTCGATGCCGTGGCGCTGCAGAAGTACCACTGGATCGAGAAGATCGAGCACGTTCATACGCCGGGTAACTCGTCCGGTATCGTCGATGGCGCCACCCTGATGCTGGTCGGCAGCAAGGCTATCGGTGGGAAGATCGGAGCCAAGCCCCGCGGTCGCATTGTTGCCACCGCCGTCAGCGGTGCCGACCCGACCATCATGCTGACCGGTCCGGCACCGGCCTCCTTCAAGGCGCTGGCCAGAGCGGGCATGAAGGTCAGCGACATCGACCTGTTTGAAATCAACGAAGCGTTCGCCTCCGTGGCCATGCGTTACATGAAAGACATGGGCATCAGCCATGACATCACCAATGTGAATGGTGGTGCCATTGCCATGGGCCACCCGCTGGGTGCCACCGGTGCCATGATCGTCGGCACCGTGCTTGACGAGCTGGAACGTCGCGACAAGAAGTTTGGCCTCTGCACCCTCTGCGTTGGCGCAGGTATGGGTATTGCCACCATTGTTGAGCGCCTCTGAGCGGCCACCGGACACGGAGAACTGACATGACTGAATCGACCATTCGCTGGGAAAAAGACGCGGACAACATCGTTACCCTGATCCTTGACGATCCGCAGCAGTCCGCGAATACCATGAATGAGCGCTACACCCGTTCGATGCACGAGGTGGTGGCGCGTCTGGAGAAAGAGAAGGGCGAAACCGCTGGGGTGATTGTCACCTCCGCGAAGAAGACCTTCTTCGCCGGTGGTGACCTGAAAGACCTGATCAAGGTCACCCGAGCCGATGCGCAAAAGATGGCGGACGGCGGCAAGGTGCTGAAGGGTGACCTGCGCAAACTGGAAACGCTGGGCATCCCGATAGTGGCTGCACTGAACGGCACTGCGTTGGGTGGCGGTCTGGAGATCGCGCTGGCCTGCCATCGTCGCATTGCACTGAACAACCCGAAAGCCGAGTTTGGTCTGCCGGAAGTGTCGCTGGGCCTGTTGCCGGGCGCCGGTGGTATCGTCCGCACGGTGCGCATGATGGGTGTGCAGAACGCGCTCATGAACGTGCTGCTGCAGGGTCAGCGGATGAAGGCCGAGAAGGCAAAGCAGGTTGGCCTGATTGATGAGATCGTCGAAACTCCGGAAGAGATGCTTGCCAAGGCCAAAGAGTGGATCAAGGCCAACCCGAAGAGCCAGCAGCCGTTCGACGTCAAGGGCTATAAAATCCCTGGCGGCACCCCGAGCGTGCCGGCCTTTGCGATGAACCTGCCGGCGTTCCCGGCCAATCTGCGCAAGCAGATCAAGGGTGCCAACTACCCTGCGCCGCTGAACATCATGTCCGCTGCAGTGGAAGGCACACAGGTGGATGTCGACAACGCCTTCGCGATTGAAGAGCGCTACTTCATCGATCTGGTTACCGGTCAGGTAGCCAAGAACATGACCACGGCCTTCTTCTTCAACCTGCAGGCGATCAATGCCGGCGCCAGCCGCCCGAAGGATGTGCCCAAGTTCAAGGCCGAAAAGGTGGGTATTCTTGGCGCTGGCATGATGGGCGCGGGCATTGCCTATGTGACCGCCCGTTCCGGTTCCGTGGCGGTGCTCAAGGATGTTTCAGTCGAGAATGCCGAGAAGGGCAAGGACTACTCGCGCAAGCTGCTCGACAAAGACGTGTCGCGCGGCAAGATGACCGCTGAGAAGAAGGAAGAGATTCTTTCTCGCATCATCGCTACTGCTGACCCGAAGGATTTCGAGGGCGTTGATTTTGTCATTGAGGCGGTATTCGAGAACACCGAACTCAAGCACAAGGTGTTTCAGGAAATCGAAGATAACGTAAAGCCTGACGCGGTGCTCGGCTCCAATACCTCGTCGCTGCCGATTACCAACCTGGCGCAGGGTGTGAAGCGTCGTGCTGATTTTATCGGCATTCACTTCTTCAGCCCGGTGGACAAGATGCCGCTGGTGGAAATCATCTGCGGCAAGGAAACCAGCCCGGAAGCCTTGGCAAAAACCTATGACTACGTGCAGCAGATCAAAAAGACCCCGATCGTTGTTAACGATGCACGCGGCTTCTTCACTACTCGTGTGATCGGTACTTTTGCCAACGAAGGCATCACCATGCTCGGCGAGGGTCTCAACGCCCAGTCCATCGAGCAGGCGGCGATGCAGGCTGGCTACCCGGTGGGTACCCTGAACCTGATCGACGAGATCAACATGGCGACTGCTCTGCGTATTGGCAAGGCGGCCCGTGATGATGCCCAGCGTGAGGGCAAGCCGGTCATGCCGGAGCATCCGGCTGAGAAGGTGATGAAGAAGATGGTCGAGGAGCTGGACCGTCCGGGCAAGGCTCAAGGCAAGGGCTTCTACGACTACCCGCAGGGCGGCAAAAAGACCCTGTGGCCTGGTCTGAAAGAGGCTTTTGGTGGCGACAAGCAGATTCCTTTTGAAGATATGAAGGAGCGTCTGATGTTCGTTGAGGCTATCGAAGCGGTGAAGTGCTTCGAGGAAGGCGTGATCGAGTCAGTGGCCGATGCCAATATCGGGTCCATCTTCGGTATCGGTTTCCCGGCCTGGACCGGCGGCGTGATCCAGTTCATCAACCAGTACGAGGGTGGACTGGCTGGCTTCGTCAAGCGCGCCAATGAGCTGCAGGCGAAGTACGGCGATCGTTTCGCGGTACCGAAACTGCTTGCCGACAAGGCGGCCAAGGGCGAAATCTTCGCCTGATGCAGTGATGTCTTGTAGCAAGCCGGAAGGCCGGGTGCTTTTTGCCCCCGGCCTTTTTGCTTATTGGCTTGTGCTGGGAGCGGCAGAGAGCCTCCCCGGCATTGCCCACCCGCTACCAATGACGCCATACTCAGGCTATCAACATGAGTTGCCAGGGCCGAGGGAAGCCGCTCAGCAGTGATCTATTCTTGAGGATCTCTGGTGTCTTGGTCAGGTGCTGATGAAGCGAAAGTACCGCTTTCTCGGTATGACCTATCGTTGCTTTATTGCCGGCCTGGTTGCAGCACCATTGGCCTGGGGAATTCAGTACAGTTGGCTCTGAGCCGGGAGAGGGGGAAAGATGGGCAAACGGGATGGGGATGATAACAAGACGTTCTTCAACAGCGATCGTTTCTTCAACGAAGGTGGCAAGTGGTTCTTCACCACTCGCGAAGGCAGCCTGATGGGGCCGTTTGACAGTCGTGGCGAAGCCGAGCAAGAGCTGATGTTATATCTGCGAGCGCTGCGCGAGCGGGAGAAATTCGGTATCAAACCGGGCGGCTGAAGTCTGGCTTTTTCACGCCCCGATGAGGTCGGCGCCGAGCAGGTTCACAGCGTTTCGACGTTGTCGATCAGCCACTGTCCACGGACAAGTATCCGTTGTTTCTTGTCGGCCGCCATCTTCTCCCAGCTTCGATAGATCATTGCCATGCGCGGATGCTGACGAAAGCGCCCGCTGTGGCGGTCGATGAAATGCCAGTAGAGCGAATTCAGGGGGCAGCTGTCTTGTTGCTCGGATGTGTTGACATTGTAATGGCAGTGACTGCAGTAGTCGGACATTCGTTGTACATACTTGCCACTTGCCGCGTAGGGTTTGGATCCCAGCAGTCCGCCATCGGCGTGCATGACCATGCCGAGCGTATTGGGCAGCTCCACCCATTCATAGGCGTCCGCGTACACCGCCAGATACCAGTGGTGAATAGCTTCCACGTCGACGCCGAGTAATAGCGCCAGATTGCCGGTAATCATCAGGCGCTGGATGTGGTGGGCGTGGGCATGCTGGCGGGTGGCTCGAACTGCCTCTGCGGCGCAGCGCATGCGTGTCTCTGCCCCCCAGTACAGTGGCGGCAGGGCAGCAGTGCTGTTAAGTGCGTTTTGTTGCAGATACTCCGGCATTTTCAGCCAGTAGATGCCACGTACATACTCGCGCCAGCCGAGAATCTGGCGAATGAAACCCTCCACCGCATTGATGGGCGCCGCGCCCTGTTGCCAGGCTCGCTCCGCTGCGGCGCAGACTTCCCGCGCGCTCAGCAGGCCGGCATTCAGGTAGACCGACAGCAGCGAATGAAACAGGTGATCCTGTTGCAGGGTCATGGCGTCCTGATAGTCTCCAAACCAGGGCAGTCCATGGTCGATGAAGTAGGTCAGGGCTTGAAGCGCCTCATCCCGGGTGACAGCAAAGGCAAACGGTTCCGGGTCACCAAAATGGTGACTGAAGTGCTGCTTCACCAGCGCAATCACGTCGTTGGTGACGGTGTCGGGTTCGAACCGAAGTCGCTCCGGGCAAAGTGGATGGCCTTCGTAGCGCTGCCGGTTGTCGCTGTCGTGATTCCATTGGCCACCCACCGGCGCGCCGGTGGCATCCATCAGCAGGCCAGATTCGCGTCGCATTTCGCGGTAGAAATATTCCATGCGCAACTGCTTGCGGCCGCTGGCCCAGCGCTGGAAGCGCTCGCGGCTACAGAGAAAGCGGTCATCTTCCAATAGCGTTACGGGCAGTCCAAAGCGGCGCGGCCAGTCTTCCCGCATGCGCTGATCAAGGCGCCATTCTCCAGGCTGGGTGACGACAACACTGCTCGCCGCAACGGTTCCGAGACTTTCCTCAAGAGCCGCCTCTAGCGACGGCAAGCCACGTTCAAACGAGTAGTAGTCGACCTGCCAGCCGGCCTCTCTGAGTTCAGCCGCGAAATGACGCATGGCGGAGAATATGAAGATGATTTTCTGCGGGTGATGGGGAACATAACTCGCCTCTTCGGCCACTTCGGCCATCACTACCCGGTCACTGTAGCGATCTGCCTCCCGAAGCGCGGCAACATCGGTGCTGAGCTGATCACCCAGCACCAGTATCAGGCGGCTCATCGGCCTGTGGCGAGGGTGAGGAATTCCTTCCGCGCTGCCGCCGATTCGCGCAGGGTGCCCAGCATGACGGAGCTGGTCATCGACGAGTTCTGCTTCTCTACACCGCGCATCATCATGCACATATGTCGAGCATCGATGATCACACCGACGCCTCGTGCATCGGTCACCTGCAGTACAGCATGAGCAATCTGGTGAGTCAGGTTTTCCTGAATTTGAAGGCGTCGCGCGTACATATCTACGATGCGGGCAAACTTGGACAAGCCGAGCACCTTGCCGTTGGGGATGTAGCCGATATGGCAGACACCGGTAAAGGGCAGCATGTGATGTTCGCAAAGCGAGTACAGCTCGATGTTGCGGACCACCACCATTTCGTCGTTGTCGGAGCTGAACACCGCGCCGTTAACGATGTCGTCCAGATTCTGGCGATAGCCGCTGGTCAGAAACGCCATGGCCTTGGCGGCGCGTTTCGGGGTATCGCGCAAACCTTCGCGAGATGGGTCCTCACCGAGACCGGTGAGAATCTCGTGGTACAGACCGGTGAGAGAGGTGGTGTGGTCGAGCGGCGCCATGCAGGTGCTCTCCATTCAGGGGAGACCCATCATTGGCCCAAGCTGATCAAGGACGCGTCAATCTGTGAGTCAGGGCGCCGGAGAGAGGTTAAGGTGGCGCCGGAACAGGGTGGTCAGTTCGCTCGGGCGCAGGGGCTTGGCCAGAAACTCGTCGGCGCCGGCATCAAAGGCCTGCTGACGCCAGGCGTCACCGGCATTGGCGGAAATGATGATGATGGGCAGGGCAGGGGCCCGATTGCGAATATCGCGAGCAACCTGATAACCATCCAGACCCGGCAGCTCGACGTCAATGATCGCCATGGCGATATCACGCTGGCCGAACAGACGCAGAGCCACTTCACCATCCGCGGCGATCACATAGCCCAGCCCGGCCTCTTCTGTGATCCGGGATAGCAGCAGGCTGACCGGCTTGTTGTCTTCCACGATCAGTACGTTCATGAGGTCCTGTCGTCCGGCATCCTTGTTATCCGCTGTTTCAACGCAACGGGGTTTGCCCGAGTCTAGCGGTAAACGGGTGAAGGTTGAACACTTGTATAGCGCCGGCCCAAAAGGCCCGGCAGGGTAGTCAGCGGTTCTGCAGATTGGTCATGATGGCCATCAGTGCCTGTTGGCCCCCCGCAGGGTGGTCCGCCTCGGTGAAGTCGGTGATCTGGTCCCAGCGGCTCGCCACCTGCTCGGCGGATAGCGGCGCAGAAATCGGGAAGCCATGACCACGGGTGCGCTGCCAGCGCAATTTGCCGATCCAGCCGGCGCCGACTTCATAAAGTCCGCCACTGTCGTTGTGGGTGTCGTGACAGAGCTTCACCACCAGCGGGGTGACAAATTCAGGTTTGAGTTGTTCCAGGATCTGCGCCGGCATGATGGTGGCGGTGAGGCGGCTGCCGGCAATCGGAGCAATGGTATTGACGACGATGTTCTTTTTGGCACCTTCAATCGCCAGCGTCTGTGCCAGTCCATGCAAGCCGAGCTTGGCCATGGCGTAGTTTGCCTGACCGAAGTTGCCGTAGATGCCTGCGGCGGATGCGGTGAAGATCAGGCGCCCGAATTCCTGATCGCGCAGGTGGGGCCAGGCGGCATGGCTGACTTTGAATGCGCCCTTGACGTGGACGTTATAGACCAGGTCCCAGTCCTCTTCGGTCATGTTGTGAAACGATTTGTCGCGGAGAATGCCGGCGTTGTTAATCACCACGTCGATGCGGCCGAAGTTGTCCAGCGCACACTCAATGATGCGTTCGCCGTAGGTAACGGAGTCGTGGTTGGCAACGGCTTCACCGCCGGCGGCGGTGATGTCGTCGACCACCTGATCCGCTGTTGTCTTGCTGGCACCGTCGCCAAAAGCGGAACCGCCGAGATCGTTGACCACAACCCGGGCCCCGCGACGAGCAAACTCCAGGGCATGGGCCTTGCCGAGACCATTGCCTGCACCGGTGACCACCACCACGCGATCGTCAAATCTGAGTTCCGACATGAGCCTTCCTGTTGTTGTTCTGGCTGCCCGGTTATCAGGCAGGGAGCCGACTCCGGTCTGGATCCGGCAAAACGCACGAATCCATGGACATGACCGGCGGGTCGGGCCATTATTCGAGCCGCCCTGCGGGCCCTCAATGACGCAATGTGCCAATGTGGCTGACATTAACTATCATTGGCCGGGCCAAGGGTGCGGGTTTTCTCTTCGGGGTATGGGTAAGGCTGGTCATGATCCATCGCAAAAACATTGCTGTTCGTCAGGTTGTCCGGGTCCTGCAGGGGGCGGCGCGGTCGGGTGCCGATATTCCGACCTTGCTTGCCACGGCGGGTATTCCGCGCCGGTTGCTGGATGATCAGGATGCCCGGATCGAGCGGGAAACCTTTATCAAGTTGATGCTTGCCGTAATGCAGCAGACCGAGGACGAGTTCCTCGGGTTTGGTCAGGGGCGCAAATCGAAACCCGGCACCTTCAGCATGATGGCCCATGCGGTGATCAACTGCTCCAATCTCGAGAAGGCGGTACTGCGAGGGCTCAAGTTCTATGAACTGTTCGATCTGGAAGTGCGTTGCACGCTGATGCGCGATGGCGAATTTGCGGAATTGCGTGTATCGGCCAACCCGCGACTGGATTTCCGGGAGGTGATCATCGAGTCACTTATTTTCCTGTCGGTGCGCTTCATGAGTTGGCTGGTGGGGAAAGCGATCGAGCCGGAGCGGGTCGAGCTCGATTTCGAGCGTGGTGGCAAGGACGATGATTACCGCTCGCTGTACAATTGTCAGGTGGAATACGGCCAGCAGATCAGCCGGCTGGTATTTCGGCGGGACTACCTTGAGCTGCCGCTGGTGCAGAACGAGATTTCGCTATCAAAATTCCTGAAAGATTCTCTCGCCCAGTTGCTGGAAGGCAATATCCATAACGTCGGCCTGCCGGCTCAGATTCGTGCCATTATTTCGAAGGAGTATGGCAACAACTTCCCGGATTTCTCCGAAATCTGCGAGAAACTGAACATGACCCCGCAAACCCTGCGGCGGCGTCTGAAGGAAGGCAACACCAGCTATCAGGAAATCAAGGACACCATCCGCAAGGATGCGTCTATCTATTACCTGTCCAAGCCCGAGCTGTCGATCGATGAGATTGCTCTGCTGATGGGCTTCAGTGAAGCGAGCTCCTTTCACCGGGCGTTCAAGAAGTGGACTGGCAAGACTCCGTCGGTATACCGGCGTGAATACTTTGGAGACTTTGCATGACCACCGCGCCTGCAGTGGCCGCAACCGGGGCTGGCGAGACCACCGCCCGTCTGCTGATCACCTGCCCCGACCAGCCCGGCATTATCAGTGCTGTCAGCACATTTCTGTATAACCACGGCGCCAATATTACCGATCTCGATCAGCACTCAAGCGATCTGAATGGGGGCCGTTTTTTCCTGCGCCTGGAGTTCCAGACCCCGGGGCTTGACTGCTCGCTGGACGCGCTGGAGCGTAATTTTCGCAGCCGGGTGGCGGATAAATACCGGATGGACTGGCGCCTGTCCTATGCCAGTGACAAGAAGCGCATGGCGATTCTCGTATCGCGTCATGACCATGGGCTGATGGAGTTGCTGTGGCGGGTGATGCGCAGCAACCTGCCGGCGATTATTCCCATGGTCATCAGTAACCACGAGGACCTCCGTGGTGAAGTGGAGCGCTTCGGCATCCCCTATCATTATGTGCCGGTGTCGGCAGATAACAGGGATGATGCCTATGCGAGCATGGCGGACATGCTGGAGGGCAAGGCTGACCTGATTGTGCTGGCCCGCTACATGCAAATTCTGTCGCCGCAGTTTGTTGCCCGTTTCCCACACCAGATCATCAATATTCACCACTCGTTTCTGCCGGCCTTTGTCGGCGCCAATCCTTATGCTCAGGCGTGGCAGCGAGGCGTCAAGCTGATCGGTGCCACCAGTCATTACGTTACCGATGAGCTGGATCAGGGGCCGATCATTGAGCAGAACGTGCAGAGGGTGTCACACCGCCACTCAGCCGATGAATTGAAGGCGCTGGGTCAGGATGTGGAGCGGCAGGTGCTGCTGCGGGCTGTGCAGTGGCACCTGGAAGACCGGGTCATTGTTGATGGCAACAAGACCGTGGTGTTCGTGAAGTAACCTCAGAACCGGAACTGGAAACCGAGGTTCAGGTTGTTCAGGTACTCGCCTTCGATCCTGTAGACATCGAACTCGAGTACAGCGCGCACTGATGGCACCAGAGCAAACTCAAGGCCGGCGCCAAGATAGGGGCCGATACTGGCAAAGCTTTCTTCGTTGGGAACTTGTGTATTCGGCGGCAGTGCCGCGCTGGTATCAGGATCCTTGAGTATCGTCCGCTGGTCGCGGCGTTTGAGGTTGTACAGAAATCCGCCCCCCCGGACAAAGAATAGCTCGCTGTCATAGAGTCTGGCGCCGACTTCGATACCCCCGAGTCGCAGGTTCAAGTCGTCTATCGTTGTAATAGTCCCCGGCCCGATAAAGTCAGGAAGTCCGCTTATCACCCGCTCTTCCTGAACAGATTGGGTGCTGCTATCCCCGAAACGGCTGAGGCCGCCCTCAAGGCGCAGCATCCAGCGTCCCCAGGTGACATCTTTGACGTCCAGCCCGCCACGGATCCGGAAGCCGCCCTTGTCGCCGCCGCCGAGATTGCCGTAATCCATCCGGGTGGCCATCAGCTCCAGATAAAAATCCACATCGGGCGGCGCCAGTTCGTCGCGATATTCGATACTATGCGCCAGCGGCGACAGGGCGAGCAGGGCGAGCGTGATTGTTCTTTTCATGATAGTCACAGGCGGACAGCGATGGCCGCATTGTACTGAAACGGCCACCACCGCGTGTATGAGATGCGTTACCGGGAGAACGGCGTGGAATCACTGATGGTACTGTGCCGGCCCGGTTTCGAGGGGGATTGTGCGGCGGAGCTGGCGGCCCGGGATCTGGCCGGAGGCTATGCCCGGACCGAGCCGGATAGCGGCTGGTTGCGCTGGATGAGTGCTGATGTATCGGCCCTGACCAGGACGCCGATGATCTTCCCGCGCAGTATTTTCCGGGTGCAGGCCAGCTTCGACGACTTGCCGGCGGAGGACCGTCTAAGCCCTCTGCTGGCCTTGCTGGCTGCGGTGGCGCCGGTCGGGGCGCTACGACTGGAGTACCCCGATACCAACGACGGACGGGGCATGGAGCGCTTTCTGAAGCGCTTTCGCGGGGCGCTGGAACGGGCGCTGGCCAGCAAGGGGATTCTCCGCCCGGGCTGCCCGGATACCCTGCATTTGTTCTTCCTGACCTCGTCAACCGGGCTGATCGGGCGTTCATCGCCCGCTGAGACGTCATTGTGGGAGTCGGGTATTCCGCGCTTGCGTATGCCTGCGGCGGCGCCCAGCCGATCTGCCCTGAAGCTGGAGGAAGCCTGGAGCCGGTTGTTGACCCCGGCAGAACGGCAGCACTGGCTGCGGGAAGGGCGTACCGGGGCCGATCTTGGCGCCGCCCCTGGCGGCTGGACCTGGCAGCTGGCGCGCCACGGGGTGCGGATGACCGCGGTGGACCACGGCAAGCTGCAGGCAGCGCTGATGGATGAGTATCCGGTCACCCATGTGCGTGCCGATGCCTTCACCTGGCGCCCGCCGAAAACGCTGGACTGGCTGGTCTGCGATATCGTCGACAAGCCGGCCCGCAGTCTGGCGCTGATGGAGCTGTGGCTGACTCGGGGGTGGTGCCGGGTGGCGATTTTCAATCTGAAGTTACCGATGAAGCAGCGCTACGCCACGGTGGCGGCGTTACTCGACAAGCTCGAGCAGTCGCTGGCGGCCAGCAAGGGACGCTGGACAGTGCGTGCCGCCCAGCTCTATCACGACCGCGAAGAAATCACCGTGTCAGTGGTTCCAGCATCGTGATCCGTTCCGGCTCGGCCATGAACGGGCTGATGGCGTCCAGCGCCGCGCGGCGCTCCCGCGACACTGCCCAGCGTTCCCAGGCGTGACGACTGGACCAAGCTGACAGCACCAGATGATGATTGGGACGATCCAGCTCCCGCAGGGACTCGCCGGAGACAAAACCCGGGGCCTGAACAATGGCTTGCATCATGGTGGTGATGGCGTGGCTGTAGGGTTGTTCCAGACCTTCTATGATTTGACGCTCGATCAGTACCCGAATCACGTATCTGCTTCCTGACAGGCAGTGGGTGGAGGAGAAATCCGATTATGCAGCAGTGTAGAGCCGTTGGCGGGCAGAGCAAGTGACGGTTGCGGTTTTTGATCGACGACTGCTGATCATGCTGGCGGCCCTGTACTTCGCCCAGGGGCTGCCGTTCGGGCTGATCACGAGGGCCCTGCCGGCGATCGCCCGGGAGGCTGGCATGCCGCTGCAGTATATCGGGCTGTTGTCGCTGGCGGCGCTGCCCTGGGCGCTGAAGTTTATCTGGGCGCCGTGGGTGGATCGTCTCGGCCGCGGCGCTGCCAACCATCGCAAGCGCTGGATCATCGCCTGTCAGTGCGCAGCGCTGGTGGTGCTGGCTGCCATGTCGCTGCTGCCGCTGGCCAACTTGACGGTGCCGGTGTTCGTCATGCTGCTGGGGCTGCTGTTCCTGCTCAATCTCTGTTTCGCCACCCATGACATCGCCAGTGATGGTCTGGCGGTGCGGTTGCTGCCAGCATCGCTGCGCGGACTTGGCAATAGCCTGCAGACCGGCGGTTACAAGGCCGGCCTGATGGTGGGGGGCGCGCTGCTGCTGTGGCTGGTGGGAGAGATCGGCTGGCAAGCTACAGTATGGCTGGCCATCGGCGCCCTGCTGGTGTTGCTGATTCCGGTGGCGCGCTATCCGGAGCTCGCGCAGGTGGACACGGGACCCAGAGCTACCGTCAGTGTCCGCTGGTGGCTGGTGGAGCTATGGCGTTTCTGGGGGCGTCCGGGCATGAGCTGGTGGCTGGTGCTGTTGTTGCTGTACAAGGTTGGCGACAGCTTCGGTACCCGCATGATCAAGCCGTTTCTGGTCGATCAGGGCTGGAGTCTGGGCCAGATCGCGGCACTCGATCTGACCGCTTCGCTGGCCGGCCTGATGGCCGTCGCCGTTGCCGGGTTGCTGCTGTTGCGATTGTCCAGGGTGACGGCGCTGATCCTGTTCGCGCTGTTTCAGGGGGCAGCTTTCATTGGCTGGTCGTGGGTCGCATCGGCGCCGGAAACCGGGCTGATCTGGGCCATGGCAATTGCCGAGCAGTGTGCCGACGGCTTTGCCACGGTGGCGCTGTTCACCGCCATGATGGATCGCTGCCGACCGCTCCACGAGGGCAGTGATTACACCCTGCAGGCATCGATGATGCTGATGGCATCCGGGCTGTTCACTCTTGGTAGCGGCTTTAGTGCCGCCGCCTTTGGCTACGCCAGCCATTTTGCGCTGGCAGCGGGGTTGGCACTGGCCGCTATAATACCCGCAGTTTTCTGGGGACGAGCGGAGCAACGCCGGCATGATTGAGGATGACAAGCCACAACTGGATGCTCGCGGACTGGTCTGCCCGGAGCCAGTTATGTTGTTGCACAGCCGTGTGCGTCAACTGCCTCCCGGCGCTGAGTTGGAAATGCTGGCAACAGACCCGTCGACCCGGCGCGATGTGCCGCGCTTCTGCGAGTTTCTCGGTCATACTCTGGTGCAGCAGCAACAGGATGGTGATGTGTTTCGCTATCTGATTCGCAAGAAAGAGGCCTGAAGGCATGTTGTTGAACATCGGTCTGGTGATTGGCGGTTTTGTGGTGCTGGTATTTGGCGCTGACTGGCTGGTGAAAGGGGCGTCGCGCATGGCGCTGGCACTGGGCATGACACCATTGGTGGTCGGGCTGACGGTGGTGGCGTTTGGTACCAGCGCGCCGGAGCTTGCGGTCAGCGTGGCTTCAGCCTGGAGCGGGCAGGCCGATCTGGCGGTGGGCAACGTGGTCGGTTCCAACATCGCCAACATCCTGCTCATTCTCGGTGTCTCGGCGCTGGCGGCCCCGCTGGTAGTGAATCAGCAGCTGGTGCGGCTGGATGTGCCGATCATGCTGGGAGCATCGGTGCTGTTCTATGTGTTGGCGCTCGATGGCCATCTTGGCCTGTGGGACAGCGCTTTGCTGGTGGGCGGTATTCTTGCCTATGTCGGTTTCCTGATCCACGAAAGCCGCCGCGAAAAAAATCCCGAGGTACTCGGTCAGTACGAGGCCTGCGTCGAGGCCGGTGGTACCGTGAAAATGGACATTGCCCTGATCGTTGCCGGCCTTGTTGGGCTGGTTATCGGTGCCCAGTTGCTGGTGGAGGGGGCGGTGTCGCTGGCGCGCCACTTCGGGGTCAGCGAGTTGATGATCGGCCTGACCGTGCTGGCGATTGGCACCTCGTTGCCGGAGCTGGCCACCTCGGTGGTGGCGGCCTTGCGGGGTGAGCGCGATATCGCAGTGGGTAATGTGGTCGGTTCCAATATCTTCAATCTGCTGTCGGTGTTGGGGCTGACCGGTCTGGTGTCGCTGGGTCAGCTGCCGGTGTCGCCGGTGGCGCTGTCGCTGGATATTCCGGTGATGTTGGGCGTTGCGCTGCTGTGCCTGCCAATTTTCCGCGGCGGCTTTGTTGTCACCCGCGCCAATGGTGTGTTGTTTCTGCTTTGCTATGCCGCCTATCTGGGCTGGCTGATTGTCAGCAACACCGGCGCCCCGAGCTGGTTAGGGCCAATACTGCAGAACGGCCTGATTCCGATCGCGGTGATTTTCACCGTGGTTGTGTTTGTTCGGGCCGTCAGCGATGAAAGACACGGCTGAAGCTCACTGATGGGGATCAGTGGCCAAAACTGAAATGGCGGCCAGCGTTTCCGGGTCGCGCTCCTTGATTCGGTTCGCCACCTGATGCTGGAAAAAATAGCGAAAGTCAGCCTGCTGCTGGGCCGGGTGCAGGCAGGCGTCTCCCGGCAGTACCGGGGTGCTGGTCACTTCTCCTGCCTCGATCACCATGGCCTGCAACCGGCCATCGCCCATCAAGCGCCAGCTCACCACTTCCAGCAGGCTGATGCTGTGGAAGCCATCGCTGGAAAACACCGCATGGGTGCCAATACTGTCCGGAATCTCCTGCACCACCGCATCGGCAGAGAACGATTTGCCGAAGAACTTCACCGCTGCGTGCAATTCATCCTCTTTGTGTTCCGGGGCCTCGGTGAAAAGATAACTGCTCTGCGGTAGGCGAAATCCTTCCCAGCGGCCGTTCAGCGGATCCTCCAGCGCCGAGCTGGGCACCACGGCATTCAGCCATGGCACCATCGCGACAACCTGATCGTTATCCAGCAGTGCCCAGCAGAGAATGCGCACCGAGAACAGGGTGTCCGGGTGGCGATCATTGCCGTATAGCAACTCAAGTCCATCATGCTCCGGAGAGATTCGGACAATGCGGGGTTTGGCTGCCTGCCGGCGAGGGATCAACGGCACCACGTTATGACGGGGTGTCGCGGCGGATGAGGTCGGGTGCTGCTGGAAGCCCATGGGGATCTCCCGTGGAGGAACCAGTTCGACAGCGCCTGGACCGACGGGGTCAGGGGACGCCGGGTCGCGGCGACTGTCACCTACACCCTAGCGCGTTGATGTGGATTCGACAACCGCCCGGACCGATGAGTGGCGGCTGGCGCAGCACGACCGGAAACTGCAGGTATCCATTGTCGCAGGCACGGCAAACCTGCTGATGCCCGATATCGCTTTGCGTCGCTGATCTGATGGACCAAGCGTGTATCGGGAAGCGACTCGATCAGATCAGCGACGCAAAGCGATCCTGCCAGAAGCGGGGAAAAGGTTCAGACGGCATCCCGGCGCACCCGGATCGTGAGGCGTACGCTGAGCATGATGGCTGCGGCGGTAAGCCCGCTAAGCAGACCAATCCAGAAGCCTTCCGGGCCCATGGCCGGCACCAAACGGTCGGTCAATGCCAGAAGATAGCCGATCGGCAGGCCAATGCCCCAGTAGGCCAGCAGAGTGATGAACATCGGTACCGTGGTGTCCTCAAAGCCACGCAAGGCGCCACTGACGGTGACCTGCCAGGCATCAGAGACCTGATACAGCGCCGCAAACAGAAGCAGTCGGGCGGCCAGGGATTGAACCTCCGCATCGTTGCTGTAAATCAGTGGCACCTGATGCCGGAACAGATAAAGCAGGGCACCGACGCTGACGCCAACAATAGCGGTCATGGTCATTGCCGTGCGGATCGACTGGCGAACAGCTTCAGGGTCGCGCTGGCCGCGACCAGCGCCGATCTGGACCGTGACCGCCAGTGCAAGGCTTAGCGGGATCATGAACAGCAGGCTGGTGAAGTTGAGCGCCACCTGATGGCCGGCGACCACGGTGGGTCCGAGTCCGCTGATTAACAGCGCGATCATGGCAAAGATACTTGCCTCGAAGAAAATCGACAGCCCCACCGGCAAGCCGAGGCGAAAAATGTACCAGGCGGTGCCAGCCTCAAGATGGGTGCGGCGCAGATGCAGGCGAGCCTGGGCATAGACCGGATGGCGGCCGATATAGCCGGCCATCATCAGCGCCATGCACCAGAACACCAGCGACGTGGCCCAGCCACAGCCGACCCCGCCAAGGGCAGGCAGGCCAAACTTGCCGTAGATCAGGACATAGTTGCAGGGAATGTTGATCAGCAGGCCGG
Source organism: Alcanivoracaceae bacterium (assembly GCA_046292765.1). GTDB lineage: Bacteria > Pseudomonadota > Gammaproteobacteria > Pseudomonadales > Alcanivoracaceae > PGZG01. The sequence continues at coordinate 115,399 of JBKBQA010000005.1, read as the reverse complement.
CGACACTGATCCAGAGCACCGGGCGGGTATGGGACATGGCCTCGGTGTAGCTGCGTAGCGTCAGGAACAGGGCGGCGCCGGGCATGCCCCAACTGAGCGCGTTCAGGTAGCCAAGGACCAGCGGCTTCAATTGCTCATCCACATCCATCCACGCCAGCACCGGCGCCATACTGCGCAGTGCCAGTGCGGCCAGCAACCCGAGACCGAGCGCCAGCCAAAGCCCCTGCTGGGCAATCGGATTGATGCGGTGGTAGGCTTGCGCGCCGAGTTTGCGTGCCAGCACCGGCGTGGCACTCATCAGCACCCCGGTCATAAACAGGTAAACCGGCACCCAGACACTGGCCCCGACTGCCACTGCGGCAAGATCGACGGCACTGACCCGGCCGGCCATCACCGTATCGACAAAACCGTTGGCCGTTTGAGCCAGCTGTCCGCCAAGAATAGGCAGCGCCAGCAGCAACTGGGCGCGGGTTTCGCGGCGTGATTCGGGTGAGCGGCTGAACACGAGATGAGGTTCCTGAATGGGGCGCGCTACCTTACCCCAAAGCGAGTTTGAAATGCAGCGCCGGTTCCGGAGCACGGATCTGGAGCACCTCTTCAACACCTGTTTCCTTGCCAGCCAGGGCACCCGGCTGGTGGGCGGTGCCGCGGAGCCTTTCTACGCGCCGGCGACCCCGGATCATCCGGCAACAATTTTCTATACCCGCGATTACTTTCGCTCGGCGCTGCATGAGATTGCCCATTGGTGTGTGGCAGGGCGGGCTCGCCGTCGTCTGCCCGACTTTGGTTACTGGTATGCGGCGGACGGCCGTGATGCCGATCAGCAGGCCCGGTTCCAGCAGGTTGAAACACGACCCCAGGCATTCGAACTGTTGTTCTGCGCGGCGGTCGGTCATCCATTCCGGGTATCGCTCGACAACCTCAGTGGCGATGCCACTGACCCGGGTCCGTTTGAGGAGGCTGTCTGGCGGCGAGCGGTGGCCCTGACCGAGCAGGGCGTCGGCGGCAGGGCGGGGTGCTGGGTGGAGTGCCTTGCCGACGAGTATCGCCGCGAGTCGTTCCGGCCGGCGTGGCTGGAGGATGTTTTTCTGCGCTGGTGAAGCCGACTGCTGTGGAAAAAACAAAGCCGGGCATTGCCCGGCTTTGTTTGCTGGTAATGGCTTTCAGGCCATCAACTCGGGAACAGGTTAAGCGCGTAGTCGCCTGTCCACACTTCCACTGGCAAAGCACCGAAGTCCATCGACTGGACGATAACGATAATCCGGCGCTCAAGATCCGCATCACCCACTTCGCTCGACTTGACCACCACATTGGTGACCTCACCCGAGGGCGCAATCGTCATGGTCAGGACGATGGTGCCGCGCAGTGCCGGGTTCTGACGCAGTGCACGTTGATAGGCGCTGTTGATCCGACCCTGACTGCGGGTAAAGGTACTGCGGATCTGCTCCTCGGTACGTACACTTTTGCCATCGGCGGTTTTGCGTACTGTGGTGGCCGCTTCTGCCGCCGCCGCAATACCGCTTTCCACTTGCGCTACCTGGGCCCCTTCAAGGCTGCCACCGGTACCGCCGCCGCTCGACACACTGGAAACCGCGATGCCGCCCGAGCCACTGCCAGCTCGACTGGTGATCAGATTACGGTCCACCTGAGCCGATTCCCCACCACCGGTTCTCAGTGGCTGGTTGCGAACCACCGGGGCGAGATCACTCAGACCAGCCAGAGACTCCTCAAATACCTTGAGCTCCTTGCGTGCTACCTCGCGAGCCTGTTCGACTCGTTCGGGAGTGGCTTCGGGCTTTGGTACTTCAGGCTTGGGCTGTTCCGGTTCGGGTTCTGGAGCCTTTTCCGCCTCCACCACCGGTGGCGGCGGGGGCGGATCTTCCTTTTTCTTCTCCATTACCAGTCTGGCGAGGCGCTCAGGAATTTCCTCAGCATCGCGCCGGTCTTTTTTCGGTATCTGGGTGCTCTCGATGATAATAATGATCAACAGGCAGAGCAGTGCCAAAATGGCCAAAATGATCCACTGGCGACGCCGTTCCCCCGGAAGGTTATCCCAGGGCAGCAGGCCATCAACCAGAATGGTCAGCGCACTCTTGTTGTTTTCGCTCATTCCACGTCCTCCTCAGCCTTGCGCAGTACGGCAAAGGAGATCTTGGTGTAGTCAGTCTGATTGGCACTGACCATAACCGTACGGATGGTGGAGTAGGGCACCTTGCGATCCGCCAGGATCATCACCTCACGCTCCGGAACACCGTCTGCATTCAGCACTGGCACACTGCGGCTGGCCCGATAGTTGAGCTCCTCCACCAATGCTTGAATGACGGTGATGCCATCTTCGTTTTCTATGGCGACGTTATCGATGCGAACATCCTGAACCAGAATATCGCGTGCACTGATCTGGATCTTCAGTACGTCGTCCGGCACCGTTTCAGCCGTTGATTCCGGCAGCACAATATCCTTGTTATCCGGTGGTTGCTGGGTGTTGGAGGAGTTCACCAGCAGAAAGAACACCAGAATCGTGAAGATATCCATCAACGACGTCAGGTTCAGCGTGGCCACACCTTTGTGTCTAGAGTGACGCCGCTCCATTCTCTTGCCGCGGGATGACTTTTTCATACGCCATCTCCACGTCGCTGATCCGGCGGTGCGGAACCGATCCCGATTTCCGGGAACAGTTCTTTCTTGATCGGCATGCCGTTGATGATCTCTACCCGGTAGCGTACTGCATCCATGGTGTAAATCATCAGCTCATAGTCCGTATCATCCTCGCACAGCAGGGTGATGTTGTTGACGTCCGGGAAGTCGGCCTTGATTTCCCCCAGATAACGGCGCAGGGCGTCGCGGTCATGACGGCCATCGCCCAGCACAGGCACAACAGCAACGACCTTGCCGCTTTTTCGTTCACCGATTTCATAGCGATCCTGATAGATCAGAACCTCCAGCACCGGCTTATTGCTCTCTTCCGGGTCCGATGGCGGCGCTTCCTCATTGGACGGCAAGTTCAGCTGCAGGATAGATACCTGCGCGAACACCGCATTGAGCAGCAGGAACGGAATCAACACCACCATCAAATTAAGAAAGGCAGTGATGTTCAGTTCAGCATCGGTTTCCCGCGTACGCTTTCTTGAACGCATACCGGCTCCTTGACAGGTTAACGAAGGGGGGACGGATTACTGGCCGTCGGCACCACGTTGATCCTGCTGGGCCGTCACCTGACGGAATACGTTCAGAAACTTGATAGAAGCCATCTCCATGCTGTCGATCAGTTTGCCAGTCATGGAGTTAATGAAAGCAAATGCCAGCAGCAGCGGGATTGCTGCGATCAGACCGAAAGCGGTGGTGTTCATGGCGACCGAGATGGAGGCGGACAGCAGGTCTGCTTTCTGCGCCGGATCAGCGCTGGCTACTGCGGTAAAGGCCTGAATCAGACCGATAATGGTACCGAGCAGGCCCATCAGGGTGGCGATATTGGCCAGCGTGGCGATGTAAGGGGTGCGGGTTTCGAGGCGCGGCATCACTTCCATCAGGCCCTCTTCCATGGCCAGTTCCACGTCGTCGTGGCGACGGCTCAGGCGGGAGCGCTCAAGGCCGTAGGCAATAATGCGACCAATGCCGACCTGACTGTCTTTTACCATGTCCAGTGCCTGGCGGAACTGGCCTTTGGACAGCAGTGGGAATACCTGATCCCAAACCTTCTTGTTGCGGGCCTTGGTGGCCTGCAGGTACAGCACGCGCTCGATAACGATGCCAAGACCGATGGCCAGTACAATCAGGATCGGGTACATGAAGAAACCGCCATCCTGAATGAAGCTGATGGCTACGGTGACGATACCGGTGTCGGCCACGGCCGGAGCGGAAGCGGGATCAAGGGAAACGGGGGTCGACATTGCGGTGTTCTCCAGACTGGGTTGTTGTTGTCATTGCAGCATCCTCACGACGCTGCGGATGAAATCGGCGTTGGTCTTTTTATCAGAAAATATGCCGAGCTGCACTCACTGCCGCCCGGTGGTGGCTCAGTCCATGAACAGGCCGTCTCCGCCGGACTCCTGTCCGAGGATCCGGTAGTACTCGACTTCGCGCATCAGGACATCCTGATCGAGAGGCTCCAGCACCCTGTTCAACAGGGACGAGGTCGGATCTTTCTTCTCCAGTTGTACCTCCTTGTCCTTCCACGGCACCACGTTGAGTACCGTAGGCGCTTCCTGTGAGCCAATAATGTTGGTCGACAGAGAGGTCGAATCCGCCTTCTCCTGTGCTACGACCGGCAAGGCGAAAATAATTCCCGCCGCGATCCAGACATGGTGTCTCATCTCAGTTCAGCTCCTCTTCTCTGGCGCCGGATTCCGACGGGGCGGCAATTGCTCCGGGGGGCGGACCAGCATCCGGGACACGGCGTTCCAGGTCTGCGATCCAGTTGGCAACCGTCGGGTTCTGCTGGCGCTGCAGGCTCTGATAGGCGCGGAAGTGCTTCAACGCCAGCGCCATGTCCTGCATGTAGAGTTCGGCCAGTACCCCCAAATTGAAATGGGCGCGGGCATACTTCGGATCCAGCACCACCGCAGTTTCGTAATGGCTGCGGGCATCGTCGAATTTGCCCTGCTCCCGTAGTGCTACGCCGAGCGCGTTATGGGCGTAGGGGTTGCGGTCATTGGCGTCAAGCGCCTGACGCAGAGCCTGTTCCGCCTCCGCATGCTTGCCCTGACGAGACAGGATAATGCCCTGATTAACCACCGGGCCAGACAGCTGCGGGTAGCGACTGGAAAGCGAGCGGAACATGATCAGCGCCCGATCCAGATCGCCGGCACGCATGGTCTGCAGGGCGCGGGCATACTCAGGAATAGCCTCTTGGGCAATGCCGACCACCGCCGGGTCATGGGGCACCGGCGGAATATGCTCGGCGTCGCTGTCGCCAGCCGCTTCGCCGGCGCGCTGCTCGGCATAACGGGAGGGGCCTCCGGTGCCATCGCCCACATCCAGCTCCACCGACCGGGGCGCCTTGGACGCACAGCCAGCGAGCATGGCGAGGGCCAGTGCCAGACCAGCCAGCTTAATAGATGATGTCGACATACTCTTCCACCTGCTCGAACTTGGCGAACCGGCCTGGCAGCAGCTTCGCCAGCTGCACAAAGCTCTGTTTGACCCACTGGTCGTAGATGTTCTGCGTTACAAGATCGGTGTTGGCAATCAGGATATCAATCGCCTGATCCTCGTAAGGCAGCGCTTGTTCCTCCAGCAGCAGCTCGTACTGCTCCAGTTCCAGCTCGTCGAGACCACGGGGTCGTTCCGAGTCGATCATGTCTTGCGCCAGAATCTGGTACATCTGGCCGATCTTGAAGTTCGATGCCGTCGCGTACTCGGAAACGCCGATGGCAGCGACTTCCTCGTAGCGTTTCAAGGCATCGCGCATCACCGTGGTCTTGCGCTCCAGGCTGCGTCGCAGTGGCTGGGTCAATTTGATGGAGGCGAACTCCTCGAAGCGCGGTTCGGTCAGAGTGAATGCCGCCCAGGCGCCGAGCCAGGCTACCCGGTCGGTTGACTCGCTGCCTGCCTGGCGGTAGGTGCGTACAAGATCGTTCAGGCCGGTGTTGTAGGCGGTGATGTTGCCGGTCTTCTCATGCAGCTTGACCAGACGGTACTGACCTTCGGCGCGGAAGTCATAGGGTTGCGGGTAGGTATCCAGATATTTGCGATACAGCCGAATCGAGGCATCCGGCTGTTCTGCCCGATCCTGCATTTCCGCCGCCTGCCACAGTGCTTGCCGCGCCAGCTCCCGATCAGTCTGCTGATAGTTGGCTGCAATGCGCTCAAGCTCCAATGCCGCTGCGCCAAAGTTGCCGGTCTTTTCGTATGCTACCGCCAGTTTGTCCGGAATGGTTTCGTTCAGCTCGTCGCGGGGATAGCGGCGGCGGAAGTCCTCAAGAATGGGAATCGCGGTATCGAAACGCTCAATCTGCAAGTAGAGAGTGGCAGCGTCAAACTCGGCATTCTTGCGAATCGAGGCATTCGGGTAGACCACACCGACACGCATGAACATATCTGCCGCTTCGGCAAATTTCTCGTCTTTCTGCAATGCTTCCGCCTGCTTGTACACCGACGCGGAGAGACGCTCACTATAGGTGGTGCGCTGTTGGGTAGTCAGAGACGGGTACTGCAAAACATTGTTGTAAGCGAACTCGGCCACATTGAAGCGACCAAGGTCAAACTCGCCGTCGGCAATCGTGCTCCAGCCGAACACCAGCATTTTTTCTGGCGGCTGGGGCTGCAGTGATACCAGCATGCCGGAGGTGCGGATCGCACCTTCGATATCCTTGCGTGCCAGCTGATCGTCGATGACATTGTTCAGAACCTGCGGCACCTGCTCATGCTGCGGGAAGGTGGCGGCAAACTTCATGCTGCTGGTGATGCTGCGGCCGCGCCAGTCATCCACCACTTTGCGCTGTTCTTCGTCCGTGTTCGGCAGTGCGCGAATCTGGGCCTGATAGGCAACGAGTGCAAAATAGGCAGCTTCTGACGCTCGCTCATAGCCTTCGTAGCCGTAGGCGGTGCGCTCGAACTCGGCTACCGCCTCGGCGAAGCGCTGAGCGGCGAACAGGGTTTGTGCATACAGATCATTGATCTCAGGCTGGTCGGCAGTGGCCGGCGGCGTATCAAGATATTCCTTGTACCAGCTGGCGGGACTGTTGAAATCCTCCGGCTTGCGCGAGCGCTGGGCGAGCGCATGATAGTGCTTGGCCAGATCAAGAATATGGCCCTTCAGCTGCTCTCCATAGCCGGCTCGTGCTTGCGGAAATTTTTCCCAGTAGCTGCTGCGGATACCATACTGACCAACAAATTTTTCCTTGGCGGGTAGCACCAGTGTCGGGAAGCCGCCGCGCTGATACGCCATGATATGCAGGCTGGAAAACTCTGGTGCCAGCGGGCTTTCCGGATAGACCTCGACAAACATGTCGAAGCTGTCTGCAGCATCACGGAAACGCTCCTGTGCCAGATAGACGTCGCCAAGCGAACGATACACATCCGGTTCATAGTCGCGTCGGCCGCGCCTGGCAAACCACTCGCGGACGGAAGTGGCACCTTCCAGATTCGAGAACCCCAGACTGATAACACGACGGACGTCGGTTATCAGCTTGGTTTGCATGGAGCCCTCGTCGGCAAGCTCCGGAGCACCCTGAAGGTGGTCGACAATGGTAAAGAACTGGGTCAGGGCCAGTTCATATTCGCTGAGCTTGTAATGGCTCCAGCCAAGTTTGTATAGCGATTGCTCGTAGAACTCCGATTTTTTCCCTTCCCGGGCCACTTCGCCGTAGGCTTTAGAGGCAGCGTCGTAGTCGCCATCAGAAAACAGCATCTCGCCACGGCGGAACTGGGCTTCGACGTAAAACACGCTGCCCGGATACTCCTTCACCAGATTGTCGAGAGCCAGCTGTGAGTTGTCCGCATCGCCGGCGAGGTCATAGGCCTTGGCGAGCAAGTAATAGGCTTCTGCCCGCTCGCTGGCATCCTTGCTGGTTTGCAGTAGTGTGCGGTAGAGCTGAATGGCGGTGCTGTAATCGGTATCCAGCTCTGCACCATCAAGACCGCTGTAGAGGCTGCCGGCCAGATCGAGCGCCGCATAGCGTTGATCCCGGCTCTCGGCCTGCTGGGCTTCTCGCATGAAGTTTTCGTAAAGCAGTTTGTCCACCGAGCGATCCAGCTCTGCTCGACTGACTGCCGGGGCCTCGTTCAGGTTGACCTGTTCGCCACGGTTGCTCTGGTCTTCTGCCGCAGCAAGGGCAAGATCCGCCATTCTGCGAATCGAGCGGCTGCGTCGTTCCGGGTCCTGAAACAGCTCCACGGCGCGCTGGTAACTCTGCAGGGCAGCCTGAGCGGAGACGTTGTCCAGCGATTGTGCCTCGATGGTAATGTCGGTCTGCTCCAGATCCGCCAGTGTGGTACCGGTATAGCGGGCCTGTTCGCGTAGCTGGTAATCATCAACCGGTTTGCTGGCGCAGCCGGCAAGTGCCACGGTAACCGCGGCAGCGAGGCCGTGCAGGCGGAAGGAGTTGCCGCGCATCAGCGTTCTCCCCCCTGCAGGCGTTCGCTGAATGAGCTGTCTTGTACTCGCGCCATGGCCAGATGGGCCTCCGCCAGTTGCTCGCCAAGCTGGATCCGGTTCTGTGCCAGAACCCGCAGGGCATCGTTCTTGAGAAGTTGGCCCAACTGAGCCATCAGTCGCTCTGTTTCGGTAATCATCCGATCAATCTCGGTGCGTCGCTGGCCGAGCTTGCCACCAATGTCACTGCGAATATGCAGGGAGGCATCGCGGATCAGCTGTTCTACCGCAGCGATGCGTACTCCGACAATGTCAATCTCTTCCACCGTCAGTGCCACATCACGCTGCTGCTGGCGACGGTTCTGGGGGGCTGCACTGGCAATATCAAAAAGTAGCACGCCACGAACCCGGCGCAGCCGCTCTCTTTGGGCTGCAGCAGGCTGCCGCGCCAGATGCTCGTCCAGTGCCGTGATCATTTCCCAGCGAAGCAGCTGGTCAAAGTCGGCAAGGTCCTGGGGCCGCTTCATGTCCAGCCGTTGCGGGATATTGACCAACAAATCCGCCGCCGCTGCGCCATGCTGCTCTTGTTGGCGCCTGAGGCTGACCAGTTCGGCGCGGGCTTTCGGCAGTGCTGTCTGCAGGCTGGCTTGCTGGTTGGTCCAGGCTTGTTGCATGGCGGGCACAGCATCACGCCATTCGGCCAGCATTTCATGAAGACGGTCCAGCTCCATGTACTGACGGAACTGTTCGGAAAAATCGTGGGAGGCGAACAGCCGATACAGGTAGGGCATTTCAGGGCCGGCATCTGCGCTATAACTGCTTGCCGTCGACATCGGGTCACGATTCATGTTGGCAATCTTGTCGTGACTTTTCATTCGGTCGAGCCAGTTCTCCTGGTCGACATTGCGAATGGCGAGCTCCACCTGTCTCAGTTCATCACGAAGTGTTTCTGCGGCAAAACGATAGCCGGCGAGTGCCTGCGGCATGGCGCCCAGTTCTTCATAGGCACGCGGTGCCATCAGCAGTGCTTCTTGCACCGACTCGTGGCTGGGATTGCGGCGCACGAGCTCTAGCCACAGTGGCAGGGCGCGGCGAAAATCGCGCCGTTCGAAGTTGCTCAGGCCCAGCGCCAGCAGTGCTTCATTGGAAAAAGGACCATCGGCGCGGACACTGACCAATGCGGTTCTGGCAGTGTCGAAACGCTTGCGCTTCAGCTCCGTCAATCCGATTGCCAAAGCGGCGCGATCCTTCAGAGCATTGATTTCGTCATCGCCCGGGGGCAGGTTGAGTACTCCGCTCAGCATTCGGACGCCGTCATCTACATGGTTGGCGCGAATCATGGCGACGCCCATGTTGTAGGTGGCGTAGGCGCCTTCTCGGGTGCCAGAGGGAATGGCATGCAGGCTGGAAAGCGCATCGCCAAACTCTTCCTGGCCAATGCGAATATTAGCGAGCATCAGGTGGCGACGGGCATTCTTGTCCGAGGGCAAGCCATCGGTTCGGCGGCTGGCGAGAATGTCGGCAGCTTCCTTCATCTGCCCGCGTCGGTAGTGAAGCGCCGCCTTGTGCAGCCAGGTTTCTGCCCGTAGCTGGGCGAGGATATCTTTTTTCAGCAGGCGGTTGAAAATCGCCTCGGCTTGATCCGCCAGACCGAAGTTCACATAAAGCTCGCCGAGCATCAGCTCGGCGTACTCAGTGTCATCGTTGAACAGGCCGCGCTTCTGATTGGCAAGCAGCTGTGTCATGGCTTCGAACTGCCGATCGGCGTAGAACGCAAACGTCGACTCGTTAAAGGCAAGATAGCGTCGGGTTTCCAGATCCAGCGGCATGGGTTCAACCGGCAGGTCATCGCCAATGATCAGCAATGAGCCCTGGGTCGGGATGGCAGCACAGGCAGCCAGTGCCACCGCAGCGGCCAGCAGTGAGCGACGCAGAGAAGGTCGGCTGCGTGGACGGATGCTATGCGTCACTCCGCTCATTTATTCATTCCACTCGCGGAATTCAAACCTGTGCTGCATGGTGGAGATGTCATCGACCACGCGCAGCTCGACCATCTTTCTGCCTGCACCCTTGCTGAAGGTATGCGAGGCGGACTTCTGATAGTCCTTGCCCTGCGGATCGTAGCCGGTCACGGTGGCTTCAATGGTGTGGCGTCCGCTTGGCAGATTGCCGTGGAAAATACGGTGGATGCCGCCATTCGACAGCGCAGTGAATTCCTGCTCACTGTAGAAATGGTAGCCAACGTGCTTGCCGTTGATGGTCAGGTTGACGTCTACCAGACGAATCGGGGTGCCGGCATCCACAGAGACAAACACCGCACTTTCGGAGCTGGCATAGAGCAGTTCCCGTTCCAGCATGGACAGGTCGCGATTGAGATCAAGAACGCCCTGTTTCAGGGTCTGTATCTGACGCGACAGGCCGGCTTCGCTGGCGGCCAACGGACCCGCGAGCAGGGTCACACACACCCCCGCGAGGAGAATCTTGCTGCTGTTTTTCATCGGTACAGGCCTGATAACACGGATTGTTGTTATTGCCGACGCTGGTACAGAGCCGGGAGTAGTGCCTATTTGTAATGAGAAGAAAGGGTTAAATCAAGTGTGACCGTTCACCCAGTGGTGGGCGCCAAGGTCAACCAGCGGTATCAGCGGCCTGCGCGCATCATCGTGAGCCCCTATTCGGTTGCCAATATCCGCTAGAATGGCGCCTCCTTGGGCTCCTTGTCAGGCTTTCCGCCATGCCACTCACCATCGTTGCTGACGAAAACATGCCCGGGCTGGAGCTGTTTGAGGTCTTTGGCACCCTGATTCCCGTCTCCGGCCGGGAAATCTCGTCCCAACACCTGCGTCAGGCGGATGTGCTGCTGGTGCGCTCGGTCACCCGCGTCAATCAGGCGTTACTGAATGGAACGCCGGTGCGCTTCGTTGGGTCGGCCACCATCGGCACGGATCATGTCGATCTGGCCTGGCTGGCGGAGGCCGGCATTGCCTTTCACCATGCGCCGGGCTGTAACGCGATGGCGGTGGCTGAGTATGTGTTGCAGGCGGTACTCGACTGGGTTGTTGAGCAGCAGAGGCCGGTGTCCGGTCTCTCGGCAGGTGTGGTGGGCTACGGTAATGTCGGAAGGCGGGTGGCAGGATTGCTGACCAACCTTGGGCTCAGGGTGCTGGCGTATGATCCGCCGCTGGCCCGCATCGGGCGGCAAGCCGGCACGGACTGGGCTTCTTTCGAGCAGATACTGTCCTGCGACATCGTCACATTGCATGTCCCCCTGACCCTGAGCGGAGACGATGCCACCTGCCATATGATGAATCAGGCGCGGCTGGCCGAACTCGGCGCTGCGCGACTGCTGATTAACACCTGTCGCGGCGCTGTGGTCGATAATCAGGCCTTGCTGGCGCTGGCGCCTGACGCCAGCCCGGCGCTGGTGCTGGATGTCTGGGAGCGGGAGCCGCGGATACCTGTCGAGCTATTTGAGCGAGTGCGGCTCGGTACCGCCCATATTGCCGGGCATAGTGTCGAAGGGAAGTGGCGAGGCACCTTGATGGTGCGGGAGGCATTGGCGGGCTGGCTCGGCCAGTCGCTGGAAACGATCAGCCCCGATCGGCAGTCAGGAATATATGAAGATGAGGTGACTGATCTGGTCGGCTTGCTTCGCCTGCTCCGCTGTCGCTACGACCAGCCTCAGGACCATGTTCGGCTGGCGCAGGCAGTGCGGGAGGACCATCCGGCTCTGGCCTTTGACCGTCTGCGCAAGCATTACCCGCGCCGCCATGAGCTGGCGGGGCTGGCGGTCACCGGGCGGGTCGCGCCGGCCTTCAGTCGTCTGCTCGACGCCCTTGGCGTACGGCTGTCGCAGGGTAGTGCCAGTGGTGCTCCAGTTTGACGATGGCGTGCCGGATCATGTCCTCGGTAATCGGGATCTCGCGGCCCTGCGCATCAATCAGGGCGGCGCCGTGGAAATCCTGCACGGGCGGGGTCGGATTCGGGCTGTTGGTCTGCATACGGGGCTCCTGCACGATTGCTGTTGCCGGTCTGTCAGGCTGCCGCAGCCTCTGGATCACCGGCAAGCCCATTGTTGTTTCAGGATATGACTTTTTAATGAAGGTGGCGCCAACATGACGCTGACTCTGGGACTGATCGTCAATCCGCTGGCCGGGATCGGCGGCGCCACCGGCCTGAAGGGCAGTGATGGCGCCGAGACCGTTGGCGAGGCATTACGACGGGGCGCACAGCCCCAGGCGCCTCAGCGAGCGGAAAGGGCGTTAGCGGCATTGCAGGGCAGGGACGTGCGGGTGCTCTGCTGGGGCGGCGCCATGGGCGAACAGAGCGCTCGTGCTGCGGGGCTGACGCCCGAGGTGCTGGCTCCGGCGCCGCAAAGCAGCTCGCCCGAGGATACCCGCGCTGCCGCACGGGCGATGCTGGACCACGGCGTTGATCTGTTGTTATTCGCAGGGGGCGATGGCACCGCCAGGGATATCTGCGATGTCGTTTCTACCCGTGTGCCGGTGCTGGGCATTCCGGCGGGCTGCAAGATGCATTCGGCGGTGTATGCAGTCAACCCGGAGGCGGCGGGCCAGCTGCTGGCGTTGCTCGCAGAGGGTGGTCTGGTCAGCCTGCAGGATGCGGATGTCCGCGACATTGATGAAGAGGCGTTCCGACAGGGCATTGTCCGGGCACGACATTATGGCGACATGCGGGTGCCGGCGGATGGCCGCTTCGTCCAGCAGGTTAAGTGTGGTGGCAAGGAGAACGATGCGCTGGCCCAACTTGAGCTGGCGGCCTATCTCGCGGAGACCGTCATCAGCGAACACGAGGGCTACTGGCTGATGGGCTCCGGCTCCACCGTGGCGGAGGTCATGACCCGGCTCGGGCTGCCGAATACGCTGCTGGGTGTCGATATCGTTCACCATGGTCAGCGGGTGGCGGCGGACGTCAGTGCGGCGGGGATTCTGGACTTTATTGGTGATAGCCCGAGTAAAGCCCTGATCACGGTGATCGGCGGTCAGGGCCACCTGTTCGGGCGTGGTAACCAGCAGTTCAGCCCGGCGGTGATCCGTCGCCTCGGACGGGACAACATTGTGGTGGCGGCAACCCGCAACAAGATTGCCGAGCTGAATGGTCGGCCATTGCTGGTCGACACCGGCGATCCGCTGCTGGATCGTTCGCTCTGTGGTCTGATTCCGGTGATCACCGGCTATGAAGACAGGTTGTTGGTGCGAGTTAGCACGGATGCGGGTCGGGATGACTGAGGAAAACAGAAAAGGGCGTCGATAAGACGCCCTTTTCTGTTTGGTGATGGGAGGGACCGATCAGCCGTGGCGCTGTTCGGTCAGCGCAGCAATGCGATCATCGAGCGGCGGATGCGACGCAAACATTGCCTTCAACCCCTGCACGCCACCGCCGTTGATACCGAAGGCCACCATCGACTCCGGCATCTGGTTCGGTACTTCGTACTCGGCCTTGAGGCGCTGCAGCGCACTGATCATGCCACGTCGGTCACCGAGCTGGGCGCCGGCAACATCAGCCCGATACTCACGCTGACGGGAGAACCAGGCCACGATCATCATGGCAACAAAGCCAAGCACAATATCCATCACAATCGATGTGATGTAGTAGCCGGGGCCAAGCCCACGCTCATTCTTCAGCACCACCCGGTCGACAAAGAAGCCGATCACGCGGGCGAAGAAGATCACGAAGGTGTTCACCACGCCCTGAATCAGTGACAGGGTGACCATATCGCCGTTAGCAACATGGCCAATCTCGTGGGCCATCACCGCCTTGACTTCATCGGCAGTGAAGCGCTGCAGCATGCCTTCGGAAACCGCCACCAGTGCCTTGTTCCTGTTCCAGCCAGTGGCGAACGCATTGGCTTGCTGAGCCGGGAAAATACCCACCTCCGGCATGCCGATGTTGGCCTTGCGAGCCAGTTCCTGCACTGTCTGCATCAGCCAGATTTCACTCTGGTTACGTGGCTGGTCGATGATGCGGACCCGGGCTGCCCGTTTTGCCATTGGCTTGGAGATGAATAGGGACAGCAGCGATCCGGTAAAACCGAACACCAGCGCGAACAGGAACAGGGCGCCCATATCCAGATTGACGCCGTCGGCGCTCAGGAAGCCGGTAAAGCCGAGCAGGCTGAGAACAATACCGCCCACCACGATGATGGCCAGGTTGGTCAGCAGGAACAGCATGACACGCTTCATGGATGACTTTCTCCTCGTCAGGGTTGTTCAGCCGTTATGGGGGCAGAACGACAGATTTCAAGTTGCCGCGCTATAGACGGCCTGCGCGTCTCAGGGTTCCCGGATCAATGGGTGCAGCCGGGTGACGCGACCGGGGCCGTGGGCAGGATAATCTGCTGGGGAGGCGACGAAAAGAAGTAACGCATCATGGCGCTGATCTTCGCTGACTCGCCGCTGCGGATCACGGCACGGATTTGCTCCACCACGGTGATCTTTTCCACCATCAGGGACTCTGGCAGGTCCGGCATTGGCTGCTGATAGCGGATATGGGACAGTCCGCACAGCAGCGTGAAGGCCTTGCCAGTCAGCACCGCCTGATCAATGCCGTCCTGATAGATCATCGCCTCGAAGCGCAGGTAATCTTCCTCCGCCAGCCACAACATGGTGCCGAGGCAGGCCATGTGACGATCAGAATGCAGGCCGACATCGTCCGGGGTATCCGGGCCGCAGATGTCTTCCACATACACCGATGCCCGGCGCGGGAAGGCACTGTAGAGATGCAGCAGGATGAGTGCGGCATCGCGGCAGAAGTCATCAATGTGAATGTCGGCCACGATGCGCCTCCCCGATTACTTCTTCCGCATCCGTTCCAGATAACGGGCGATTCGGCCGATGGATTCGCGCAGATCGTCCGCGTTTGGCAGGAACACGATGCGGAAGTGGTCCGGCTTGGGCCAGTTGAACGCGGTGCCCTGAACCACCAGCACCTTTTCCTGGCGCAGCAGGTCGAGGGCGAAGGCTTCGTCATCCTCGATCGGGTAAATCGCCGGATCGAGACGGGGGAACAGGTACAGCGCCGATTTCGGTTTGACGCAGCTGACGCCCGGAATCTCGTTTAGCAGTTCCCAGGCCAGATCGCGCTGTTTGCCGAGGCGGCCGGTGGGCAGTACCAGATCGTCGATACTTTGATAGCCACCCAGGGCAGTCTGGATGGCGTGTTGGGCGGGCACATTCGCGCACAGTCGCATTGAGGCGAGCATCTCAAGCCCCTCGATGAAATCACGGGCGCGGTGTTTGGCGCCGGAGACGATCATCCAGCCGGAACGGAAGCCGGCGGCACGATAGCTCTTCGACAGACCGTTAAAGGTCACGAACAGCAGATCGTCTGCCATCGAGGCGATGGAAATATGTTTTTCCTCGTCGTAAAGAATCTTGTCGTAGATTTCGTCGGCGAACACGATCAGATCGTTTTCCCGCGCAATATTGAGCAACTCGCGCAGGAAAGGTTCGCTGTAGTTGGCGCCGGTGGGGTTATTCGGGTTGATGATCACCAGTGCCCGGGTGCGCGGCGAAATCTTGGCGCGAATGTCATCCAGCGCCGGTTGCCAGTCTTGCTGCTCATCACAGAGGTAATGCACCGGGGTGCCGCCAGACAGGCGCACAGCCGCCGTCCAGAGCGGGTAGTCCGGGGCCGGCAGCAGGATTTCATCACCGTTATTCACCAGTGCCTGCATTGCCATTACGATCAGCTCGGAAACACCATTGCCGATGATGATGTCGTCGATGGTGACACCCTTGATGCCCTTTTCCTGAGTGTAGTGCATCACCGCCTTGCGCGCCGGGAACAGGCCTTTCGAATGGCAGTAGCCGGTGGAATCCGCCAGGTTATGGATCACATCCTGCAGAATCTCTTCCGGCGCCTCAAAGCCGAACGGAGCCGGGTTGCCGATGTTCAGCTTGATGATACGGTGGCCTTCCTCTTCCATGCGGTTGGCTTCGCGCAGCACCGGGCCTCGGATGTCATAACAGACGCCCTTGAGCTTGTCCGACTTGTGGATCTGTTCCGGGTTGGTCATTACGGCGACTCAGAAAAGAGTGAGTAAAGCGGCATTCTACAATGCCGCTGAAAAGCCTGTATACGCGGGTTCGCGGCGAAAATCAGGGTTTTGCCCGGACTTTCTCCACAAAGCCGCTCTCTTTCTCAATGGCTTTGGCAAAGCTCGGTCGAGCGTGCATGCGCTGCGCATGGGCGGCCAGATTCGGGAACCGGGCGGCATCTACAGACTCGCCCCCGTGGCGCATGTTGACCAACTGGCTGGCCAGCGCAATATCGGCAACGGTCATGCGCTCGCCAACCAGATACTCCCGGCCGGCCAGTTCCTGATCAAGATAGGCGAACAGAGGCGGAACGGCCTCACTAAGGGCCTTCTGAACCTTTTCCTCGTCACAGGGGCGCCCTAGTAGCGGCATGATGACCCGGTTGCGGAAGATGGCGAAGGTGCAGTCCCTGGCAATTTCATAGTCTGCAAACTTTTCGAACCAGGCACAGCGAGCCTGCTCCCACGGATCGGTCGGATAGAGCGGGGCATCAGCAAACACCGATTCCAGATAGCGGCAGATCACCGCCGAGTCGGCAATAACGCGCTCACCGTGTTGCAACACCGGGATACGCTTGAGCGGATTGAGTTCGACGAAATCTGCCGGCGGGTTGTTCGGGTCGATGTGAATGGCCTCGAACGGGATGCCCTTCTCCTGCAGGAAGATGCGGGTTTTGCGCACAAAAGGCGATAGGGCGGCACCGTATAGCTTGAGTTCCATGAGATGCTCCGGAGAAATTGAGCCGCTATCTGAACAAGACGGTGATTTCCCGTCAATGACCCTTGACGGCTTGAGGGGTCGCCCCTAGACTTGCGCCGCTTTCCGGGTCCCCTTCGTCTAGAGGCCCAGGACACCGCCCTTTCACGGCGGTAACAGGGGTTCGAATCCCCTAGGGGACGCCATTAAAGGCAGCGCGCAAGCGCAAACATCAAGCGGGTATAGCTCAGTTGGTAGAGCGCGACCTTGCCAAGGTCGAGGTCACGAGTTCGAGCCTCGTTACCCGCTCCATTTTCGCAGAACGGCGCCTTCGGGCGCCGTTTCTGTTTCTGCGGTGTTGGTTGGTTTGAGCGGTTGTTGGTACGTGTCGGGCCTTGGTGTGGCCGTCGGCATGGTTTGCCCCTCCGGGACACGCCGTGAATACGTCCCTGTAGGCTTGCGTTCGCCATCCCTGGCTCACACAGTCCCGGAGGGGCAAACCATGCCGACGGCTATCGGGCCCTGTGCGGGCGACTTGGAAACAAAAAAAGGGGCCACCGAAGTGACCCCTTTTTTTCAGATTGGCTCCGCCTGCCGGGCTCGAACTAGGCGAATTCAATTGAATTCGCCGCTGATTAACTGCGGGCGTCAGCCCGCCAATCAGTGGGCATAAAAAAGGGGCCACCGAAGTGACCCCTTTCTACCAGATTGGCTCCGCCTGCTGGGCTCGAACCAGCGACCCACTGATTAACAGTCAGTTGCTCTACCGACTGAGCTAAGGCGGAATAACTGAGGCCGCGAATAATAGTGTCGGCCCCGGAGGGGGTCAACCCCTCCGATGCCTGAGTGCTGCATATTTATACGCAGCGGCCCACTTTGTTACTTGCCCAGCACCGCCGCAATTCGCTCCACCGCGGATTTCAGGGTGTCGAGACTCACGGCAAAGGACAGTCGCAGGCAGCCAGGGGTGCCGAAGGCTGAACCCGGCACCAGGGCGACGCCGCCTTCAAGCAGCTTCTCGGCCAGCTCCAGGTCATCCTTCAGGCCCAGATTGCGGATCGCCTGATTGAAGTCAGCGAAGGCGTAGAAGGTGCCATCGCCCTCAAGGCAGGTGACGCCCGGCAGGGCATTCAGGGCCGCTACCAGCCAGTCATGACGGGCTTTGAATGCCACCACCATCTCGGCGACGCACTGCTGCGGACCATTCAGGGCGGCTTCTGCTGCCGCCTGACTGATGGAGGCCGGATTCGAGGTGCTCTGGCTCTGGACGTTGGTCATCGCCTTCATCAGCTTGAGCGGGCCGGCGGCATAACCTATCCGCCAGCCGGTCATGCTGTAGGCCTTGGAGACCCCGTTCAGAACGATGGTGCGGTCATACAGATCCGGGCAAACATTGAGGATGTTCACGAACGGCTTGCCGGTCCAGAGGATATGCTCGTACATGTCATCGGTGGCAATCAGGATGTTCGGGTGCTTGCGCAGCACCTCGCCGATGGCAGCCAGCTCCTCGGCGGTGTAGGCAATGCCGCTCGGGTTGGACGGGCTGTTGATCACAAACAGGCGGGTTTTCGGCGTGATCGCCTGTGCCACTTGTTCGGCCGTGACCTTGAAACGCTGCTCCACGGTGGTTTCGATGATCACGGGTTCACCACCCGCGATCAGTACCATATCCGGGTACGAGACCCAGTAGGGAGCCGGGATGATGGCCTCGTCGCCGTCGTTCAGGAACGCCAGCGCCATGTTGAAAAAGCTTTGTTTGCCGCCGGAGGACACCAGAATCTGGTTCGGCTGGTAATCAAGCCCGTTTTCGCGCTTGAACTTGGCGACAATGGCTTTTTTCAGGCCGGGCGTGCCGTCGACGGCGGTGTACTTGGTCTTGCCTTGCTGAATCGCTTCGATTGCCGCTTGTTTGATATGATCCGGCGTATCGAAATCCGGCTCACCGACGCCGAGGCCGATAATGTCCTTGCCCTGGGCGCGCAGTTCAGCGGCGCGGTTGGAAACCGCCAGGGTCGGGGATGGCTTGATGCGTTGTACGCGGTCGGAGAGATTGAGTTCGGACATGCACTCCTCGTCTTTGGTGAGTGGCGGGTGGTGGTGCGCTTGTGGCGCCTGTGGAGGGTGCCGATCGTCTGGCGGCCCCCTGCGGGCCGCGTATTCTAGCGAATCCCGGGACAGGCTTAAATGGCATCCTCAGAATCCTTTCAATTGCACTCTGATTATTCGCCGGCGGGCGACCAGCCGACGGCCATCGCCGCGCTGGTCGAGGGGCTGGAATCGGGGCTGGCGCACCAGACCCTGCTCGGGGTGACCGGCTCGGGCAAGACTTTTACCATCGCCAACGTCATTCAGACACTGCAGCGGCCGACCATCGTGCTGGCGCCGAACAAGACTCTGGCGGCGCAGCTTTACAGCGAATTCCGTGAGTTTTTCCCGAACAACGCGGTGGAGTACTTTGTTTCCTACTACGACTACTACCAGCCCGAGGCCTATGTGCCGTCCTCCGATACCTTTATCGAGAAGGACTCCTCCATCAATGAACAGATAGAACAGATGCGGCTGTCGGCCACCAAGGCGTTGATGGAACGCCGCGACGTGGTGATCGTCGCCTCGGTGTCTGCCATCTATGGTCTGGGCGATCCGGCCAGCTACCTGTCGATGCTGCTGCATGTGGTGCGCGGCGATCATATCGACCAGCGTGCGGTGCTGCGGAGGCTGGCGGAGCTGCAGTACACCCGTAACGAGATGGATTTTCACCGCGGCACCTACCGGGTGCGCGGCGATGTGATCGACATCTTTCCGGCGGATTCCGACAAGGAAGCAGTGCGGATCGAGCTGTTTGATGAGGAAGTCGACAATATTTCCCTGTTTGATCCGCTCACCGGGGAGTTGCTGCGCAAGATCGGCCGGGTAAGCATCTACCCGAAAAGCCACTATGTGACACCGCGTGAGACCGTGCTCAGCGCCATTGAAAAGATCAAGGTCGAGCTGGAGCCACGGCTTAAGGACCTGCGCGAGCGAGACAAGCTGGTTGAGGCGCAGCGACTGGAGCAGCGGACCCGTTTTGATCTGGAGATGTTGCACGAGCTCGGTTATTGCAACGGCATCGAGAACTACTCACGGCTGTTTTCCGGCCGGGCACCGGGCGAGCCGCCACCGACCCTGTTTGATTATCTGCCGGAAGACGCCCTGCTGGTCATCGACGAGTCCCACGTCACCGTGCCGCAGATCGGAGCCATGTACAAAGGCGACCGGTCACGCAAGGAAACGCTGGTGGAATACGGCTTCCGCCTGCCGTCGGCACTGGATAACCGGCCGCTGAAGTTCGAGGAATGGGAGCGGATTGCGCCGCAGGGAATTTTTGTCTCGGCGACGCCGGGGCCCTATGAGGCAGCCCATGCCGGGCAGGTGGTGGAGCAGTTGGTGCGGCCGACCGGCTTGCTGGATCCGGTGATTGAAGTGCGTCCGGCCACTGGCCAGGTCGACGATGTGCTCGGCGAAATCCGGCTCTGTGTTGGCCGCGACCAGCGCGTCCTGATTACCGTACTGACCAAGCGTATGGCGGAGGATCTGACCGAGTTTCTGCGCGACCATCAGGTCCGGGTGCGCTATCTGCACTCCGATATCGATACTGTTGAGCGGGTCGAGATCATCCGCGATCTGCGGCTGGGCAAGTTTGATGTGCTGGTGGGTATCAACCTGCTGCGTGAGGGGCTGGATATGCCGGAAGTGGCGCTGGTAGCCATTTTCGACGCCGACAAGGAGGGCTTTCTGCGCTCCGAACGCTCGCTGATCCAGACCATTGGCCGGACGGCGCGGCATCTCGAGGGCCGGGCGATTCTCTATGCCGACCGCATGACCGGCTCCATGGAGCGGGCCATTGGTGAAACCGAGCGACGCCGGCAGAGGCAGCAGGTCTTTAATGAGGCCCATGGCATTGTCCCGCAGGCGCTTAACAAGAAGGTCCGCGACATCCTTGAAGAGAGCTTCTCTGCCGGCAATGCCGGGGGCGCGGAGCGTAAGCGTGGCCGCAAGGTGGCAGAAGCGGCCGCTGAGTTTGCCGTCATTCCGTCGGGGCCAGTGGAGATTGCCCGGGAGATCAGTCGTCTTGAGGGACAGATGATGGAGCATGCCCGCAACCTGGAGTTCGAGCAGGCCGCGCGACTGCGTGACCGGATCGGGGTGTTGCGCGAGCAGTTTGTCGCCCTGTCCTGACCGGCAGGGCGTCAGGCCTAAATCCAGTGGCAACAAACACTTGAGTTGCCGCCGGCAGGTCTCTAGAATGCGCCCCACTTCAGGCACGTAGCTCAGTTGGTTAGAGCACCACCTTGACATGGTGGGGGTCGTTGGTTCGAGTCCAATCGTGCCTACCAGATTTTTTCCCGCAGTGGCCAAGCCCCTGATAAATCAGTGAGTTGGCGGTCTGTGGGGTTTTGTGTTGAATGATTAAGGATGCTCGGGCGGTATGCTAATGGCCACCGTCGGGGCTGAACAGTAACGAGCTGGAGGTTCGAACATCAAGCAGCGTGCAACCAAGGGCGGCGACAAGCGTGCCCGTATCAATGATCAGATCACTGCCCGTGAAGTGCGGTTGATTGACGATAATGGCGACCAGCTCGGTATCACTTCGCTGGTCGACGCAATTGCAGCCGCCGTGGCGAAAGAGATGGATCTGGTGGAGATATCCCCGGATGCCGAGCCGCCGGTCTGCAAGATCATGGATTTTGGCAAGCACCTGTTCGAGCTGAAACAGAAGCAGAAAGAGTCGCGCAAGAAGGCGCGACAAATTCAGGTAAAGGAAATCAAATTCCGCCCCGGAACCGATATCGGCGATTATCAGGTGAAGTTGAAGAGCCTGATTCGCTTCCTCGAGGAAGGGGACAAGGCCAAGGTAACGGTACGTTTCCGTGGTCGGGAAATGGCTCACCAGGAGCTGGGGCTGCAACTGCTTGAACGGATTGAGCAGGATCTCGCTGAACACGGCGTGGTTGAACAGCGTCCGAACATGGAAGGCCGGCAGATGATCATGGTGCTGGCTCCCGGGAGTAAGAAGAAGTAACCGATTTCCGGTTGCTCGAGTTGAAACGGCAAGAGAAGAGATACTGTCATGCCTAAAATGAAGTCAAATCGCGGGGCCGCCAAGCGTTTTAGAAAAACCGCCTCGGGTTTCAAGCGCAAGCAGGCATTCAAACGCCATATTCTGACGAAGAAGTCGCAAAAGCGGATTCGTCAGCTCCGGCCGATGACGGGGGTTCACGCCTCTGATATCGCGCTGGTGAAGCGCATGCTGCCGTTCGCCTGATCTGGCCCGCAGCACAACGTTGAATATATGGTTTTTGGAGATCTGAGATGGCTCGAGTAAAACGTGGTGTGCAGGCCCGTCGCCGGCACAAGAAAATTCTGAAACTGGCCAAGGGTTACTACGGTGCCCGCAGCCGTGTGTATCGTGTTGCCATTCAGGCAGTAATCAAGGCAGGCCAGTATGCCTACCGCGACCGCCGCCAGAGAAAGCGTCAGTTCCGTCGTCTGTGGATCGTGCGTATCAACGCCGGTGCCCGTATGTCGGGTCTGTCCTACAGCCGCTTCATCGGCGGTCTGAAGAAGGCCAACATCGACATCGACCGTAAGGTACTGGCTGATCTGGCCGTGCGCGATCGGGTGGCTTTTGCTGCTTTGGCCGATAAAGCCAAAGCGAGCCTCGCCTGATCTGTCGCTGACGCGTCACACAGCAACAGCAGTCCACGGGGGAAGAGCTCGCGCTCTTCCCCCGTTTTTGTTTGGCACCCCTGATCGGAGCCGGAGTTGCAGATGGACAATCTTCAATCGTTGACCCAGGCGGCCCTCGCCGCTGTTGAAAGTGCTGCGGACCTGCGTGCGCTGGATGAGGTGCGGGTGCAGTACCTCGGCAAGAAGGGCGAGATCAGTCAGCTGATGAAGGGGCTGGGGCAGTTGTCCGCCGAGGAGCGCCCAGTGTTCGGTGCCCGGGTTAACGAGGCGCGAGATCAGGTCGAGGCGGCGTTGTCGCAGCGCCGTGAGGGGCTTGAGGCTGCGAAGCTGGCCGAGCAGCTGGCCAGTGAAAAAGTGGATGTGACCCTGCCAGGGCGGGGAGAGCAGGGCGGTGGCCTGCATCCTGTGGCCCGTACCCGTCGGCGCATCGAGGACTTTTTTGTTCAGCTCGGTTATGAAATTTCCGAAGGCCCGGAGGTGGAAGACGATTTCCACAACTTCGAAGCCCTGAACATTCCCGGCCATCATCCGGCCCGTGCCATGCACGACACCTTCTATTTCGGTGACGGCCGATTATTGCGTACCCATACTTCGCCGGTGCAAATCCGGGTGATGGAGCAGGGCAAACCACCGTTCCGGATTATTGCCCCGGGGCGCGTTTATCGTTGTGATTCGGATCTGACCCATACGCCGATGTTTCATCAAGTAGAAGGTTTGCTGGTGGATGAGCACGTCAGCTTCGCCGACCTGCGCGGCACTGTGGCGGCATTTTTGCGTGCTTTCTTTGAAGTGGATGATCTGGCAGTACGTTTCCGGCCGTCCTATTTTCCTTTTACCGAGCCGTCCGCCGAAGTCGATATCGGCTGCGTGCTGTGCAGTGGCAAGGGTTGTCGTGTCTGCAAGCAGACCGGCTGGCTGGAGGTCATGGGCTGCGGGATGGTGCATCCGAAGGTGTTGCAGCATGGCGGTGTTGATCCGGAAAAATACTCCGGCTTTGCCTTCGGTATGGGTGTCGAGCGCCTGACCATGCTGCGCTACGGCGTCAACGACCTGCGCAAGTTCTTCGAGAACGATGTGCGTTTCCTGAAGCAGTTCCGTTAATCCGCCCCGAGTTCAGGAGAAAGACGATGCGTTTCAATGAAGCCTGGCTCCGCGAGTGGGTCAACCCGGATATCAATACCGAACAGCTTGCCCACCAGCTGACCATGGCTGGACTGGAAGTGGATGCGGTGGAGCCGGCGGCGCCGCCGTTCAGCGGCGTGGTGATTGCCGAGGTGATGGCCACACGGCCTCATCCGGAAGCCGACAAACTGACCCTGTGTGAAGTCAACGCAGGGGATGGTGTTTATCCCGTGGTCTGCGGCGCGGCCAATGTGCGTCCGGGCCTGCGGGTGCCATTTGCGAAAATTGGCGCCGAGTTGCCCGGCGACCTGAAAATAAAAAAGGCGAAGCTGCGCGGCGAAGAGTCCCAGGGCATGCTCTGCGGGGCCTCGGAGCTCGGACTGGAAGACGTGCTGGACGGCCTGCTGGAGCTGCCTGCAGACGCGCCGGTGGGGGAAGATTTTCGTCGTTGGCTAAAGCTGGATGATCACTGCATCGAGATTGGTCTGACCCCGAACCGGGCGGACTGTCTCAGTATTCGCGGCATCGCCCGTGAGGTAGCGGTGGTGACCGGAGCCAGCTTCTGCGCGCCGGAGATTGCGCCGGTGGCGGTAACCTCCGGGGCCACCTTCCCGGTGACGGTGTCGGCGTCATCTGCCTGCCCGCGCTATCTGGGTCGGGTCATCAAGGGTGTCAATGCCGGGGCTCAGTCGCCGCTGTGGCTAAGAGAGAAGCTGCGCCGCGCGGGCTTGCGCTCGATTGATGCAGTGGTTGACGTCACCAATTATGTTCTGCTTGAACTGGGCCAGCCGCTGCATGCATTTGACCTTGCCAGGCTCAATGGCGGCATTGAAGTGCGACCGGCCCGGGCCGAGGAATCGCTGGTATTGCTGGATGGCCAGACGCTGAAATTGAAAGAAGGGGATCTGCTGATCGCCGACGCATCGGGACCGCTGGCGTTGGCCGGGGTAATGGGCGGTGAGGCCAGTGCCGTCAGTGCCAGCACCACGGACATCTTTCTTGAGTGTGCGTTCTTTGCTCCGCTGGCGTTGGCCGGCAAGGCTCGTGCTCATGGTCTGCACACCGACTCCTCCCACCGTTTCGAGCGCGGCGTTGACCCACGCCTGCAGGAGCAGGCACTGGAGCGTGCCAGTGCGCTGATTGTCGCTATTGCTGGCGGTGATGCCGGACCGGTGCTGGCGGTGGAGAGCGAATCTGACCTGCCGCGGCAAAATGAAGTGATCCTGCGCGCCGGCAAGCTCGCCAGCCTGCTCGGCCTGAGGCTTGCAGGCGAGCAGATCGAAGACATTCTGGGGCGGCTCGGCATGGAGGTCGCAGGCGATGAGTCGGGTGAGCGCTGGACCGCGCTGGCACCGAGCTGGCGCTTCGACATCGAGCGAGAAGAAGACCTTATTGAGGAGCTGGCGCGGGTCTACGGTTATAGCCGATTGCCGAGTCATTTGCCCCGCGTCACCGCCGAACCCCGCATCACTGAAGGGCAGGTGACCCTGCGCCGACTGGCAGATGCGCTTCAGGATCGGGGGTATCAGGAGGTGATCAGCTACAGTTTTGTCGATCCGCTGACTCAGCAGGCGGTGTCACCGATGGTTGAAGGGCTGGCGCTGGCCAATCCCATCTCCAGCGAGCTGTCGGTCATGCGCAGCTCGCTCTGGTCTGGGTTGTTAACCACGGCCCGTTATAACCTCAACCGGCAGGCGGAGCGGTTGCGCCTGTTCGAGAGTGGTCTGCGGTTTGTTCCGACCGCGGAGGGCCTGCGTCAGGAGCCGATGCTGGCCGGCCTGCTGTATGGTCCGGCTCAGCCCCAGCACTGGGACGGCAAGCCACGCAAAGTCGACTTCTTCGACCTGAAGGGCGATCTGGAGGCGCTGCTGGGTCTGACCGGTGACGGCGGCTGGACCTTCGAGTCCGGTGAACAGGATGCCCTGCATCCCGGTCAGTGCGCGCGATTGGTGCGCGCCGGAATGACTGCCGGCTGGTTGGGCAAAGTTCACCCGGCGCTGGCGGTACGCCTTGATGTGAGTCAGGATATCTATTTGTTCGAGTTGGAGCTTTCGCAGATATTGCCGGCATCTTTGCCGAAATTCGCTGAAATATCCGAGTTTCCGGCGGTTCGACGCGACCTTGCCTTTGTTCTCCCGGCGACCGTGCCGGCGGGTCTGGTACTGGCGGCGGTACGCGAGGTTTGCGGTGAAACCCTGCGAGATTTGCGCTTGTTCGATGTCTATCGGGGCCAGAACATTGGTACAGGCAATGTCAGTCTGGCTCTGGGCTTGACCTTCCAGGACCGTTCGCGCACCCTTGGCGAAGCGGACATTAGCAGCCTGACTGAAGCTGTAGTATCTTTGCTAAAACAAGAATTTAACGCCCACTTGCGCGACTGATTCGAGGAACGCTGATGACTGCGCTGACCAAGGCCGATCTGGCGGAGCGCCTGTTCGAGGAACTTGGCCTCAATAAACGCGAGGCCAAGGAAATGGTGGAAATGTTTTTCGAGGAAATCCGCCGCTCTCTGGAAGGCAATATGCCGGTCAAGCTGTCCGGCTTCGGCAACTTCGATTTGCGCGACAAGAGCCAGCGTCCCGGTCGTAACCCCAAGACAGGGGAAGAGATTCCAATTACAGCGCGCCGGGTGGTCACCTTCCGCCCCGGGCAAAAACTGAAGCAGCGGGTTGAGGCATATGCTGGAACCAGGGAATAACGACCAGCTACCGGTCATTCCGGGCAAGCGCTATTTCACCATCGGTGAAGTCAGTGAGCTGTGTGATGTGAAGCCGCACGTGCTGCGCTACTGGGAGCAGGAATTTCCCCAGCTCAAGCCGGTGAAACGTCGGGGCAACCGTCGCTACTACCAGCGTCAGGATGTACTGATGATCCGGCAGATCCGCAGTCTGCTTTACGATCAGGGCTTTACCATCGGTGGTGCGCGCCAGCAGCTCACCGGGGCACCCAGTGCAGAGCAGTCCAGCCACTACCACCAGTTGATCCGGCAGATGATCGTTGAGTTGGAAGACGTGTTGCTGGTGCTGCGTACTTGAGGACAGCCGGGCAGGATTATTACCGCTTTGCAGTTTCCTCCCCCGGGCGCATCCGTTATGATTGCGCCGCTTCACGACCGAGCCAAAGGTCGTCGCCTGTCGGGGCGTAGCGCAGCCTGGTAGCGCACTTGCCTGGGGGGCAAGGGGTCGCAGGTTCAAATCCTGCCGTCCCGACCATTATGATCAGAACAAAAGGCCGCTGATGCGGCCTTTTGTGTATCTGGCACTGTCGGGCTGCCACGGGCCTCGCCAGGATTGCCGCTCTAAAGCTCGGCAGGATTGCCGCTCAAAAGGTAGTGCCGCCATGAATCAGTCGCCGGAACAGCAGGATCATCTCTACGCCGAGCAGCGCCAGATCATCGAGCGGTTTTCTTTCGACGATCAGGTGGTTCGGGTATTTCCCGACATGATCCGGCGTTCGGTGCCAGGTTACGGCACCATGGTCGAAATGATCGGAGTGCTGGCGGCGCGTTATGCCCGACCCGGCACGCACCTTTATGATCTCGGCTGTTCACTCGGTGCAGCGACGCTGGCGATGGCGGCGATGGTGCCGCACCGGGACTGTCGCATCATGGCACTGGACAATTCCGCCGCCATGATCCAAGGCGCTCGTCGGTTGATTGACGATGCCCGCCCGGCGGTGCCGGTGCGTCTGATCGAACAGGATATCCGTCATGCGGTGCTTGAGAATGCCTCGGTGGCGGTACTCAACTTTACCCTGCAGTTTCTACCGCTGGCGGATCGTGACGATCTGGTGCAGCGTATCGGCACGACACTGCAGCCCGGTGACATCCTGGTGTTGTCCGAGAAAATCCGCTTTGAAGATCCGCAGGAAGATGCACTGCAGCAGGCGCTGCACCACGCCTTCAAACGCAATAACGGCTACTCGGACCTGGAAATCAGCCAGAAGCGAACGGCGCTGGAAAATGTGCTGATTCCGGAAACATTGGCGGACCATGAGCGACGACTGGGCGATGCCGGATTTCGTCATGTCCATGTCTGGTTCCGCTGTTTCAACTTTCTCTCACTGGTAGCAATCCGGTGATTGAGTCGTACTGCCGGCAGCTGACGACGATCATGGCCGAGCAGGTGCCGCCGTGGCAGGACGCGCTTGTCACATTGACCCGGCAACGGCTGCTGGAGCAGCCCCACGGCGATATGCCGCGCTGGCTGGCGGCGGTCCAGTCTCTGCCTTCGATGCCGGTAACGCTGCATGCTGATCGGGATCGCGTGGCGCTGGTGCCGGATTCCTCGCTGGCGCCTGACGCTCTCCAGCAGGTCACTGGGCAGCTACGTCAGCTGATGCCCTGGCGCAAGGGGCCGTTCGATGTACTCGGTGTCGGTATCGATACCGAATGGCGCTCGGACTGGAAATGGCAGCGTATCCAGCAGCATATCAGTGATCTGTCCGGTCGCCGGGTGCTGGATGTTGGTTGCGGTTCGGGCTATCACTGCTGGCGCATGGCGGGCGCTGGTGCACGCTTGGTGCTGGGCATTGATCCGACCCTGTTGTACTTCTTTCAGTATCTGGTGTTGCACCGTTATGCACCCGAGCGGGCAGTCTGGTTTGCCCCGGTGCGGATGGAGGAAATGCCTGCAGGTGCTGCTGCATTTGATACCGTGTTTTCCATGGGTGTGCTCTATCACCGTCGCTCGCCGCTGGACCATCTGGCAGAGTTGTTCTCCGCCCTGCGTCCCGGCGGCGAACTGGTACTGGAAACGCTGGTGGTCGAAGGCGATGACACAAGGGTGCTGATTCCGGAGGATCGCTACGCCGCCATGCGCAACGTATTTTTCCTGCCGTCGGTGCCGATGTTGGCCCGCTGGTTGCGACGCAGTGGCTTTGTGGATGTGAGGGTGATCGACGTATCCGAAACATCAACGGATGAACAACATGCTACCGACTGGATGACATTTCAGTCGCTTGCTGACTTTCTCCATCCGGATAATCCGACCTTGACGCTGGAAGGCTATCCCAGACCACGGCGCGCTGCACTGGCGGCAACCCGACCGTTGAGCTGAATCAATCCGGCATCGCCGATGCCAGTAGCAGCTCATCCACCAGCGTCATACGGGCATCTTCGTCGAGGCGTCGAAGCAGGCCGGTCAGTTGTTGCATCGCGGTGCGGCTGGTATCCGCGTCGGTTTCGTCCAGCATGGCGGCGATATGTTGCCAGGGGTCTTGCGCGTGTGTTGCATGAGGCGCGACGCCGGAGAAATCGTCTACACCACTTTTCAGCAGAGGTGGTGTGGCGGAGCCAAGCTGGTCACAGGCGCCGTCGGTAAGTAGCACCGTCAGACCATCCTCGCTGTTGGCCAGTTCACTGGCGCTGATGGCCTGAGCAATATCATCGGCAAGATCCTGCCCTGCACCCACCACATGAATGCCTGCCAGCAGGGCAAAGTGGCTCATCAGTCCCGCTGCTTCAATTTCCTGATTCTGGATTTGCTGGCAGAGTCGGTGCGCCAGCACCCGTGCCCCCTGCGGAGGGGTGCCGGGCAGGCTCAATACCAGGCGGCCGGGCGACTGCTCACAGAGGTGATCTTCGCGTCGCAGGCTGTCGGTGATGATCGCGCGGATGCTGTTTTCCGCCTGCGCCAGTCCGTCGGCGCCCAGCTGTTGTTGCAGCGAGGCGTACTCATCAATGCGCAGGGCCAGCAAGGAATGGGGCAGGTGGTGGCGACGACAGAAGGCCTGATCGCGCTGCACCATTTCCAGCGGATCATGATCTGCGGCCAGAATCGGCACCACTTCAGTGGCGGTGGGAATGGTCGTTGCCTCTGTTGAGAGCAGGCCGAGCATTTCGCGCATGACCTGCCGGGCTTCATAAGGGCGATAGATCACCCCGGTGCCGAAGCGGGTGGAGAGCGAGGCGATGCGGGCGGCATCACTGTCGGGGCTGGCCATCAGAATGACCGCCGGACCGCCGCTGCCCGCCACGTTGGTCAGCAGGCTATCGAGCCCTGGCCACAGATTGGCCACCATCAGCATGGCGGGCCGACGGCGCAGGGCAAGGTCCAGACTTGCTTCGTCAGGGCACACCACCACATCCAGCAGGGGCGCCAGCAGTCGCTCCAGCACGACCGATCCCAGCCGCGAGCTGTCGGCAATAACGACACTGAAGGATAAAGGGTTCTGCATTGATGACCTCCCTGAGCAGGCGTGGATGGCTATCTGACGTGATGTCGACATAAGCCGTTAAATCGTGTACGAAAGTTCCACTTATTTGTTGATTTTATCATTTTTCGCCCGTCCAAGGCGCTAGCAGGACCGTTTGTCGAGGAATTGTCAGAAAAAAGTGTGAAGGGGTTCTCATGGTGATGTCGTGGTAATAGCATAGAGCCATCCCGCTATGCCCATACCCTCGGGCCGGGTACTTGATAACATTCGTGTGCGGAGAACAGCGATGATGAACAAGAAACTTCTGGCTATGGCAGTGGCGGCAGGTATGGGCCTCTCCGGGGCAGCATGGGCAGCAAATGATGGTGATGTCGGCACCACGTCAACAGGGGATGTGGATGTGACTCTTGTGATTCCCCAACTAATCCAGATTATTGTCGATGACGACATTGATTTGGGTACTTATGACCCGGATAGCACCGACCCAAATGATGGCTCAGCCGCCGCCTGTGTTCGTACTAATGGCTCGGCAACCTATTACATTACTGCGACGTCCGCAAACCCCAGTGGCACCACGTTTCGTATGACCGACGGCAGCAGCAATTTCATTGAGTACAGCTTCACTTGGGCGACCGTAGCGCTCAGCAGTGGTCAGCTGAACGATAACGGGGGGGCAGGATTTGCGCGTGATAACGGCGGCCCGGGGTTTGGCGCCTGCACTCCGGTGGCGGGGTTGATGGCGGCTGAAGTCTCCGTTGCCCAGATGGAAAGTGCCGAGGCGGGCGATTATGAGGATACTGTGACGCTGACGGTATCTCTGCCGTAACTTCTGGTGGCTATCAACTGAACAAGGGGGGCGGAGTAATCCGCCCCTTTTTGTTATAATGTTGACGAGCCACATCGTAGAGGATGATGCGTGAAACCCCAGCCAGACGAGTATCGTCGCGTTAGCCGTCAATGCGCTTTGCTGACTCTTCTCGGGGGTATCCTGCTGTGGTCCCACGTCGCCGTTGCCCGTGTCGACATCGCTCCGCTGGCGCCGGCATTTAATGTGACGTGGGCAGGCGGGAATGTCGTCTTGACACAGGATTTCTGTGTCCAGTCTACCCAGAATCCGCAGCCTGCAGGTACAGACATTATCCCCTATCGCGTGTCTGTAAGCGCGCCTTTTGCTCTGGTCAATGGTGCCAACCAGATTGCTGGCACATTGCAGTGGGTCGATCTTGTCACTTCCACCACGACAACGCTTGCTCCAGCAACACCGACGGGTTACGTCATGACCGGGCGCATTGCAAATTGCCCTGGAGGGAATAACGGCCGTCTGATTCTCACCTTCACCGAAGCAGCTATTACCGGTGTGCCGCCCGCAGTCTATCAGCAGGCTTTTGTTGTTACTGCGGAGAATACAGGCGGTGGCCGTAGTTCCCATGCCGCTGACCTCACAGTAACCGTCACCATCCCTGACACTGTTCGCATTAGCCAGCTGGATGATATTGATCTTGGGCTATTTAGCGGTAGCACCTTGAGTGGCAGCGACAGTCTGTGTGTGTTTCGAGCCAGTGGACTTGCTTACTCGGTAACCCTTGCCGGCAGCGGTGCCGGTGGTGCATTCGAAGTTACCAATGGCGATACCCCTATTCCCTTGCAGGTTAGCTGGGATGACGGGGTAGGTGCAGTGCCGGTTGATGCCAACGTGAAACTTGCCAGTCGGGCCAATAGCTTTTCCGGGAATACTCATTGTAACAACGGTGCGGCAAATAACGCGGTATTGGCAGTTCAGGCCACGGCCGCAGATGTAGCAGCCAGTAACGCCTCCGCTGGCAACTATTTTGGTGTAATCACCATCCTTATCGAACTGGATTGACGGCGCCGGAAACGTCGTCACAAATCATTGCCGGGGCACGGATGACGCCCTCAATCACCGCCAGTCCGCCAATGTCAATCTCGCAGGTATGCTCGCCAATGCGAGCGTTCAACAGGGTGCGGTCCTGTGCGACTTCACCCTGGAAAAATCCGTCCGCGTCGGTAAAAACAAACCCTTCGAGTCCTTCCACCCGGGTGTTGGCCAAGGGCAGGCGAAGGGAATGACAGGCGTCGGTGACCTCCGAGCAGAACTCCTGAAAACGGAACAGGCGGCCGACAATAATGTGGATGCGTTGCATCGACCAGCGCAGTGTGCCGACATCTCCTGGATACAGCACCAGCCTGCGTGGTTCACTGTCGACACTGACCAGGTCCGTGCCACGGTCAATAACACTGATGCTGTGTTCCTGATAAGCAGACAAAGTCAAGGGCACCTGACGCCCGCCGCGGGCAGTGAACTGGCGCTGACCATTTGCATACACGTCAACATGGCTCCCCGGCGCGTCGCGCAAATCGAGGATCGCACCCGCCTCACCGCGGCGCGGCCCGCCACCGGGACGGGGCAACCAATCTTCGCCGGCTAACAGACTGATGTCATAGCCCACCAGGTATTGGGTGCTATCGAAGGCATTGCGGCGTGTGTGCGATACCGCCGCGCGACCTCGGCCGAATTCGGATTCGTGATTGGCGTCGGCGGTTATCCCGAAGGTGGCTTCATCGATCTGCGCCGCAATGCCGGCATTGACGTCATCGCGCCAGCGATCACCGTCATACCAGCGGCTTGATGCGTTGGCTGAGAGGCCGTCCCGCTCGCCATTCAGTTCACTGCCGCTCCACCGCAGCTGGGCGCTATGGCGTAGCTGGCGCGTACCTCCACGCCACTGTGCAGACAGACTGGCCCGATAATCGCCATCGACATTGCCGAGCTCCGCGCCGAGCGTCAGGCTATTCGCGGAGGCCAGGGGAATATTGTGGATATAGCGTGCCGTGACGCTGCGACGATTGTTTGTGACTTCACCACCGCGATAGCTTGCCGTGACGCTCAGATTGCCCTGTTGCGACACCCGGCTGATCCACTGCGCACTATGTACCCAGCGGCTATCGTCGATAAGTCGGTATGGTTCCTCGTCCGGGCCTGGCTCCGGATCCGCGCGGCTGCGGCGCGAGTTCAGACTGAAGGTGTGGCGACCAAGCCGGCTGACAGCCCGCGCGCCCAGACCCCAGCCACCGGCGCTACTGTGATAGACCTCGCCACCGGCCTCAAAGCGGTCCAGCAACAGGTTGGCGGACAGTTCTCCCAGTGCTTGTTCTTCGGTGGCGGCGCCTGCCACGCCGAGGCCCAGCCATGAAATCTGACGCCAGCGGTAGCCGCCGCGTGCCAACAGCACGTCCAGCTCCTCCGGCCACAGGTCAGTAGCGGTGCGGCGATGTACCTTGCCCATCTCAGCAAACCAGAGCGATTGTCCCGGCGGCGCGAGTAGAGAGGACTTCACAAACAGTTGCTGCTCTGAACTGAAGTTGCCAGCGTTGTCTGTGGTGACGATGTCGATCAGATAGGCACCGGTGGGCAGCCGGCTGGTATCGATGCGCTGGTTACCTGCTTCGTAGAAGGTACTCGCGATCAGTCGGCCGTCGCGGAAAATATCCACTCGGCTGCGGACTGGTAGGAACAGGTCGATAGGTGTCGAGAGGATGCTGTCGAGATCGGTGCGGCGCAGCATAGATCGTTCGACAGCGGCGCCGGCCAGCATGTCACGGCGCATGCCTCGCAGCATGTCAGCGTTGGTTTCGAACAGCCCGACCGTGACCAGATGATCACGCAAGTGGTGTCGGTAGCCGAGCTGGTCTACTGACAGATCCTGCTCGCTGGTACTGACCCAGTCGCCAAACAGATAGTGGCCATTACGTCCTGCCCGGGTGGTGCCGAACAGGCTGAAGCGTTCATTGTTGTTATCATCGTTGGTGTACAGGCTGCTCAGGTTCTGCACCAGCGTGGGCCGCTGTTGTGTGCCGTCGGGCAGATAGCGCGGATCCGCTTCCTTCTGTGCCGCCAGCAAGGACCGATGCACGAACAGGTCGGCACGGATGCGTGTTTCATCAAAAATAAGGGCAACGGAGTCGGTATCCACACGGCCACATAATGGCTGGCGCTCGGTGCCACAGACCCGGTCAGCGTTGGTGTCCATGGCCTCGCCGAGCAGCGACGCCATCAACTCGACATCCAGCACTCCGGGTATGCGGTTGGCTACCTCACCAGGCTGAAGCAGGGTGATCTCGCCATTGTTGTGCTCTGCCAGCGCGGTGAGGAGGTAGCGTCCGCCGTAGAATACGTCAAGCGCGACGCGCTGTGTTTCAAACCAGGCTTCAAAGCCAAACGGTATGCCGTTGCTGTGATAAACGAAACCGCCATTGCCATTGCCACTGTTACGGTTGCTGGTACGCGAACCGTTGCTCTGAACGGTATGTGCTGATGTGCCTGAAGTTGGCAAATCGGGGAGCGAAGCAGGGGCGGCGTGCTCCGGGGTGGTCGCGTTGCTGAGTGATGTGTGGATGGACTGGTCGCCGTTCTGATCGCCCCGATGCGAGCTCTCCAGTGCCGTCGCCGCATACGCCAGAAATATCAGCGCGGCAAGGAATGCAAAGGTTCGCTGGCGGGGCGACAGGACCATCGCTGTCAGAAGCTCTGTCGGTTACGTTTGCCGCCGGTTTCAACGTCAAACTGCACTGGGCCGTTGCCGGGAAGCTCTACCACCCATTCGTTTCCCGGGTAAAGGCGGCGGCCTTTCAGGTCGTCACAATCAAGCGCACCGAGCATCGGACAGTGGCTGCCATTGCTGAGCAGAATATTGACGTTACCACGGTTGGTGAGCAGCAGCCGGTTGCCTTCGCGTCGGGCGTTCAGTTCCACCCGGGTCTGCCGTGGAGCGACGAACACCAGCACCTGATAGGCGACGACGATGCGCACGCCCAAACCGCTGCTCTCCACCGGCGGTAGTACCGGCCGGATGTTCACACGGTACACGCGCTCGGTGTCACCATGGCCGATGAGGTTCATCATCCTTACCGGCCTTTTCCCTCCGGGGGGCACCATCAGCCGTCGTGGTGCCGCGATGAAGCCGATGGATTCCGGATCCCGGATTGCCTGCCGCTCTTCCTCCGGTGTGCCTGGGCGGGTGACCTCCAGCACTTCAACTTCCAGAAACAGATTGTTTTCACCACTGTTGCCGGCATTGACATCCTGCCGTGCCGGCTTTCCCGGTTCGAACACCAGCAGAGCTCGATCGATTGACAGAGCGCCCTGAGCCGGCAGAGAGGTGATAAGGGGGAGCAGAAGCAGCGACAAGACTCGAAACATGGCGCCTCCAGGCGAATACAACTCTTGATGCCGACATTGGCCGGAAAGTATGAGCCGCGTCACAGAGTATAGCCCAACTTTATGATTTCACGATGATATCGGCCGACAAACGCGCCATTTTCCTGTTTCAGCGGGAGCCATGCTATCTTTGCGCCCCTGTTTCTGCTGTCTCCACGCCTCTGGAGGGGTTATGGATTGGCTGACCATCCTTGTTACTGCATTGCTGAGCGCAGCCCTGACCTGCTCGGTGATCGCCTGGTGGCTGCAGAACCGGGTGCGACCCCGCTTTCTTGAGCAGATGGATGAAGAGTTCCGGCTACGCCTGAAGGAAGCGTCGGATGTGATTTCGGCCCGGGTCGAGGAGGCAGTTCGCAAGGGCGTGCGGGATGGCTTCACGTCACTGGCCAGCAAGGAGGTGATTCAGGGCACCACCCGCAATATTGCCCGCACCGGGGCCGGTTTTGTCGAAGACAGTCTGGGTAAGATCCTCGGTCGCCGGCCGCCGCGCAGCGACGATCAGGAGTAACGGTGGCCGAACAGGATCCGTGACAGGATCAGGGTCAGGCCGAGGCTGGCAAGGGCGAGGGTCTGGGCGCCGGCTTCGGCCTCCAGCCACAGCACCGGGATCTGCCCGGTGGCGGTGGCAAAGGCGCCAAACATCAGCGTCATGCCGGAGCAAAGAAACAACAGGTCCAGCCGTCGTTCCCGGCGCATGCCGCGCTGAAGGCCGTGCATGGCATCCAGAATCTCCTCTTGCAGCAAACGCTGCCGGCCGAGCTCCTCGGCAATCAGGTCGACCTGACCACACACTTGTTCCAGCCGACCCAGCCAGCGCGGGTCTTCGCGCCGTAGTAGTGCGAGCACATCCTCCAGGCGGACGTGTTCGTCGAGCCACCGGCGCAGCGCCGACCAAAGATCGAACTCTGCCACGGCGGCGAGCAAAATGCCCAGTTGCGGTTCACGGCCACTGATACGAATACGGTCGTCGTCGTCCTGCGCTTGGCCGGGCGCCAGCAGCCACTGCACCAGCGCGCCCAAAGAGGTGCGGATGCGGATATCGACGCTGCCTTCGTAATCGTGCAGTACTTCGATGCCATCTTCTGCCAGCAGCAGGTAAATGCTGGTGGCGGGCCGTTCGAGGCGCACCCGGATCACTGTGCCATGCAGCGCAGACAGCCGCGTGGCGGCCTGGCTCTCAAGCGCCAACGCCTGGTTGAGCACCGTTTCCAGTGCGCCGAGCGCCAGAAAACGGGTCAGGGATCGTTGTTCTTCCATGCCGTCGGCAAGCCTGTGAAGGGTGAAGGGACAGCTGGCATTCTACACGCCCGGGCGATGGCCAACAGGCCAAATGTCCTGTGCCGTTGAGATCACCGCCGGGGCGTGACTGCGTTGCGGTGCGATTTTGGCCCGAGTAGTCGTCTGAAAGGCCTGATTGGTCGGGGAAAAAAGGCGTTATGGTCACTTACTCCGGCCGGGCATGTGGCTATACTAGCCGCTTGCTTTGGCCAGCCCCGCACCCGGGCTGACTGGATGTGCAGTAGCGTGACTTTTTGAGGGATCACGTCCCTCTGTTCGGGGAGACCGTTCTTTTCATGTTTGAAGCCCTGTTTTCCCATCCGGACTTCTGGAAGTACGTCAGTATCCCCGTGGCCTCTGGCCTGATAGGTTGGGGTACCAACTGGCTTGCCGTACAGATGACCTTCTGGCCGAAGGAGTTCATCGGCATCCGGCCGATTTTCGGCTGGCAGGGAATTATTCCCTCGAAGGCCGAAAAAATGGGCCGTATCGTGGTGGAAAAGACCCTTGAGAAGCTCGGTTCCATTGACGAGTTTTTTCGCCAGATGGAACCGGAAAAAATTGCCGCCCACCTTACCCGCAGTACCCAGGACAGGATCGAGGAGTACACCGACGAGGTGATGCTCGAGCGCAATGGCGTGCTTTGGGAAAACCTGCCGCTGATGGTGCGCAAGCGGGTCTACAACCGGGCCCGTCGGGCAATTCCTGACGTCATGGACAACCTGATTGATGATATCAGCCGCAACATTGAGGAGCTGGTTGACCTCAAGCATATGGTGGTGACCCAGCTCACCGAAGACAAGGCCCTGCTGATCCGCGTGTTCCGTGAGGTCGGCGAGCCCGAGTTCCGTTTTGTCGTCAATTCCGGCTTCTACTTCGGATTTCTGTTTGGCCTGATCCAGATTCCGATATTTATCCTGATACCTGAAAACTGGGTGTTGCCGGTGTTTGGCTTCATGGTCGGCATTGCTACCAACTGGGTGGCACTGAACGTTATTTTCCGGCCGCTGAACCCGGTCAAAGTGGGGCCGCTCCGTCTTCAGGGACTGTTCCTGCGACGTCAGAAGGACGTGGCCGAGCAATTTGCCCGCATCACCACCACCGAGATGATGACGCTGCAGAAACTGATGCACCAGGTCATCAACGGTCCCCGCGGCGACCGCACTCGCATGCTGATCAAGAAGCACCTTCGCCCGCTGCTTGAGGGCGGCGTTGTTCGCACCGCCGCCCAGCTGACCGTGGGCCCGGGTGGATATGCCGAGCTGAAGCGCGCAGTGGAGGAAAAGGCGGTGGATCTGTCCATGTACCCGTTTGAGGATCCGGTCTTCAATCGCGAGCGTGGCGCTATCGTCGAGAAGGTCATCAGCGAACGGATGCAGGCGCTGTCTTCCGAGGAGTTTCAGGATCTGCTGCGGCCTGCGTTTCAGGAGGACGAGTGGATTCTGATTCTGGTGGGCGGCGCTCTTGGCGCGATGGCTGGCATGTTCCAGTTGCTGGTGGTGTTCGGAGTCGCCTGAGGTGACCTTGACGCTGTCCGCCGCCCAGGTGTTCGGACTGCTGCTGGCGGCGGCCGGCCTGTCTTCACTGATCACCCTCGTGATCATGCATCTGGCGTTCAAGTACCGCATCGGCCCCGAGATTGAAAGGAAAGTCGACCGGCGTCTTACTGAGGGAGCCGCTCGGCTTGAGGAGAACCTGCGCCAGCGCGTTGTCGAGGCGGTGTTCGGCAAATCCGACGTTATCCGGGAGCGGGCCCGGGACATCGCCCGAACCGGGATCAGTCTACTGTCAGGCCGGCGTAGCGCGACCCGTGATGATTACGACGACGAAGGCGATTTCTGAGCCTTTGCGGTGACTTCTTTTCAATACTGACAGATTGTAGGACATATTCCCCCGCACTCTCCCTGCTACCGCTCCTAGAATGTCACCAGCGCGTTGATTCTATTGTTTCACTTTCTGGCATTTGCCATTGCTGTATTGGCTTGTGGAACTGATACCGGAGCAAATCATGTCTGACCGCAAGCAAGAGAAAGACACGCAGGATAAAGCTCAGGCACCGAAGGGAAATGGTGATGCGCTGGACCTGCGCAAGTACACCCATCAAATCTGGCTGGCCGGGCTTGGCGCTTTCGCTCGTGCCGAGGAAGAGGGCAGCAAGCTGTTCGATACCCTGGTGGATGTCGGCAAGGATCTGGAGTCGAAGACCCGTGATATCTCTGAGATTCGTGTCGAGGAGATCAAGGAGCGGGTGCGCAGTCGCACCGGTGAGACCATGGGCAAGATGGAAAAGGCTTTCGATGAGCGTCTGAACAAGGCCCTGTCCAAGTTGGGCATCCCCAACAAGCGGGAGGTCGAAGCGTTGCAGAAGCGCGTTCAGGAGCTCACAGCTGCCCTAGAAGAGCTTTCCTCGGACGAGCCCAAGGACACCAAGTAAGTTTTGTAGCGCACACCGCAAACCCCTTGTGGTGTTGTTTTACGGGCTCCATCCCCTGGAGCCCGTTTTTTTTGCCCTTTTTCCTCGCAAGAGTTGCCATTACTGATGGTCTGGAATGGTGCATGGGTACGATTTTCTGCACAGGTTGTCGTAACTGCCTGTGAAGAAGGTGATTTTTCCGGGGCATTCTATTTTCACCCGGCTTTTATACTCTAACATGTTGTTTTTAAAAGGCATTAACATAAAGGTCAAAAAAGCGTCAAATTGATGAGGGTTGCCGTTTTATGCCGGTTCCACGCCTTTGTCAGAGTGTTTTGCACAGAGTTTTCCACAGTTTTTGTGGACAATGGCTGACCTCAGGACGCTCTGGAGTCGTATTCTCCAATACGCAAGCCCCGATGAGCGGATCAGCAAAAATAATGAGAGCCAAAGTTAGCCGTGTAAGCTGATCGCTGCATTAATTAGTATCTCTAACCCACTGATTCCCCTTGATGGGGTCCCAAGCCGATCCACCAGCGGCCGATTTCCTAAGCCATGGTCCGTTTGATCTGCGGCGGCGTGTCGTGGAACTTTCCACAGGGTTATCCACAGATAAACTGGTCTGTCGGGCGGCAAGCGGACATAAAAAAAGGCCGGGCGACGGGCCCGGCCTTTTTTTATGTCGCGGGGGGATCAGAAACGATACTGTCCGCCATCAATCCCTTGCTGGATTTCCGCTGTCAGCAGTGTGTAGCTGCTTTCGCCTGGCAGCAACACGTACACCGCGTTGTCCTGCTGGGTGAGGTCGTACTTCTGATCCTTGAGCTTGTTCTTCTGGTGCTTGAAGGTGCCGGTGGTTTCCATCGCCTGTTCGTTGATGCGGATAAAAACAGGGATGGCATAGACCGGCAGTTCACGCTTCAGGTATTCGTAAAGTCCCTTGAAGTTGAACTGGCCGTGATCGACGCTGAGCCGTACCTGGGCCATGCCGGCTCGACCGTTGGTGTTGGGGATCTCAACGCCATAGACCACGGTTTCCACCACGCCGTCGTAGCCATCGGTAATCTGCTCGACTTCGGTAGTGGACACGTTCTCGCCTTTCCAGCGGAAGGTGTCACCAAGGCGGTCAACGAACTGGGCGTGCTTGAAGCCGATATCGCGCATCATGTCGCCGGTGTTGAAGTAGCCATCGCCTTTCTTGAACACATTGCGCAATACCGATTTCTCGGTCTTTTCCTTATCGGTGTAGCCGTCGAACGGGGTCTTCTCGGTGATTTCACCGATCAGCAGACCGGCCTCACCCTTCTTTACCTTGATCATGAAGCCATCAGGCCCGCGCACCGGCTCTTCCCGCTCCTTGTCGTACTTGACGATGGCGTACGACACCGGTGAAAAGCCAACCGTGTTATCAAAGTTGAAGATGTTGGTGAAAGCGACGTTGCCTTCCGACGAGGCATACAGCTCAACCACCCGCTCGATGCCGAAGCGGGCCTTGAATCCTTTCCAGATTCCCGGGCGCAGGCCGTTACCGACAATTACCTTGATCTTGTTGTCGCGGTCATTGGGTTTCGCCGGCTGTTCGTGCAGATAGCGGCACAGTTCACCGACATAGGCGAAGGCGGTGCAGTCGTTCTTGCGGATATCGTCCCAGAACCGGCTGGCGGAAAACTTGCGGGCCAGCACCAGCCCGGCACCTGCGGCAATCGCAGAGCCCCAGCCAATTACCATGCCGGTGGCATGGTAGAAGGGCAGGGTGCAGTACATGCGGTCGTGTTTTTCCAGGCGCACCGCAGAGTAACCGAAGGCACCGTAGGCCTTCTCCCAGCGACCATGGTTGAACACCACCGCCTTGGGCAGCCCGGTGGTGCCGGAGGTATAGATGTAGAACAGTGGATCTTTGAGGAAAATCTTGCCGGCGCTGTCCGGATTCTCGCTGCTGCAGTCGCGAATCAGTTCAGCCAGATTGAGGTAGCCATTCGGCACCGTGCCCGGATTGTCGAGGGTATCCTGATCGGCGAAGCAGTAGAAGCGGTCTTTCGGCAGCTCAAGATGCTCGCGGACTTCCTCCACGGCATCAACCAGCTCGGCACCGATCACGGCAGCCTTGGGCTTCACCAGATTGACACTGTGAGTGAGTACCTTGCCGCGCTGGGAGGTATTGATCAGCGCCGATACCACGCCGAGCTTGGCGAGGCCGACCACGGTACCAAGCAGTTCGGTACGGTTCTCCATGTCGACCGCCACCACGTCGCCCTTCTTCAGTCCGATGGAAGCAAAATAATCGGCGATGCGGTTAGTCCAGGCATTGAACTGGGTATAGGTCAGCTGGGTGTCGTTATGAATCACCGCGACCCCATTGGGGTTCATGTCGGTGGCTCGCTGGATGGCGAGGCCCAGGCCCAGCGGCTTGGTTTTGTCCGTCAGCTTGGCCATCTTTGAGCCTTTGACGATACCCGGCAAATTGGCGAATACCATCGGCATTTTTGACAGCAGCTTGGGCAACGTGATGACGTCGGCGTTGCTCATGAGGTCTCCGTCTCGTGTTGTTAGTCTGAGTGTTATACCGGTGCTCCGGCATCGTCCCGGATCCCTCTGGACCCGGCATGAAGCCAGCCTGACCGGCAGAAAGCGGCGCTCCGGCCGCGAAAAGCAGGGGCGGCCGTACCTTAACCGCACCATGCCCGGGCTGGCAAGCGAGACAGCCCGTTAGTGCTCCACGGTCAAGAGGATTTGTTTACCCTTGACCTGATCCCCGGCCTTCACGCTGACCACGGCAACCTTTCCGTCAACGGTGGCTTTGAGGCTGTGCTCCATCTTCATGGCCTCCATGACCACCAGAACCTCGCCGCGGCGGACCTCTTGACCCGGCTCGCAGCGCACCGACAGCACGGCACCGTCCATGGGGGCCTTGAGTTGGCCGGAACCCGGACCCTCTGCGGCGGCGACGGCGGCATGGGTGGTGTCCGTGAAGGCATGGGCCTGACCTTGATCATCGAGCCACAGCTGCCCGTTGCTGAATAGCAGGCTGATCCGTCGGCGTACCCCGTCGACACTGAGCTCGGCCTGATGGTCATCAAGCTGGTGAATGACCATGTCAAATTGGCGCTCGCCAACCCGGGCCTGCAGTTGGCTGCCCCGACGGTGTAGCGAAACGGTGCGCTGCTGATCGCCGCTCTTCAGCACCAGTGGCTGGGCGCCATGGTCGCTGCTGTGCCAGCTGCGCAGCTCGGCGCGCGTGCGGGCGCACAGCAGGGCGGCGGCGATGGCAAGCAGCGCCGCAGAGGGCTGCGGGGCTGCGAGACTGGGATCATCACCAAAGTCGCTGCCAAGAAAAGCCGTGGTCGCGCCACCGTCTGCAAATACCGGATGGCGCAAGATCGCCGCCAGAAAGCGGCGGTTGTCCTGCACCCCGAACAGCACCGTGTCTTCGATGGCGCGGATCAGGCGCCGGCGGGCATCGTCACGGCTGTCGCCGAAGGCAATGATCTTGGCCAGCATCGGGTCATAGTGACTGCCGACAGTGAAGCCTTCACGCAGACCGTGATCAATCCGAACGCCGTCGCCTTGCGCGGGGCGCCAGGCCAGCACTGGTCCGGTTTGCGGCATGAAATTCTGGCTCGGTTCTTCAGCGTACAGGCGCACCTCAATGGCATGGCCGGTAAGCTGGACCTGCTCCTGAGCAAGTGGCAGTGTCTCGCCGCGGGCAACGCGGATCTGCCAGGCCACCAGATCAAGGCCGGTAACCAGCTCGGTCACGGGATGCTCCACCTGCAGGCGGGTGTTCATTTCGAGGAAGTAGAAGCTGCCGTCTTCGGCAAGCAGGAATTCCACCGTACCGGCACCGACATAGTCGCAGGCCTTGGCTGCATTGACGGCGGCTTCGCCCATACGGGCGCGCAGCTCCGGATTGACCGCTGGAGAGGGCGCTTCTTCGACCACCTTCTGGTGACGACGTTGCACCGAGCAATCGCGTTCACCAAGGTGAATCACATTGCCGTGCCGGTCGCCGAACACCTGGATCTCCACGTGGCGTGGGCGCATCACGGCGCGCTCCAGAATCAGTTCGTCACTGCCAAAGGCATTCCTGGCTTCGGCACGGGCCGAGCGCAGTTGCTCGGCGACTTCCGTCATGTCGGTGACCACGCGCATGCCGCGGCCACCGCCCCCGGCACTGGCCTTGATCATCAGTGGCAGACCGATACGTTCGGCCTCCCTGATCAGGGTGGCATCGGACTGGTCCTCGCCTTCGTAGCCGGGAATGCAGGGTACGCCGGCATCCTGCATGGCGATCTTCGACAGCCGCTTCGAGCCCATCAGGTGGATGGCATTCACCGGCGGGCCGATAAAGGTGATGCCGGCCTGCTCGCAGGCCTCGGCAAAGGCCGAGTTTTCTGACAGAAAGCCGTAGCCGGGATGCACTGCATCAGCGCCGGTCTGGGCCGCTGCAGCAAGAATGGCGTCCATATTGAGATAGGACTGGCTTACCGTGGCGGGGCCAATGCAGATGGCTTCATCGGCCAGCGTGACATGGCGGGCATCGCGGTCCGCTTCGGAGTACACCGCTACGGTACGATAGCCGAGCGAGCGCGCGGTGCGCATCACGCGACAGGCAATTTCCCCGCGGTTGGCGATCAGAATTTTTTCAAAGGCCATGACAGGCTCCGCAATCAACAGGGTTCCCCATTTGTTATTCCGCCCAGTTGGGCAGGCGCTTTTGCACAAAAGCCATGGTGCCTTCGGCGCCTTCGCTGCTGGCCACTGCCGCAGCAAAATCCCGAGCAGCCTGATCAAGCAGGCTTTCCAGTGACTGTTCGCCGACACCCAGCACCAGTTGCTTGGCTACCCGGTTGGCGTGCGGAGCGCAGCGGCGAATCTGTTTCAGCGTGGCCTCCAGACGCGCATCAAG
The DNA here is from genome assembly GCA_046292765.1 of Alcanivoracaceae bacterium. Classification (GTDB taxonomy): domain Bacteria; phylum Pseudomonadota; class Gammaproteobacteria; order Pseudomonadales; family Alcanivoracaceae; genus PGZG01. The sequence goes on along the minus strand of JBKBQA010000005.1, from coordinate 71,773 downwards.
TTCAGCCGTGGGCACGGCTTCGTGAACAATGCCGAGTCGGGCCGCTTCACTGCCGTTAAACCGGGCGCCGGTCAGTGCCAGGCGACGGGCCTGGGTCAGGCCGATGCGCTGCACGACAAAGGGGGCGATTTGCGCCGGGATCACACCGAGCCCGGTTTCCGGCAGGCCAAACTGGGCGTCATCGGCAGCGATGGCGACATCAGAAATGCAGGCCAAACCAAAACCACCACCGAGCACCGCGCCCTCGATCACCGTGACCACCACCTGCGGCAGGCGATTTGCCAATGTGATCATCTCGCCGAAGCGGCGATTGAGCTGGAAGTAGGCATCACTTTCGCCCGCTGCCGCCTTCATGCGTGCGCCGGCCATATCCTTGATGTCGCCGCCGGCGCAGAAATGGCCATTGGTGCCGCGCAGGATCAGGGCACGAATGGTGATGCTTTCGGCAATCGCCTCAAACACCGCCATCAGCTCGTTGACCATGGTCAGGCTCATGGCATTGCGTGCTTCCGGCCGATTCAGCGTGATATGCAGAAACGGGCCGTCTTCGCGTAGCAACAGGGTCTCGGTGGTTGGCAGCGTCATCGGTTAGCCCTTTTTCTTGCCCGGCAGGATATTCATGGTCTTGCAGATAATGCCGAGCATGATCTCATCGGCACCGCCACCGATTGAGCCGAGGCGGCAATCGCGGTAACCGCGGGCGATATGGGAATCCCACATAAAGCCCTGACCACCCCAGTATTGCAGGCAGCTGTCATACACCTCGCGGGTCAGGCGGCCGGCTTTCAGTTTGGCGATCGAGGCCTTCTGCAGCACATCCTTACCGCTGACATATTCTTCGCCACCGGAGTAGATCAGCGCGCGCAGCAGTTCGACTTCCGATTGCAGCTCGGCGAGACGGAAATGTACCACCTGGTTATCCAGTAACGGCATGCCGAAGACCTGTCGCTGGCGGCAGTAGTCGATGGTATCGGCAATCGCCAGATCCATGCCGCGCAGGCTGTTGGCTGCGGCGAACAAGCGCTCTTCCTGGAACTGCATCATCTGCATCATGAAGCCCATGCCTTCCTGACCGATCAGGTAACGCTGTGGCACGCGGACATCATCAAAGAAAATCTGCGCGGTATCAGATGAGCGCATGCCCAGTTTGTTCAGCGGTGCGGAGACACTGATGCCCGGCGTCTTCTTCGGTACCACGATCAGCGACTTGTTCATGTGCTTCGGGCCATCGCCGGTGTTGGCCAGCAGGCAGAAGAAGTCGTTCTGGGTGGAGTTGGTGATCCACATCTTGGTGCCGTTGATGACATAGTCATCGCCGTCTTTGCGGGCCGTGGTCTTGATGCTGGCGACATCTGAGCCGGCATGCGGCTCACTCACCGCAATCGAGGCAACCATGTCACCGGCAATGGCCGGGGCAAGGAATTCACGGCGCAGCTCATCGGAGCCGAAGCGGGCCAGAGCCGGAGTGGCCATATCGGTTTGCACACCAATGGCCATCGGCACGCCGCCGCAGCGGATGCCGCCGAATTCTTCCGACGCCACCAGCGAGTAGGTGTAGTCGAGTCCCATGCCGCCGTATTCCACCGGCTTGCTGATGCCTAGCAGGCCGAGATTGCCCAGCTTCTTGAACAGTTCGTGGGCCGGGAAGGGGGGGCTGCTTTCCCATTCGTCCACATACGGATTGATTTCTTTTTCCACAAAATTTCGGACGGTGCGGCGCAGTTCTTCATGTTCCTGGGTAAACAGCATCTGAGATCTCCTGGTGGTTCGTTGGAGGCAGCGTTGGGCTGCATCCGTGATTGGGTTTATCGCGGCGGGATGGCCGCTTCTACAATCTGGCTACGCCGTAGGTGTTGTTGCTTAATGGTCGGCGTGCGGCTTCCTGGCAGACGTCCAGTACCATGGCGATCACCCGGCGGGTGTCGCGAGGATCGATAATGCCGTCATCCCATAGCCGCGCGGTGCCGTACAGTGAGGTGGATTGGCCATCCAGCTTCATTGCTGTGGTCTGCTGCAACATATCGAGCACCTTCTCATCCGGCTCAATGCCCATCGCCCGTTGCTTGGCATCAGCAACGATGCGTAGCACCATGCCGGCCTGCTGGCCGCCCATTACCGCCACTCGGCTGTTCGGCCAGGCGAAGATAAAGCGCGGGTCCAGGCCCCGGCCGCACATGGCATAGTTGCCGGCGCCGTAGGAACCACCGATCAGGACAGATATCTTCGGTACCCGGGCATTGGCGACGGCCTGAATCATTTTCGAGCCGTGCTTGATAATGCCGTTTTGCTCCGCATCGGTACCGACCAGAAAACCGGTTGTGTTGTGAAGAAACAGCAAAGGCCGGTTGCTCTGGTCGCACAGCTGGATGAACTGGGCGGCCTTGGCGGCACCCCGGGCGGTAATCGGACCATTGTTGCCAATCACGCCGATGGCCTTGCCTTCAATTTTTACCCAGCCGCAGACGGTGGCGGCGTCCCAGTCACTCTTGAAATCGAGAAAGTCCGAATCATCGGCAATCCGGGCAATGACTTCGCGAACGTCATAGGGCTTTTTGGCGTCTGCGGGGACAATGCCGAGCAGCTCTTCCTCGTCGTATCGGGGCGGCTGCCACGGCGTGGCTGCATGGGCCGGCAGCTGCTCGTTCCAGGGGATGTTGGCCATGATGTCGCGGGCGATGCGAATGCCATCGGCGTCATTTTCGGCGATGTACTCGGCGGTGCCGGCGACGCCGGCGTGCATTTCTGCACCACCCAACTCCTCGTCAGTGGCGATTTCTCCGGTCGCTGCCTTCAGCAGCGGCGGCCCGGCGAGGAACATCTTGGCGCGGTTGCGCACCATAATGCAGTAATCGGACAGGCCTGGCTGATAGGCCCCGCCTGCGGTGGCGTTGCCATGCACCACGGTGACCTGTGGCACGCCCAGCGCCGACAGGCGGGCCTGATTGGCAAAGGTGCGCGCACCTTCAACAAATATCTCGGCGGCGTAATTCAGGTTGGCGCCGCCGGATTCTGACAGCGATACAATTGGCAGCTTGTTTTCCCGGGCGATGGTCTGCAGGCGCAGCGATTTGTGCAGACCGGCAGGGGAGATGGTGCCACCCTTAATGGCCGAGTTGGATGCTGCCACCAGACAGCGCACACCACTGACATAGCCAATGCCGGCAATCGAGCCGCCACCGGCTTCAGTGCCGTCCTTGTCGTCATGCATCATGTAGCCGGCCAGATTCATCAGGCTCAGAAATGGCGAGCCGGGATCCAGCAGACGAGTGACCCGTTCATGCGGCAGTAATTGGCCTCGCTTTTCGAACTTGGGCCGCTGGGTTTCCGCCTTGGCGACCACCTTGTTTTCGATGCTGCGAAATTCTTCTACAGCTTTCAGCATCGCCTCGCGGTTCAGGCGGAACTCATCGCCATGGACATCCAGACTGGTTTCAATCGCCGACATATCAGTTGTCCTTGAACAGGTCCGGGGTAACTGCCCGATGGAAGCCATCAAACGGCTTGCTGTTGGTGTGATCCGGCAGCGGGAAGATGGCGATATTGCCTTGACTGGCGGCGCCATCAATGCGCAGGGTATCGCCACTGATAAAGGCCGCTGCATCGGAAAGCAGGAAGGCAATCGCGCCGGAGACTTCGGCTTCTTCACCCATGCGCTTCAGCGGTACTGCGGCGCGCAGGGTCTTGATGGTGGATTTGAAGCTTTCCGGATAGGTGTCCATGCCACTGGAAGCAATCCAGCCCGGCGCCACCGCGTTAACGCGCACGCCAGCACAGCCCCATTCGAATGCAGCGGTCTGGGTGAAATTCACCATGCCGGCGCGGGCTGCACCGGAGTGACCCATGCCCGGCATGCCGCCCCACATATCGGCAACGATATTGACTATGCTGCCACCGGTCTTGTTCATGCCCTGCATAAACACTTCGCGGGCCATCAGAAAGCCGCCGGTGAGATTAGTGCGTACCACCGTTTCCCAGCCCTTCTGCGAGATAAAGGCAAGCGGGGAGGGGAACTGGCCGCCCGCATTATTAACCAGGCCATGGACCTGTCCGACGGCTTTGAAAATCTCGCCGACGGTGGCTTTAACGCTTTCTTCCTCGCGGATATCACAGGTAAACCAGATCGCCTTTCCACCATCTTCCTGAATTTCCGCCTGCACTTTTTTCAGCTTGTCATCCTTGCGGCCGATCAGGATTACCTGAGCGCCAAGCGAAGCCAGTTCGTGAGCAGTGCAGCGACCAATGCCACTGCCGCCTCCGGTGACAATCATGTTGCGGCCAGCAAACAGACCGGGACGGAATACGGAGCGATAACTCATTGTGCATTTACCTCTTGGGCAATCTCGGCGGAAACCGGAACAGGGAAATCAAGCAGCTGCTGGGCAAAGGCCTTGCCCTGCGGATCAATCCGCAGCGAGGCAATGCCGCCACCACCGAGCGCATTCTTCAGCAAAAAATTCAGAGCATTAAAACCGGGAAGGTCCCAGCGTGAAACGCTGCCGGCTTCTGGATCCAGAACATGCTGCATAAAGTCGGCAACGGCCTGCTCGGTCAGTGCTGCGCGCAGGAATGGCAGGTATTCGGCTTTACGAGCGATAACGCCGATATTGGCATGATTGCCCTTGTCGCCACTGCGGGCCCAGGCCAGCCTGATGAGCGGTGCAGCGACATGGCCGCTTATACTTTCGCCGTTGTGGCGGGTCAATGCGGCAGTATCCAGTGGCTGTCCCGCCGGTTGTGTTACCGCGATTTTCTTTCCACCGATATCCACTGTGGCCTGCACGGTACTTTTTGACACCAGTGTTGAGAACAGGCGAATACGTGGGAAAGATTTCGGCCGACCACCGACAATGCCAGTCAGGCCCGGTGCCATGCCGGTGGCTGCCTGGGCAATCTCGCGGGCAAAGATATCCAGCGCCTTTTTGTTGTTGTGCATGGCGGCAATTTTCACCACCACTTCGCGGCTGTCGCGGCGGCGCCCTTGCGCGCCATAAGTGGCTTCGGTGCCAAGCAGCTCCACCGAGGTGTCACGGAATGCCTCCAGCCCTATGGTCTGGAAGATGCCGCTGACTTTTTTCAGGATGCTATCGGCAACGCGCTGGCCCTTGGCGGCGGCGTCAATGCCGCCGATCATAAACGAGGCGGTGATCCGGTGGCCGTCCGGGTAGGTGGCAGAGACCTTGTACTGGTCCGTTGGCGGCAAGCCTCTGGCACCGCTTACGCGGACCCGATGGGAGCCAACCTGTTCCAGTGACACACCGGTAAAGTCACACACCACATCCGGCAGGAGATAGGCGCGCGGGTCACCGATTTCATAGACGATTTGCTCGCCGACGGTGGCGCAGCTCACCAGTCCACCGGTGTTGTCCGGCTTGGTGACAATAAAGCTGCCGTCTGCATGGCACTCGGCGATCGGGAAACCCATGTTGTGGTAGTCAGGAACGTCTTGCCAGTCGGTAAAGTTGCCGCCGGTGCACTGGGCGCCACACTCGATTACATGGCCGGCCAGCGAGCCTTGGGCGAGCTTGTCGTGGTCATCGAGCGACCAGTTGAATTCGTGCAGTAAAGGACCGAGCACCAGCGCCGAATCCGCAATTCGGCCGGTGAGGACAATATCAGCACCTGCCGCGAGCGCCGCTCGAATCGGCTCTGCGCCCAAATAGGCGTTCATGGTCACGGTAAAAGGCGGCAAGGGGGCGCCGGTGTCCATTTCCTTCGCATCAGCAAAATCGTTGCGCCGCAGGTTCAGGTCGTCGCCTTCCACCAGCGCGATTTTCATTTCCACGCCGGCAGCGGCAAACACCTCTTCCAGCGCCTTGCGGCAGGCCTGCGGGTTTACGCCACCGGCATTGCTGACCACCTTGATGCCTTTGGTCTTTATCTCTTTTGCCAGCGGCGCCATCACCTGAGTGACGAAGTCGTGGGCATAACCCTGATTCGGATCTTTCATCCGTGCCCCGGCCATGATCGACAGCGTCACTTCGGCCAGATAGTCGAAAACCAGATAATCAATGGTGGCCTCGCGGACCAGCTGGAAAGCGGCAGTGTTAGTGTCGCCCCAGAAGCCGGCGGCGCAGCCAATGCGGATAGGAGAGGTCATTGGGGCTCCCTGGTCAGAAACTGATGGGGCGGGGCTTGCCCGCGATTCCGGGTGGGACTACGCTACCAAGCAAGCGCTTGGTTTGTAAAGTCGCGATAAAGGGGTGGTCAGTTGCGGCCACTTGCTTAGTCAGAACGGGCCACCATAATGACGTCCGTCGATCACGGGAGCAGCTCATGGGACACCCGCAAGTGACCATCAATGGCATGGATGACACACCCCGAGGCAAGCTGCTCAGCGCCGCGGCAAGGCTGTTTCGTGATCAGGGGTTTGATCGCACCACGGTGCGTGATATCGCCCGAGACGTGGGCATCCAGAGCGGCAGCTTGTTTCACCATTTTCCCACCAAGGAGGACATCCTGTTTGCGGTGATGGTAGAGGTGATTCGCTTCAACACGGATCGACTGCGGGGGGCAATGGCAGGCATCACCGATCCTGCCGAGCGCCTGCGGGCGCTTATTCGGGCCGAGCTGCAGTCGATTATCGGCGATACCCGCGAGGCCATGAGCGTACTGGTGTATGAGTGGCGTTGCCTGACCCCGGATCACCAGCGCGAAGCCCTGGCCCTGCGCGATATCTATGAGCAGCTGTGGATGGTTGAGCTTGAGACCCTGAGACTGGCAGGGCGGTTGAATGCCGATGCTTTTATTACCCGACGCCTGATTACCGGCATGACCAGCTGGAGCAGCAACTGGTTTGACGCCCACGGCAGCCTCACCATCGACCAGTTGACCGATATCATTGTTGAGCGGGTGATCGGAGAGCGGGTGATCGGAGAGCGGGTGATCGGAGAACAGCGGTGATCGGCAACCGGATCAGCTGGGGCAGTCAGGGCTACACCATTCTGGAGCAGGGAGAGATCAACCGCGACACACTGGCGCTGGATGTCACCGCCTGGCTGGTATGCCGCCCCGACGGCGAGGTCATCGGCAGTTACCTCAGTCTGGATGCCGCCCGTCAGGTTGTCGACGGGGCAGGGGCGGCAATTCCACCGCTCCCATAAATCGGAGCGGTGGAAATCTGAACAAACGGTTCGGCCGCCTGAAAAAATCCTTCATCTTCGATTGACAGCGGAGTCGAAAACCCTAGAATGGCGGCCTCTCGGGTGGTTAGCTCAGCTGGGAGAGCATCTGCCTTACAAGCAGAGGGTCGGCGGTTCGATCCCGTCACCACCCACCAGTTTGCGCGCAGCGGTAGTTCAGTCGGTTAGAATACCGGCCTGTCACGCCGGGGGTCGCGGGTTCGAGTCCCGTCCGCTGCGCCATTATAAGACGACACCAGCCCCACTGAACTCTGGTGTCATGAAAAGGTCACAGGCCGGTGATGCAATGCATCACCGGCCTGTTTCTTTATGGGCCGGGATAAACCTGCCAATAAAGGAGACCGCCATGGATGAGATCCTGGATGAGCGTCTCGATGATCGCCTCTGGCTGCAAAGCCTGGAGGAGAGCTTCGACGACGACGATATCGAAGAAGACGACGGCTTCGAGCTCTGAGAGCTGAAGCCGTTTTTCGTTTCAGTGCCCTGCCTGCCCACCGCGCTCACCCCCCTGAACATTCCTGTCATTGAGGCCTGTCGACTGCTCTCCCCAGAATGAGCCAAAGCCCATTGGTTCCCTGAGGAATGTCCATGTCCGGCCTGCAACGCTATCCCCATCTGCTCAAACCGCTTGATCTCGGTTTTACCACCCTGCGCAACCGCGTGATCATGGGCTCCATGCATACCGGTCTGGAGGAACAGGCCAATGGTCATGCGCGTCAGGCGGCGTTCTTTGCCCGTCGGGCCGAGGGTGGAGTGGCGCTGATCGTCACCGGGGGCATCGGCGTATCCGACCGCGGGGTGCTGGGACCGGGGGCATCAAAGATGACCAATGAAACTGAGGCCGGCCATCATCGCGTTATCACTGAAGCGGTGCATAACGCCGGCGGCAAGATTCTGATGCAGGCCCTGCATGGTGGCCGCCAGTCCTATCACAACCAGTTGGTGGCCCCGTCGGCGAAACAGGCGCCGATTTATCCGTTTAAACCGCATGCCCTGAGCGCCGAGGAAGTGGAGCAGGAGATCGAGTCGTTTGTGAATGCCGCAGCTCTGGCGAAATGGGCCGGCTACGACGGTGTCGAGATCATGGGTTCCGAGGGTTACCTGATTAACCAGTTTCTCACCTTGAGGGTGAACGAACGGGATGATCAGTGGGGCGGCAGCTACGAGAACCGGATGCGCTTCCCGCTGGAAATTGTTCGCCGTACCCGCGCACGCTGCGGGGAGGATTTCATCATTATGTTCCGGATCTCGTCGCTGGATCTGGTGGCCGATGGTTCCGACTGGACCGAAGTGGTGCAGTTGGCTCAGGCGCTTGAACAGGCCGGCGTTACCATTCTCAATTGCGGTATCGGCTGGCACGAAGCGCGGGTGCCCACCATCGCCACCATGGTGCCGCGGGCGGCCTTTACCTGGGTGGCGCGCAAGTTAAAGCAGCATATCTCGGTACCGCTGGTGACCAGTAACCGCATCAACATGCCGTCGGTGGCGGAGGACGTACTGGCCCGCGGTGACGCGGATATGGTCTCCATGGCGCGGCCGATGCTGGCCGACCCGGATTTTGTCCGCAAGGCCATGGAAGATCGCGAGAGTGAGGTCAATACCTGCATCGCCTGCAATCAGGCTTGTCTTGATCACACCTTCCAGTTGCGGCAGGCCAGTTGTCTGGTGAATCCCCTGGCCTGCTATGAAACCGAGCTGAAGATTGAGCCGGCGACGTCGCCGAAGCGCTTCGCGGTGGTCGGTGCCGGACCGGCGGGTATGGCGTTTTCGCTTGCTGCGGCCCAGCGCGGCCATCAGGTAACGCTGTTCGAGGCCAGCGGGCAGATTGGCGGCCAGTTCAATATCGCCAAACAGATTCCCGGTAAGGAAGAGTTCAGCGAAACCCTGCGGTACTTCGAAGTGATGTTGCAAAAGCACTGCGTTGAGGTGCGTCTCAATCATCGTGTCAGCGCTGGCGAGCTGGCGTCAGCCGGATTTGATGAGGTGATTCTGGCGACCGGTATTCAGCCGCGTATGCCCGCCCTTGAAGGCGTTGATCATCCCAAAGTGCTGGGCTATCTCGATGTGCTGCGCGACCACAAGCCGGTTGGCAAACGGGTGGCGGTGATCGGCGCCGGCGGTATCGGTTTCGATCTCGCCGAGTACATCAGCCATGGTCGTCACTCGGCCAGTCTTGATCCGCAATTGTTTATGAAGGAGTGGGGCATTGACCCCGGCGCGGAAGCGCGAGGTGGCGTTGCTGGAGTGGCTGCCGAGGTCGAGCCGTCGCCGCGACAGGTCTGGTTGCTACAGCGCAAGGTCAGCAAAGTGGGCGCCGGGCTCGGCAAGACCACTGGCTGGATTCACCGCGAGGCACTCAAGAAGAAAGGGGTGCAGATGGTGCCCGGAGTCAATTATCTGAAAGTCGACGATGCCGGACTGCATGTCGAGATCAATGGCGAACAGAAGGTGCTGGAGGTCGATAACGTGGTGATCTGTGCCGGTCAGGAGTCGCAGCGGGAGCTGGAGCAGCCACTGCGGGAGGCCGGTTTGGTAGTGAGGGTGATCGGTGGCGCTGATGTTGCGGCCGAGCTCGATGCCAAGCGGGCTATTGATCAGGGGGTGCGTCTGGCATTGGCCATCTGATTACAGAGTGTCGGACGGGGAGGGGTGTTTCACCTCTCCGGCGTCTTATTCTGCTGTTCATGTCTCATCGTCTTTTGTTATACCCTGACTATAATCGGCAACATTCTGACGTGTAGCGTCAGTTTGCTATCCCATCTATAACAAAAGGACACAGCATGGGTATGTCGGCTGTCACCTCCGAGGCAATCCTGTTTTTCGGCGACCGGGGCGTCACCAAAAGCATGTTGTTCTCGGATTTTGAGGCCATTCTGGATGGCATGGTCGGGGTGCCGGAGTTTGCCGGCGAACAGATCAAGGGTGCCTACTGTCTGGTCAATGGTCGTCTTCAGGTGGTGGCTATCGTGCTGTTCCTGATCGACTTTGATGACGATGGCATGGCAGACCACACCTGGAACGTGCCGCTGCGGCATCTGGCTGAGCATGGAGGTCCGGGCCCGGATATGGGAGCTGGCCCCGTCCGTCTTGCCTGTCGCAGTCAGTGTCCGGTGGCCTGGCATCAGGAAAAGCTGTGGGATCCGGTGATGAAGCCCGGCGCCAACCACTTCGTGTTTATCCGTGACAATGTCCGGGAGCGTGGCGGCAAGCTGGGTTTGTATATAGACGATACGCCGGCATTGGCCAGTGGCGCCCCTCAGGTACAGCAGTTCCCGCCGGGCAGCGCAGCACCGCAAACGCCGGCGCCCGCTGCACCTGTGGTACCGGTAATACAGCCCGAATCGACGCCAACCCCGGCGGCGGCCGCCCAGGCGGCACGGGATGACAAGGAGCGAATCCGGCTTGCCCGTACCCTGAAAGAGCTGCGCCTGCGGGTGCAGACCATGGAAAACAAGCACAAGGAAGAAGTGGGCCAGCTGCGCTACGCGCATCAAACCAAGGAAGAAATTCTCAGCACCCAGCTGGAAAAGGTGCTGATGCAGTTCAAAACCCTGAAATCACAGAACGTCGCCCTGAAAGAGCGGGCGGAATCGCTGAAGGCGCAGGTTCAGTCGCTGAACAAGAGTCTTGAGGAGCAGATCAACCACAGCGATGAGCACGGCAGTGAGATCGAGATCCTCACCGAGCAGTACAAGATTGCGCTGGAGCAGCGACTTGAAGAGGAGCGGGCTCGTCTGAGCGAAACCCTTCATGCCAAGGAAATGGAAGTGCTGACCCGGGAGGAGCGTATCGCTGGCCTGGAAGCCGAGCTGGTGGATGCCCGCCATGAGCAGATTCGCTCGGCTAACGTGGGCGCGGAAAAATTGCTGGAGAAGCTGCAGACGTTGGGCCTCAACTTCATCGCCTTCCATCCGGGTGCAGGCCACATTTCCATCAATGCCAGTGAAATTTCCGATTACATGCAGAATCCGATCGCTTTCGCTGCACGCAAATGTCTGGTCACGGAAGAGCACTACCGGGCATGGTTGCGTCACTACGAGAACCCGGTCTGTCAGGTGGAGATCAGCGGCCAACTGTGTGGCAAACGGGTGATCCGGGTCGATACACCGAACCAGTTCCGCCCCGGCGCCTCTGACCGCAATGCCAATCGCTGCCAGTACTGCCGAAGTGATACGGCGATCGAAAATGTGTTGAAGTTTCGCTGATAATGGCGAGGATTTGTGAGGGGGTTCACAAATTCGGGGTAGCCCTTTGAAAATGGTATGGAACGTGCAACAACCGGCCCCGAAACGGGGGCAAATGGCGCGGAGCAGTTATGGCCAATAGCGAGTCCATCGACAAGAGTTTGTTGCAAACCTTTGTTCCGGTGAATGCACTGAGCGGAGATCATCTGGACCGACTGCTGGAACAGCAGGAAGTGGTTCATTTCCGTGCCGGGGAGGTGATTTTCTCGCACGGGGATTCTGACAACCAGACCATCTACCTGCTTAAGGGTGAGGTGGAGCTTGAGCAGGGCGACGGAAATCGGCAGCTCATCGGTGCTGGCGGCATGGAGTCCTGGCATCCACTCGACCACGTCCAGCCCCGTCGCAGCACCGCTCGGGCGTTGTCCGATGTCAGCGTGGTGCGTTTCAGCAGTGCCGGACTTGATTCGATCCTTGCCTGGGACCAGTCTGCGGGTTATGTGATTCTCGACATCAACTCCAATGCGGCCTATCAGGATGATCGGCACTGGATGATCCGACTGCTGAAGTCGAAACTGTTCTACCGTATCCCACCCGGCAACATTCTCGAAATTTTCCGTCGTTTGAAGCCGTTGCGGTTCAAGGCTGGTCAGGCGGTGATCACGCAGGGCGATGATGCCGACTGCTGTTACATCATCAAGCAGGGCCTGTGTGAGGTATTGATCAAGGCGGAGGGTGCCGGTGATCCAACCCCGGTAGCCCTGCTTGAGCAGGGCCAGTGGTTTGGCGAGGATGCGTTGCTTTCCGGCAAGCCAAGGAATGCGTCGGTGGTGATGGCTACCGATGGCGAGCTGATGCGTCTTGATCGCAAGGATTTTGATGAGCTGCTGCGGGAGCCCATCGTGCGCACCATTACTGGCGCCGATGCGCGGGAGCGTGTTGCTGCCGGTGGCCGCTGGCTCGACGTCCGCACCCCTGATGAGTTTGAACAGGTACACCTGCAGGGCGCCCTGAACATGCCGCTGAATGTGTTGCGGCTGAAGTCGCGCCTGCTTGATCCGTCAAAGGTCTACATTGCCTGCTGTGACACCGGTCGTCGCAGCGCCTCGGCAGCCTTCCTGCTCAACAACGTTGGCATCGAGGTGCACGTGCTGGAGGGCGGCCTGAATGCCCAGGCCCAGACTCTGACGGACCTTATCGAACGCGACTGACGGCAGTTTCGGGCCGGCTTCACGCCGGCCCGCCTTGCCTTGCATGATACTCCCCTTCATGCTTTGCACTTCCTGTCCTTCTTGAGGTGGCGCGGTGGCGCGTGAAACGTTCCGTCATATTGGCCTGATCGCCAAGACCGACAGCGAGCAGGCGCTGTATTCGCTGCGCCAGTTGGTCCACTTCCTCCATGGGCGCGGAATCCATGTGATTCTTGATCAGGAGCTGTCCGAGTCGCTGCCGGACCTTGGTTTGCAGGCGGGCAGTCGCACCCAGTTGGGTGAGTCCTGCGATCTGGCCATCGTGGTCGGCGGTGACGGCTGTCTGTTGGGGGCGGCCAGAGCGCTGGCACGTCATGACGTACCGGTGCTGGGCGTAAACCGCGGTCGGCTGGGTTTTCTCACTGACATTCTGCCGTCCGAAATCGAGTCGCGGGTGGGGCAGGTGCTGGATGGTGATTACGCTATCGAGTCCCGTTTTCTGGTGGACATGGAAGTGCGCCGCGGCAAGACCGTGCTGGGGGAAGGTTCAGCCCTGAACGATGTGGTGCTGCTATCGGGTGATAGCGTCCACATGATTGAGTTCGATCTGCATATAGACGGCGCCTACGTATACAGTCAGCGCTCTGATGGTCTGATCATTTCCACGCCAACGGGCTCCACCGCCTATTCGTTATCTGGTGGTGGGCCGATCATGCACCCGAAACTGGACGCCATGGTGCTGGTGCCTCTGAATCCCCATACCCTGACCAGCCGGCCTCTGGTAGTGGATGGCAATAGCGAGATCAAAATCCGGATTCGCAGCCAGAAGGTGCGCCCGCTGGTCAGCTGTGACGGGCAGTCGGGTGTGCGTGCCCAGCTTGACGATGTCATTTCGATTCGCAAGAAACCCCACCGCTTGAAGTTGCTGCATCCGCCGGGCCATGATTTTTACGAGGCCTGTCGTTCCAAACTGGGCTGGAGCAGCCGTCCAGGAGAGCATTGATGAGTCAGGATTTCGCCCGCACGGCGGCTCAGATGAGCCGGGACGTTTATGAAAATTTGCGACGTTCCGTGGAACTGGGTCGTTGGCCCGACGGTCGGACCTTGAGCCGTGAGCAGAGAGAGACCAGCCTGCAGGCGATTATCGCCTGGGAGCAGGCGCATCTGCCCGAAGCGGAGCGGACGGGATATATCGAAAAGCCGGACTGTGCCACCGACAGTCACGACGAGCAGCCGGTTAACTGGCGCCAGGGAGGCAAGCACGATGCGTGACAATCAGGCCCCCAAACCGGTGCGCCGACTCGACTACCAGCCACCGGCCTTTCTGGTCGATCAGGTGCATCTTGACGTCGATATCCACGATGGCTACACCTGCGTTACTGCCAGGCTGAGCCTGCGCCGGTCTGCACAATCCACTGTTCGTGACTGTATCCTCGACGGTGAGGCCCTGATGCTTGAGGCGTTGAGGCTGGATGGCCGTCCGCTAACGCCAGAGCAGTATCGTTACGAGCACGATCAGCTCACCGTGTTTGCCGTCCCTGACCGATTTGAACTTGAATCTGTGGTGCGTATTGATCCTGCCAGCAACACGGCACTGGAGGGGTTGTACGTTTCCAGGGGCATGTATTGCACCCAGTGTGAAGCGGAGGGATTTCGGCGTATCACTTTCTTCCCCGACCGTCCCGATGTGTTGAGTCGTTTTACGACCACCGTCAGGGCGGATCGGCAGCGCTATCCGCTGCTGTTGTCAAACGGCAATCCGGTGGACAAGGGCAGTGACGGCAATCGCCACTGGGTCACCTGGGAGGATCCGTTCGCCAAACCCTGCTACCTGTTCGCACTGGTGGCGGGTGATCTCGCCTGTCTCGAAGATCAGTTCGTGACCATGAGCGGTCGCACCGTGCAGTTGCGGATCTATGCCGAACACAGGGATCTCAACAAGCTCGATTTCGCCATGGATGCGCTGAAGCGATCCATGCGCTGGGACGAACAGGTGTACGGCCGCGAATACGATCTGGACATCTACATGATCGTCGCTGTCAGCCATTTCAATATGGGGGCCATGGAGAACAAGGGGCTCAACATATTTAACACCTCCTGCGTGCTGGCCCATCCGGAGACCACCACCGATCAGGGCTACCAGCGCGTAGAGGCGGTGGTGGCCCACGAGTATTTCCATAACTGGTCGGGCAACCGGGTTACCTGCCGGGACTGGTTCCAGCTCAGTCTCAAGGAGGGCTTCACGGTTTTCCGCGATCAGGAGTTTTCTGCCGACATGCACTCCCGCGCTGTGCGCCGGATCGAAGATGTTGACATGCTGCGCACAGTCCAGTTTGCCGAGGACGGCGGCCCCATGGCTCACCCGGTGCGACCGGATGAGTACCAGAAAATCGATAACTTCTACACCGTCACCATCTACGAAAAGGGTGCCGAGGTAGTGCGCATGCAGTACAACCTGCTGGGCCCGAAACAGTTTCGTCGGGCGACAGACCTGTATTTTTCCCGCTTTGATGGCCAGGCGGTGACCTGCGATGACTTCGTCGACTGTATGGAAGAAGTGAGTGGGCGGGACCTGTCCCGTTTCCGCCGCTGGTACAGTCAGGCTGGCACCCCCCGGCTGACGGTTCGTGACAGTTTCGCCGACGGTTGCTACCGGCTGACCCTGAGCCAGAGCACACCTGCCACTCCTGGCCAGACTGACAAACTGCCATTGATGATCCCGGTGGGGTTGTCGTTGCTGGGCGAAGCCGGGCAGGCACTGCCAACGGATGACACCGGATCCCTCGATACCGTGCTGATTCTGGAGCAGGCCAGCCAGACCTTCGAGTTTGCCCTCGATCAGGCGCCGGTGCCGGTGTTGTTACGCGGCTTTTCGGCGCCGGTGCTACTCGACTATCCCTACAGTGCCAAGCAACTGGCCCTGATCCTCGCCCATGAGCGCGATGGCTTTTGTCGCTGGGATGCGGCTCAACGGCTGTTCAGCGATGCGTTGATGCGGCTGATGGCTGGCGCCAGCGCCGAGGCTGAAGCGGCGGCGCTGGCGGTACCGCTGCGTCAGGTGCTGGCCCGGGCCGGGGAAGACCCCGCCGGCGCTGCGCTGCTGTTGACGCCGCCGTCTGAGAAGGCCATCGGCGAGCGTCTCAATCCACTAGACCCCGCTCAGGTCCATCAGGCCAGACAAGCTCTGGAGACTGCACTGGCGCGTGTTTTGGCGGAAGAGCTGAAAGCATTGTTGCCGACGCTGGTGGTGTCCGGCCCGTACCGGGCGCAATCGGTGGATATCGGCCGGCGAACATTGGCGCAGCGCTGTCTGGCGTTGCTGGCGGCGGCCGATGCCGAAGCGGGTAATGTGCTGGCTCGCCGTTATACCAGTGCGAACAACATGACCGAACGGCTTGGCGCCCTGCGCCTGCTGGTGTGGCACGGTTTTGCCGAGGCGCCGGCGGCGCTGGCGGATTACGCAGAACGTTATGCCGAGGAGGCGTTGGCGCTCGATCAATGGTTTGCGGTGCAGGCGTTGCAACCGGGCCAGGGCACAGTGGGGCGCGTGAATGCGTTGCTCAGCCACCCTGCCTTTGAGTGGACGTCGCCCAACCGGGTGAGAGCGCTGCTTGGCAGTTTCGCTAATGGCAATCCGGCAGCCTTTCACGCTGACGATGGTTCCGGTTATCGTCTGTACACGGACGCGCTGGCCCGGCTGGACCGACTGAATCCCCAGATTGCTGCACGGATGGCGGGGGTGTTGGCAGTGATGCCGCGGCTGATCGCCCCGCTTCAGGCGGCGATGCGCTCGGCGGTGGAGGGGCTGAGGAAGCAGGAATGCTCCGCTAATCTGGCCGAAGTGCTCGATCGTGTGCTTAACTGACATTGGTGGATGTTTATGTGAACACCCTTGCACGGGACCCTGAAGTCACCGATTCCTGTAGCTTGCAGTGATGTTTTGTATTTCAATAGGATAAAAGCGCCGTCTATGACGAGCGCCGCACCAATCGCCGGTTTCAAGGTGAAGCGGTGATACAAGAAAAAAAGATAATTCGAATAATCGGGCGAATCACGGAGTTGCACATGAATAACAAGCTCATCAGGAAGACCCGGCTGGCGTCTGCCGTGGCAGCAGTCATGCTGGCTGGTAACGTGTCTGCAGCCGAGTTCAGCTTTGGTGACGGCAATGTCACCGGCCGCTTTGACACCTTGCTGAGTGCGGGCGCCCTGTTCCGCACCGAAGGGCAGGATCGCAAGCTCGCGGCTAACGAAGATGTGTTGGTGATGGCTGCCGGTGGCTACTCCACCCAGCTGAACAAGAACGACGCCAACAACAATTTTGACACTGGCCTCGCATCGATGGTGTACAAAATTACCCCGTCGATGGTGATGGAGTTTGGCGACAGTTTCGGTGTGGTGGCCAGTGCCACCGCATTTTATGACGCAGTGATCATGGGTGGTGGTCACGACGGTGGTGAGCTGCTGTTTGGCAGTTCCTGTCCTGGCGGTGGAAGTCCTTTCTCTCCGTGTGCGGATGGTGGCATCAACCGCTATGCCAGCTACTCCGATTACGCCAACAACGGCACCGGCGATCGTTTTTCCGATGAAGCTCGTAGCGAAGTGGGTCGTCGCTTCCGCATGCTGGACGCCTACGTCTTTACTGATATCGACGTGCTGGATCGTCCCATGAACGTCCGTCTTGGTCGCCAGGTAATCAACTGGGGCGAAGCATTGTTTATCCAGAACGGCGTCAACACAGCCAACTATATCGATCTGACTGCGCTGCGCCTGCCAGGCTCCGAGATCAAGGAAGCGTTGCTGCCGCTGGCGAGCCTCTATTTCAGCTGGGGTGTTACGGACAATTTGTCACTTGAGTCTTTCTATCAGTTCGAATGGAAGAACTCGCTTGATGCGCCCGCTGGAACCTTCTGGTCAACCCATGATGCTTTCCCGGGTAAGGGCGCTAATAACGTGATCGTCGATGGCCGTCTGGTGGCGGCGGCTGCGCAAGGCGGTCCGGTGCCCGCCTTGGCTGATGCCTTCGCTGCCTACACGCTGTCCACCTACGGTGAGTCAGGCGTTGATTACCAGTACGAGCAGACGCAGGTAACGGTGAATCGTCTCGCCGATGAACAGGCCAAGGACAGTGGTCAGTTCGGTCTGGCCGCACGATATTTCTCGGGTCTGTTTGGTGGTACCGAATTCGGTGCTTTCTACACCCGCACCCACTCCCGCTTGCCGATCGTTGGCGCCCGCCTTGATCTGGTCGGAGCTGGAACTGTGCCGGAGAAAATCGACAACGCCCGCTACTTCATGGTCTATAACGAAGACGTCGACATGTTTGGTGCATCGTTCAGCACCAACGTGGCGCAGATGTCGTTGTCCGGTGAGCTGGCCTATCGCCCGAAACAGCTGATCATCAACGAGGTGGGTGACAACCTGTTGCAGAGTCTGTCCGGTCTGGCAGCGAACGCGGCCCCGACGGTGGGGCATATCACTCCGCACTGTGTCCGTGACCGCCTTGGCGGCGCCTGTTTGGCCGGCGCGACGCCGGTAGTACAGGGGCAGCGCTATTACTTCTACGAAGAAGTGGAAACCATCACCAGCTCGCTGGTCGGTATCTACAGTTTTGGGCCGAGGCTCGGTGCCAACAACGTCATTTCCGTTCTTGAGCTTGGGATGGATTATGTCGTCAGTGGCCTCAATGACAACCTGCGATACAACTCCACCGCTGCCATTCTCAGTGGTGAGGCGCTGATCCAGCATCCGGATGACCCGAACAAAACCTTCCTGACTGACGGTGCATGGGGTTACCGCGCCATCGTTCAGGCGGACTACAACAACATTTTCGCCGGCATCACCATGAAGCCGAGCGTTCGCATTGCCCATGATGTACAGGGTAATTCGCCCATCGGCGGCAACTTCCTGGAAGACCGCAAGGCAGCGACGCTGGGGGTGGATTTTGTCTACCTCAACAACCTTGAAGTGGGTGTTCAGGCCACCAGCTTCTGGGGTAACGGCTACAGTAACAAGCTGAGCGATCGTAACAATGCCTCGCTGGCATTGAAGTACGCGTTCTGATCATAAACATATAACAATGATCGGGGGCGCTGCGGCGTCCCCGGCGGGAAAGCAACGGAGAGAAACCATGCTGAAGAAGATCAGTGCAGTCGGTACCGCAGCAGCCCTGGCAATTGCCATGTCTGCCGTCGTACAGGCCAAAGTGCCTGCCAGTGAGGCGGCCAAACTCGGAACTGCAACCATGACGCCGCTTGGCGCCCCGGTGGCGGGCAATGGCAAGGACGTGTCCACCGGGCTCGGCATTCCGGCCTGGTCGGGCGGCCTCACTCAAAAAGATATTCCGAAAACCTACACTCAGGCGGGCCAGCACCACCCGGATCCGTTTGCTAACGACAAGATTCTGTTCACCATCTCGAATCAGAATCAGGGCCAGTACGCCGACAAGTTGCCGGAAGGCATCAAGGCGTTGATGCGCACCTATCCGGACACCTTCAAGCTGAATGTGTACCAGAGCCGTCGCACCACCTCTGCACCGGACTGGGTCTACAAGAACACCAAAGATAACGCTGCCCGGACCGTGCTCACCGACACCGGCGTGGAAAACTCATTTGGCGGAATTCCGTTCCCGATCCTGCATGGCTCGAACAGCGAGAAGGCACTTCAGGCCATCTGGAATCATGTGCTTCGCTGGCGCGGCGTGTACGTCGTGCGTCGTGCGTCGGAAGTGGCGGTACAGCGTAACGGCTCCTATTCGCTGGTGACCTCGCAGCAGGAAGTGTATTTCAAGATGCACGATCCCAAGCTGAAAGCCTCCGACATGGACAACGTGATTTTCTACTACCTGTCCTTCGTCAAGGCGCCGGCGCGACTGGCCGGTGGTGCCGTACTGGTGCATGAGACCATTGACCAGAAGATCCAGCCGCGTCAGGCATGGGGTTATAACGCTGGTCAGCGTCGTGTCCGTCTGGCACCGAACCTGTCCTACGATACCCCGATTGCCGCTGCAGATGGCCTGCGTACTGCTGACGACACCGACATGTTCAACGGTGCCCCGGACCGTTACAACTGGCGTCTGGTGAACGAGCAGCCGGTGGAGATGTTCATCCCGTACAACAACTACGAGATGGATTCGCCGAAGGTAAAATACAGCGACATGCTGATTCCGGGTCATGTTAAATCTGACTATGCCCGCTGGGAGCTTCACCGGGTGTGGGTGGTGGAAGCGACCCTCAAGGAAGGCGAGCGCCACATTTATGAGCGTCGTACTTTCTACATCGATGCGGATTCCTGGCAGATCGCCGTGGTTGACCAGTACGACCGTCGTGGCGACCTCTGGCGTGTGAGCATTGCCTACATCAAGAACTACTATGAAGTGCCGACCCAGTGGACTGCTCTGGATGCGTTCCACGATCTGCGTGCGCGTCGGTACCATGTCCAGTATCTGGACAACGAGGAGCCCTCAATCCTCGACTTCAGCCAGCCGACACCGGATGAGCGTTATTTCCACCCGGCAGCGCTGCGTCGACGGGGCACTTGATCAGGGAATGATTGGCCGAGCCGCTGCCACGGGCAGCGGCTCGGCAAACAAAAATAATTATTGCGTATGAACATCGGGAGAGAAGCGATGCGTACCATAACCAAAATGATTGGCCTGACTGCTCTGGCAGTGGCTATGCAGGGCTGCGGTGATTCCGTTGGCCCGGACTTACAACCCGCTCCGGCGCCCGGTAATGCGGTGGCGGTGTTCAATCCGGCTCTTGGTGGCGACGGTCTGCCGTTCCCGGTGGATTTGCTGTTTGCCAGCACGGCGGACGGCTCCATCAATATTCCGGGCAAACCGTCTTCGTTCAATCCGGCCAATGCAGCCGGTACACTGATGACGTCAACGGCCGTGCCGGCGGCGCCATTTCTGGCCGACCCGCAAACCGCGCTGAACAACATGGACGGCTTCTCCACCACCGCCCCCATGGTTGTACGCTTCTCAGCCAGCATCGCAGGGCCAGCCAACCGTACCGATCTGCAGAATGGTGTGCGAATTTTCCGCACTTCCGGGTTTGATCCGGGCGCTGCTGCGCCAGTGACCATCTCCGGCGAGCTGATCTGGGGTGTGGATTTTGTCGCCGGTGTCAGTGGCGGCACCAGTCTGCTGATTCAGCCGCTGCGCCCGCTGCAGCCCAGCACGACCTACATCGTGGTGATCGAGAACGATGTGATCGGTGCCAGCGGCGCGGCCGTAGGGCAGGACCAGACCTATCAGCTGCTGAATGGCTCATTCCAGTTGGCAGTAGGTGTGCCGTTGGCTCAGCCGGATTTCATTATCCAGTCCTCGGATGACGCTTCCTGTAACTTCAGTAACCCTGCGTCTGTGGCGGTATGCACCAAGATCAACCCGGTCTACGCTGCGGTTGGCGCGCCGGCAGCAGCCATCGCCGGGGCGCTAGCGGGGCTTGAGGCCCAGGCTCTTGCGGCCCTTGATGATGGTGACTCGCTGTCCGACGCCTATGGTTCGTTGTGGCAGCTGGAACAGCTTCGCCAGCTTACCGCCCGCCACCTAACTGCGTTGGCTGGTCAGGGTATTTCGCCAGCCAATGTGTCTTTGAGCTACAGCGTATCGACCCAGAACATCGGTGGCGCCATGGCGCAGGCCAAGGCCATTGTTGATGCGGCTGGCACGGAGCCCTCCTTCACCATTCTCAACCCGGTGTCTGCATGGGCCGGTACGCCGGGTATCGCGGTCACTTCCCCGGGCCCCGACGGTGATCTGTCTACGCCTGATTACCTTGCGCATATCTATCTGGGCACGTTGAACGACGTCATCCAGTTCATGGACCCGGACAGCCAGAATACCTCGGTCTGGAAAGCCAGTCGTGCAAGCTGGATCAGTGCTGGCCCATGCACCATGTTGCCGGCCAACACTGGCCCCGCAGGCACCGAGAATCTGGTCGCCTGTAATGGCTTTGAGCCGGCTGCGGTCAAGACAGACCACAGTATCCCGGTGATCATCAGCGCGCCGCGGGCAGAGTCTCTGGCCGGAGCCATGGGCTTTGAGGATTGTTCTGGCGGCAACTTGCCGGTGGTGATCTATCAGCACGGCATTACCTCGAACCGTGGCACCTTGCTGGCTGTCGCAGACGCCTTGGCCAATGCCTGTATGGTGGGTGTCGGTATCGACATGCCCAAGCATGGTATCGCTCCCTCGGGCAACACCTTCAGCGCTCTGGCACAGCTGCAGGCTGCACTGAGCGGTGGAGCTTTTGAGCGCCTCGTGAAAGTGAGCAGCCCGATGACCCAGTGTCAGGCTATGAGTGGCGTCGACGTTGGTAACGGCACTGACTTCTACTGCCCGAGCGGTGACAACTTCATCAATCTGACCAATCTGGCCAATGCCCGTGATGCCTTGCGTCAGGCCTCGGTGGACCTGCATTCCCTGCATCGTGCTCTGGTGGAAGATGGTGGCAATGCCCTCAATGCCGGCAACATTGGCACCACCATCGACCCGGATCGAATCAGCTTCGTCGGTGTGTCGCTGGGTGGCATTGTTGGCACCTCCTTCGTCGCGCAGCAGGATGATGTGACGGCGGCGGTACTGAATGTGGCTGGTGGCGGTATTGCCAAGATTCTCGATGGCTCAGCAGCCTTTGAGCCGCAGATCACTGCGGGTCTGTTCAGTGGCGCGGGCTTGATCAAGCCAAGTGGTAGCTATGAGGGCTTCCTGATCATCGCTCAGACCATGATCGACAGTCTGGATCCGATCAACTTTGCGACGCAGATCGTGACCAACGGCACGCCGATCATGATGCAGTCTGTGATGGGCAACCCGGCGGATAACTTCAACTGTATCCTGAACGGCACGACGTGCCCGGATCAGGTGGTGCCGAACAACGTGTTCGGGGCCAGCTTTGGCCCGGCTTGGGGTCTGATTGGCCAGACCGGCCAGACCAGCTTCCTCGCTAACCAGAACTTTATTACCACGCCGGTAGCATTGGCTGGTACCGATCCGCTGGCTCAGGGCACAGGGTTCCTGGCAGTGGCCTCGGCAGTTCAGCAGGGCCTTACGGCGGCGTTTGGTATCGGTCCGGTAGCAGTTGATGCCGGTACGCTGCCTGCCACTGCTATTACCTTCAAGGGTCTGAACCTGCGCACTGTGACAAGCTGTGGTGCCACCGGTGGCGGTATCGTCCGTTATGTTGACGGCACCCACGGTTCGTTGCTGACGCCTGCCGGTCCTGCTGGCCCGGCCCAGTATGTCGGTGTGCTGCAGACCATGCAGGCGCAGATGGCAACCTTCGTTGCTTCTGATGGCGCGGTTATCCCGGCGGACAGTAACGGCGTGGTATTTACCCCGGCCGTTGCGAATGCCTCGAACGCACCGTGCGCTCCATAATGTCGCTGTAACCAGAAGTAGAGAGGGGCCGGATATCCGGCCCCTCTCTTTTCACTTCGGCGACTAGCGGACTGATTTTGCTAATGAATATTCTTGATCTGTTTCGTACTACGGATTGTTTTATGAATAAATTCCTGTGTTCTCTTGGCTTGATGGCGCTTCTGCCCGTGTCGACGGCGGTGGCAGATGTGCTCACATCCCGCTCGCCGGTGGTGTCTGCCAACCTGTATCTGGATGCAGCCCGCGCCGGAACCCGTGTGGTGGCTGTCGGCGATCGCGGCCATATCCTGTACTCCGATGATGAAGGGCGTTACTGGAGCAAGGCGCAGACGCCCACCGGTGTGCTGCTGACGGCGGTGTGCTTTGCCGATGCGCGCAATGGCTGGGCGGTGGGGCACGATGCCGTGGTGCTCGGCACCCGCGATGGTGGTCAGACCTGGGAGCTTCAGTATTCCGATGCCTTGGCCGCACGCGGGGGCGATGACCTTGATGACGACTACGGCGATGATGATTACGCCGACGATTATGACGACTACGACGATTTCGGCGACGACAGCGCAGGTAATGGTGGCCAGGATACGTCCGGTGCCCCCTTGCTGGATGTGGTGTGTCTGAGCAAGGACAGGGCGATTGCGGTTGGCGGCTACGGCTACGTGGTGGAAACCGTCAATGGTCGTAACTGGGACAAGACCACCGACAAGCTTGATAACCGGGAAGGCTGGCACTTGAATGCCATCGCCCGCATCAACGGCAGCGATACCCTGCTGGCGGTGGGTGAAAAGGGGTTGATGTATCGGTCCCGTGATGCTGGTCGCTCCTGGGCCGTGCTGAAAAGTCCCTATCAGGGCTCGTACTTCGGCGTGATGTCACTGGCGGATGGTTCTGTTGTGGCCTTCGGCCTTCAGGGCAACCTCTGGGTGAGCCGAAATCAGGGCGACAGCTGGCGGCAGGTTCAGGCCGGCGTTACCCGCGGTATTAACGGCGGCACCGTGCTGGCTGATGGCACCATTGTGCTCGTCGGTGGTGCTGGTGTGGTGCTGGTGAGCCGCGACAACGGCAACAGCTTCGCCCTTCAGTACCTGCGTGATCGCGAGTCGGTGTCGGCTGTGTTGCCGCTGACCGGCGCTGAAATGCTGATGGTCGGCGATGCCGGTATCCGCGTCAAAAACGATATTCGCTGAGGACTTCTCCGATGGGTAGTGCATTTTCCAGAGCTGTATCCCGGGGGCTGTTTTCGGTTCGTCCGGTTATTCTGCTGGCCTTTGTGCTGGCCACCGTCTTCCTTGCCATTCAGGCCAGCAAGATTGCGGTGAACACCGATGTACGCAAGATGGTGCCGTTGCAGCACCCGTACATCCAGAATTTCCTTGAACATCAGGATGATGTTGATCTTGGTAACGACATTCGCATCATCGTTGTTGATGTGCGTAATGATGACATCTTCAACGATGAGTACCTGCAGGTGCTCAAGGCCATCACGGATGATGTGTTTTCCCTTGACGGCGTAGATCCTTCCAAGATCAGCTCCCTGTGGACACCGGACGTGCGCTGGAACGAAGTCACTGAAGAGGGCTTTCAGGGCGGAGAAGTGATTCCGGATGACTACGACGGCGGTCAGCTGTCGCTGGATCAGTTGCGAACCAACGTGCTGCGCTCTGGTCATGTCGGTCGTCTGGTGGCGGATGATTTCCGTTCCAGTATCGTTCATGCCCACCTGATGGATGCGCTGGCCGGTGAGGCTGGTCTTGATATCCCCACCCTGTCTGCGTCGCTTGAAGAGATTCGGGAGCGTTACGAGGCCGAGTACCCCTTTGTTCGCATCCACATTGTTGGCATCGCCAAGAAGATCGGCGATGTGATGGCGGCGGCCCAGGAAGTGGCGATGTTCTTCTTCGTCATTCTGGCGTTGACGGCTGTGCTGCTGTTGATGGATACCCGCTCGCTGCGCAGCTCGGTGGTGGTGGTGACCTGTTCTTTCATCGCCGTGATCTGGCAGCTGGGTCTGGTGACCATGATGGGTTTCACCATCGATCCCTACTCAATGCTGGTGCCATTCCTTGTCTTTGCCATCGCCGTGAGTCACGGCGTGCAGATCGTCAATATGTTCCTGAACAAGCTGGCGGGAGCAATGGGTTCCCGCGAGGCGGCGCAGGGCACGCTGACGGCGCTGGTGGTGCCCGGTAGCGTGGCATTGGTCAGTGATGCCATTGGCTTCCTGACGCTCTACATCATTGATGTCGGCGTAATTCGTGAGTTGGCGCTGGCGGCCAGTATCGGTGTGGCAGTGGTGATCCTGACCAATCTTGTGATCGTGCCGCTGGTGCTTTCCTATGTCGGTTCCGGGCAGCGTTCCGTCGATCGCGTTATCGAGCACAACAAGTCCGATGGCCCGTTGGCGTCGATTTTTGCCCGCTTCACTCGAACGCCATATGCGGCGGTGTCCATCGTCATTGCCGTTATCGGCTACGGCGCCGGTATCTGGCTCAGCAAGGATCTGAAGATCGGTGATCTTGATGTGGGGGCGCCCGAGCTTTGGCCGGATCCCTGTGTCGAGCGCGACTGTCCTCGTGGCTACAAACCGAGTGATCGTTACCGCTATAACCACGACACCAACATTCTGGTGTCCAATTACAGTGTCAGCGCCGATGTGCTGGTGGTGATGGGGGCGACGCCGCCGGAGGGCTGTAACAGTTACGAAGCCATGGTGCGAGTCGATGATCTTGGCTGGAAGCTGCGTAACACCAAGGGTGTGCAGGAAGTGGTCACCATTTCTTCCGTGACCAAGCAGATCAATGCCAACATGAACGAGGGCAGCCTCAAGTGGGCGGCCATTTCCCGCGACCAGTTTGCGCTCAACAACGCCATGCGCTTTATGCCATCGGCGCTGTTTAATCTGGACTGCAGCCTGACGCCGTTGCTGGTGTTCCTGGATGACCACAAGGCCGAAACGCTGGATCGTGTCACGGGTATGGTAGAGCGTTACATCGAGCAGAATAACGATGAAGGCATCATCGAGTTCAAACTCGCCTCGGGTAATGCCGGTGTCGAAGCCGCCACCAACCAGACCATCGCTGCCAGTCAGTATCCAATGCTGGCACTGGTATATGGCGTGGTGATCCTGCTGTGTTTGATCGCCTTCCGTTCGATCCGCGCGGTGCTTTGTATCGTGATTCCACTGGGTCTGACCTCGATTCTTTGTCAGGCGCTGATGGCGCAGATGGGCATTGGGGTGAAGGTGGCTACGTTGCCGGTGATCGCCCTTGGTGTCGGTATTGGTGTCGACTACGGCATTTATATCTATAGTCGCCTGGCGGATTACCTGAAGCAGGGTCTGGATCTTGAAACGGCCTACCGAGAGACCCTGAAAACCACCGGCAAGGCGGTGGCGTTCACCGGTCTGACGCTGGCACTGGGTGTGATTTTCTGGATCTTCTCGTCGATCAAGTTTCAGGCCGACATGGGCATCCTGCTCACCTTCATGTTCCTCTGGAACATGATCGGCGCACTCTGGCTGCTGCCGGCGCTGGCCCGCTTCCTGCTCAAGCCGGATGCGGCCCGGGCCCGGGTGAAGGCCAAGACCAGCGGCTGATGTCTGGCGGCCGGCCCCAGGGTCGGCCGCACGTTTTCGGTTTTGCTTTCGGGGCTTTACGTGGAGTACTGCCCCTCCTTTCCCTATAATGCGCGCCACCTGATGAGGTGCCGCCATGCTTTACGAACTTACCCGCCCTTTATTGTTTTCGCTGTCCGGTGAACAAGCCCACGATCTGACACTGGCGATGCTGCGTCGCGGCGCAGGCCATCTGTGGCCGGGTTGTGTGCCGGATAAGCCGGTGCGGGTGATGGGTATCGATTTCCCCAATCCGGTGGGCCTTGCCGCAGGGCTCGACAAGAACGGCGACTGCATCCGCGGTCTTGCCGCGCTCGGCTTCGGTTTTATCGAGATCGGTACCGTCACCCCCCGTGCCCAGCCGGGCAATCCCAAGCCGAGGTTGTTCCGGGTGCCACCGGCGAAGGCACTGATCAACCGGATGGGTTTCAACAATCATGGCGTCGATTATCTGCTCAGGTCGGTGGGGCAGAGCCGTTTCGATGGTGTGCTCGGCATCAACATCGGCAAAAATGCAGTCACTCCGGTGGAGCGAGCGGTGGATGATTACCTGTTCTGTCTTGAACGGGTGCATCAGGCGGCCACCTATGTGGTGGTTAACATTTCCTCTCCGAACACGCCCGGGCTGCGCACGCTTCAGCATGGTGACGCGCTTGAAACGCTGCTCTCCACCTTGCGTGAAGCGCAGACCCGGCTCGACCAGCAGGCTGGCCGCCGGGTGCCGTTGCTGATCAAGATCGCACCGGACAATGACGCCGGGGCTATGGCGGCGATGGCCGATGCGTTTTTGCGTCATGGCATTGATGGTGTGATCGTCGGCAATACCACCCTGTCACGGCCCGGGGTTGAAGGGTTGCGCCACGGCAATGAGGCCGGCGGCCTGAGCGGTGCTCCTCTGAAACCACTGGCGGATCAGGCCCTGGCCAGCATGGTCGAGGCGCTTCAGGGCAAGATGCCGGTGATCGGCGTGGGCGGCATCCTCAATGGCAGTGACGCGGCGGACAAGCAGCGCCTCGGAGCCAGTCTGGTGCAGGTTTACAGTGGCCTGATCTACCGCGGGCCGGGGTTGATTGCCGAGGCGGTCAAGGCCTGGCGGTGAGCCAGAAAAGGAAAGGGCCCTGGAGGGGCCCTGTTGAGGCGCCGGAGCGCCCGGTTTGCTCCTTGCGGAGTTCCTTGCGGCGTCAGCCAAGGTCCTTGAGGTTGTGGACGCTGGCAACACCGACATAACCGTTGATGTGATCAACGCGGCCCTCGCGCCAGCCGCTGATCCAGTTAAAACGGGGGGTGACGGCACCAAAAGGGCAGATATCCTGGGATTTGCCTTGCAGGCCTGCCTGGTAGCCGCGGGTGTAGGCTCGGGTATCGCGATCTCTCTTCTGTCTTTTCATCGAGTATTTCCTCTCGGTTGTGGCAGCGGTGTCGAGCCCGGATTGAAGGCCCGCACTACTGGGGACATCAGCTTCGCTTGTTCGTTCGGCGCAGGGAAAAGCGGGCGGTTCCGTCGTCCGCCAAAAGCCCCGACACTGTTCCAGTATCGGAACCGCGAACGGGGCTGTCGAATATCGAGTTGCGATATACAGGGGTACCATTAGCAGCATGCTGCATATTGATTGTGTTTGAAAAACGGGTCGCAACTGCTTGATATGATCTGTATCTGCCTGATTACACAACCGTACGGAGATCCGCCGTGGAGATGGTGATTACCTGCATGCCCGGTCTTGGCGAGCTGTTGCGCCGGGAGTTGGTCACCTTGGGGCTGACGCCTGGTGAGGCCTCGGCTGCCGCCGTGCGAGCGGATCTGTCGCTTGAGCAGGCCCTGTCCGTGTGTCTCTGGTCACGCCTTGCCGAGCGAGTAATGGTGCTGATGGTGGAAGTCGACACCGCGCCCCAGGAAGCTCCCGTTGCCCTGGCAGCGGCGCTGACGGCAGAACAGCTGGCGGGTGCGCCGGCGCTCAATGTTCATGCTGATCATGAAGCCGGCGTGCGCGGTGACAGCCGGGTCAGTGCCAGTGTGTTTGCCCGATCACTGGACAACCCCTTGCCGCTCAGTCGGGATACTCGCGGTGCGCTTTGCCTGCGTCTGCTGGTCGGTGAGCAGCGTTCAAGATTGTTCGTGGATTTGTGTGGCGAGCCACTGAGTCGGCGTGGTTACCGGTTGCAGGCGGGCGCAGCCCCGCTGCGTGAGACGCTGGCCGCGGCGATGCTGCTGGCAGCCGAATGGCGGCCGGACGAGGCCAGCGGGACATGGCCGGCGTTGGTGGATCCGTTCTGTGGCAGCGGTACACTGCTGATTGAGGCCGCCATGCTGGCCTGTTGTCGTGCTCCGGGACTGCAGCGCGATGAATTTGCTTTCCGTCACTGGAGTGGTTTCCGTGAGGACGTCTGGCAGCAGCTGCGTCAACAGGCAGAAGCCGCCGTGGTATCGCCAGCGCCTTTGTCGCTGAAAGGCTTCGATGCCGATGACGCGGTACTCAAACAGGCCCGCGCCAACGCCGCGCGCGCTGGCGTCGACAACCTGATTCACTTCGAGCGCCGCGAGCTGGGGCAGCTGCGAAAAAAGGATCTGCCGGCGGACGGGATGATGGCCACCAATCCCCCCTGGGGAGAGCGTCTTGAAGACAAGGCCCGGGCCGGCTGGTTGATGAACAGTCTGGCCAGCGTGCTGGCCAACGAAACCCGGGGCTGGACAGCGACCGTGCTCGGCAACGATGTAGAGGTGCTTGATCGTAGTGGTGCAGAAACGCTTTCGCAGTGGAAAGTGCTCAATGGTGCAGTGAACAGTTTTGTCCGCCGCCTGCGACCAGTGCGCAAGGCACCGGTAAGGCCGTTACTGGCGGCGGAACCGGCGTTCGAGCTGCCTGCCGAGGTAGAGGCATTTGCCAATCGTCTGCGCAAGAACGGCAAACATCTCAAGCGCTGGCTCGAAACCGAGTCGGTGCAGTGCTATCGCCTCTACGATCGCGATCTGCCGGAGTTCAATGTGTCGGTGGATGTCTATGCGGACCGGGTGCTGGTGCAGGAATTTGCGCCACCCAAATCCGTCGATGAGAAAGCCGCAGAGCACCGTCGTATGCTGGCCGTGTCCGCCGTGCGCTCGGTGTTGGGCGCCCATCGTGAGCAGGTATTCCTGCGCACTCGAGCAAGACAGAAGGGCGCCAATCAGTATCAGAAACTCGGGCAGCGGCGGGATTTGATGGTCGTTCACGAAGGTCAGGCACGGTTGCTGGTGGATCTGCGCGCCTATCTCGACACTGGTCTGTTTCTCGACCATCGACCAGTGCGGATGCGGCTGGAGGCGGAGGCCTCGGGAACGCGTTTTCTCAATCTGTTCGGTTATACCGGGGCGGCCACCATACATGCTGCCGTCGGTGGGGCCCGGCAGTCGGTCACAGTGGATGCCTCCAACAATTACCTGCAGTGGGCCGGGGAGAATCTGGCCCTGAACGGCTTTTCAACCCTCCGCCACCGTCTGGAACGCGCTGACGTAATGAGCTGGCTGGCCGACTGCCGTGAGCAGTTTGATCTGGTGTTCTGTGATCCGCCGACGTTCTCCAACAACAAAAGCCGTGATGATTTTGTTGTCCAGCGTGATCACGCCGAGCTGATTCGCCGCATCATGCGCTGTGTCGAGCCTGGTGGGGTGCTGTACTTTTCCTGCAATTTCCGTCGCTTCGAACTGGATGCGGAGATCCGTCGCCTGTTCAAGGTGGAGGACCTCAGTCGTGGCAGTATTCCGCCGGATTTTCAGCGGCATCCGGATATTCATCACCTGTTCGCGATTCGTCGCGGAGACGCCTGATGCAGGCCGAGTTGCTGACTACCACGGGCTGTCATCTGTGCGAACAGGCGCTGACGCTGATTCAGCGCGCGGCGCCCCGGCTTGAGCTGGTGCTGGTGGATATCGGCGAGCAGGATGCGCTGATCGAGCGCTACGGCACTCGCATACCCGTGTTGCGCCAGGGCGGGCGCGAGCTGGATTGGCCTTTCAGCCTGCTGGATGTGCGCGCTTGGCTGGATGCGAATGAAAGATAGCGCTGTTACGGCGCCGGAATCCGGAAAAAGCGCAGCGCATTATCCCAGCAGGCATCAGTCAGTTCGGCTTCCGGCCGTCCTGCAGACAGGGCCAGTTGGCGGATCACCCAGATCAGATAGGCGGGCTCGTTGCGGCCACTGATCTGTGGCCGCCCTTGCATGGTGCGAGGGAGTAACCAGGGCGCATCGGTTTCCACCATCAGCCGCGCCAGCGGAACGTTACTGACCAGTCGTTGCAGCTCCAGTCCCCGACGTTCATCGCAGATCCAGCCGGTAATGCCGATATGGCAATCCAGATCCAGATAATCGAACAGCTCCTCGCGCGTGCCGGTAAAACAGTGCACCACCAGATCGCAGAGCTGATCGCGGTATTCACGCAATATCGGCATAAAACGGTGGTGTGCATCACGCTGGTGGAGAAATACCGGCAAACCGAGTTCCGCCGCCAGAGCGAGCTGTTCGGCAAATGCCTTTTCCTGGGCTGGACGAGGGGAGAAGTCACGGTTGAAGTCTAGACCGGCCTCGCCGATGGCCCGCACCTTGTTGCTGACGGCGAGTGAACGCAGGTCGCTGGACGACGCCAGCTGCCATTCCGACGCATGGTGAGGATGAACGCCTGCGGTGCAATAAAAATCCGGTTCGCTTTCGGCCAGTGCCAAGGCAGCGGCGGAACCTGCGACGCTGGTGCCGGTGAGAATCTGCAGGGCCACGCCGGCGCTGCGTGCTCGTGCCAGCACATCGGCACGATCACGGTCGAAGCGCTTGTCGCCCAGATTGACGCCGATATCCGCCAGCCGCATCACGGATTCCGGTTCATTCCGGTTGGCTGTGGTAGGCGAGGCGTCTGCGCAAATCCTCGACCCGGGCCCGGTTTGCACCCAGATCGGAATAGCCCATGCGGGACGCAGAGCGAACATGGATCAGGCCGTCATCAGCGATGCGGAATTCCACGTCGTCGGTAAAGCGAAGCAGGCGGGTGGTGAACTCAGCACGAATCAGCCGCTCGGACAGCTCCCGCCAGGTTACTCGCGGAAGGCTGTCCAGCACCTGGATCAGCCGCTCTCTGGCATCATCGGCATTGTCGCCTCCTGGCAAAGGGTCTACTCGTCGTTCCGCCGAGGACGCCTGACTGCTGACGCAGTTCGGTGTGTCAGGGCAATCCGGCAGCTGCTCGGCCTGAACCTGCATTGAGGCAATCAGTGCGAACAGGCCGCACAGGCCTTGGCGCCAGTGGTTCATCGAATTAGCCCACATCGCGCAGCAGCCCCACCACTATGCCTTCGATATGGAGTTGGTCCGGCGCCACCCGAATCGGTTCATAGGCGTCGTTGGCGGGTAACAGGGTAATGCTGGACTTGTCGATGTGCAGGGTCTTCACGGTGACGTCCTCGTCGATGCGGGCAACAACGATCTGACCGGATCGGGCCATGTTGGTTTTACGCACGG
This sequence comes from Alcanivoracaceae bacterium, assembly GCA_046292765.1. GTDB lineage: Bacteria > Pseudomonadota > Gammaproteobacteria > Pseudomonadales > Alcanivoracaceae > PGZG01. Next base: position 39,788 of record JBKBQA010000005.1, on the reverse strand, counting down.
CGATCAGGTCACCGTCGAGGATACCAGCATCGCGCATGCTGTCGCCTTGAACCCGTAGCAGATAGGTGGGGCGCTGGTGGAACAGGCCCTGAGGGACAGGCACGGTGCGCTCCACATTTTCCACCGCTTCAATCGGCAGGCCGGCGGCGACCCGCCCGACCAAGGGCATTTCGTCCTCGTTCCAGTTGGCGGCGTCGAGCAGCTGAATACCCCGGGAACGATCATTGTGGATGCGGATAAAGCCTTTTCGCTCCAGCGCCCGCAGATGGTCCGAGGCTGCATTCTTCGACTGGAACCCCATCAGGTCGGCGATTTCCGCCCGAGTCGGAGCCATGCCGGTGTCCTGAAGGTGGCGGCGGATACAGTCCAGTACTTCGCGCTGTCGGTCGGTGAGGATGTCGCTCATCGGAGTCTCCGGGTCGAGTTCATAGCCGGATGCTAGCACGACCACTGATCTTGTGAACAGTGCCGGATGGACAGATTGTTGAAATCTGCGCTGTTCCATTATTTGCGTAAGTCGTCGTTGCCCTGTCCGCGTCACTTGCCTAGGATGAACGCCTGTTCTGGTCAGCGCAGGTTAGCGGAGTCATATATATGGAGCAGATCGACCGAGCCGAGTTTCCTCTGGAACGCATCCAGCGGTTGCTGTCGGGGATCCCCTTTTTCAATGAAGTGGCACGGGAGAGCGAGCAACAGCTGTCCCGGTTGCTGGAGTGTTCGGACATCATGCAGGCGCGCGCCAGCGAAGAGGTGATTCGCAAGGGCGACACCGATACCTTCCTGTATTTTCTGCTCAAGGGCCAGCTGGCCGTGATGGCGCCGAATGGCGATAACAAGGTACTCAATTATATTTCCCCCGGAGAGGTATTCGGGGCGCTGGCGATGATCCGGGGAACGCCCCGGACCGCGACCATCCGGGTCGACGATGCCTCCAGAGAGGCCATTGTTGCCCGGCTGAATTACGCCGATTTCAGCAATATCACGGATTTCAACTATCTGTCACTGGCGACCAAGCTGGCGTTCTACCGGATGCTGGTTCACAACATCCGCTGGACGCTGGAAGTGAACAAGATGCAGAACCCGCAGCACGAGCTGGTGGCGCGTCTGCGCACCGTGCCGATCTACACGGGGCCGAAAAACAGCCCCGAGGAGCTGACGGCATTGAACGATCAGGCCCACAAACTGGCGGATATTCTCTGTCTCTGGAACGAATCCGCCCAGCCGGTGCGGAGCAACATGCAGACCACCTGACCTGCCGCAGCCGGCAGTGATGCCGGCCTGAGTCTTACTTGCGCTGGTCGACCTTCACGGCCAGCACATCGCAGTGGGCTCCGGGCACCAGCCCGCGGGCGGTGGACCCCAGCAGCAGCGCCAGGCCAGTGCGGGTATGGCTGCCGACGACGATCAGGTCGGCAGCCAACTGGTCGGCCTTCTCCTGAATGGTCTTCTCGATCGCGCCAAGCTCCACATGCACCTGCTCCGGCCCAATACGGAATTGGCTGGCATGCTCCAGCGCCGTTTTCCGAGCCTGCTCCATCAGGCTGGCCTGAAGGTCGGAAACATCCATCGGTACATCCGCTCCGTAGGCCAGCGCCAGAGGCTCAATCACATGGATCAGGTGCAGTCGTGCCCCCTCGCCAGCCACCGCCGCCGCCCGTCCCAGCACCTTTGCTGAGTCCTCGCTGCAGTCGATCGCCACCAGTACGGTGCGGTAGTCGTTATCCATTATTCCGGCTCCTTGGGTTGATGGGCAGATTGTGGACCCGTCCTTCACGCCTGACAAATCAGGCTGATGGCTGACAACCGGGGGCTTGCTCTCGGACCCTTAATCCGATTACTACTAAAAAAGGACGCGGTCAGCGCATTTCCTTGACCGCCCCGCGCCGCTCCGCCTAAATAGGCGGCCGCTGATGGCCCCATGCCCGGACAGGTTTCGTTCAAGATGGCTAAAAATCTGGTAATCGTCGAGTCGCCCGCCAAGGCGCGCACCATTAACCGCTACCTCGGGGACGACTATATCGTCAAATCGAGCGTCGGCCATGTGCGCGATCTGCCGGTGGGTGGCACCGCCAAGAGCACGCCCGCCGAGCGTACCCGGGAGGCGGCCATCACCCGTTCCCTGCCGGCCGAGCAGCGTGTTCAGCACAAGGCCCGCAAAGCCCGCGACCAGCTTGTCAATCGCATGGGCATCGACCCCGACAATGGCTGGCAAGCGCGGTACGAGATCCTGCCCGGCAAAGAAAAGGTGATCGACGAGCTCAAGCGTCTGGCGGCCAAGGCCGATCATGTCTACCTCGCCACCGACTTGGACCGCGAGGGGGAGGCCATCGCCTGGCACCTGAAGGAAGTGATCGGCGGTGATGATCAGCGTTTCAACCGCGTGGTGTTTAACGAGATTACCAAGAAGGCTATTCAGGAGGCGTTCCAGAAGCCGGGCAAGCTCGATATGCACCGTGTTGAAGCCCAGCAGGCGCGGCGTTTTCTCGATCGCGTGGTTGGCTTCATGGTGTCGCCGCTGCTGTGGGACAAGATCGCCCGTGGTCTCTCCGCCGGTCGTGTGCAGTCGGTGGCGGTGGAGCTGGTGGTTGAGCGCGAGCGGGAAATCCGTGCTTTTATTCCCGACGAATACTGGGAGCTGTTTGCTGACGGCCAGATGAAGGCTGACGCCATTCGCATGCAGGTCAATCGTCATGCCGGTCAGGCGTTCCGTCCGGTCAACGAGGAACAAGCGCGCAAGCACGAGAAAGCGTTGCGCGATGTTGGCCAGCTGAAAGTAGTCGAGCGCGAAGACAAGCCGACCCGGTCGAAACCGTCAGCGCCGTTTATCACCTCGACCCTGCAGCAGGCTGCCAGTACCCGGCTTAGCTTCGGCGTCAAGAAAACCATGATGCTGGCTCAGCGCCTCTATGAAGCCGGCCACATCACCTATATGCGTACTGACTCCACCAACCTCAGCGATGATGCGGTGGCGTCCTGCCGGCAATGGATCGGCAAGAAACTCGGTGAGCAGTATCTGCCCGCCAATCCGATTTCCTACTCCAGTCGCGAAGGAGCGCAGGAAGCGCACGAGGCGATTCGTCCGTCTGATGTTGGCCGTGAATCGGAATCGCTGACTGACATGGAGAAAGATGCCCGACGCCTGTACGACCTGATCCGCAAGCAGTTTATTGCTTGCCAGATGCCGCCGGCGGAATACCTTAGCACCACCGTTACTGCCGAGGCAGGTGACTACGAGTTGAAAGTGCGGGGCCGCATTCTCAAGTTCGATGGCTGGACCCGAATCCTGCCGCCGATGTCGCGCAAGAGCCCGGAAGATACCGAGTTGCCACCGCTGGAGAAGGGCGAGGTGCTGCCCATGGCTGCAGTGGAAGCGATCCAGCATTTCACCAAACCGCCGGCCCGTTATACCGAAGCCAGTCTGGTGAAGGAGCTGGAGAAGCGCGGCATTGGCCGGCCATCCACCTATGCTGCGATTATCTCCACCATTCAGGAGCGCGGCTATGTGCGCACCGAGAATCGGCGCTTTTATGCTGAGAAAATGGGCGATATCGTCACCGACCGGCTGGCGGAATGTTTCCCGAACCTGATGGATTACGGCTTCACGGCCAGCATGGAAGAGACCCTCGACCATGTTGCCTCGGGCGAGCGGAACTGGCGTGATGTGCTGGATGATTTCTACAAGGATTTCAGCACCAGGCTGGAGTCCGCACAGGGCGATGCCGCTGGCAAAATGGCCAGTGGTGGCATGCGTGCCAACCTGCCCACAGAAACCGATATTGCCTGTCATGTCTGTGGCCGGCCGATGCAGATTCGTACCGGTTCCACCGGTGTATTTCTGGGCTGCTCAGGCTACAGCTTGCCACCCAAGGAACGCTGCACGGCAACCCTGAACCTGCTGCCGGGTGAAGAGGCGGTGCGTGTCAGCGAAGATGATGATGAGGCGGAAGCACTGGAGCAGCGTCGCAAGAAGCGTTGCCTCAAGTGCGGCACGGCCATGGACAGTTACCTGATGGACGAAAAGCGCAAGCTTCACGTCTGTGGTAATAATCCGGACTGCGACGGTTATCTGGTGGAACAGGGCGAGTTCCGCATCAAGGGATATGATGGCCCGACCATCGAGTGTGAAAAGTGCGCCAGCGATATGCAGTTGCGCACTGGTCGCTTTGGCAAATTCTTCAAATGCACCAACGAGGCCTGCGGCAATACCCGCAAGTTGCTACGCAGTGGTGAAGCCGCCCCGCCACGCGCCGACCCGATCCCGATGGAGCATCTCAAGTGCGAGAAGGTCGACGATTTCTACCTGCTCCGTGATGGTGCTTCCGGCCTGTTCCTTGCCGCAAGCAAGTTTCCCCGGAACCGGGAAACCCGAGCGCCGCTGGTGGTCGAGATCCAGTCGGTGCGCGACAAGCTGGAAGAGAAACACCGTTATCTGGCCGATGCACCGGTGCAGGATCCGGCCGGTAATCTGGCGCTGCTGCGCTTTAGCCGCAAGTCCCGCGAGCAGTATGTGCAGACAGAAATTGATGGCAAGCCGACCGGCTGGTATGCGTTCTACCGTGACGGCGGCTGGCACGAAGAGGGCAGTCCCGGGGAAAAGAAAGCGGCGGTAAAGTCGGCGGCGAAAAAGGCGCCGGCAAAAAAGCCGGCCGCCAGCAAGGCACCCGCAAAGAAGGCCGCGGCAAAGAAAAAGCCGGCAGCAAAGAAGTAGCGCTGCAGGTGATCTGATCAATCAGGCCGGTATCGCGATGCGAGCCGGCCGCTGTTTTTGGAGTGTGGCATGTCGCGGATGGTGCGCGAGAATCAAGGCAGTGGTCTGCGCGAGCGACTGTTCTTTGCCCAGTGGACCCTGCGGGATCTTCGCCGTCGCCAGCAGGATGGTGCGCCCCGCGGCGAGCAGTTGGCACAGAGAGCTGCGGTGATTTTTCATCTCTACAGTACGGTGGTTGGCCTTGCTCGTCAGGCCCTGCGTGGGCAACCGGACTTACTGTCGGCTCGGCAAATCAGTCTGGCCGAGATCGAGCGCACCGCCTCCAACGCGGATGTTCATTCGCCGGAACTGGCATTGATTGCCGAAGCCCGCGCCAATCGTGATGATATGCTGTGCTGGCTGGACGAAGAGGCCCTGTCGTTGTTTGCGGCCAGCGGCTTCGCCCGTCGGCCCCAGGCGCCGATGGAGAACAGTCTCGCGGTGGCAGTGGAAGACCCCTATGCGCTACTGGCCAGCGGGGATCTGGAGCGCCTTGATCAATCGATCGCACGGGTACAACGTTTGCTGGAGGAAGCCGGCACCCTGATGGAGGAGTGGTAATGGACGAGCGTAGAAGTCGTGAAGCCTGGCGAGTGTTGCGAATCCAGTCGGAGCTGGTGGACGGTATCGACCATCTGGCGACTATTGGCCCCTCGGTGACGATCTACGGCAGCGCCCGTCTCGGCCCCGATTCGATTTACTATGGTCAGGCCCGCGAGCTGGCCCGCCGTTTCGGTGATGCTGGTCTGAATGTGTTAACCGGGGGTGGTCCCGGTATTATGGAAGGGGCCAATGAGGGCGCGTACGGTTCAGATGGCTGCTCCATCGGTCTCAATATCAAACTTCCCCACGAGCAGGATGCCAACCGGTTTCAGGACATCAGTCTCGACTTCCGCTACTTTTTTGTCCGCAAGCTGATGTTTGTCAAGCATGCGGTGGGCTTCGTGGTGTTTCCGGGTGGCTACGGCACTCTGGATGAACTGTTCGAGGCATTGACGCTGGTTCAGACCGGCAAGACCCGACCTTTTCCGATTGTGCTGGTGGGCAAGGACTTCTGGGGCGGGATGGTGGACTGGATGCGCAACGTGATGCTGACGGAGCATGGCTGTATCGGTGATGAGGATATGGCGTTATTTCAGGTAACGGACTCCGTCAGCGAAGCGTTCGATATCGTTTACCAGAACTTCCTTCATCTGCCTGAGGAAGAGCCTCGGGACAACCTGCCTGCGAATGTGTAATCCGCAGCCGTTGACTCCTTTTCCTGCTCCGGAGACTGCATTGATGCGCTTCATGCTATTTTTCATCCTGCCGATAACGCTGTTGGCATCCCCGGCATTTTCTGCCACGGCGGAAGACAAGGGCTTGCAGATTTCCCGCGAAGCAGATCGTCGCGGGCAGGGCTTTGGTGATTTCGAAGCGACCATGAAGATGGTGCTGAGCAGTCGCCGAGGTGATCGCTCCGAGCGCGACCTGCGGGTTCGAACACTGGAGGGCGTGGACGGTCAGGGCGACAAGAGTATGACCATTTTTGATACGCCGGCCGATGTCCGTGGTACCGCGCTGCTGACCTGGAGTCATGCCACCCGGGATGACGACCAGTGGCTGTATCTGCCGGCACTGAAGCGGGTCAAGACCATCGCCTCGCGCAATCAGTCCGGGTCTTTCATGGGCAGCGAGTTTGCCTTTGAGGACATGCGCGCCCAGGAAGTAGAGAAGTACAACTACAAATACCTCCGCGATGAGCCCTGTGGCGAGCTCGTTTGTTTTGTCTACGAGCGTTATCCGCTGGATCAGTATTCCGGGTATACCCGGCAGGTGGTGTGGATGGATCAGGATGAGTATCGGGTACACCGCATTGATTACTACGATCGCAAGCAGAGTTTGCTCAAAACCCTGACCGTATCTGGCCACAGCCAGCATCTGGAGCGTTTCTGGCAGCCGGGCAGAATGAAAATGGTCAATCACCAGACCGGCAAGTCCACCGAGTTGCTGTGGAGCGATTATCGCTTTGGCACTGGACTGACGGATGCCGATTTTACCCAGAACAGCCTGATGCGGGCGCGCTGAACCATGCAGTGGTGCGCCGGGCTGGCGATGCTGACGCTTGCTGCGCTCAGTCTGCCGGCAAGTGGTTGGGAGTGGCGCGGTGAGCTGGGACTGGAGGGTCGATACTTTACCGAGGGCCCGGGCCTGCCGGGCTATTGGCATAATGGCTCCGCCTACGTACAGATGGAAGTAATGCACGAATGGAATCAGCGCCGTGACCTGTTCACTTTTGTGCCGTTCGCGCGGGTAGACGAAAACGATGCCCGTCGCAGCCATGCCGACATCCGCGAGTTGATCTGGCTGCATGTGGCGGATCGCTGGGAGTCCCGGGTTGGCATTGGCAAGGTGTTCTGGGGCGTCACCGAAGGGCGTCATCTGGTGGATATCATCAACCAGAGTGATGCGGTGGAACAGGTCGACCTCGAAGACAAGCTCGGTCAACCCATGATCAATCTGTCGACGGTGCGAGACTGGGGTACGCTTGATCTGTTCGTCTTGCCGGGCTTTCGGGAACGCACTTTCCCCGGGCCGGATGGCCGCCCGGCACTGCCGGTGGAAGTGGATACCGGCGCCGCTCGCTACGCCTCCTCTGCGGAGCAGGGGCGCGTTGATGGTGCGATTCGCTGGCAGCATATATTGGGCAGCGTGCAACTGGCGCTGTCGCATTTCTCCGGCAATGGCCGTGAGCCGCTGCTGTTACCCAACCCGCTGACCATGAAGCTGGAACCCTGGTATCCGGTGATCGAGCAGTCCGGTATCGAGCTTCAGTATCTGCGTGGTGGGTGGTTATTCAAGCTCGAGGGCATCCGTCGTAGTGGCAATCGATTCGAGCGCAGCAGTCATGCGCTGGACGCCGGGTTTGAGGTCACCCAGGTGGGGGTGTTTGGCAGCGACCTCGACCTGGGCTGGATCCTCGAATATCTGTGGGAGGATCGCAGTGACAGTTTCGTTTCGCCGTTCGCCAGTGATGTGCTGCTGGGGCAGCGGCTGACCTTGAATGATCTGGCCTCCACCGAGTTGCTGTGGGGTTTAATCTGGGATCCGGATACCGGCGAGCGGGTTTACAGTCTGGAGTCGAGCCGCCGCTTCGGCAGTCAGTGGCGGGCGACACTGGAAGCCAGAATCTACAGTCGTGCCGGCGAGCCGCCGACGGCGATGGAATTGTTCAGTGGTCAGCCGTTGGATAAACCGTTGTCGGTGTACTCGCGGGAAGACATGATTCAACTGGAACTGATCCGCTATTTCTGAGTGCGGGCCTTGCATCGGATCTTGGCAGGATTGCCGCCCCCGCAGGACCGCGTTGCTACAGGGCGGGGCAGTGCTGTTCCAGTGTGATCAGTACGGCTTCTTCCGGTGGTGTGATCATCAGTTGGTAATGCCCCTTGACGTTGCGCCAGCGTCGCCCGTACTCGCACCAGTAATCCTGATTTGGCGGTAACCACTGGTCGGGGCTGGACGAGCCTTTGGCTCGGTTCAGTCGCGCACTGACCGCCAACAGATTCGTTTCATCATTGGCAAAGCGTCGGCGCTGGTTGAGGGGCCAGGCATGACCGCCGTGACCGTGGGCATGTTTCAGCGGCACCAGGTGATCGATGTCGATTTCGTCGGCGCGATAAAGAAGCTCACCACTGTAAGGGTCCAGCCATTCTCCCGCCGCGACGGTACAGCCACGCGCATCCCGGAACGTCACCGGAACACGGCTGCTGCCGATCAGGACTTCTGCCCGGGTATCGCGGCAGTTGCCGTCTTCATCCACCCAGTGGGGCCAATCGCGACGATCGTAGAGGGTGGAAAACAGCCGGCCTTCCTGCTCCGCCTGTCGCTCTGCTTCGCGCTGCTTTTGCTGTGCGCTCAGGCATGGCTCTCGATGACAATGGTACTCACCGGTACGACGGTCGGTATGGCCACCATGGCTGTCGACACCCCCGGGATGGGCGAACGATAACAGCGGAAAAAACAACAGCAGAATGGCAATGCGCATGGTCAGATATCGACTCATCTTGCTGAGAGATATTGTCCATGATGCCACAACGACATGGCGCCGGTCTGTGCCGGCGCCATGTCGTTGTTATTCGCTATAGTGCAACCGGATCAGAGATCCTCCAGCCGCAGGGCGTCGCGTACGGTACGCATCTTTTCCCCCGTTCCCTGACTGACCAGGCTGTCAAACAGACTTTTGGCGGCTGGCGTCGGCGCCTTGGTGGCAAAGATCTGGTACATATCGATCAGGATGTCATGGAACAGCAATGCCAGCGCCAGTACCGATTCGGTATCGATTTTCTCCAGCGTGTCGCAGAGGCTGTCGAGATCCGGTGGCAGCTTCACTTCCGGCGCCTGGTCGTACCAGGTGTTCAGCAGCGCGGTGGCGGCGTCTTCCTCGTAATGCTGCAGCGCTGCGCTCAGGGCCCGTTCATGCTCGGCCAGATACTGCAGCAGCATGCCGACCCGTTCCTTTTCGTGGCCCTTCGCCAGTCCGTCATAATCATTGGCAAGGGTGTCGTGGAAGGTGCGGGTCCAGTCCAACACATCCCTGATCCGGCGAAAGCGCATGATGGTATCTCCTTATGGTTGTACGTCCATGGTCCGCTCGCGGGTATCGGCCCACACTGATCTGGGTCAAAAGCCATGCCCTTGCGGGGGTGGCAATCCCGCAGGGGGGGATAACCGATCGGCGAGGCCGGAGGCGCGCAGGGTGGGGCGGGCCGGTTGTGAAAGTGTTGCGGCCGTGCCGACCAGCGTGAAATGGCTTCGGGCCCGGGTAATGGCAGTGTAGAGCAATTCCCGGCTGACGGCCTGGGCGGATGCCGGTAGCACCAGCGCCGCATGGCGGAACTCCGATCCCTGCGACTTGTGTACGGTCATGGCATAGACACTCTCGACGCCATCGAGCCGGCTCGGCAGTACCAGCGTGATGCGCCCGTCCGGAAGCCGGAAGGCCACCCGCAGGCTGGACGTACCATCGTCGCTGGCGAGGTTCAGAGTGATGCCGACGTCGCCGTTCATCAGGCCAAGCTGATAATCGTTGCGTGTCATGATCACTGGCCGCCCCTCGTACCAACCCTCATTTCGACTGATCAGCCCGGCTTGATGGAGCGCAGCAGCGACACGACGGTTCAGCCCGCTGACGCCTGTGTCACCATCGCGTAGCGCGCACAGCAGTTGAAAATGTTCATAGCCATGGAGGACCGTATCCGCCCAGACGCTGACTGCGTCCGATGTGTTCGGGCGCTGTTGCTCCAGCTGCTCAAGGTAATGGCGATAGCCCGCCACGCACTGCTCTTCCAGCGGTTGATACTGGTCCGGCAGCAGCACCAGCCGTGACACATCTTGCGGTGGGCTCTGCCATATCCGTTGCAACGCTTCACTGTCGTCCTGATTCACCGCCCGTGCCAGCTGACCAATGCCGCTGTCGGCGGCAAAGCGGTGGCTGTGACGCAGCATCACCGTTTGTTGTGCAAGAGCGATGCCCTCGCCACGCCAGGCATCCACGGACTCGCCGGTTTGCGCACTGAGCCAGGCGCAGGTGTCGGCACTGTAGTTGCCCGCATCGGCGCCGAGGCAGAGGTTGCCGAGTACCGCCCCGGCTTCCACCGAAGACAGCTGGTCCTTGTCACCGAGCAGGATCAATCGTGCATCCGGGCGTAGCGCATCGAGCAGGCTGGCAGTCATTTCCAGATCCATCATTGATGCCTCATCCACCACCACCAGATCCGCATGCAGGGGATGGTGGCGATCGTGGCGAAAGCGGCGGCTGTCCGGCCGGCTGCCGAGCAGCTTGTGCAGGGTACTGACTTCGGCAGGAATGCTGCTTCGAATGCTGTCGCTGAGCGGCAACGCCGAGATCGCCCCGCTGATGGATGATTTCAGGCGCGCTGCCGCCTTGCCCGTGGGCGCGGCCAGACGTATCCGCAGCGGCGCATTCTGTTCCAGAGCCACAGATTGCAGCAGCCCGAGCAGCCGCACCACGGTGGTGGTCTTGCCGGTGCCGGGGCCGCCGGTGATCAGGGTGAAGCGACTGCGCGTGGCGAGTGCACAGGCAATTTTTTGCCAGTCTGTGCCCACATCGGAGCGCTGGGGAAAAAGGGCGTCAAGTCGATCACGCAGTCGGTCCGGTGCCGGCAAGGTTGAGTCGAGGCGCGCCAGCAATTGCCCGGCGATCCGGGTTTCATATTCGTGATAACGGCGCAGGTAGAGGCGGTCGCCATCAAGCACCAGCGGTGCCGGGCTGTCGCAGCGCTCATTCGCCACTACCGGGGAATGCCGCAGCGCTTCGTACAGATCGTCACTGGCGTGACGCGCCAGCCAGTGCAGCGGCGAATCCCCCTCTATGACGGTGGGCATGCGCGCGAACAACGCCGCAGGTGCGCTGCTGGCGCGGGCCAGATCAAGGCAGATATCGCCCTGACCGAGCTGCTGGCTGGTCAGCGCGGCGAGTACCAGTACCTTGTCTGAGTCTTCGCCGCCTTCGCTAAGCAAAAGGGCAGCAAGGGCGCGATCCAGTGGCCGTAGCCAGCCATCTGTCACCCAGCGATCCAGCCGGGCAATGGTGGCGTGTTCAGGGTTGAGCAGTTTAGTGGACATGATCGCTCTCCATCACCGGCTGGCCACGGAACAACTGGTCCAGCTCGGTCACCAGCGCCGTCAATGGTGACTGGAAATACACGCCGCCGCTGTCGGCGCGATGACCACGCAGGAACAGCAGGGCGGCGCCACCAAGCTGTTGTTCCGGTTGATACTGTTCGCCAAGACGGGAACCCAACAGACGATGCAGTGCGAGCAGGTACAGACATAGCTGGATATCGTAGCGCTTGTCGAGCACCACGCGCGCCATCGCCTGCTGGCTATAGTGATTGTCATCGGGGCCGAGCCAGTTCGACTTGTAGTCCGCCACGTAGTAGCGACCATTCTGTTCCAGCACCAGATCAATGAAACCTTTGAGCATGCCGTTAAGCTGATCCTCGCGTAACGCCGGCCGTGGCTGCCCGGGCAGGACATGACGTCGCACCAGCGCATCCAGTGCCTCGGTGCTCACCCGCGAAGACTGGATCCAGAATTCCATCTCGGCCTGATAGTGGCCGCGCGGCAGCGCCACAAGCGTGACGGACTGATCTGCGAAGGGCAGCGGTGTGCTGAGATAATCGCTCAACCAGGTGAGTAGCGGGTTGGCCTGATGTTCCTGCGCCAACAGACGGCTGCGTCGCTGAATCTGCAGCAGCAGATCTGGCTGGCGGTTGTTGGTAACGGCGTCAAAGCCGGTTTGAGCACACCATTCCAGCAGTCCGTGCAGGAAGGTGCCGGCCTGCGGCCCGCGGATAAATCCGTGCAAGCGGTTGTCTTGCAGGTCGGCGCCGGGCCGTGTGCCGGCGGCGGATTTTTCTTCCGCCAGCACTTCGTCACGGGCGTAGCGCGGGCTGTCGCTGTGATCGCGGGCGCCGGGTTCCAATGCGCTGTAACTGGCGATCCACCAGCGCTCCGGTGACGGTCCCTGATAGCGGCGGGCCGGATGAAGCGCCGGATTGTCTGTCGCCGCTGGTAACACCGCCTGACTGACGTCGGGCGCCGGCATGACCGCCATGCTGTCACTGCGCGCGGCCAGCTGCTGCAGCTGCAACGCGACATCTTGCGCCGCAAGCGGTTGGCCAGCGCCGAGCAGATAACCAATGGCGCTCTGCGCCAGATCACACTGGTTTTTTGTTCGGCCTTTGCGCACGGCCGCCATACCCAGCCAGCAGGCATGGCGCGCGCGGGTGACGGCAACGTAGAGCAGCCGCAGGTCTTCTGCCAGCCGTTCACGATCAGCCCGGGCAATCTCCGCCTGAGATGGTGTCAGGGTCAGCTGCAAACGACCGATATCATCATGGAAACGTAGCGGCGGATGCTTGCCATCTTCGTTGCGGAAGTTGCAGACGAAAGGCAGAAACACCAGCGGGTATTCCAGGCCCTTGGACTTGTGGATGGTGACGATGCGGATCAGGTCATCATCACTTTCCAGTCGCAGCACCTGCTCATCAAGGGTGTCGCCGATGCCGGCGCCGTCGATGGATTCTGCCAGCCAGCGAACCAGAGCCTGCTCACCATCGAGCTTGCTGGCGGCTTTCTGTGCCAGTTCGGCAAGATGCAGCAGGTTAGTCAGTGATCGTTCCCGATCCTGAGACAGCAGTTGCGCGGGGACGTGAAAATCCTTCAGCAGGCGACGAATCATTGGCAACACCCCGAGGCGTTGCCATTCCCGATGATAGCCATGAAAGCGTTCCACCTCACGCTCCCACTCGACTTCGTCTCGACTCAATTGTTCGAGGCGTTGCCAACTCTGTTGCAAGGTGGCGGTGGCGAGGGCCGCACGAAGACGCTGCTCGGATGCCGGCTCTGCAGCGGCCTGCATCCAGCTCAGCAAATCCTGTGCTTCTGCGCTTGCAAAGACACTGTCCTTGTCAGAGAGATAGACGCTGCGCAAACCGCGTTGGCTCAGTGCAGCGCGGATTTTGTCAGCTTCCCGACCGCTTCGGACCAGAATGGCAATGTCGGCAGGACGCAACGGCGTCACGATGCCATTCTGCTCGAATCCGCAGCGTGCTGATGACGCCAGTGTCAGCAGGCGGACGATCTCTGATGCCGTCCGAGCTGCCATCTCGTTGCCATAGCGGGATTTGGTAAAGCTGTTGTCGTCTTCCTGATCACTGAGCAGATGCCAAAGGGTCATGGCGGTAGCGGGTTCACTGTCAATCAGCAGCCGGTCACGGCGGCCTTTGGCGACAACGGGGGAGAAGGGAATGTCCCGATGCAAAAAGGCGCCCTGTTCGGAATTGCGAACACTGTCAAAAAGGTGGTTGGTTGCCGCCACCATACTGGTGGTGGACCGGAAGTTGGTGTCCAGCGTGTAATGTTGTCCTTCGGTGGCGCGTCGCGCGGCCAGATAGGTATGAATATCGGCACCGCGGAAAGCGTAGATGGCCTGCTTCGGATCACCGATCATCAGCCAGGTGGTATCCGGCTGGTCCTGATAGAGACGGGAGAACACCTGATACTGCACCGGGTCCGTATCCTGAAATTCGTCAATCATTGCCACCGGAAACTGCTGGCGGATGCTGTTGGCAAGGCGATCGCCGTGGGCGCCAACGAGGGCGTCGCGCAGCCGGCTCAGCATGTCGCTGTAGCCGATCATTCCGTGCTGTCGCTTGTACTGGTCAATGCGCCGGGCGATCCAGTGGCAGGCATGGGGTAGCAGGGCAGGCCTTAACTGCGGCAGCGAATCGGGCAATGTCGCCAGCTCATGGAGGTGAGCGACGGCGTCATGATTGACGATTTCGGCGATGTTCGGGTTGGCGGCGGCCAGGCTCTCCGGTGTCAAATGTTTGAGCAGACTTTCATTCACGTTGATACAGCCGGTGCCCATATCCGCCGCCCACGACTGAATCTCGCCCAGCCAGCGCCGGAAGTTGGCACTGTTGCTCGGTTTGCTCTTCTGCATCCGCCCGTCTTGCCAGGCGGCTTCCATCTTCTTCAGCAGGTCGCGTGTCCATTCAAGCCAGCGCTGCCGGGCTTCATCGACAAGTTGCTCTCGCGTTTCGCTGTTCTGCTGAATGCGCTCTGCCGGCTCCATGGTCTCTGCCGGCAAATGGTCAAGGTCGCCGAGCAGTGGCCGCACATTGCGCAGCAGGTCGGTTGGCGTTCGCCATACCGTTCGCAGTGATGCACTTTGCTGTTCGTCCAGTGGGTAGAAGAAGGTGCGCCAGTAATCGGCGCAGGCTTGCTCTTGCAGTGCCTTCTCGTCCTGATTGAGTTCCAGCGTAAACAGGCTGCCGGAATCGAAAGCATGCTGGCGCAGCATGCGGTTGCAGAAGCCGTGAATAGTGTAGATGGCGGCTTCGTCCATCCACTGTGCGGCGGCGTCGAGACGACTGGCGCACTGGCCATGTTGTGACGACGGGTAGCTCGCCATCAGCCCGGAAAGAAACGGGTCGCTGGCGGTATCACGGCCGGCGAAGCAGCGTGCTGCTTCCGCCAGTCGGGCCCGTATCCGGTCGCGCAGTTCCCGTGTGGCGGCCTCGGTAAAGGTCACCACGAGCAAGTCCGGAGGTAGCAGTGGTGGCGGCGAATTATCGCCGTGGCCAAGCACCAGCCGCACATACAGTGCCGCCAGCGTATAGGTTTTGCCGGTGCCGGCACTGGCCTCGATCAGACGGGTGCCGGTGAGGGGAAAGGACAGTGGCTGCAGGATCTCACTCATGGCCACGCTCCTGAATCTGCGATAGCAGCGGTTGGTACAGGGCCTGGCTCCAGTAGACAAAGGCAGGTTCGTCTTCCTGCCGGGCGGCAAGCAGGCTATCGAAATCGGGGAATGAGCGGCGCAGTGCCTGGCTGCTGCTGTAGCTGACTTCGCCGGCCGGGCTTCTGTCGTCGCTGCCCTGATATTCGGTGCGCGCGGCGTTCAGCGGGTGCGATCTGCTGCGCGGATTGTTCTCCGCGGCCAGCATGGCAAATGCGGAGCGACATGCCAGTGGCAATGGCGATTGCAGGCCGGCGAGCCAGCCATCGAGGATGGCGCCAAGATGTTGCAGCGCCTGATCTTTCGTCAGCGCACTGAAACAGCTGACGCCAGCGCCATGGATGATGTAGGTGTCCAGCGTAACGTCGCAGGCACAGCAGAGCAGGTGCCGGACCCACTCTGCAATCAGACTGGATGGCTTGCCCTTAACCTTGGTTGCGGTCAGGGTCAGTCTTGCCAGCCCGGCCTCCCCGCGGCGCAGGTCATCAAGCCAGTCTTCAAGCAGCGCCGTGTGGCCATTGCTGTGCAGCGGCAGCGACAGTTCCATCAGTGGCACCGCCTCCGGGAAACGTACCGCCAGTTTTTGCCACGCCTCAATCGCCTGCCAGAGCGGCTCGGCCATCTCATCCAGTAGCAGCGTGCCGCCGGCACCGACTGGCAGCAGTCCGCTGCGCAGCAGGCGCCGACGGGTGGCGCCGAACACGCTGGCCTGCAGCTCTGCGGGCGCCTGCATCACGGCGCCAATCAGGGTGCTGGCGATCTGGTGATGGGCGAGGCCGTCAAGCGCAAACGGTTCCTCATCCTCGCTCTGGTGTTCCTGCTCGGGGAAACGGATCTTCAAACGCTCACTGAAGAACAATTGAGCCGGGTTCCTGAGAAAGCGGGCGATGGCATTGACCGACAGCGACAGGGGCGCCTCCGTCGCGGCAAGCGGCAGCGATTGATGGTTCTCTACCTCAAACCGGTTATGCGCAGCACGCCATTCGTCATCGTAGCTGAACAGCGCGCTGCTGCTGCCTGATGTTTCGCTACACTTGGCGGGATCCTGCTGGTAGTAGCGGCGACTGAAGGGCTGTAGTGGATGCACCTGAGTCAGGGCATCAGGCAGCGAGCCTTGCCCGGTTGACCAGCGCGAGGCGAGATAATCTCTCAGTTGTGCAACCAGTACCGATGGCGGGCGGTCGTGGTTATCACGGACATCATGGCCGATCCAGCTGATATGAACCTTTTCACGACTGGCCAGCAGGGCTTCCAGAAACAGATAGCGATCATCATCGCGCCGCGAACGGTCGCCGGGCCGGTACTGGCCGCGGCTGGCCATCAGGTCAAAGTCGAGCGCCAGCTGTGTGCGCGGGTAATCGCCATCGTTCATGCCGAGCAGGCAGACCAGTCGAAACGGGATGCTGCGCATTGGCATCAGGGTACAGAAATTGACACGGCCGACCAGAAAACGCTGGGACAATCCACCCGCATCAAGCGCGCCAAGCCAGGCTTCACGTGCCACCGCCAGTGGCAGGGGCTGATCGAAGCCGGCGTCTTCGCAGGCGTCGTGCCACTGCGCCAATGCATCCAGCAGTGTGGATTGCAGTTGCAGGTCCTGATCATCGTGCAGCAGGAACAGATCATCAATCAGGCTGCGCAGTCTGGTCATCCAGTCTGCCGGCGTGCCCGGCTGGACAAGGCTGCGCCAGTGCTGCTCAAGCGTTGATAGCAGCGCGGCCAGCTGGCCGGCCAGTCTGGCCTGTAAGCCAGCCACCTCCGCATAGGGTTCGATGGATTGCCATGGAACATCCGCGCCCGTGGCATAGCCGAGCAGCATTCGCTTGAGGCCGAATGTCCAGCTGTTTTGCTCGAAGCCGGTTGGCAGATTCAGGCTCTGGCGTTGCTCGCCGTGTAAACCCCAGCGAATACCTGATTCCTGAATCCAGCGCCGCAGTAATGGCAAATCACTCTCGGCAATATCAAAGCGCTCGCGTAGCGGCGCCACATCGAGCAGATCGAGCAGATCGCTGACGGTGAGCCGGGCGTGGGGCAGATTCAGCAGTGACTCAAGCGCAATCGCGAAGGGCTGCTGATGACGCTGACTGCGGTCGGAAATGGTGTAAGGGATAGCCCGTTCGCCCTGCGCGGTACCAAACACGGCATCAATATGCGGCGCATAGGCTTCGATATCGGGCACCATGACAATCACATCCCGGGGCCGTATCGGTGATGTCTCTGCGGCGCTGGCTTCAAACGCGGCCAGCAACTGGTCATGGAGAATCTCCACTTCCCGCTGCGGACTATGGGCGAGATGAAAGCGAATCGAGGAATCCGCGCTTGCGTTTTCCGGTGCATCCGGCAGTGGCTCCAGATCCAGGATCGATTGCTGGAGTTTTCCCAAAAGACTGTCAGCACCCCGATGCACCGCGCTCGCCGGTTGGAACAGATCGATCTGATTGAACCAGTCCCGATAGCGCTCCGGCACGTCGTAGTCGTACAGCAGGCCGATATAGTCGCGGCCCTGCTTTCCCCAGGCCGCCAGCA
This sequence comes from Alcanivoracaceae bacterium, assembly GCA_046292765.1. GTDB lineage: Bacteria > Pseudomonadota > Gammaproteobacteria > Pseudomonadales > Alcanivoracaceae > PGZG01. Next base: position 22,203 of record JBKBQA010000005.1, on the reverse strand, counting down.
GCGGATGGCCATGGCGGGGCAGATCCTGCTCGGCAATGGTTGTCAGTGACGCCTTGCGTGCGTGGCGCTGCTGCTGCAATCGCAGTAGTTCCTTGTCTTCAATGATGTCGGCCCAGTAGTGCGCGCACGGGTTCTGCACCAGCATCAGCACCTGGCAGTGCGGCGACAGCGCATGGAGGGCATCAAGGATCTGCTTCGGCAGTGAGGTGATGCCAAATACCACCAGTCGGCGCGGCAAGCCCTCGGGAATGACCCCGCGGTCGAGGGCATCGAGAAACGCCTGATGGACATGGGCGCGGCTGCTCTGCTTTAGCGCCTCGGGCAAATCGGCAATCAGGGCGCGCCAGAGCAGTGGCTGCCAGCATTGATCCGGCGGTAAAGGCAGGTGCTCACCACGGGGAGTGATCAGGCTGTCGTCACCGTTCTCCCACAGGCTCAGCCAGTCGGCCCGGTAAACCTGATACTGGTCAAACAGGTCGGCGAGCCGCTCGGCCAGCTGGAAGCATTTGCGCTGCTGTTCGTCATCGGCAAGAAACTGGCGTAATGGCTGGAACGCTGGCTGCGGCAGCAATTCCGGCAGCAGTCGCATCAGGCGCCAGACCAGCCGCGACTTGTCGAACGGCGAGGTCAGGGGCACCGCCTGCTCGCCGAGCACGCTGCGATAGGCTGCCCAGAGGAACCGGGCCGGCATCTGGAAGCGCTGGGCGGCGCTGATACCACAGGCCTCGTCTGCTGCCAGCCGGATCTTCAGCCATTGGGCCATGCCATTGGACTGGACCAGAAAGATGTCATCTTCCAGCGGCGCCAGGGGATGGTCCTTCAGCCACTGAACGGTCAGGTCGGTCAGGGTTTCCAGATGGTTGGCATGAATGACCGCGAGGCCTGACTGCATCTAGGTGCTACTCCCTGATTGGTCCCTGATTAGTGAGACAAGTATCCCGCAGCGGTGCGACAGGAACTGTCTTTGTCGCCGTGAGCATGTTAACCCCGCCGGCGCAGACTTGGCAGGCACACAGGCAGATTCATGCTGGTCTTGCCGCTGTTAGTGGCTCCTTTCCGCTACAATGGCGCCTACCTGAGCCTGATGGCACGTACATGAGCATTAACTGGTTTCCCGGCCACATGAGCAAGGCCACCCGCGAGATTCGCGAGATCCTGCCCAAAGTGGATCTGGTGATCGAAATCGTTGATGCGCGGTTGCCCTACAGCAGCGCCAACCCGGTGCTGGCGCAGCTGCGTGCTGGCAAGCCCTGCGTCAAGCTGCTCAGCAAGACGGATCTGGCCGACCCACTGATTACCCGGCAGTGGCTCGAGTATCTGGAATCGGATTCTGCGGTGCGTGCACTGGCAATCAGCACCCGGCAACCCGAGCAAATCCGCCGTCTGGCCGATATTTGCCGACATCTGCCGGGCGTCAGGCCTGACGCCACCGGGAACGTCACCGCGCTGATTACCGGCATTCCCAATGTGGGCAAGTCCACTCTGATCAACACGCTGGTTGGTCGACCGATTGCCAAGGCCGGCAATGAGCCAGCGGTCACCAAAACCCAGCAGCGTATTGATCTGCGTAACGGTCTGGTACTGATTGATTCTCCCGGCGTGCTCTGGCCGAGGATTGATAATCCCAGCAGCGGTTATCGTCTGGCGCTTTCCGGTGCAATCAAAGCCACTGCGATGCAGGAAGATGATGTTGCCGTTTTTGCCGCGGATTATTTTTTGCAGGCCTACCTGCAGTTACTGCAGCAGCGCTACAAACTCGACCAGCTGCCGGAAACAGGTATGGAGCTGCTGGAAATTATCGGCCGCCAGCGTGGCTGTCTTGGCAGTGGCGGCTATGTGGATTTCGAGCGGGTGTCCACTTTATTGATTAATGAGTTTCGCAGCGGACTGTTGGGGCGTATCACGCTGGAGACACCTGAGCAGGCTGTGTCTGAACAGCAGGCAGCTGCTGCTGCGCTCGAAGAGCAAGCGGCGAAAAAAGCGGAGGACAGCCAGGCCAGAAAACGGGCATTTCGGGCCAGAAAGAAGCCATAAAGCAGGTTTTATGCGGATTGCAGAGCGGGTGGCACAATGCTATCGGTCTGGTATTATCCGGTGGCATAGCAAGAAAGACTGATTACGTGAGCCGTTCCATCGTGTGTTTGTGGTGGGAACGTTCCCGACATGCCGATAAGGAAACAGAACAATGAAAGGATTCTCTCTTAATTCGCGCATACTTGGCGCTGCGATACTGACAGTAGCGGTGCTCGGCTCAGGTTGTGCCGCACAGAAAGCGGTGCGTGCAGCAGCAGAGGGAGACATCGTCGTTCTGCAGTCGCTGCACGCGGAAGGCAAGGATCTGAACCGTCGCGATATGCGCAGTAGTTATCCACTGTATCGAGCCGCAGAGGCAGGACAACTGGAGGTGGTGCGCTTTCTGGTTCAGTCCGGTGCCAATGTTGATGACATAAATGGCTTCGCCCGTCGTACCGCATTGATGGCGGCGGTCAGCGAGGAGCATGAAGACGTCGTTACCGCCTTGCTGGCGGCAGGGGCGGATACCTCGCTGAAAAGCCGTGCAGGCGACACCGCACTGTCACTGGCCGTGACGAATAATGCCATGGCCGTCGCTGTGCAATTGATTAACGCAAAGGCAGATCCGAACCTGCCGGGCGCAGGAGGCGTCCCGCCGCTGTACAGCGCTGCTCAAGCAGGCCATGACCAGCTCGCAGGCATGTTACTGATGGCGGGAGCGAAGCCGGATCAACAGCCGACCGGACGAATGCACACAGCCCTCATGGCTGCCCTGGATGGCGGATATGAGGCTGTCGTTGATCTGCTGATTCAGGCCAAGGCTGACCTTGATGTTGTGGATGAAGGGGGCGATAGCGCCTTGATGCAATCCCTGAAAGCGCAACGTATAGATCAGGTGCAGCGTTTGCTGGAAGGTGGTGCTGATCCGGATCTGGGAAACAGCATTGGCTTGACGCCACTTTTCGAAGCCATTCGCCAGGACAAGCGGCCAGCGCTGGATCTTTTATTGGGCCATGGTGCAGATACCAGCACATCGTTTTTCCCGTCCAGGCTGACCTCGAAAGATCGTAAGGAAAATGAGTACACCGCCTCTCTGTTTGCCGAGTTGGGGGATGGCACACCACTGCGCGCCGCCGTGCGTCGAGGCAATGCTGATGTGATTGCCACCTTGCTTAATGGCGGTGCAGCGCCAGGGGAGAGTGAAATGATCGAGGCCGTATTTCGCGGTCAGGCGGCGACGGTAAGCCGGATGCTGGCGGTTGGGGCATCTGCGGACGGGTCTAGTGTGCCGCTACTTGGCCTGGCGATGAAGAATTCTCACAATGATGTTGCCCGGTTGTTGCTGGCGGCCGGAGCGAAAGCAGGGGCGCCTGCCTCGGAGCAGTATGACCCACCATTGATGTATGCGGTGCGGCGTGGTGATGTGGATATGGTGACACTGCTGCTCAGCGCCGAAGCCCCGGTTGATCAGCGAGACAGTGGTAGTTTCACCAGCCTGTATCTCGCAGCAGGTAATGGTCATCTGGAAGTAGTGAACCTGTTATTGGCGGCCGGCGCAGATATTGATAGCCGCAACGGTCGAATGGGATGGACGCCGCTGATGCGAGCATCGGATGCCGGCAAGCGATCCGTCTTACTGCGCTTGATTGCCGGTGGTGCCGATGTCAATGCGACCACTACGAGCGGAGGGAGCTACACTGCACTTTACTACTCAGTGAAGTGGAAGGACTTCACGGCCATGCTGCTGGCCGCCGGAGCAGATCCGAACGCGCGTGTTGGCAGTAATCGCTGGAGTGCAGCACACAATGCCGCTAATCAGGGGTTCTACAATATATTGGAAACCTTGTTTGAGTACGGCGCTGAGCCCAACGCACGTACGGCCCAAGGCAGCACCCCGATGGATTTTGCCATGACCAAGGGCTTTTCCAATACCCAACAGGTCATTGCGCGCTACGGTGGCAGGATCAACACCTACAAGCCGCCGAAGGACAACAGTCAGAACATGGCCAGGTTGTTTGCTACCGCAGCACTCGCCACGGCTGCACACCAATCAAACCTGCCCTCACATGTGCAGGCTGATGTGATGAGCGCAGCCATCCGCGATATCTGGGTTGAGGATGGCAAGGGAACCAATCTTGCCCAGTTGCAGCAGCAGTGGGCCAGCGGCAATACCGAAATTCGTGACCCGATTGTGCGTGAGGTGTTCTCTGCATCATTGCAGGCGAAAGAAGATCAACAGCGCTTCCAGCAACAATTAGCCGCCCAGCAGGCACAGCAGCAACAAGAACAAGCTCGTGCCAGGCAGGAGCTGCAGGAGCAGCAGCGAGCAACCGAACGGGATCGGCAGCAGCGTCAGGCGCAATTGGTGAGGGAGCAGGCCGAGCGTCAACGGCAGCAACAGGCCGAATCGCAACTTCAGCAAAGGCAAGCGCCGGCCGCGCAACCTGCAGCGCCCGCGCCGATGCAGGTGGGTTTCACGCCGATGGGCGGCCACCCTGCTGCCGCATCAAACACGCCTCGCAGAGAGCCGCAGGCGAACAGCGCCTCTATTCAACGTGGCCCGATGACAGACTCCGAAAAGTTTGATTGTGACTGTGAAGGACGGATTGAGAAGCGCAATGTGACCGTGGGCAGTTGTGAAATCAGCCGGATTACGGTTGCCTATCGACTCGGTGCATTGATGGGAGAGCCGACGGTGAATGGCAATTACATCTGGGAAGCCGGTGCGAATACGCCCGACGACTGTTTGCCGAGCAAGTTCAATCTCTGGCTGAAGATCAGTAACTACCAAGCTCATGGATATGTGCGCCTGGACCCGGTGATTCCACGTGCGGGGAACCCGAGTTTCAATGTGACGGGAAGCCCCAACTGGAATAATTTTATTTGTGGTTTTGAGGGCGGCGCCAAGGTGGACTGTCTGAGTGCGGATGAGGCCAAGCGGCTGTACCGTAAAGGACGCGTCAGCGACGTACTGTTTTCTCTTAATTGATTGCTTGGCCCGCAAACTCTGCTGGCCTGTTTCTTTCTGCCCGCACAGTGATGTGGGTTGCCGTTAAAACATTTGCTACAATGCCGTTTTGATGCGGAGCCTGTGAATGTTGTTCAGAATTGCAGCGATTTTTCTGCTGTCGTTGATGTCAGTCAGTGTCTACGCTATATCCAATATTGAAACTCAGCGGCCGGGTCCCCCGCCGGAAGGCTGGAGTGGAAATGTTGAATTCTCCGCCAGTGGCAAATCCGGTGATGTCGAAGAGGACCGCTATGCCATTGGTGGGCGGCTTGGCTTTCGCGCCGATAAAAATACCATTTTCGGTGTGCTGCAGGCGGCGGAATCCCGCTCTCAGGGGGTGAAAACTGCCGATGAAGCCTTTGCCCACCTGCGCGCCATTCATCAGTACAGCGAGCGGCTGGCGGGTGAGGGCTTTGTCCAGTTTCAGGAAAATGAGTTTGCCAATCTGTTATCACGTTATCTGGCGGGTGCAGGCGGCCGGTTCCAGCTTCTTTATACGGAAGACAGCTATAGCGTGTATATGGGGCTCGGCGTATTCCATGAATGGGAGCGCACTGATCTTGGCACCTTTACCGATCGCCAGAAAACCTGGCGGCTGAATAACTACTGGTCGTATCAGCATCAGCTCAATGAACAGGTTAACTGGTATGGCACCCTGTACCTGCAGCCGGACATGGACAACGTTGATGACTACCGGGCCTTGCTGGATACCGGCTTCGTGGTGCGCTTAACTGGTTCGCTGCGGATGAGAGTGAGCTACAACCTGCGCCACGACAGTGAGCCACCGCAGAACCTGCTGGCGACTCCGGTCATCGACCGGGAGAAAACCAACAGTCAGTACGTCACTGCGTTTATGTACGAATTCTGAGTGACTGGGGCGCTGCCAGTTAGCGCGCCAACCAGATTTTGATCTCTTCCAGCACCTCATCCCGGCACAGATCGTTCAGGATTTCGTGGCGACCGTCCACAAACAGACCAAAGGTGAGATCGGCGAGGCCGGCCTTGTGCAGCGCCTTGTAAAGCGCCGGCATGCCCTTGCCGTTGCCGCTCATGGGGTCGTTGTCGCCGCCTACCAACATCACTGGCAGAGACGGGGGCATCTTGCGAAGCGTGGCCGGCGCATCAATAGAGGCCAGTGCACTGATCAGGTCGTGCCACAATTGCGTGGTGCAGTCGTGACCGCACCAGGGGTCAGCAATGTACTTGTCAACTTCCACCGGGTCACGGCTTAGCCAGTCGAACGCGGTGCGTCGGTGCGGGATTTTTTTGGCGAATGCATCAAAAGTCAGTGCAGCGATCAGTGCGCTGGTGCCACGCGGTCCGTTCTTCCAGCGCGCCAGACTCACCGGCAGCAGCGCGAGCTTCCACAGCCATGGCGACTTGTAGTCGCTGCCACAGAGAATCAGCCCGTCCAGCTGGCTGCCAAGCCGCTCCGCTACGGACAGGGCAATAAAGCTGCCCATGCTGTGTCCTCCCAGCACCAGTGGCAGGCCCGGGTGCTGCTTGCGGAGTTGGTTGATCAGCAAACTGACGTCACTGACAACCGCATCCCAGCCGTCCTGATCGGCAAAATGGCCGCGTAGCTCGTTGTCCGCCACGCTGGCGCCGTGACCGCGATGGTCCGGCGCGTAAAGGTGCCAGCCGCTGGCATTCAGTGCGGCTGCCAGTGGTGCGTAGCGAGCGCCATGCTCGGCCATGCCGTGCAGCCACAATACCAGCCCGCGCGGCTCAACAGTGCTGTGCCACTGGTGTAGCGCAATACGGTGTCCATCATGGGCGTTCAGATAATCAAGCGTCATGGGCGTGCTCCCGGGTGATGCGCCATTCTAGTCGCGCCACTGTCGGGCAGCATCAGGCAAATACAGTCATGATGCGAGATAGCTGGCCGAATTGGTTCACGGTAGGCTTGCCGCAATACTTTCTGGTGGAACCCTGCACAGTGCTGCCACGCCTGCTTTCACGGCTCACGGAAGATGTTCTGCTGCTGGTGCTGCTGCTGGCGCTATTACCGCTGTGGTGGTGGAGTGGCCGGGCTTGGCAGGAACTGCCGTCGCTGGTGGACTGGCGCACGGTGGCGGCACTGGCTGGTCTGATGGTGCTCAGTCGCGCGCTGGAGGAGAGCGGTTACCTTACCGCGTTCGGCCAGCGCCTGATTGCGGGAGCGAAGGGGCAGCGTCGTCTTGCCCTGCTGCTGGTGTGGCTGTCAGCGGCACTGGCAGCAGTGGTCACCAATGATGTGGCGTTGTTCATTGTGGTGCCGCTGACGCTGTCGTTGCGCGCGGTGGCAGATCTGCCGGTGGGGCGTCTGGTGATCTTCGAGGCGCTGGCTGTCAACGCAGGCTCTGCCGTGAGCCCCATGGGCAATCCGCAGAATCTGTTCATGTGGCAGTTCTGGTCGATCGGTTTCGGTGACTTCCTGCTGGCCATGCTGCCGCTGGCCGCGGCGCTGATGGCGGTGCTGTCGCTGCTGGTGCTGTTTGCCTTTCCTGCCCATGCCCTTGCCAGCCACCCCCAACCGGCATCGCTGCCGCGGGATCGCAGCTTGCTGTGGCTGGCACTGCTGCTGTACCCGCCATTCCTGCTGGCGACGGATATGGGCTATGCGGTGGCGGCTGCTCTGATCGTGCTTGGCCTGTTCCTGTGCCGGTTTCGAGCGGTGCTGGCCGGGATCGACTGGTTGTTGCTGTTGGTCTTCGTGCTGATGTTCGTGGATCTGGGCCTGCTCGCCGGGTTGCCTGCCCTGCAGACGTTGGTGCCGACCGCCTTGCTGGCGGTGCCCGGCGGCGAGTTCAGCGTCGGTATCGGGCTGTCTCAGGTGATATCCAACGTCCCGGCGACCTTGCTGCTGGCTGCGTTCACCGACGATTGGCGAACTCTGGCCTGGGCGGTCAGTGTCGGTGGTTTTGGCGTCGCCATTGGCTCACTGGCCAACCTGATTGCCCTGAGACTGGCTCGTCAGCCTGGTCTGTGGCGCGAGTTTCATCTGTGGTCAGGCATCATGTTGGTGGCGGGATGGGCAGTGGCCGTGGTGTTGCTGCCATCTTGAGCAAAGTCGATAAATCACAACCGTATGATTTTCATGGATATTCATATCGTGAATGATGGGTATATCAAATATCAATTACGATTATGGAAATACCCGGCCTAGAATGCGCGCCTCACTGGCACCGAACCCGGAATCTGGGGTTCGGCTGGTGTGTGCCACCCTCAACCAAAGGATCAGACCATGTCATACAGCAAAGACGTCGAATCCCTCGCCAAGGTCGTCAAGGCCAATAAAACCTGGCAGGCGATCAACCCTGAATCCGCCGTGCGTATGCGTCTCCAGAACCGTTTCAACACCCATCTGGACATCGCCAAGTACAACGCCAACATCATGCGCGCAGACATGGCTGCCTATGATAAAGATTCCTCCCAGTACACCCAGTCGCTGGGTTGCTGGCACGGCTTCATCGGTCAGCAGAAGCTGATTTCGATCAAGAAGCACTTCGGCTCCACCAAGCGTCGCTACCTGTACCTGTCCGGCTGGATGGTGGCTGCCCTGCGCAGCGAGTTCGGCCCGCTGCCGGACCAGTCCATGCACGAGAAGACCAGCGTAGCCGACCTGATCCGCGAGCTGTACACCTTCCTGAAGCAAGCTGATGCGTGGGAACTGAACCACCTGTTCCGCGACCTGGACGCTGCCCGCGCCAAGGGCGACGCCAAGGCTGAAGCCGAGATCATCAACAAAATCGACAACTTCGAAACCCACGTTGTCCCGATCATTGCCGACATTGACGCTGGTTTCGGTAACGCTGAAGCCACCTACCTGATGGCCAAGCAGATGATTGAAGCCGGTGCCTGCTGTATCCAGATCGAAAACCAGGTATCCGACGAGAAGCAGTGTGGTCACCAGGACGGCAAAGTCACCGTTCCGCATGCTGACTTCCTTGCCAAGATCAACGCTGTTCGCTACGCGTTCCTTGAGCTGGGTATCGACAACGGCGTTATCGTTGCCCGTACTGACTCGCTGGGCGCTGGCCTGACCAAGCAGATCGCCGTGACCAACGAACCGGGCGACCTGGGCGACCAGTACAACAGCTTCCTCGACGGCGACTACATCACCAGCGCTGACGACATCCAGAACGGCGACGTGGTCATCAAGGCGAACGGCAAACTGCTGAAGCCGAAGCGTCTGGCTTCCGGCCTGTTCTGCTTCAAGGAAGGCAGCGGTATCGACCGTGTTGTCCTCGACTGTATCACCAGCCTGCAAAACGGTGCCGATCTGCTGTGGATCGAAACCGAGAAGCCGCACGTTGGTCAGATCGCCGAAATGGTTAACCGCATCCGCGAAGTGGTGCCGGACGCCAAGCTGGTTTACAACAACAGCCCGTCCTTCAACTGGACCCTGAACTTCCGTCAGCAGGTGTTTGATGCCATGCAGAAGGAAGGCAAGGACGTGTCTGCGTACGATCGCGCCAAGCTGATGAGCGCTGACTACGACAACACCGATCTGGGCATTGAAGCTGACAAGCGCACCGCATCGTTCCAGCGCGACGCAGCCCGTGAAGCAGGTATTTTCCACCACCTGATCACGCTGCCGACCTACCACACTGCCGCTCTGTCCACCGACAACCTGGCCAAGGGTTACTTCGGCGAAGAAGGCATGCTGGCTTACGTTGCAGGCGTTCAGCGCAAGGAAATCCGTCAGGGCATCGCTACCGTGAAGCACCAGGACATGGCCGGTTCCAACATCGGTGATGACCACAAAGAGTACTTCGCTGGTGAAGCGGCTCTGAAGGCTGGCGGTAAAGACAACACCATGGGCCAGTTCGAGAACGTTTAATCTCGATAAGGTTTAACGGTGTGAAGAAGAGGCGGGGCGAAAGCCCCGCCTTTTTTATTGGTTGCCGGTTTTTCGCTTAATCCCGATCCAGCTCTCCAGTGTTGATTGCTGTGTAAGACATGACTGCTTATGGGTGGGTTAATCAGGGGCAAACTTTCGATCACGAGTTTCTCGGTGCCCCCTTGCGGAAGGAGTGCCTCGTCTACAAGCGGGTTCGGATCACGGCGATGGCGAGCAGGTAGATGGTCAGTACTGGCATCACAAACAGCATCACCAGCGGCCAGAGGTTCGACCCCATGAGCAGCGCAAACACGGTGTAGCCTGTTACCGGTAGCGATGCCCACAAGGGCAGCAGCCCTGCCCGTCGCCACGGTGGTTGCCAGCGCAACCAGACCCAACCTTGTAGCAAGAAATAACCCGGCACCGACCAGGCCATCAGCAGAATCAGCCAGTCGCCACCCTCGTTGTGGCCGGCGCGTTGCAAATGCTCGCTGGTCATCTGTTGTTGCTGGCTGCTGAGCTGCTCTACCCAATCCGGCATCACCCCGGCAGGAGCGGATGAGGGAGTCCAGACCGGCGGTGCAGGTAGCGGCAGGACGACAAGCGTTTTCCAGCTGTGATTGCTGACATGCACTTCGATGCCCTCCGGCGCCGCTGCATGGCGGAAGCCGATCCATGCCAGTGCTTCGCCGTCACCTGCCGGATAGAGCGGGGCCGGGTTCATCATGGCGCCGGCGGGTTGATTGCCGGTTGCCACCGCTCTGGCCTGAAAGCGCACCGGTTCCGGGCTTGAGTAGCGTATTCGCAGGTACAGGCTTTGGTCCGCAGCGAGCTGATCAGTCAGCGGGAAGCGGTCGATGATGTTTGCCTGCAGCTCTTCGGCCCGCAAGGTGGTGCCTGGCAGTTGCCACAACATCAGTGCCAGCATCAGTGAGAGCAAGGGTGAACGCATATCAGTCGACCTTCAGTGAATGGCGATAGTGGACCACCCCATTGATCAGGGCTTCGGCCGTCAGGGTGCCGGATTCGCCCTTCAAATCCCACCACCAGTAGCGCCAGCTAAAGCCGTGGGTATTCTCGAACCGGTACAGGTTCTCCCGGGCGATGCTGCCGTCCTGACGGCGCAGCCGCACTGACGCTGTGTTGCCGGGTTGCCCGCCGGACAGCACCAGCGCAAAGGTTAGCGGCTGTGTGGCGGCGATCAAGACCGGCGGTTCAGGATAGTCCAGCAACTGCTTTCTCACGGCCGCCTCATTGCCCGGATAGGGAAACAGTCGCGCATCCATCAGCAGCAGTGGGCTGACATAAGGTGGCATCTGCGACCAGAGCCCCTCGCGGGAAGGATCCACCACTCCTTGACGACAGTCGCGCAGTTCGAAATGGAGATGGGGCCAGTCCGAGTCGCCGGAACTGCCGATCACCCCAAGCGATTCGCCGGCATGAACGCGCTGCCCCGGACGTACCTGTGACGACTGTTTGCGCAGATGCCCATAAACGCTGGTGTAGCCGTTGTCGTGCTTTACCGTGACCACATTCCACTGCCGCGAGGCGCGCTGTGTCTGCCGGTCGCTATGGTGGCTTACCACACCTTCCACCACGCCATCGGCCACCGCCAGCACAGGAAAGCCGTCGTCCATGTAGCCAAAGTGCGGCACCACGAAATCCACGCCCTCGTGGCCGCGGTAGGTCACCTGATGGCCACCCCAGTCGAGCGGAGGGCCGCCGCCACTCAGGTCGACATAGTTGCTGATAGTCCAGTCAACGCCATACTCGCCGCCGAGCGGCAACAGCAGGGAATAGGGCGTTTGAGTGCAGGACGGGGAGGTCGACTGGTGCCACCACACCAGTGCTGCCACCAGTAGCGCATTGATCAGCACAATGGCTGGCTTTTTTGTCATATGTCCCCCGTTACTTATGATCTGATATCAGCCCTGCGGCAGCCATGCAATGCCTTTGTGGTGCGCGGTGGCGTTATCAAGGCGGTGCGGTGACAATGGGCGACTGCCGTTGTGGAGAGCACATCATGTTGCCGAAGCTGAATATCCCCGTCCGCGCCCTTTTCGTCATGATGGTGATACTGCTGTCGGCCTGCACCGGGTTGCCCGCCGGCATCGAGCCGGTCACCGGTTTTGATATCGACCGCTACACCGGCCGCTGGTATGAGATCGCCCGGCTCGACCATTCCTTCGAACGCGGCCTGTCACGGGTGACCGCCGAGTACACCCTCAAAGACGACGGCTCCGTGCGGGTGATTAACCGTGGCTTCAATGCCGATAAAGGCGAGTGGAAGCAGGCGGAAGGCCGCGCCCGTTTTGTCGGCGCCGCCGACCGTGGTCATCTGAAGGTGTCGTTCTTCGGCCCCTTCTACGGCGCCTATGTGATCTATGAGCTGGACCACGACGGCTACCAGTACGCCTTCATCACCAGTTACAAGCGGGATTTCCTCTGGCTGCTGTCACGCACCCCGGAGGTGGACGAAGCGCTGCGGCAGCGTTTTGTCGAGGGTGCTCAAGAGCTCGGCTTTGCCACCGACGAACTGATCTGGGTGGAGCAAGGTGATGCACTCTGATTCGGGAATGATGCAGTGGCGCATGGCCTGCACCGCGTTGGCGCTGACGTGCAGTTCACTGGCGCTGGCGGAACCGGCGGTCAGCAGCGAGCGATCCTGGCAGTCGCTTAACCAGCATCTGCGTATCGGCATTCAGGGCACCCAGGTGAAAGGCAACAGCTTCGAGACCTGGTTCGGCGGCAAGTACAATACCCCCGATAACAAGGATCTTGGTGGTGTCTATCTCGGCTTTGCCGTCGGCGTGGGGGAGTCCCGTTTCGTCGGCTATGACTTTGCCGGCGTCACTCGCAGCTCGACCTCCTTTGACAACCAGCGGTTGGTGCTGGGCCAGTACTTTTCCTTGAACGAGCAGGCGCGCTGGTCAGTGGCGCTGGGTGCCTTCCGCTCGGCGGCAACGCGCAGCGCCAGCGGCAATCGTCGCAAGAATGTCGAGGGCGCTGCTGCGCTGGATGCGGGGCTGGAGTGGCGCCCGACGCCGGGTGTGGTGCTGGCACCTGGCTGGCGCGTTGCAGCGCTGCCGGGAGGAGGGCTGCATGAGTTCCGTCTGGACAGCCGCCTGCATCCGATTGACCAGTTCGCCCTTGAGTTCTCCATCAGCTATCTGAAGTGGGATACGGTTGATCAGGTCAGCTGGCAGATCGGGCCTCGCTGGGCGTTCTGACTTGTCCCCGCATCCGCCGTCACGGGGTGGTTGCGCGAATTTGCTATACTCAGCGCTCGTTTATCGGAGAGCCCCGTGATTCGTTACCGCATTCAGCCTTGCCGTCCTGAAGCCCATCTGTTCCATGTGTCCGTGACAGTGCCGGTACCAACCCCGGAAGGGCAGGTGCTGCGGATGCCGGCGTGGATTCCCGGCAGCTACATGATTCGGGATTTCGCCCGCCATGTGGTGTCGCTGCGCGCCGAATGCGGCGGCGAGCCGGTGGCGGTGGCCAAGCTCGACAAAGACAGCTGGCAGGTTGCGCCCTGCAGCGGCCCGCTAACGGTAGAGATCGAAGTCTATGGCTGGGATCTGTCGGTGCGTGGCGCCCATCTGGATACCCGCCACGGCTACTTCAATGGCACCTGCGTGTTCCTGCAGCCCATCGGCCACGAAGACCAGCCCTGCGAGGTGGAAATCCTGCCCCCGGAAGGCGCCGGCTACGCCACCTGGCGCGTTGCCACCGGCATGCCCCGGGTCAGCGGTGGCGAGTGGGATTTCGGCCGTTTCCGCGCCGACAACTACGACGCGTTGATCGATTATCCGGTGGAGATGGGCCACTTCGAGGATGCCCGCTTTGAGGCCGGCGGCATTGTTCATCGGGTGGTGATCAGTGGCCACAGCGGCGCCGATCTTGCCCGTCTGGTGCGTGATCTGCAGCCGATTTGTAAAAACCAGATTGCCCTGTTTGGCGGCAAACCGCCCATGGACGACTATCTGTTTATGACGCTGGTGACCCCGGACGGCTATGGCGGCCTGGAACACCGCAATTCCACCAGCCTGATGTGTGCCCGCGCCGACCTGCCGCGTCGCAGCGACGCGCCGGACAAGTTGCGCGATGCTTATCGCACCTATCTTGGCTTGTGCAGCCACGAGTATTTTCACAGCTGGATGGTGAAGCGCATCAAGCCAGCGGCGTTCACCCCCTACGATCTGGCGCAGGAGAATTACACCGAACTGCTCTGGGCCTTTGAGGGCATCACCAGTTACTACGATGATCTGGCACTGCTACGCAGCGGCACTATTACCGTGGAAAGTTATCTGGAGCTGCTTGGTCAGAGCATTTCCCGCGTCGCCCGCGGCCGTGGTGCCAGCAGGCAAACCGTGACCGAATCCAGCTTCGATGCCTGGACGCGTTTTTACAAGCAGGACGAGAACGCCAGCAATGCCATCGTCAGCTATTACGCCAAGGGTTCGCTGATCGCGCTGGCGCTCGATCTCACTCTGCGGCGCCTCACCGATGGCAGCAAAAGCCTCGATGATCTGATGCGCCTGCTGTGGCAGCGACATGGTGTCACTGGCGTGGGCGTGCCGGAGCAGGGTATTCAGGTGCTGGTGGAAGAGTTGGTCGGTCAGTCGTTACAGGAATTTTTTGATCTGGCGCTGTACAGCACCGATCCGTTGCCGTTGGCCGCACTGCTGGCAGAGGCGGGTGTGGATATGCACTGGCGCGCACCGCTGAGCCATGCGGACCAGGGCGGCAAACCGGGTAATGGTGTGGCGCCTTTGAATCTCGGTGTGCGGGTGGCCGAAGATGTTATGGGCGCGCGGATTCAGGTGGCGTTTGAGCAGGGCGCGGCGATGGCGGCGGGGTTGTCAGCGGGGGATGTGATTATCGCACTGAATGGTATGAAAACCGATGCGCGCAAGCTGGATGATCAGTTGCAGCAGTTTTCGCCGGGCGATGATGTTGAGGTGCATGCGTTTCGGCGTGATGAGTTGTTGCGGGTGAAAGTTCGCCTGGATGCCGGGGAGGCTTCGTTGGCGTATCTGACGGTGGCTTCTGGTGGTTTGACTTCCATGGGGCGTAGCTGGCTCGGGAAGTGAGGGTTTGTGTTCCGCGGATTTTGAGGAGGCGTTGGGATTGTGCGGCGAGCGGGCACCGCAGGGCGTCCGCGGAAAATGAGCTAAGGCCAGCGATCTCGCAAGAAGCAGGATGCAAGGTCAGGGTGTCTGTCAGGGGGTGACGGGACTGTGTGAGGCATGGATGCCGAACGCAAGCCCCCAGGGATGGGTTCACGGCGTGTCCCGGCACCCCCTGACAGACACCCTGACCGACGACGATACTGCCACACCTTCTTACCGTAACCAGACTCAGTACGGACTAAACAGATTTTGACTGAACGCTCGATCACCACACTAAAACAACAACTCACCGACTGCCTGCGCGTCGATCGTCACCGCCTGCGCCGCCGTCTGGAAAAACTGCAGCAAACCCCAAACGACAACGCCCTGAAAAAACTCGCCACTGACATCACCAGCTCAATCGCCAAACGCGCAAGAAAAGCAGCAAGACAACCCAAACTCAGCTGGCCAAACCTCCCGGTAGTCGAACAACTCGATACCATCCGTAATGCCATTCGCGATCACCAGGTCGTCGTCCTCGCCGGCGAAACCGGCTCCGGCAAAACCACCCAGCTGCCGAAAATTTGCCTCGAACTCGGCCGCGGCATTGACGGCATGATCGGCCACACCCAACCACGCCGGCTCGCCGCCCGCGCCGTCTCCAGCCGCATCGCCGAAGAAATCGGCTCCAGCGTCGGCGACCTGGTTGGCTACCGCGTGCGCTTTACCGACCACGTCGGCGAAGACTGCCTGATCAAACTCATGACCGACGGCATGCTGCTCTCGGAAATCCAGTCCGACCGCTTCCTCGACCAGTACGACACCCTGATCATCGACGAAGCACACGAACGCAGCCTTAACATCGACTTCCTGCTCGGCTATATCCGTCAGCTGCTGCCCAAGCGCCCGGACCTGAAAGTCATCATCACCTCCGCCACCATCGACCACGAACGCTTCGCCAAGCACTTTGCAGGCGCGCCAGTGATTGAAGTGTCCGGCCGCACCTATCCGGTGGACGTGCATTACCGCCCGGCGGAAGCCGAGCGTGAGCTGAGCCGTCAGGTGGAAGATGTGCTGCGCGAAATCGAACAGCTGGAACGCGAAAAGGGCAGGCCACCGGCCTGTGATATGCTGGTGTTCCTCAGCGGCGAGCGTGATATCCGCGAACTGTACCACCACCTGAAACGCTGCGAATTCCGCGACACCGAATTCCTGCCGCTGTACGCACGGCTGTCACCCCAAGAACAGCAGCGCGTCTTCGCCCCGCACCGTGGCCGTCGCGTGGTGCTGTCCACCAACGTCGCGGAAACCTCGCTCACCGTGCCCGGTATTCGTTATGTGATCGACGCCGGCACCGCCCGCATCAGCCGTTACAGCGTGCAATCGAAAGTCCAGCGCCTGCCGGTGGAGCCGGTGTCGCAGGCCAGTGCCGAGCAGCGCAAGGGCCGCAGTGGCCGGGTGATGCCCGGTGTTTGCTACCGCCTGTATGACGAAGATGATTTCAATCGCCGGCCCGCCTTTACCGAACCGGAAATCCGCCGCACCAATCTGGCCGCAGTAATTTTGCAGATGGCGGAGCTGCGTCTGGGCAATATCGCCAACTTCCCGTTTATTGATCCGCCGGAAGGCAGCCTGATCCGTGATGGCTATCGCTTGCTGGAAGAACTCAGCGCCATGCACAAGGACCAGCTCACCGCCACCGGCCGGCAGCTGGCCAGACTGCCGCTGGACCCGCGCCTCGGCCGCATGCTGGTTGCCGCCGCCGAACAAAACAGCCTGCGCGAAGTGCTGATCATTGTCGCCGCCATGGCCGTGCAGGACCCGCGCGACCGCCCACCGGAAGCACGCCAGCAAGCCGATCAGGCCCATCAGCCGTTTACCGACAAGGAATCCGATTTCCTGTTTTTCCTCAAGCTCTGGCCGTGGGCGGAAGAGCAGCGCGAGGCGCTGTCACGCAACCAGTATGAAAAGCTGCTGCGGAAAAATTTTCTCGCACCGCTACGCATGCAGGAGTGGCGCGACACTCACCATCAACTGCTGCTGCAATGCCGCGAACTGAACCTGACTCTGAATCCGAACCTGAATAATACCCCTGCGACCTTCGAGCAGATCCACCGCGCGCTGCTCACCGGCCTGCTTGGCAATGTCCTGAAACGCACGGAGGAGGGCGACTGGCTCTCCACCCGCAGCCGCAAACCGCAACTGTGGCCCGGCTCGGCACTGTCGAAAAGCAAATCGCCCTGGCTGATGGCCGCCGAGCAGGTGGAAACCTCGCGCCTGTTTGCCCGCACTCTGGCCAAGATCGAACCGGAATGGATCGAGCAGCAGGGCAGTCATCTGGTCAAGCGCAGCTATATCGAACCGCATTGGTCAAAAAAACGCGGCACGGTGATGGCCACCGAACAGGTCAGCCTGTTCGGCCTGCTGATTCGCAGCGATCGCAAGATCAACTATGCCCAGCACGATCCGGCACTGGCCCGCGAGCTGTTGATTCGCGAAGGGCTGGTCAATGGTGCGCTCAGCCGCGAACCGCCTTTCGTTAAAACCAACCGCGAAAGCATCGAAGCCCTGCAGCAGGAAGAAAACAAACTGCGTCGCCGCGACCTGCTGGCCGACGAAGAAGCGCAAGTGGCGTACTACGACGCCCGCCTGCCACAGGACATCGTCAGCCTCACCCATCTGGAAAGCTGGCTGCGTCACAAGGCCGATGACGCCGCCCGTGCTGCATTGATCATGAGCGAGGAATTCCTGCTCGGCGGCCAGCATGCAGCGGACGAGCACCAGTTCCCCGCCAATCTCAACGCCGGCGGTGTGCAGTTTGCGCTGGAATACCAGTTCGATCCCGGCAGCGGCCGGGACGGTGTCTGGATTGTGGTGCCGGTGGCGCTGCTCAATCGGCTGGAGCCGGTGCATCTGGACTGGTTGGTGCCCGGCTGGCTGAGTGATCGCATCGAAGCGCTGATTCGTGCGCTGCCGAAAGCAAAACGCCGCAACTTCGTGCCGGTGCCGGATTATGTCCGTGCCGTGATGGCGCGCCTCACCCCCGGCCGCGAACCGCTGCTGCCCGCGCTCACCCGCGAACTGCAAAGCCTCAGCGGCGTGCGGATCGAACAGGAAGAATGGCCGGAAGACACCTTGCCAGCGCACCTGCGTTTTCATATCCGCGTGGTCGATGGCGAACGCACCCTGGCCGAAGGGCAGGACCTGGCCGCCCTGAAAAAACAATTCGCCGAACAGATGCAACAAGTGGTGCCCACCTTGCTGCCCGACGACGGCCCCAGCGGCCGCGACTGGGTGTTCGGAACCTTGCCGGAATGGCAAGACAGCCCCCACGGCGGCGTCGAAGTGCGGCTGTGGCCGGCGCTGGTGGATGACAAGGATCAGGTCACCCTGAAATGGCAAAGCGACGCCAGCCAGGCCGGCTGGTTGCACCGCTGGGCCAGCGCCCGGCTGATCTGGATGCGCCTTGCCGTGCAGTATCGCGAACTGCGCCAGCGCGGCGAAAAACTGCCCGGCTTCCAGAAAGCCGTGCTCGGCGGCCAGGCCAAAGCCATGCTCGACGACGCCCTGCTGCGCATCGTCGCCGACCACTTCCAGCTCGATGACCCGATCCGCGACGCCGAAACCTTCGCCGCCCGCCTGCAACAACACAGCGGCGACATCGTGCCGGTGGCCGACAAACGCCTCACCCTGATCAGCGACATGCTCAGCGAACGCGCCGATCTCGACCGCACCCTGAACCGCAACTTCCCGCTCGCCTGGGCCCACGCCCACCGCGACATCAAGGCCCAGCTCGACGCCCTGATGGGCGAGGGCTTTCTGCGCCAGACCCCGGCCCCCTGGCTCGACGAGCTGCCCCGATACCTGAAAGGCATCCGCCTGCGCATCGACAAACTCGGCGGCCAGATCGGCAAAGACCGCGCCCTGTTGTCGAGTCGGGCCGCCGAACTAGACGCCCTGTGGCAGCAATATCAGGCCCGCGCCGCCGGCCGCCCGCTATGGCAACAGCCGGAACCGCTGGTGCGTTACCGCTTTATGCTGGAGGAGTACCGGGTGAGCCAGTTCGCCCAGCAGCTGGGCACACGGATGCCGGTGTCGGACAAGCGATTGAGGGAGCAGTGGCAGTTGTGTTGACGGGGTCTGGACGGTTGGACAGTATAAGCAGAGATCTGCGGCTAGTCGCTGATGAAGAGATCCTCAAAAGAGGTTGAAGATGAACATAAAAGAGTTAATTGACCAGGCAGAGGCCCTCCCCGTAGAGGAACGGGCGCTTGTCGTTGATTCGCTCCTCCGCAGCTTGAACCCACCTGAGTCCAGAATTGATGAGAAATGGGCTTTGGTGGCACGAAAGCGCCTTGAGGATATTCGCTCGGGTGCGGTCAAAACCATTCCCGGTGAAGACGTGTTTGCGAAGATCTGGAGCGGTCGCACTCAATGAGCTTTCGGTTCGATCCTCACGCAGAGCAAGAGCTGCTAGAGGCTGTTAGCTATTATGAAAACGTTGAACCCGGCCTTGGATATGATTTTTCCCTTGAAGTGTACTCAGCCGTTCAGCGCGCGCTGACGTACCCGAAGGCTTGGCCGGTTCTTGATGGCGATGTTCGGAGGGCATTAGTGCGAAGGTTCCCGTACGGGGTGCTTTATTCAGAGGAAGCCGGAGAGCTGCTGATTATTGCCGTTATGAATCTTCATCGGGAGCCAGAATACTGGAAGGCACGTTCTTGAAGGTTGGCCCGGATACCGGTTTTGCCTGCTGCCAATCCAGATAATCGGCAGAGTCGTGACTTTCCCAGAATGCCCGTTCTTCGGCCTCTGTTTTGAACTCAGGAATCTTATTTGGCTTGCTCATAAGGCACCCCTCTCTTTTCCTGGCATACACATTATCGTCAACGTCAGGCTGGTTCCATCGGGCTCGGGTGGATGGAGGGGCGTGGCAGTTGTGCTGATGGAATGCAAAGTAATACGTTGTACCCCTGTGAATGGAGGGCACCCCATGAGCGTGACGACCGTCAGGTTAAGGTCACAGCAGCAAGAGCAGACCCGGTGGCAGGAAACCCTGAAGGCCATGGAGTCCGTGGTGCGGGGCAGGGTGGTGTCCGGTGACGCCGTGCATGACTGGTTGCGCAGCTGGGGTACCGATAACGAGCTTTTGCCACCGCAGCCCCGAAAGGAGGTATAACCCCATGGATCAGGAAACCTACTACCAACACAAACTCACCTTCGAAACCGACTCCTGGGATCTGAAGGTCATGCTGGATGCCGGCGAAAAGGTCATCGTCGTTGATGCCCGTGCTCCCTCTGCCTACGCAGCCGAGCACATCCCTGGCGCCATCAATATTCCCCACCGCACCATGACGGCCGAATCCACGGTAGCCCTGGATCGCTCCTGCCTGATCGTGACCTATTGCGATGGCATCGGCTGCAATGCCTCCACCAAAGGCGCGCTGGCGATGACCCGGCTCGGGTTCCGGGTCAAGGAGTTACTCGGCGGGCTGGACTGGTGGAAACGCGATGGCCATCCCACATCCGCACTGACAGGTGCTGCTGAGAACCTTGAAGGCTGTGGCTGCGGTTAAATCAGGGAGTACTTATGAACATCAGCCTGTTCCGTCATGCATTCTTTTTGATTCTGCTCGGCCTGCTGGGCGCCTTTGTCATTCCGCAGATGGCGGTGCCAAGGCTCGGGCTGTCTGCCCACACCATTGCCATGCTGGGTGGCGTGCTGCTGATTGCGGTGGGCGCAATCTGGGAACATTTCTTGCTGTCGGCGTTGCAGGCGACGTGGCTTAAGTGGTCGTGGTTGTACTCCAGCTATATGAACTGGCTTGCCTGCATGGCGGGTGCGGCGTTGGGCGTGGGCCGGATGACGCCGATTGCCACCGATGGTCTGGTGGGCGGTGAACTGCAAGAGGCCGTGGTCGGGGCGCTGTTTGCCAGTGTGGCGCTAGCCTCTCTGATTGCGGTCGGATTGTCATTGTGGGGTTTGCGCCGATCGGCGTGATTGGGTTGGTCGCTCTGGGCCAGAAATTCCAAAGGGAGCCGATTCCACTTTGTCTCGCAACACTTTGATGATACTAATAAATCCCAAGGAACCGGGGACAATAACAATATGAAGCTCACCAATATTGACCAGGTGCAGAAGAGGGTCGGAAAGTCGCATGCCCCTCGAGATCTTAAAGTCATTGACCATGTCGATGAACACGCCAGCCGTTGGTTGTCGCATTCAAGCTTCGCGTTTATCGCTTTTGGCAAAGCTGGAGATATTCAGCTGACAGCAGCGGGTGGCGAGAAAGGCTTTGTCTCCGCCGCTGACCCCCGTCATTTGCTCCTGCCTCTGGCCGCACTGGACGATGCCGGTATGGTTCAGCAAGGCGTATCGTTTGGCGCCTTGTTTCTGGTCAGCGGCATGGAGGAAACCCTGCGCGTTAATGGCAAGGTGTCTGCCACGGAGGATGGCAAGGCGACGCTGGAAGTCGAAGAGTGCTACCTGCATTGCGCCAAATCTTTCCGCCGATCCGGCTTCTGGCTTGCCCGGCAAGTGGCGGCATTTCCTGATGACACGGCGAAGTTCGTCAGCAAGTCTACCTTTCTCGCCGTGGCGACCATTAACAGCAGTGGTCAGGTCGATGTCAGCCCGAAGGGCGATCCGGAGAACTTCCTGATTCAGGAGCAGGGTGGCTTTATCAGCTATGCGGACCGGCCCGGCAATCGCAGAATCGACAGCTTCCACAATATTCTCGAACAGCCAGCGGTCGCCATCATTGCTCTGGTGCCAGGCCACAAGCATATTCTTGAGATCAAGGGCGACGCAGAGGTTCGTGATGATGAAGACCTGCTGCAACGATTCGAAGTGCAAGGCAAGACGCCGAGCCTTGTGACAAGAGTGGCGGTGGCCTCAAAGCACATCAAGCCGAGCGCCGCCATTGAAAACGCAGCGTTATGGCCTGCAGAAAATGGACCTGAAGAGCTGGTGCCTGCGGAGATATTCAAGGCTCATATAAAGCAGAGCAGTGAAAGCTCCTTGCAGGCAAAGGTGGCGAGGGCCGCGGTGTCATTGCCCGGTGCCATGGCGAAGGGCCTGGAGCTGGATTACAAGAAGAATATGTATTGAGCTTGTGACCTGACGGATCAGGCTGGGCTGCCAAGTGGCGAGATCAGGATGATGCGGTGTTTTTCAAGATAGTTGTCGCGTTTAACCGTTAAGCTGCTTTGCGCTTTTCTTCCTCCGATACCGGGTTCAA